>CAXULW010000023.1:0-9838 GCA_964252015.1 uncultured Jatrophihabitantaceae bacterium | reverse complement strand
GGATCAGATCCGGTGGATCAGTACCAGTGGGCCCGTCCACCGACCTGACGGCCGGTCGCACCCAGCACGGCGAGGATGGCCCCGACGACGACCAGGATGATGCCGAGCGTCCAGATGATGCTGACCTTGGCGATGAAGCCGATGATCAGCAGGACGACACCGAGAGCGATCACGTAAACCCCCTCATTGGCAGTAATAAGGTCAGTTGGAACGTAACATGCACGACTCGGGTTTGACATGAGGACGCGCTGAGCATCTGGTCAGTGCGGTCGTAACTGCTCACCGTCATCGGCGCCGCCGGCACCGTTCGGGTCCGGGTCCGCGGGCCTGGGCTCGTCGCCCGCCGGCCGGACCGTGGACGCAGATCTGGAGGCCGCGGGCGGTGTCATCGCCGTGCTCGAGCCGTGCGGGAAGTCCTCGCGGACGCGTTTGAGATGGCGCGACATCGACTTGAACAGGAAGTAGCAGGCCAGCCCCAGCAGGAGCAGCACGAACAGTCCGAGCGGGGCGGCCTTCTGCTGGTCATCGCCGGCCGCGCGCAGAGCGACGTGGGCGATGTTCACCGTCGGCTCCCGGCGGTCCTGAGCTCAGCGTGCAGCACGGTCACGCCACCCGATCCCGCACGCCGGCGAACAGGTCGTCCTCGGGCAACGGTGAGTTGACGATCGTGCGCGCCCGCTCGAAGTCCTCGGTCGGCCACGCCTCGCGCTGGATCTCCAGCGGTACCTGGAAGAACCAGCCCTGGGGGTCGACCTGGGTGGCGTGGGCGAGCAGAGCGGCGTCTCGGCGCGGGAACCAGTCCGCGACCTGGATGTTCGTGGTCAGCACGGGCTCCCGAACGTCGGAGTCGGCGCGGTCCTGCCAGCGCTTGCGCATCTCCTCGAACGGTGACTCGAGCCCGTGGGCGATCATGGCCTCGTGCACGGCCTTGAACCGCGCCCGGCTGAAACCCACGTCGTAATAGAGCTTGAGCGGCTGCCACGGCTCTCCGGTGCCGGGGTACCGATCGGGATCGGGCGCGGCCTCGAACGCCTCGATAGAGACCTTGTGGCACATGATGTGGTCCGGGTGCGGGTAGCCGCCGTTCTCGTCGTAGGTCGTCATCACGTGCGGTCGGAACCGGCGCACGATCTCCACCAGCGGCGCGGCGGCCTGCTCGAGCGGCACCAGAGCGAAACAGCCTTCGGGCAACGGCGGAAGCGGGTCGCCCTCGGGCAGGCCGGAGTCGACGAAGCCCAGCCACTCCTGCTTCACCCCCAGGATCTCGCGGGCGCGGTCCATCTCCTCGCGGCGGATGTTGGCGATGTCGGCCAGGATCTCCGGACGATCTTTCAGGCCCGGGTTGAGGATGTCGCCGCGTTCTCCTCCGGTGCACGTCACGACCAGCACCTCGACACCCTCATCGACGTAGCGGGCCATGGTCGCGGCGCCCTTGCTCGACTCGTCGTCGGGGTGGGCGTGAACCGCCATCAGGCGTAAGGCTTCGGACACGCCCTCCATTGTCGCTGATCGTCGCGCTGATCGTCGCGCTGATCGTCGCGCTGATCGTTGTGCTGATCGTCGCGCTGATCGGTGCGGTAATCGGTGTGCCGATCGTTGTGCTGATCCTTGTGCTGATCGTTGTCCGCGGCCGCGCGGCGGTAAGGTAGGCCTTCAGCCCCGGGAACGCCCCGCCCCGGACCGGCCGCGGAAACGGGTAGCGCGATGCCCAGCAACGCCCGTAGCCGTGACCCACGGACATCAACTGCGGGTGCCGACCGAGGAACCTGCAGCGTCAGGTCCAACCGACTCCACCGAACCGGAGTGATGACATGTCGACGACCGATACCGGCGCGCAGACCTGGCTGACCCAGGATGCGCACGACCGTCTCTCCGCCGAGCTGGCCAAGTTGATCGCGGACCGCCCGGTGATCGCGGCGGAGATCAACGCCCGCCGCGAGGAGGGCGACCTGAAGGAGAACGGTGGCTATCACGCCGCCCGCGAGGAGCAGGGCAAGCAGGAAGGTCGGATCCGCCTGCTCGAGGCGCTGCTGCGCAACGCCAAGGTCGGGGCCGCACCGACGGCATCGGGCACGGCCGGTCCCGGGTCGGTGGTGACCGTGGCCTACGACGGGGACGAGGACGACACGGAGACGTTCCTGATCGGCTCGCGGGAAGAGGCCGGCACGACCAACGTTGCCGTCTACTCCGCGGCGTCACCGTTGGGTGAAGCGCTGACCGGGGCACATGAGGGCGAGACCGTGTCCTACGCCACGCCAGCGGGCAAGACCATGAGCGTCACGCTGCTCTCGGCCAAGCCGTTCACCGGCTGAGGTTGCGGTACTTGCGCACGTTCAGCGGCACGAACACCGCCAACACCAGCGCCAGCCAGAGCAACGACTGCGCGAGCTGACCGCCCAGATCGGGCACCCCGAAACGGTGTGAATAGGTGTCGGACAGATACAGACTGCGGCACGAGTTCACGACGACGGTGACGGGATTGTGGTTGGCGAAGCCACGCAGCCAACTCGGCATGGAATCGGTGCGCACGAAGGCCGAACTCGCGAACGTCAACGGGAAGAGCCACAGGAATCCGCCCGACTGGGCCGCCTCGACCGTCTTGACCGACAGGCCGACGAAGATCCCGATCCAGCTGAACGCGTAGCTGAAGGCAAGGATCAGCACGGACCCGGCGACCGCCCCGAGCACCCCGCCGCTGAACCGGAAACCGGTAGCGAAGCCGACCACGAGCATGATGACGAAGATCAACGTGGAGCGGATGAGGTCCGAGACGCTGCGCCCGACCAGCAGGGCCGAGCGGGCGATGGGTAACGACCGGAAGCGGTCGACCAGGCCCTTCTGCAGATCGTCGGCCATGCCGATGCCGGTGGCCGCCCCGTTGAACAGCAGGGTCTGCACGAAGATCCCGGGCATGAGGTACTGGACGTATCCCCCGCCGCCGCCCACGTCGATCGCCCCGCCGAACACGTAGCGGAACAGGAGCACGAACATCACCGGCTGGACGACCGAGAAGATGAGCAGGTCCGGCACGCGCACGATCTGTTTGATCAGCCGCAACGTCATCAGCCAGGAGTCCGAGACCCAGCCCACCAGCCCGCCGGGGTCGCTCGCCCTCGGCCCGTCGCCGGCTACCGGCCGTACCGCGGTGGATTCGGTCATCGTGTACTCCTTCCCCGGGCGGGCACGTCGGTGTGGGCGTCGGTGTCGATGTCGGGCAGCTTGGCGTCAGCGGCCGCCGCGTGTCCGGTCAGCTTGAGGAAAACGTCGTCCAGGGTGGGGCGGCGCAGGGTCAGGTCGGCGATCTCGACCCCCGAGGCGTCCAGACGACGGACCACCTCGGCCAGCACGCTGGTGCCGCTGCGCACCGGTACGGAGACGCGCAGCTCGTCCTCATCCACGTTCACCGCATCGTGGCTGAACTCGCCCAGCACCTGGTTCGCCGCGGCCAGCCCGGATCGGTCACCGACGACGACCTCGAGCCGGGTGCCGCCGACCTGGTCCTTCAACTCCGCGGCCGTCCCCCGGGCGATCACCCGACCGGCGTCGATCACCGCGATCGAGTCGGCCAGGGCATCGGCTTCCTCCAGGTACTGGGTGGTCAGCAGGATCGTGGTGCCGTCGCGGACGAGATCACGGATGACGTCCCACATGCCGAGCCGGCTGCGCGGGTCGAGCCCGGTGGTCGGTTCGTCCAGGAACAGCACGAGCGGAGCAGCGATCAACGACGACGCGATGTCGAGGCGCCGTCGCATACCCCCGGAGTACGTCTTGGCCAGCCGGGAACCGGCGTCGGCCAGGTCGAAGTGCTCGAGCAGCTCGTCGGCGCGCCGGGCGGCGTCGGCGCGGCTCAGGTGGAACAGCCGACCGAACATGCGCAGGTTCTCGCGCCCGGTCAGGTACTCGTCCACCGCGGCGAACTGGCCGGTGAGACCGATCATCTGCCGGACCCGCTGCGGGTCGCGCGCCACGTCGACCCCGGCCACCTCAGCTCGCCCGGAGTCCGCGCGCAGCAGGGTGGACAGCACCCGGACCGCGGTCGTCTTACCCGCCCCGTTCGGACCGAGCAGACCCAGGACCGAGCCGCGCGGGACGACCAGGTCCAGCCCGTCGAGCGCCCGCGTCTGCCCGAACGTCTTCACCAAACCCTCGACGAGCACCGCCGCGTCCCCCACCGCAGCCTCGCCCGTCCGACGCTCCAACTCCACCATGCCCCTCACCCTAAACAGGGGGTCCGACAGGTTTGCCGACCCGCGTGGGGAGAGTCCGCGCGACGTCGTTACGCCCGCAGCGGACACCTCGAGGTTCTCCGACGAGGACGGTGGCGCCAGGTTGACCACCGCCGTAGCGTCAAAATGTCAGACCCTCACGAGACCGTCATCTGCGCCTGCCCGGCCGCCGCCGGCGTGGGCCCTCTCCTCTTTCGACCTGATTTCAATCGACCTGACTTCTTACGACCTGACTTCTTACGACCTGACTTCAATCGACATGACTTCAATCGCCATAGGACCGCCCGTGACTGAACCAGAATTCGACCCCGCTTCCGAACCCACCGTCGATCCTGAGGATTTGCTGGCCGGCACCGATCCGTTCCTCGGCCCGGACGTCGCCTCGTCCGCACCCGCTCTCTACACGGTGGGCGCGTTGCGGGCCGCCGCCGCGGCCGGTGACCAGGTTGCCGCCAGCACGGTGTATCCCCGCACGGTCAAGGGCGAGATCCGGGCCAACCTGATCGCCCGGCTCGCAGCCGGACTGCCGTCGCTGCCGGGCATCGTCGGGTTCGAGAACACGGTGGCACCCGAGGTCGAACGGGCCCTGCTGGCCGGGCACGACATCGTGCTGCTGGGCGAACGCGGGCAGGGCAAGACCCGCCTGATCCGCACGCTGGTCGGCCTGCTCGACGAGTGGACGCCCGTCATCGCCGGCTCGGAGCTCAACGAGCACCCGGCCCTGCCGACGACGCCCGGCTCGATCCGGCGGGCGGCCGAACTCGGTGACGAGCTGCCCATCGACTGGCTGCACCGTTCCGAGCGTTACGGCGAGAAGCTGGCCACACCGGACACGTCCGTCGGCGACCTGATCGGCGACATCGACCCGATCAAGGTGGCCGAAGGGCGCTCACTCGGCGACCCGGAAACCGTTCACTACGGGCTGGTTCCCCGCACGAACCGCGGCATCTTCGCGGTGAACGAGCTGCCCGACCTGGCCGAGCGGATCCAGGTGTCGCTGCTCAACGTCCTGGAAGAACGAGACATCCAGATCCGCGGTTACCGGTTGCGGCTGCCGCTGGACCTGCTGCTCGTGGCCACTGCGAACCCGGAGGACTACACCAACCGCGGTCGCATCATCACGCCGTTGAAGGACCGTTTCGGGGCCGAGATCCGCACCCACTACCCGCTCGATCTGGACGACGAGCTGATGCTGATCGCCCAGGAGGCCGCGGTGTTGTGGGACGACTCGCCCCACGGCGCGCCCCTGGTGCCGAGTCATCTGCTCGAGGTCGTCGGCCGCTTCGCCCGCGCCGTGCGGGACGCGCCGCAGATCGACCAGCGTTCCGGGGTGTCGGCCCGGTTCGCGATCGCCGCAGTGGAGACGGTGGCCGCGTCCGCGGTGCGCCGCGCGGCGATCACCGGGGAGCCGGTCGCGGTGGCGCGGGTGGCCGACCTGGCCTCCGTCGTGCCGGCATCACGGGGCAAGGTCGAGTTCGACGACTCGGACGGTGCCTCGGAAGGACGTGAGTTCGAGGTGCTCGAACACCTCCTGCGCCGGGCCACGGCCGAGACCTACCGATCGCGGCTGGCCGGTCTCGACCTGCGCCCGCTGCAGGAGAAGTTCGACGGCGGGCTCGTGGTGTCCTCCGGCGACACCGTCTCGGCGGACGCCTTG
Source organism: uncultured Jatrophihabitantaceae bacterium (assembly GCA_964252015.1). Lineage (GTDB taxonomy): Bacteria > Actinomycetota > Actinomycetes > Mycobacteriales > Jatrophihabitantaceae > CAXSBR01. The sequence continues at coordinate 3,955 of CAXULW010000023.1, read as the reverse complement.
CTCGAACAGCTGGGCACCGTTCCCGGGCTGGCCGACCTGCTCGACCGCCTCGAGCCTGGCGGGGTGGCCGAAGGCCCCGCGGCCGTCGGGCTGGCGGCCGCCGGCGTGGAGTTCGCGCTCGAGGGCCTCTACCTCAACCGTCGCCTGGCCAAGGATTCGGCCGGCGGTCGCACCGTCTACGGAGCGTGACCCGTGCGACCCCACCTCGCACTCCCCCCACCCCCGCACTCCGCGCCCGCCAGGGACGTTCAGCGGCGCCCGAACGCGTCCCTCCGGGGCGCGGAGTCGGAGCCACCCCCGCACTTCGCGCCCGCCAGGGACGTTCGGCGGCGCCCAAACGCGTCCCTCCGGGGCGCGGAGTCGGGGTGACGCCGTGACGTCGTCGTTCGGCACCTCCTCCTACGGGGCGTGGGACGGGGGGCGCGATCCCCTCGAGGCCCCGTTCGACGTGCGCGCGGCCATGGACGAGATCGGCAACGACGTGCTGTCCGGGGCCTCGCCGCGCAGCGCCCTGGAACGCCTGCTGCGCAAGGGATTGCGCGAGGGGCGGGGCCTGGATTCGATCCGTGCCCAGGCCCGTCGCCGGTCCCGCGACCTGCGCAAGAACAACCGCCTGGACGGCACGTTGGCGCAGGTCAAGGAGCTGCTCGACCAGGCGTTGACGGCGGAGAAGACGGCCCTGTTCCCGGACCCGTCCGACGCCGCCCGCATGGCCGAGGCCGAGCTCGACGCGCTGCCCAAGGACACGGCCCGAGCCGTGCGTGAGCTGAACGACTACCAGTGGCGCTCCCCCGAGGCCGCCCAGGCGTTCGCCCAGATCCAGGACCTGCTCCGGTCCGAGGTCCTCGACGCCCAGTTCGCCGGGCTGAAGAACGCGATGGCCAACGCCTCACCTGAGGATCTGGCCCGCGTGCGCGAGATGATGTCCGCGCTCAACGACATGCTCGACGCCGACGCCCGTGGCGAGCACACGCCCGAACAGTTCGCCGAGTTCATGCAGAACTACGGCGACTTCTTCCCCGACCAGCCCGAGAACCTGGCCGAGCTGGTGGATTCGCTGGCCCGCCGATCGGCTGCGGCGCAGAGGCTGATGAACTCGCTGAGCCCGCAGCAGCAGGCCGAACTGGGCCAGCTGATGGCCGACATGCTCGGCGCCGACGGCCTGGCCGAGCAGATGGCTCGCTTGCAGTCCGGCCTGCGCTCGGCCCGTCCCGACCTGCCCTGGGACGGCCGCGAGCGGATGGACGGCGACCAGCCGATGGGCTACTCCGATGCCACCGGCGCCCTTTCGGAGCTGGCCGACCTGGACGAACTCCAGTCGCTGGCCGATCAGGACTACCCGGGGGCATCGCTGGGCGACATCGACGACGAGTTGGTAGAGCGCGCGCTCGGTCGTCAGGCCGTCGACGACCTGGCCCAGTTGCGTCAGATCGAACGGGAGCTGCAGCGCCAGGGTTACCTGGAACGCTCCCCGGGCCAGGGCCTGCAGCTCACCCCGCGGGCCCTGCGGCGGCTCGGATCGGCGGCGCTGCGGCGGGTGTTCGCCGACATGGCGGCGGCCGGGCGCGGCACCCACGACGTGCAGGACGCGGGCCCGTCCGGTGAGGCCACCGGATCGACGCGGACCTGGGAGTTCGGCGACGAGCAGCCGCTGGACGTCACCCGAACGGTGCGCAACGCGGTCTTGCGTACCGCGTCCGATCCCGATGCTCGCGGTCGGGGCGTCGGTGTGCGGCTCACTCCCGAGGACTTCGAGGTGGCTGAAACCGAACGCCGCTCGCACGCCGCTGTGGCGTTGCTGGTGGACATGTCGTTCTCTATGGAGCTGCGCGGCACCTGGGGGGAGGCCAAGACGACCGCGCTGGCGCTGCATTCGTTGATCACGACCAAGTTCCCGCAGGACGCCATCCAGATCATCGGCTTCAGCGACTACGCCCGCCCGATGACGCCCGGTGACCTGATCAGCCACGAGTGGGAACGGGTGCAGGGCACCAACCTGCAGCACGCGCTCATGCTGGCCCGTCGCCACCTGGACCGGCACCGCAACGCCGAACCGGTGATCCTGGTGATCACCGACGGTGAGCCGACGGCGCACCTGACCTCGGACGGTTACGCCGACTTCTCCTGGCCGCCCACCCGCGAGACGATCGCGGCCACGGTGGCCGAGGTGGCCCGCTGCACCCGGCGCGGGGCGACCATCAACGTCTTCATGCTCGACAACGAACCGGCCCTGATCGACTTCATGAACGAGGTCGCCCGCCGCAACGGCGGTCGGCTGTTCGAGCCCAAACCCGGCCGGTTGGGCGAATACGTCGTCGCCGATTACCTGCGCGCCCGAGGCGGCCGCCGCCGCGCCGGCTGAGCCAGTAGCGGCAACCCACCGAGCGGCAACGCAACCCGCGGCGAGCGTTGGCCCCGTAGCTGTCACACCCACGGCGTGTCCGCCTGCACAGGGGCCAACGCACAATGGGGGCGTGCGGGTGGAGATCGTGGAGCCGGACCGGGCCCGAACGCTGCGCCGAGCCGTGCTGCGCCCGTTCGACCCGCCCGACGCGGCCCTGCCCGGTGACGGGATCGCGGAAGCGGTCCACTTCGCGGCCGTGGCCGACGACGGCGACGTGGTCAGCACCTGCTTCGTCTACCCCGACGAGTGGCCGTTCCCGGCCCTGTTGCCGAAGCAGGTAGCCCTGGCGCCCGGCTGGCACCTGCGTCAGATGGCCACCGACCCGGCCTACCGTGGCCAGGGCGCCGGTTCGGCCGTCCTGCGCGCCGTGATCGCCTACGTCACGGAGCAAGACAGCACGGTGTGGTGCCATGCCCGGGTGCCGGCCATTGCGTTCTACGAACGCCACGGTTTTCGAGCCGTCGGCGACATTCATCCCAGCGGCGACCCGCCGATCCCGCACCGCTACATGTACCGCCCGTGAATCCCCGGCGGGTGCGGCAACCGGGGTCAGGACAGGGCCTGGTCCAGGTCGGCCAGCAGGTCTTCGACGTCCTCGATGCCGACGGAGAGCCGGACCAGGTCTGCGGGCACTTCCAGCGGTGAGCCGGTGACGCTGGCATGGGTCATCAGGGCGGGGTGCTCGATCAGCGATTCCACCCCGCCGAGCGACTCACCCAGGGTGAAGACGCGGGCCCGCCGGCAGACGCGAAGGGCCGCGTCCTGCCCGCCGCGGACGCGGAACGAGACCATGCCGCCGAAACCGCTCATCTGACGGGCGGCCAGCTCGTGCCCGGGGTGCGAGGGCAGTCCGGGGTAGAGCACCGCGCTGACCGCATCATGCGCAGACAGTGCCTCGACGACGCGGATCGAGTTGCTGCAGTGCCGGTCCATCCGCACGCCGAGCGTCTTGATCCCGCGCAGCACCAGCCAGGCGTCGAACGGCCCGGCCACGGCACCCATCGCGTTCTGGTGGAACGCCAGCCGCTCCCCCAGCTCGTCCGATCCGGCCACCAGCGCGCCGCCGATGACGTCCGAATGACCGCCGAGGTACTTGGTCGTGGAGTGGACGACCACGTCGGCGCCCAGCGCCAGCGGCTGCTGCAGGTAGGGCGAGGCGAACGTGTTGTCCACGGCCAGCAACGCCCCCGCCTCGTGGGCGATCGAGGCTAGGGCAGCGATATCGGCGATGCCGAGCAACGGGTTGGTCGGCGTCTCGCACCAGATGATGCGGGTGGTGTCGCGCACCGCCGCGCGAACGGCAGCCAGGTCGTCCAGCGGCACAGCCGTGTAGGTCAGGCCCCACCGCTCGAACACCCGCGCGACGAGCCGGAACGTGCCGCCGTAGGCGTCGCCGGGCAGGATCACGTGGTCACCGGGCACACATACGGTCCGCAGCAACGCGTCTTCCGCGGCCAACCCGGAGGCGAACGCGAGTCCCCGAGCACCACCCTCCAGCGCGGCCAGGCACTCCTCCAGCGCCGTGCGGGTCGGGTTGGCGCTGCGGCTGTA
>CAXULW010000022.1:0-63628 GCA_964252015.1 uncultured Jatrophihabitantaceae bacterium | reverse complement strand
GCGCGGCCAGGCACTCCTCCAGCGCCGTGCGGGTCGGGTTGGCGCTGCGGCTGTATTCATATCCGCCGCGTAGGCCGCCGACGCCGTCCTGCTTGTACGTCGAGGTCTGGTAGATCGGCACCGTCACCGACCCGGTCAGCGAGTCCGGCTCCTGACCAGCATGGATGGCCAGGGTGTTGAAGCCGGGTACGCCTAAGTCGGAATCAGTCACCACGGCAACGTTACCCAGCCCACCCGCTCACGGTCTGTGGTGGCAACCGACCCACCTGGGTGGGTCAGTTGCCACCACAAACCGGCAGGGTCAGAGGCCGGGCAGGCGGCGGGGGCCTTCGTTGCGCGCGGACGGTGGTCCGAGCCGGATCGTGGCCCAGAGCGCGTGCGCTCCGGACGGGGACGCAACCACGCCCACCCGCAGCTCGGCCACGCCGGGGAGGTCGTCGGCCAGGCGCGACAGGCGCAGAGCGACGTCGGCCTGGGCGTCGAGGTCGGCCGGCTCGGCGCCGCCGTACCCGGTGAGCATCGGTGCCGCGCGTGGGCCGCGGACGAGGTCCGCCGCGTCATGATCGGTCACCGGGATCGCCGCGTAGGCCCGGTCGCCCAGCAACTCGGTGGCCACGCCGCCGATGCCGAAGGACACCAACGCCCCGAACGCGGCGTCGTCCTGCACACCGAAGACCGTGTCGATCCCGCGCGGCGCCATGGCCTGGACGGTGGCCCGGCCGTCCTCGGCCAGGCCGAGCGATTCCCACGCATCGGCCAGCGTGTGCTCGTCGCGCAGGTGCAGGCGCACGGCGGCGTCGCGGCGCAGCGACACGGGCCAGCCCAGGGTGGCCGCGGCCGAGCGGGCCTCCCACGGTCCGAGGACTTCGCGCGAAGGCACCAGGCTCAACCCGTACCCGCCCAGCACCAGCGCGACCTCGTCCGGGCTCAGGTCGCGGCCGGCCGGGGTGGTGGCGAGCACGTGATCCACCAGGCGGCGGGCGGGCGCGGCGTCGATCTCAGCGAACTCGGGCACCCGCCCCGGGTCGCGACGCCGCCACCGGGCGTGCCGGACGGCCCGGGCCAGGGTCCGCACCGCCCGTTCCGGCGACGGGTAGGACGGTACCGAGCCCCGGGTCGGCGACAGGTCACCGGGCTCCATGAGTTGGGCCGGCACCCCGTCGAAACCGAGGAACGTCGACAGCACCGGCTTGCCCGAGTCGCGCACCGCATCGCGCAGGGCCTGGGCGTGCTCCTGACCCGACGCGGCCAGCGGCGGCACGAACACGGCCACGATCGCCTCGACGGCGTCGTCGTCGGCGGCGGCCCGCAACGCGTCGCCGAACTCGGTGGCGGAGGCGTTCACCCCGACGTCCACAGCGCGCACCAGGTTCAGGTCCTCGGCGGCGCACGCGGCGGCGACGAGGGTGTTCAGCGCGGCCGAGTTGCCGACGACGGCGACCCGGTCCCCGGCCGGCAGCGGCTGCGCCGCCAGCAACAGACCGACGTCGAACATCTCGTCCAGGGTGCGGACCCGGATGACCCCGGACGCCTCGAACAGTGCCGCGATGGCACTGTCGGGCAGGTCGACGCTGGTGTCGCGCAGGCCGAACGCCACCCGCCCGTGCCCGGACTTCACGGCCACGATCGGCTTGTGCCGGCCCACCCGACGGCTGAGCCGGGCGAACTTGCGCGGGTTGCCGAAGCTCTCCAGGTACAGCAGGACGACGTCGGTTTCCGGGTCGTCCTCCCAGTACTGCAGCAGATCGTTGCCGGACACGTCCGCCCGATTGCCGGCCGAGACGAACGTGGACAGCCCGACCCCGCGCCGGACCGCCTCGCCGAGGACGGCCACCCCGAGCGCACCGGACTGGCTGAAGAAACCGGTCCGGCCGCGGGGTGGGATCAGCGGAGCCAACGACGCGTTCAGCGACGAGGCCGGATCGTTGTTGGCGACGCCCAGGCAGTTGGGCCCGACCACCCGCATGCCGTTCGCGCGCGCCTCGGCGACCAGCGCCCGTTGCGCGGCCAGCCCCCGCGAGCGGTCGTCGGTGCGCTCGCCGAAGCCGCCGGAGATGACGATCAGCGCCCGGACGCCCTTGGTCGCGCACTCGGCCACGATCCCGCCGACGACCTCCGCCGGCACGGCGATGACGACCAGGTCGAGCGGCTCGGGGACGTCCAGCACGCTGGCGTAGGCCCGCAGCCCCTCGACCTCGGAGGCACCCGGATGGATGGGCAGGACGTCACCGGTGAAACCGCCGCGCAGCAGGTTGCGCAGGACGGCGTTGCCGATCTTGCTCGAGTCCGTGCTGGCCCCGACCACGGCCACCGACCGCGGTGAGAGCAGGCGACGGATCGACGCGGCTTCGCCGGCATGCTCGCGTTCCCGGGCCACGGCCTCGGTGAGCGCGGTCTGCCCGATCGCGAAGGAGAGGTGGACGACGCCGTAGTCCAACTCGTGACTGGCCTGGTAGCCGGCGTCGGTGAACACGCGCACCATGCGCCGGTTCTCGGCCAGGACTTCGGCCACGAACCGGCGTATGCCGCGTTCCCGGGCGGCCGCGGCCAGGTGCTCGAGCAGCACCGACCCGATCCCGCGCCCCTGGTGGGCGTCCGAGACCACGAAGGCGACCTCGGCCTCGGCCGGGTCGGGCATACGGTCGAACCGACCGACCCCGATGATGTCCCCGCTGAGCACGACCACCAACGCGACCCGGTCGACGTGATCGACGGTGGTGAACCGGACGACGTCCTTCTCCGGCATGTTCTTGTAGGTCGAGAAGTAACGCAGGTACCGGGTGCGATCCGACAGCGAGGCGTGGAACGCGATCAACGCGTCGGCGTCGGAGGGCTCGATCGGTCGCAGGTGGACGGTGCCGCCGTCGGCCACGACCACGTCCGCGCGCCAACTCGGCGGGTAGGGACGTGCGTCGGCGGCGGCGGTGCCCGGCGTCACTGCTTCGGTGTCAGTCATCTGTGTCGGTGTCACTCATCGGTGGGCATCAGTCTCGCGGATCGTCGGGGTCGAGGCCCAGCAGGGGGTACACGGCGTTGCGGGTGGCGCCGATGGAGCGGTCGAGCCAGTCCTCCGCGCCGGGCGCCCACGGCGGCGGCCCGTCCACGTCGCCGGGGCGCAGCGGCACCGCACCTTCGCCCATCGTGGTCGGCAGTTCGGCGGTGATCCCCCGCTCCCGTAAGCCTTTCGTCCACTCGTCCGGAATCGGGGTGGACGGGTCGACGGGGTGGCCGGCCGCTTCGGCGATCAGGTTGGTCCACGTCCGCGGCACGCAGCGCAGCACCCCGTAGCCGCCACCGCCGACCGCCACCCACCGCCCGCCCGCGCTCTCGTGGGCCAGCAGGTGCATCCACCGCAGGGCCACCGCCTGGCCGTCCACGCTCAGCGCCAGCTCGGCCAACGGGTCCTCACGGTGGGTGTCGCAGCCGCACTGGCTGACCAGGACGTCGGGCGCGAACGCCCGCACCGCGCCGGGCACCACCGCCCCGAAGGCCCGCAGCCAGCCCTCGTCGTCGGTGCCCGGCGGTAGCGCCACGTTCACGGCCGTGCCCTCGGCCGCGCCGGCCCCGATCTCGGACGGTAAGCCGGTGCCCGGGAACAGCGTGGCCGGATGCTGGTGCAGGCTGACGGTGAGCACCCGCGGGTCGTCCCAGAACGCGGCCTGGACGCCGTCGCCGTGATGGACGTCGACATCCACGTACGCCACCCGCCGCGCGCCGTTGTCCAGTAGCCAGCGGATGGCGACGACCACGTCGTTGAGCAGGCAGAACCCCGACGCCGAGTCGTACATGGCGTGGTGCAGCCCGCCGGCGATGTTCACCGCATGGTCGCTGTCACCCCGCCAGACCTTGGCCGCGGCCAGCACCGACCCGCCGGCGATCAGCGCGCCCGCGTCATACATCCCCGCAAAGACGGGGTTGTCTGCCGTTCCCAGCCCGTGGCCGACGAAGCCGGGGTCGTCGGAGGCGGCGCGCAACGCGGCCAGGTAACCCGGGCTGTGGGCGGTCAGCAGGGTGGCCTCGTCGGCCGGCTCGGGTGCGCTCAGGTCGACCTCGTCGAGCACACCCAGGGCGCGGGCCAGCCGGACGGTCAGGTCCAGGCGCACCGGATGCATCGGGTGCTCGCCGAAGTCGTAACCGAGGTAGGCGTCGTCCCATACGACACTGGCCCGGCACGGCATGATCCGACCGTACCGGGCGCCGGTTCCCGACTGGGCCGGCTCGGCCGCCGGGCCTGGCCTGTGGCGGATGCACTGGCCTGTAGGGGATGCAACCGTCCGGCGCCACCGCCTACGACGTACTCAGCCTGCCCGGCGTCGCCACCGAGCTGCCCGGTGTCGCCACCGAGGTGCTGGGTGTCGCCACCGAGGTGCTGGCCCGGATCCGGAACTAGACCGCCGGCGCCAGCTGAACCCGGCGGTCAGCGAGCGGCGAGGTATCCGAGCAGGTCGGGGCGGGTCAGCACCCCGGCCGGCTTGCCGTCGATGTGCACCAGCAGCGCGTCGGCTCTTTCCAGGGCGGCGACCGCGGCCGACACCGGCTCGCCGGATCCGATGATCGGCAGCGCCGGGGCCATGTGGCCTTCGACCGCGTCGGCCAGGGAGGCCGAGCCGGCGAACAGCGCTTCGAGCAGATCGCGTTCCGACACCGAGCCGACCACCTCGCCCGCGGTCACCGGCGGTTCGGCGTTGACCACGGGCATCTGCGAGACGCCGTACTCGCGCAGGATGTCGATCGCCTCACGGATCGTCTCGTTGGGGTGGCCGTGCACGAGCTGGGGAGTGTCGCCGGACTTGCCGCGCAGAACTTGCTCGACCGTGGTCTCGGCCTCGGACTGCAGGAAGCCGTAGTCGCTCATCCAGGTGTCGGAGAAGATCTTGGACAGGTATCCGCGCCCGCCGTCGGGCAACAGCACCACGACGACGTCCGTCGGCCCGAGCCGTGGCACCAACGCCAGCGCCGCGGCGACGGCCATGCCGCAGGAACCCCCGACCAGCAGGCCTTCTTGCCGGGCGAGCTGGCGGGTCACTTGAAACGAGCGGGCGTCGGTGATCGGGATGATCTCGTCGCACACGCTCTTGTCGTAGGTCTCGGGCCAGAAGTCCTCACCCACGCCCTCGACCAGATACGGCCGCCCCGTCCCGCCCGAGTAGACCGAGCCCTCCGGGTCGGCCCCGATCACCTTCACCGCGCCGCCCGAGACCTCCTTCAGGTAGCGCCCGACCCCGCTGATCGTGCCGCCGGTGCCGATCCCGGCGACGAAGTGGGTCACCCGTCCCTGCGTCTGTTCCCAGACCTCGGGACCGGTGGTCTCGTAGTGCGAACGGGGGTTGTTGACGTTGGCGTACTGGTTCGGTTTCCAACCGCCGGGCGTTTCGCGGGCCAGCCGCTCGCTCACGCTGTAGTAGGAACGCGGGTCCTCGGGCGACACCGCAGTCGGGCAGACGACGACCTCGGCTCCGTACGCGCGCAGCGTGTTCACCTTGTCCGTGCTGACCTTGTCCGGGCACACGAAGATGCAGTGGTACCCGCGCTGCTGGGCGACGATGGCCAGCCCGACGCCGGTGTTGCCCGAGGTCGGTTCGACGATCGTCCCGCCCGGTTGCAGTTCGCCCGACGCTTCCGCGGCATCGATCATCCGCACCGCGATGCGGTCCTTGACCGAACCGCCGGGGTTGACGAACTCGATCTTGGCCAGCAACAACGGCCGGCGTTGCTCGGCAACGTGGTCGGTGAGGGTGCGCAGCCGGACCAACGGCGTGTTACCGATGAGTTCGACCACGGATTCGTAGTACCGCATACCGGTGAGGTTAGCCTCGGAGGAGGCAGCAGGGTCGCCGGTTGCGACCAGGTCCCTCGAAGGGAGGGTCGGCAGGTGTCACGTGCGGCGCGCGCTCGTCGGGTTGCCACCGTGGCCGCCTTCGGAGGCGGCTCGCTCGGGGCCCTGAGTGCGGCCCTGTTCGGCGTGTTCTACGGCGAGACCAAGCTGGCCCATCGGCGCATACGGCCGGTCGAAACCCCGCCGCCGCGCGCCGACGGCACCTGGGCGGTGGCCGATCTGCCGGCCGGACGCCCGGCACTGCGGGTCGCCGTCCTGGGCGATTCGTCCGCGGCCGGATACGGCCTGCACGACGCCGCAGACACGCCCCCGGCCGTGCTTGCGCGTGGGCTTTCGGCCTGGTCCCGGCGACCGGTGGACGTGCAGTGCGTGGCCGTCGTCGGTGCGCAGTCGTCGTCGCTGGCCGAGCAGGTGACCCGGGTGCTCCCGCACCGGCCCGAGCTCGCGTACATCATGATCGGCGCCAACGACATCACCCACCGGGTGCGCCCGTCGGTGGCGGTTCGGTCGCTGGCCGAGGCGGTGACGACGTTGGTCGAGCACGGTTGCGCGGTCGTCGTCGGCACTTGCCCCGACCTCGGCACCGTCCGTCCGATCGCCCAGCCGCTACGCTTCGTGGCCCGGCGATGGTCGCGCAACCTGGCCGCGGCCCAGACCATTGCCGTGGTCGAGGCCGGCGGGCGCACCGTCTCGCTCGGCAACATCCTCGGTCCCCGCTTCGCCCGCGAGCGCGACCTGTTCAGCGAGGACCGGTTCCATCCCTCCGCGCTGGGGTACGCGGCCGCGATCGAGGTGTCACTGCCCTCGGCGGCCGCGGCGCTGGGCCTGGACACCGAGACCGAGCCGGCCGGTCCGTTCCTGAGCGAACGTGCCCGCCCGATCGCGCGCGCCGCCGCGCACGCGGCCACCCACACCGGCACCGAGGTCGCCGCGGCCCAGGTGCACGGCGCTGACCGCGGCGATTACGGACGCTGGGCCCGTCTGCTGCGCCGCCGGACCCCGCCCGGTGTCGCCGACGGTGTCGCCGACGGTGTCAAGGTCGACCACATCCCCGTCATCACCACTGCCCCCTGATCACGCACCCGCCGCACACCTGAGGAGTGCACATGCCCGAAGCCGTCATCGTCGCCACCGCCCGTTCACCGATCGGGCGCGCGGGCAAGGGCTCGCTGGTTGGCGTCCGCCCCGACGACCTGACCGCGCAGATGATCTCGGCCGCACTGGCCAAGGTGCCCGCGCTCGATCCGCACGACATCGACGACCTGCTGCTCGGGTGCGGTCTGCCCGGCGGCGAGCAGGGCCGCAACCTGGCCCGGATAGTCGCGGTGCAGCTCGGCTACGACTTCCTGCCGGGAGCGACGATCACCCGCTACTGCTCGTCGTCGCTGCAGACGACCCGGATGGCGTTCCACGCGATCAAGGCCGGCGAGGGTGACGTGTTCATCTCGGCCGGCGTCGAGATGGTGTCCTCGTTCGTGCGCGGCAGCTCGGATTCGTTCCCGGGCACTGAGAACCCGATCTTCGACGATGCGCAGGCCCGTACGGTCGAGGCCACGCAGGGCGGCGTGGTGTGGCACGACCCGCGCGCGGACGGCGAGCTGCCCGACCCGTACATCCTGATGGGGCAGACGGCCGAGAACGTGGCCCAGCTCGCAGACGTCAGCCGCGAGGACATGGACCACTTCGGCGTCCGCTCCCAGAACCTCGCCGAGAAGGCGATCGCGGACGGGTTCTGGGCCAAGGACATCACGCCGATCACGCTTGCCGACGGGCGCGTGGTGGCCGCCGACGACGGGCCGCGCGCCGGCGTCACCTACGAGGCCGTCTCGGCGCTGAAGCCGGTGTTCCGCCCGGACGGCCGCATCACCGCCGGCAACTGCTGCCCGCTCAACGACGGCGCGGCCGCCGTCATCGTCATGAGCGACACCAAGGCGGCCGAACTCGGGCTGACGCCGTTGGCGCGGGTCGTTTCCACCGGGGTCACCGGCCTGTCGCCCGAGATCATGGGCCTGGGTCCGGTCGAGGCGTCCCGGCAGGCCCTGCGCCGGGCCGGCCTGGGCATCGACGACATCGACCTGGTCGAGATCAACGAGGCCTTTGCCGCTCAGGTCATCCCGTCCTACCGCCAGCTCGGCGTGGCCGAGGACCGGCTGAACGTCAACGGCGGCGCCATCGCCATCGGCCACCCGTTCGGCATGACGGGGGCCCGGATCACGTCCACGCTGATCAACTCACTGCAGCATCACGACAAGCAGTTCGGGTTGGAGACCATGTGCGTCGGCGGCGGCCAGGGCATGGCCATGGTCCTCGAACGCCTGTCGTGAACCGGTGCATACCGAGGCATGCGCGTACGGCGACGCACGCGCTGATCCGGTTCAGGGGTGTGGGCAGAGCTCGCAGACCAGATCGGTCGGCCGCTCGTCCGCTCGGGAGACCGTGACGCCGCATCGGCAGACCCAACCCGCCGCCCGCGCCGGGTTGCCCATCACGAGTTGATGCGGGCGGACCGGTTTGGTGACGACGGCGCCGGCCGCCACCAGGCAGTGCTCGCCGAGCTCGTTGCCACACACCACGGTGGCGTTCGCGCCGACCGACGCACCCGCACGCACGATGGTCTTGCTGACCGTCCAGGATCCGGTCGAGCGCGGCGTGCGGTCGTTCGTGAACACCGCCGCCGGCCCGACGAACGCGTCGGCCTCCAGTTCGACGCCGGCATAGATCGAGACGTTGTTCTGGATCTTGACCCGGTCACCGACGTGAACACCGGCGTCGATGAAGACGTTCGCCCCGATAGTGCAATCGGCGCCGATCTCCGCGTCGGCGCGAATATGGCTGTGCCGCCACACTCTGGTACCAGCGCCGAGTTTCACGCCCGGTTCGATCTCGGCGGAGTCATGGACGAAGGCCGGGCGGTCACCGCTGGCCGAAACCGCGGAAGTCATGGGCGAGCGGGTGTTCGTGGACGACACGTCCGTCAGGCCGGGACGAAGCTGAGCCGGACGCGGCGCGAGGGATTGTCGCCGTTCGTGTCCACCAGCACGATGCTCTGCCAGGTGCCCAGCGCGGGCACCCCGCCGAACACCGGCACGGTCACCGACGGCGACACCAACGCCGGCAGCACGTGATCGCGGCCGTGGCCCACGCTGCCGTGCCGATGCTGGTAACGATCGTCGATCGGCAGCATCCGTTCCAGGGTGTCCTCCAGGTCGGGCTCGCTGCCGGAGTGGACCTCCATCAGCGCGACGCCGGCGGTCGCGTGCGGGACGAACACGCTGAGCAGGCCGTCACCTTGCGTCCGGCAGAAGTCGCTGACCTCGGCCGTCAGGTCGGAGATGACCTGACGGCCGTTGTCTATCCGCAGTTCGACGCTGTGCACCGTTGCCCGCCGGTCAGCGGCGCGCGTACCCGAGCAGGCGCAGGATCTCCAGGTAGAGCCAGACCAGGGTGACGACGATGCCGAACGAGGCGTACCAGGAGAACTTGCGGTCGGCGCCGGAGCGGATCGCCCGCTCGATCATGTCGAAGTCCATGACCAGGTTGAACGCGGCCAGCCCGATGCAGAAGATGCTGAAGAGGATGGCCACCGGGCTACCGTCGCGCAGGCCCAACCCGCCATCGGTGAAGAAAGACGCGACCAGGTTGATCAGCATCAGGCCGAAGGCACCGATGGTGGCCCCGACGATGATGCGGGTGAACCGGGGCGTGACCCGGATCGCGCCGGTCTTGTAGACGACGAGCATGCCCGCGGCCACCATCACCGTTCCGGTCAGCGCCTGGATGGCCACACCCGGGTAGCGAGCGTCGAAGTAGCGGCTGATGGCGCCGAGCACAACCCCCTCGCACGCGGCGTAGGCCAACGACGTGAACGCGTTCGCCTTCATGGTGAAGGCCATGTACAGACCGAGGCCGAGGCCGCCGATGAAGCCCACCAGCAGCAACGGCGCGATAGAGCCGAAGTCGACGCCGCGGTTGCCGAAGCTGTCGACGGTGGTGCTGGTCAACGACCAGGTGACCGCGCCGACCCCGAGGATCGTGGCCAGCATGACGCCGGTGCGCACCACGACGTCGTCGATCGTCATGTATTCGGCCGGGGTGTAGGCCGGCCGGTTGTACAGGTCGTTGAGCTGACCGGCCGACGGGGTGATGACCCCACCGCCGGGACGGTTGGCCGCAGCGTCGAACTTGCCAAGTACCGGGTTCGGCACAGCAATCCCCTCCAGGAACGAAATCTGTGAACGTGATATCAGGCGCGCCGGCCATGGCCGGCGACAATCGGTACAACGATCCCACGTCCGTCTACGTTCCCAAACGTCCCGGGCCGACCTCGCGGCTGGGCCGTGCCCCCGGTCGGATTCGAACCGACACTGGAACCCTTTTAAGGGGCCGGCCTCTGCCGTTGGGCTACGGGGGCCCGCCCCGGATCGGCCGGGACCATCGGCGCGCCGAGCACGTCGATATTAGGCCGCGCCCCGGGAAACCGCCGCGCCGAGTCGGGTCGTGGAGCCATTACCGGCAACGACCCCGTGGCGCAGATCAAACCGAATCGCGGCGCCGAGCGAATCTTCTCGGAGGCGGTAGGAGGTCACACGTGGAACCCATAGGTGTCGAGGTGGCCCGGCTGCGGGGTCTATGTGGCGACCCGACCGGCTCGACTGATCCGGAGCTGACCAGCCTGCGCCGTCGTTACCTACGGCTGTTGGAATCGCAGCCGGTGCCGTCTGATTTGCTACGCCGCGACATCCGCCGCGACTTGCACCGCTGCGAAGACGACGGGATGCGCGCCATGGTGGTGGCCTTGCTGCTGGCCGCGGCCGCGGTGTTCGCGTTCACGCACTGGCTTTCGACCGTGGCTCCCGCCATCGCCAGCATGGCCGGCTTCGCTTTGCAGGCCGGACTGTTGCTGACCATCCCCGCGATCGTGGCCAACGAAGCCAGCCAGTGGCGGTCGGCGTTGCGGACGTCGTCCCGGCGGGAACTGAACGCGCTGCTGCCCGCCCTTTGAGCCTGCCTTCACCGACGGCAACGACTGGGCGGCACTGATCGCCGGCACTGGGCGGCACTGATCGCCGACGCTGGTCGCCGGCACTACTCGATGCCGTCCAGACGGAGTTGCGCCGTCCGCTCGGCCCGCCGCGCCTGCTCGGCCTCGGCGTGGCGGCGGCGGCGGGCCCGGTCCGCCTCGCTCTGCTCGACGGTCGCCCGATCCAATTCCGCGCGCAGCCCGGCCACGGTGGCGGTAGCCCGGTCCCACGCGGCGTCCGCATCATCGGCGTCGGTCTCGGCCCGGGTGAGGGCAGTGCGGGCCTCGTCCAGTCGGGCCGCAGCCGCATCCCGCGCAGCCAGCGCCGCGCGTTCGGCCCGCTCACGACGGTCCCGCTCGCGTTCCGCCGCGGCGTCGACCGTGGTGGTCCGGCCGGCGCCCGATCTGGTCTTGGTCCGGGCCACGCGAGTCGTCCGCACGGACTTCAGCGGCGTGCCGCCCGACGACCCCGCGCCGCCCGACCCACCAGCGCCGCCAGTGGACCCCGCGCCGCCCGACCCGCCCGAGCCGAGGCCGCTTCGCTGCAGGGTCTCGGTGAGCCGACCGGCCATCAGTTCGCTGGCGGCGCCTTCGTCGGCCAGGGCCGCATGCAACGTCTCCTCCAGGCCCCGGGTCTGGTCGGCGTTGACGGCGCGCCCGTCCGCGGCGGCCAGCGAACGGGCCTGCCCGACCAGCGCCGAGATCAGCCGGTGCTGCTGCTGGCCCAACGTGCGCAGCTCGGCGCCGCTCAGCGACGCCATGGCCGCCCGCAGGCTCGCGCCGAGTTCGAGCAGCGGCGCCAGCTCCGCGCGGTGCCGACGCACCAATTGGTTGGCCAGCCCCGCGGCCGCCGTCGGCTTGCCGAGAGCCTGGATGGTCGCGGCCGCGTCCCGGTCGCCGTTCTGGCGGGCCTGCTTGACGTAGGCGTTGCGGGCGGCCGTGAACTCGTCCAGCGGCAGGCCGTACAGCTCGTCGGCCACCGCGTTCACGTCCATCGCGTCAGCTCCGGGCAACCGAGCTCTACTCCAGGCCGCGGGCGTAGGCGGCCTGACCGAGATATTGCAGACAGTCGGACACCACACTGACCAGCCGCACCCCCAGCGTCACCGGCGGGTTCCAGTTCGTGTCGACGACGCGGTCCAGGTCGGCGGCGCTGAGCCCGCGCACGAATTCGTCCGTGCGGTCGGCCACGGCGGCGTGATACCCGCGCAACAGCTCAGCCGACGCCCGAACCGTGGCGACGTCGTCGGAACTGTGACCGTAGCCGGTGTCGTCGATGTGCAGGTCGAGACCGAACTTCTCGGCCCAGCCGCCGGCCCGCCATACCTGTTCGGTACCGGCCGCGTGCGCGACGTGATCGTCCTGGATCCGGCTCAGGTGCCAGACCAGCCACGCGATCGAGTTGGCCCGGCCGTTCGGGCGGGCCGCGAGTTCGTCCTCATCCAGGCCGTCCACCACGCGGACGACCAACCCACGAATCCGGTCAAAGGCGTCGAGCAGGAGCACGTCTACGTCCATTCGCACACCCTAGGAGCTGCGCGCGGCGCGGGGGCGATCGGCCTCAGAGCTCCCGGGCGCGGGCGAGGACGGCGTCGATCATGGGCTCGGTCAGTCGACCGGTAAATGTATTTTGCTGGCTCACGTGGTAGCACCCCAGAACGGTGACCCCGCCGGACAGTGGCACCTCGACCCCGTGACCGAACGCGGGAACCCGAGCCGGGACCCCAACGGGTTCACCCACCGTGATGGAACGCAACGCGGGCCACAACGCCGACCACCCGAACCCACCCAGCACGACGACGGCCCGCAAGCTCGGCCAGGCCAGTTCGAGCTGGCGATCCAGCCAGGGTCTGCACGTGTCGCGCTCGGCCGGGGTGGGCAGGTTGGCCGGCGGCGCACAGCGGACGGCGGCCACGATGCGGACCCGGTTCAAGCGGAGCCCGTCGCCGGCGTGGACACTGACCGGTTGGCTGGCCAGCCCGGCCCGGTACAGGGCGGCGTAGAGGAAGTCGCCCGACCGGTCGCCGGTGAAGTTGCGTCCGGTCCGGTTGGCACCGTGTGCGGCCGGGGCCAGACCGACGATCAGGATCTGCGGTTGGTCGACGCCGAACCCGGGCACCGGCCGGCCCCAGTACGGCTCGAGCGCGAACGCACGCCGTTTGGTCGCCGCCACCTCTTCGCGCCAGGCGACCAAGCGGGGGCAGGCCCGGCACACCGAGATGCGGGCGTCGGTCTGCGCCATCCGGCGGGCCGAATCGGCCAGCGTGACGACGTCGGCGGCGCTGCGGGCCACCGGGGTCCGCGCGGTGGCCAGGTCACCCGGCCAGCCGGTTCCCGGGGCAATGACCATGGCTCATCATCACCGACCGGCCTCATCACCGAGCGACCTCATCACCGACCGACCGGCCGATCGCGCCCGGCGTGGTGATCAGCGCGGCTATCGGCAATGATCGGCGGGTGAATTTCATCGGCAAACTGATCTATCGGCTGCTCACGCTGATCCTGGCCATCCCGATCAGCAAAGCGATCAAGAAGCTCATTGCCCAGGGGTGGACGGCCGCGCGCCCGCATGACCCGCCCAAGGACCCCAAGAAGGCCGACGTGGGCTGGAGTGACGCCATCATCTGGGCCGTGATCTCCGGGGCCGGCACCGCGTTGGGCAAGCTGTTGACGAGTAAGGGCGCGGCCGGCACGTGGCGCGCGATCATCGGCACCGAACCACCCGGGTTCGAGAAGGACCCCGAGAAGCAGAAGGCGATCTAAACCGGCCGCCAGCGACGAAGCGGGTGCATACGTGGACGCCAGGCGTCCATGTCTGCACCCGGATCGTGCTCAGGTGTCGTCATCAAACCGCGGACCAGGCCAGTAGAGCGGCACCGCGCAGGACGGGGGTCACCGCGGTGCCGAGGACCAGGCGCGGCGGCTGCCGCCAGGCCAGCCGATCACGCAGCTGCGCGCCGACGACACTGAGCAAAGCCCCGCCGGCCGCGGTCAGGTCACCGCTCAGCACGATCAGTTCGGGGTCCTGGATGAGTGTGTACGTGGCCAGGGCCAGACCGAGGGCCGCGCAGGCCTGGTGCCAGATCTCGTCGACCATCGGATCTCGGCCCACCCGGGCGGCGATCTCCGCGATCGACCCATCGCGGTCGGTGAGCTCGCGATAGCGGCGCCGGATCGCGGCTGCGCCCACGTAGGGGGTGGCACATCCGCGTTGGCCGCACCGGCACACCAGCCCGAACGGGTAGATCGGAAAGTGGCCGATCTCGCCGGCCCCACCCGTGGCACCACGCTGAAGCAGGCCGGACACCGTGGCCGCAGCCTGGATCTCGTCGTCGATCGAGACGTAGAGCCAGTCCCGCACCCCCGCCGCGGCGCCGAACCGGCCCTCGGCCAGGGCCGCGGCCCGTACCGAGCGGTCGACCAGCACCGACAGCCCGAGCGCTCGGCGGAACGCATCGCCGAGGGGCACGTTGTGCCAGCCGAGTTCGCCGCTGTGCCGCACGATCCCGGATCCGCTGTCCACATCGGCGGGGACGGCAACCCCGATCCCCACGACCTCGGTGTCGGCTTGCGCCCGGACCGAGGTCGCCAACTGCGTCAGCTCGCTCAGGGCGGTCTCGGTGCCGGTCGGGGTGGCTCGGTGTCGGGACAGCCGGACGAATCCCGCCCGGTCGACCACCGCCGCGGTCATCCGAGCCGCACCCACCTCGAGGGCCAGGACGGTCTCGTCCGTCGGGGTCGGGTTCATGCCCGCATCATGCCTGCCGTCCCAGGGCGATCCCGTCGAGGATGTCGTGCTCGCTCACCGTCACGGCGGTGGCCTCGAGGTGGTCCATGACCGTGGCCAGGATGACCGCGCCGGCGGCGATGACGTCGACCCGCCCGGGATGGATCACGGCCCGGGCCTCGCGCTGGGCCCGATCCATGCCCACGATCTCGGCTACGGCCCGATCGACGTCGTCGCGGGACAGCGTGCTGGCGTGGATGCGAGCCGAGTCGTAGCGCTCGAGGCCGAGCGCCACTGCAGCCACCGTCGTCACCGTGCCGGCCACGCCGACGAGGCGGTCCCCGGGCTGCGCTGCGAACGTCCCGGCGCCGCCCAACGCCGTCCGCACGTCGGTCTCGATCGCCGCCAACTCGCTCCGGGCGGGCGGGTCGGAACGGACGTGACGTTCGGTCAGCCGCACGCTGCCGACGTCGAGGCTGATCGCATCGTCAACCTGGCCGGACCGGGCGCTGCCCCTGATCAGCTCGGTCGATCCGCCGCCGATGTCGGCCACGACGACGGCTCCGGCCGCGCCGACGGCTCCGGCCGCGCCGACGGCCCCGGAATACGCAGCGGCGTCGGCGTCGGCGTCGGTCAGCCCGGTACACGCCCCGAGGAACGAGAGTTCTGCCTCCTCGATCCCGGTTACGACCTCGGCGCGATGGCCCAGCACGCGCTCGACCATGGCGTCGAAGTCGTTACGATTGGCGGCATCGCGGACGGCGGACGTGGCCACCATGCGGACCGAGTCGACGTCGGCGGCGTCGATCAGCGCCCGGTACTCGGTCAGCGCAGCGGCGGTGCGGTCCAGTGCAGCGGTGGCCAGCCGGCCGGTGCGATCGACGCCCTCCCCCAGCCGCACGATGCGCATCGTTCGGGTGATGTCGTGCAATGAGGCGCCGTCACGTTCGGCGATGAGCAACCGCACCGAATTGGTACCGCAATCGATGGCGGCCACCCGGGCCGAAACCTTTATGAGGGCACCTGCGCGGGGACGCACGGGCCCGAGCGGCCCCACGGTGCGAGCCGCGCCAGCGCCTCGTCGCCGAGCGGGTTCACACCTGGACCGGCGGCCAGGCTGTGCGCGATCAGCACGTGCAGGCATTTCACCCGGGTGGGCATGCCGCCGGCACTCACCTGCTCGATCTCGGGCACGTCGCCGAGCTCGTGGCGACGGGCCAGGTAGGCCTCGTGGGCCCGCCGGTAACCCGAAGCCAACGACGGTTCCTCGTGCAGCCGGGCGGACATCGTCGCCATCAGCCCGGACGCCTCCAACGTGCCGATGGCCGACGCGGCGCGCGGACAGGTCAGGTAGTACAGGGTGGGGAACGGGGTGCCGTCGGGCAATCGTGGGGACGTCTCGATCACGTCCGGGCAGCCGCACTCGCAGCGGTGGGCCACCGCCCGGATCGCGCGCGGAGCCCGGCCGAGCTGGCGGCCCACGATCTCCCGATCGGCGTCGTCGATCGTGGTCACGGACCGGCGTCGGCGACCTGCAGGGTCGTCCAGGCCCGGGTCTGCCAACTGGTCGGTCCGGCGGTGGTCGTCACCGGTGCGTTCTGCTGCTTCGACGGGTCCTGCGCGGGCCGGCTCGGGTCCACCACGATGTACACGGTGTCACCGGGGCGGGCGTACTGCAGCCGGGCCCGGGCCTGCCGCTCGACGTAGACGGGATCCTTCCAGCGGTCCAGCTGGGCCTGCAGCTCGAGGACCTGTTGGGACGTCGCGCCGCGCTGCTGCTCGGCCTGGTTCAGGGCGTGGCGCTGCTGCAGGAAACGCTGCAACGGCGAGGCCAGCACTAGGCCCATCAGCACGAGGACCACACCGAGCACCAGGGCGCGACCGGTCAGACCGCCGCCGGATCGCCGGCGCCGACGCCGTGCCGGGCGCGACGCCGGGGGCCGTTCCGGAGCCGACGACGAGATCGGCGGGGGCAGGCTCAACTCTGCGCCGGCTTGTACCGCGGGAAGGCCTTGGCGCCGGCGTAGCGGGCCGCGTCGTCGAGCTCCTCCTCGATCCGCAGCAGCTGGTTGTACTTCGCCACCCGGTCGGTACGTGCGGGCGCACCCGACTTGATCTGCCCGCAGCCGACGGCCACGGCCAGGTCGGCGATCGTGGTGTCCTCGGTCTCGCCCGAGCGGTGCGACATCATCGTGCGGTAGCCGTTGCGGTGGGCCAGCTCGACCGCGTCCAACGTCTCGGTCAGCGTGCCGATCTGGTTCACCTTGACCAACAGCGCGTTGGCGCAGGCTTCCTCGATACCGCGTTGGATGCGGACGGGGTTGGTGACGAAGAGGTCGTCACCGACGATCTGCACCCGGTCGTCCAGCTGCTCGGTCAGGCTCGCCCACGCCGCCCAGTCGTCCTCGGCCAGGGGGTCTTCGATCGACACGATCGGGTAGTTGCCGACGAGCTCGAGGTAGAAGGAGATCATCTCCTCCGCGCTCTTGGTGCCGCCCTCGAACCCGTACGCGCCGTCCTGGTAGAACTCGGTGGCGGCGACGTCCATCGCGAAGGCCACGTCCGAGCCCACGGTTAACCCGGCCTGCGTGATGGCCTGCCCGATCAGGTCCAACGCGGCGGCGCTGTTGGCCAGGTCGGGGGCAAAACCGCCTTCATCACCCAGCCCGGTGGACAGCCCCTGCTTCTTCAACACACTCTTCAGGGAGTGGTACACCTCAGCGCCCATGCGCAGGGCCTCGGAGAACGTCAGCGCTCCGATCGGAGCGATCATGAACTCCTGGACGTCGACGTTGCTGTCCGCGTGGGCACCACCGTTGATGATGTTCATCATCGGCACGGGCAGCAGGTGCGCGTTCGGCCCACCCACGTAGCGGAACAACGGTAGCCCGGCCGAGTCGGCGGCGGCCTTGGCCACCGCCAGCGAGACGCCGAGGATCGCGTTCGCGCCGAACTTGCTCTTGTCCGGCGTGCCGTCCAGGTCGATCAGCGCCTGGTCGACCAGGCGTTGCTCGGAGGCGTCGTAATTGACCAGCTCGGAGCTGATCTCGTCGAGAACGGCGGAAACGGCCTTTTGCACGCCCTTGCCGTTGTAACGCTCGCCGCCGTCGCGCAGCTCCACCGCCTCGAAGGCGCCGGTGGAGGCCCCGCTGGGCACCGCGGCGCGGGCAACGGTGCCGTCGTCGAGCGCGACCTCGACCTCCACCGTCGGGTTGCCGCGGGAGTCCAGGATCTCGCGAGCGCCGACCGCTTCAATATTGGCCACGACGTGTTCCTCTCCGAACGCTGACTGGCTATCGCTGACGTGAGTCACTGGCGGCGCGCGAGAGCTCAACCTGCGCCCGATCTTCGAACAGATCTTATCGGCGCAAACGGGCGTCGGTGGACAGCCCTCGCCGAGGGCACTCGCCTTCGTCCACCGGCGCGGCAGCCGAAGGCGGTGGCGCGACGGTAGCGCCGGTGGTCCGCCCAGTGCGAGACGGCTTACGGCACGACCTGGATCTTGCGCCCGATCCCGGCGGCGAACTGTTCCAGCGCTTTGTTGTAATCATCGAGCGGCAGCCGGTCGGAGATGAACACCGCCGGGTCGATGACCCCGTCGGCAAACAGGGCCGCGGCCCGCTCATAGCTGTGCAGCACGGCCATCGAGCCGGTGATCGTGAGTTCCTGGTTGTAGATCTTGTAGGGCTCGATCTCAGCCCGGGCGTCGTAGTCCGACACGCCGAACTGCAGGAACGTGCCGCCCTTGCCCACCCGGCCGAGGCCGTCCTGGATGGCCCGCGGGTTACCGGTGGCGTCGATGACCAGATCCCACCCCCGCGCCATCTCGAGTTCGTCCGCCGAGTTGGCCGAGCGGGTCACGCCGAGCTGCTGGGCGGTGGCCAGCCGGTCGTCGTTGAGGTCGATGATGTCCACCGAGGCCGCGCCGACCCGTTTGGCCAGCTCCAGCATGATCAGCCCCATCGTGCCCGAGCCGTAGATGAGCACGGTGTTGGCCAGTTGCGACTTGAGCACGTCGTAGCCGCGCACCGCGCACGAGAGCGGCTCGATCAGGGCCGCGTCTTCGAGACGGACACCGTCGGGCAGCTTGACGCAGTTGGCGAACGGCGCCTTCACGAACTCGGCCGCACCGCCCGGGCGGGAGACGCCGATGGCGTTCCAGTTCTCACAGAGGTTGTTCTGCCCGCGGCGACAGTAGTAGCACTCGAAGCAGTACAGAGACGGGTCTACCGCCACCCGGTCGCCGACCGCAAACCCGACGACGTCCGCGCCGACCTCGACGATCTCCCCGGCAAACTCGTGCCCGGGCACGATCGGCAGGGACGGCGCGAACTCGCCCTGCAGGATGTGCAGGTCGGTGCCGCAAATGCCACACGCGGCGACATCGACGACGACGTCGCGCGGGCCCGGCGTCGGGTCGTCGACGGTGGTGACCTCCGACGTCCCGACGCCGGTGATGACCGCGGCCTTCACTTGACCGCTCCCAACGAGAGTCCCTGGACGAGCTTGTCCTGGGCGGCGAATCCCGCGATCAGCACCGGCAGCGAGATCATCACCGTGCCGGCGCACAACTGGGCCAGGTACGAGTGCTCGGTCTGGATCAACGTGCTGACGAACACGGGCGCGGTCTGGGCGTTGACGCTGGTCAACACCTTGGCGAACAACTGCTCGTTCCAGGAGAAGATGAAGCAGATCAACGAGGTGGCCGCGATGCCCGGCATGGCGATCGGAGCGACGATCTTGCGCATGATTTGCAGGGTGTTGGCCCCGTCGATCGATGCCGCCTCGATGATCGCCGGCGGCACCTCGGCCAGGAACGAGCGCATCATCCACACCGCGATCGGCAGGTTCATCGAGGTGTACAGCACGATCAGCACCAGCACGCTGTCGGGCAGGTTGATCACCTTGGTCGTGAACAGGTAGATCGGCAGGATGCCCGCGACCGGCGGGAGCATCTTGGTGGACAGGAAGAAGAACATCGTGTCCGTCCACTTGCGCACGGGCCGGATCGAGAGCGCGTAAGCGGCCGGGATCGACAGCGCCAGCACCAGGATCGTCGAGATGACGCTGCACTCGAGCGAGTTGATCAGCGCCGGCCGGATGCTGCCGTCACCGGAAAACAGCCCCTTGTAGTTGGACAGCGTCAGCGAGGCACCCCAGCTCGGCGGGTAGGTCTGCGCCTTGACCGGGCTGTGCAGCGAGGTGAGCACCATGTACGCGATGGGGATGACGAAGATGATCCCGATCACCCAGGCGGCCAGGCCGACTGCGAGCGTGGTCATGTTGCGGCGCTTGCCGACCGGGGTCGGGACGTCCGTGTGCTGCTTGGTGCGGGTGGGTGTGTCGGGCAACGCGATGTCGGTCATCGGGCGTTCTCCTCGGTGAGCAGGGACGACACAACGCGAAGGCCGAACGTCGCGACGATAATGGACCCGAAGACGACGACGACGCCGAGAGCCGAAGCCGCGCCGTAGTCCTTGGCTGCGTAGAAGACCGTGTAGATCTCGTAGGGGATGTTGGTCGAGTTCTGGCCGCCGGTCATGCCGATGACCGAGTCGAAGTTCTGGACGATGAAGATCGTGCCCAACGTGGCGCTCAGCTCGATGTAGCGGCGCATGTGCGGCAGGGTCATGTTGCGAAACATCTGCCAGGCGTTGGCCCCGTCGACAGTGGCCGCTTCCATGATCTCCGGGTCACGCGACTGCAGACCGGCCAGCAGGATCAGCATCATGAACGGCGTCCACTGCCAGATCAGTTCGATCTCGATCGACAGCTTCGGGTGCGTGGTGATGAAGGAGATGTTCTCAGCGTTCTTGACCCCGAGTTCGCCGAGAACGCCGTCGACCAGGCCGAACCCGGTCTGCAGCATGCCGTTGCCCCAGAAGATCGCGGCCGCGATCGGAACGATGAGGAAGGGGGCGATCATCATCGTGCGCACGATCCCCCGGCCGAGGAACTTGTGATCGAGCAGCAGGGCGATGCCCAGGCCGAGCACCACGCTGATCACGACGATGGTGACCGTCATGATGATGGAGGTCCACACCGCGCTCCGGTAGGCCGAGTTGGTGAAGACCTCTTTGTAATTGCTGATCCCGGCAAACGACTTGCCCGCTGCGCCGGGTTGGGCGCTCCAGTTCAGAAACGACATCACCAGCGTGGCCACGAACGGCAGCTGGGTGACGATGATCATGAAGACCAGCGCCGGCAGGAGCGGGGCGCGACGGACCCAGGACCCCTTACCCCACTTGTCGATCTTGGCCTTCTTGGCCCTTTCCTCGGTGACCTGGACGGTCAATTCGTCCTCGTTGATCGCGGTGGTGCTCATCGACTCCCGCCTCCGCCTGCCATGTCGCTCCCTCACTCGATTGCTCGATATGCCGACCGGCTCGGGGGGAACCGTGCTCGGTAGCTGGCTGGGTTTCCGAAACGGGGCCCGGCCACCGGTCGATGGCCGGACCCCGTCTCAGGCTTAGCTCTCGTGCGTTATCACTGGGGTAGCTACTTCTTCTGTTTGTCCCCGGCGGCCTGGGCAACCGTCTGGCACTTGTTCAGAGCCGAATCCGTGCTCTCCGAACCGGCGATCGCACTGCTGATTTCCTTGGCACAGGTCAGTCCGAAGTCGGTGAACTGCGGGATGCCGACGAACTGGATGCCGCTGTAGGGCCGCTTCTGCACGCCCGGGTTGGCGCTCGGAGCCTCCTTGATCGCCTTCAACGTGGGCACCGCGAACACGCTGGCCACCTTGAGGTAGGTCGGGTTCGAGTACGTCGAGGTCCGCTTGCCGGCCGGGACGTTGGCCGCACCCGGGAACGGGCCGGTGGTGGACTTGGCGACCAGGTCCTCGTAGGCCTTGCTCGAGGCCCAGGCGACGAACTTCTTGGCGTCGT
Organism: uncultured Jatrophihabitantaceae bacterium; assembly: GCA_964252015.1. Lineage (GTDB taxonomy): Bacteria > Actinomycetota > Actinomycetes > Mycobacteriales > Jatrophihabitantaceae > CAXSBR01. The sequence goes on along the minus strand of CAXULW010000022.1, from coordinate 42,158 downwards.
CCGCATGCTTGGACGCCTTCTCGATTGCCCACGCCCAGGTGTACAGCCAGCCGGACTGCGCAGTCTTGTAGTGCGGCGCGCTGACGTAGCCCATCTTGCCCGCGACCGGCGAGCCCGCGGCCTCGAGCGGGCCGGCGGCCGACGTCGCGTCGTACCACATGGCCGCCTTGCCACCCTGCACGGCGGCCAGGCACTGCGGGAAGCTGAATGTGGCCGCGCCGGCCTCGCCGTCCTTCTTGATCAGGTTGACGTAGAAGTTGGCCGCCTCCTTGAACCCGCCGGTGTTGACCTGGGCCTTCCAGTTCTCGTCGAACCAGGTGCCGCCGAAGGTGTTGACGACTGTGGTCAGCGGGGCCAGGTTGTCGCCCCAGCCGGCCAGCCCCCGCAGACAGATGCCGGCTATCCCCTGGGTCGTCTTGATCTTGTCGGCGTACGAGGCGACCTGCTGCCAGGTCGGGTCAGCCGGCATGGTGATCCCGGCCTTGGCGAAGAGGTCCTTGCGATACATCAGGAACGACGACTCGCCGTAGAACGGCTCGCCGTAGAGCTTGCCGTTGTAGGACAGCGCCGCCGTCATGGACGGCAGGATGTCGGCCTGGTCGAACGTCTTGTCGGAGGCGATGCTCTGCATGTCGTCGAGCCAGCCGGCCTTGGCGTAGTACGGGATCTCGAAGTTGGACAGGGTGGCGACGTCGTAGGTGCCGGACTGGTTCGCGAACTCCGTGCTGGCCGTGTCGCGCATGTCCTGCTCGACCTTCGGCACGAAGTTGACCTTGATGCCGGTCTGTTTGGTGAAGTTGTCCGCGGTCAGCGCCTTCAGTTCGAGCATCTGCGGGTTGTTCACCATGAGCACGTTGATGGAGTGCTTGCCCCCACTCTTACTGCCGCCGGCACCACAAGCCGCCAGGCCTGAGGCCAGCGTCAAAACAGCGGCCGTGGCGGCTACTGCTCGGACTGATGTCCTGATCTGCACTACTGCACTTCCTCTCGTCGTCGCGGAGCGCGAGCTGGATGGAACCGGTGTTGCACGCTGGACTCGCTCAGCCCTGACCAGGCACGCCTGGAGGGGCGTTCCGACGGGTGGCATTGCACTAGACCTGAGGCAACGCTCATATGGGCGCTGTGGTTCTCGTATGCGTAACCCCGCCGAAAAGAAAATGACGCACGCCTATGGCGCCTGTCAAGAGTCTTTGCAAAGATGAGACACCGCCCGCTCAAATGAGCAAGGAGTGATCTATGGCACAGAGCTTGAGCGAGCTCGTCCTCATCGCTCGGATCGCCCGGGCGTACTACATGGACGGGCAGTCCCGGGTCGAGATCGCCGACCAGCTCGAGATCAGCCGGTTCCGGGTCGCTCGCATGCTCGAGACCGCACGCAGCACCGGGATCGTGCACATCGAGATCCGTTCGCCCGGCATGGTCAACGCCGAGTTGTCGATCGACCTGCAGAACGCGTTCGGGCTCCAACACGCGATCGTCCTGGCCGTGCCGGCCGAGGATCCGGCCACGCTGCGCGCTCAGCTCGGCCGGACCGCCGGCCAGTTGTTGCGCGAAGTGGCCGGCGACGGCGACGTGATCGGGCTCAGCTGGGCGCGGTCACTGGCCGGCATAGACGCCGGCGTCAGCGGCCTGGCCGCCTGCCCGATCGTCCAACTCACCGGCGCTATATCCCGGCCCGACGGCAGCGACGGCATCGAACTCGTCCGCCGGGTAGCCCGCATCGCTGGCAGCCCCGCGCACGTCTTCTACGCTCCGATGATCGTCGACGACACCGCCACCGCACGGTCGCTGCGGCGCCAACCCGACATCGCCCGGGCGTTGGCCATGTCCGAACAGGTAACCATTGCGATGGTCGGTATCGGCGCCTGGCGGCCTGGGCAGTCGACGATCTACGACGCGATCAAGCCGGTGGACCGGGATCAGACGAGCAAATACGGCGTGGTGGCCGAAGTGTCGGGCGTGCTCGTCGGCGATGATGGTCGTGTGTTGACGCCCCCGTTGAGCAGACGGGCGATCTGCCCCACCGGTGCCCAGTTGGAAGCGATCGGCAACGTCATTGCCGTCGCCTACGGGGCGGAAAAGGTAGACGGCGTGCGTAGCGTTCTGCGGGGGTCTTTGATCAACGGGCTGGTCACCCACACTGGAATGGCCGAGGCATTGCTGTACGGCGAGTGAAACGGGACGCCAGGTTGTCGGAGATCGAAGAGATCACCCTCTTGGGTGGCACCGCGCACATCGGGCAGGTGCGGCGGCGCGGCAGCACGGTGCGCCGGCCGGCCGGCAACTACACCCCGGCCGTGCACGCACTGCTCGAACACCTGGCCGCCCACGGCTTCACCGGCGCGCCGCGCCCGCTGGGCACCGAGGGTGACACCGAGATCCTGACCTATCTCGACGGCAAATCGGCGTATCTGCCCGGCCGCCCGGGGGCCATTCCCGAGCCAGGCTGGGCCCTGACCGACCAGGCGATGGTCAGCGTGGCCCGGTTGCTCAGGCGCTTCCACGACGCGTCGGAAACCTTCGACCCGACCGGTCTGGCTTGGCAGCGCGCGGTGCCGGACGGCTGGGCTGGCGGCCGGGTCACCCACAACGACACCCATCCCGCCAACGTGATCTTCCGCAACGGCGAGGCGGCCGGACTGATCGACTTCGATCTGGCCGGCCCGGGGACGGTGGGGTTCGAACTGGCCGTGGCCGCGTGTTTCTGGGTCCCGATCCGGGCCGAGCGCGACATCGCCGACGCCCGTCGCAGCCGGCTGTGGGAACGGTTCCGCCTTTTCCTGGACGGCTACGGAGCCACGGCACAGACCCGGGCAGAGGTCGTCCGGGCTCTGGCCGCGGCCAACGAGTGGATCTTCGGCATCATCCGTGACCAGGCCGAGCGCGGCCATCCGGCGTTCGTGAGAATGTGGGCCGAACGCTGCGACATGGCTGGGCGGGCGATCAGCTTCGTGGAGACGCACGAGGCCGAGCTCAAGGCGGCGGCCTTCTGACCGTCTTGCCCGAATCGGGTGCACGCAGGATCGCCTGGCGGACCTCTGTGCACCCGATTCGGCTTAGCGACGGGCTTCGGCCGCGCGGACGGCGTCGCGTAGCGCAGCGCCGCCGCGCGCAGGGCCAGCTCGGGATCGATCCCGGCCCGGGTGGCCTCGGCCGCCAGCGCGAACAGGCGCGCACCGAGCTCAGCCTCGCCGGACGGTGCCCCGGGCGCGGCTTCGCCGGGCGGTGCCCCGGGCGCGGCGTAGCTGATGTCGACGCCGGCCCGGGTGGCACGTTCGACCAGCTTGGCCGTGAGTGCGAGCGCGGGCTGGGCCAACGGGATGCCGTCGGTGACCGACGTCCGGTTCTTCTCGCGGTACTTGATCTCGTCCCAGTTCGCCAGCACCTCGGCTGAGCCACTGACCGTGGCGTCCGCGAAGACGTGGGGGTGGCGCCGGGTCAGTTTGGCCACTGCGTCGGCGGCGACGTCGTCGATGGAGAACCGTTGGCCCGGCGGCAGATCGTGACCGAGCCGGGCGTGGAAGAGCACCTGGAACAGCACGTCCCCGAGCTCCTCGCGCAACAGCACCGGATCATCGGCGGCGATCGCGTCGAGAGCCTCGTAGGTCTCCTCGAGCAGGAACCGGGCCAGCGAGCGGTGGGTCTGCTCGGCGTCCCAGGGGCACCCACCGGGTGACACCAGCCGGTCGACGACGGCAACGGCCTGTTGCAGCGGCGACGTCACCTCAGAGGATGACACGTCAAGAAGTGGGCGCCGTCGTCGACTTCAGGCGCAGGAAGCTCGGCACTGCGGTTCCGGTGACGGCAAAGGTTTTCGGGTCCCAGGTTCCGTAGCGGGGCGACACCCGCGCGGTGGCGCCGTACTTCTGCAGCAACGACACGGCCCGCGCCCGCGCCGCGGTCGTCTTGAACCGGTCGCTGAGGAGCTGGTTCAGCGAGACCGTCCGGATCAGCATCGGCTCCAGTGCCGCGGAAAATCCGTGCACGGTGAACTGCGCAGCAACGGCGGCGTCGGTGGTGTTGGCCAGCACCGTGTCGTGGGCCTTGGTCAGCTCGGCGGTCGTAGGCGGGCCGCCGGCCTGGGCCAGCGTCAGCTCGAACAGCCGCTGCTCGATCAACAGCGTCAGCACGTACGGCTTGGGCACGATCGTCTCGGTCCCGGTGGAGGTGGTGGCCTCATAGGGCTTCGCGCGGGAGGTCAGAAAGGAGTCGACCGTCTTCTCCGAGATCCGGAAGTCGCCGACGTAAGCGGCCGCGCCCACGTGGGTCTGGCAGGCGCTGAGTCCGGCCGTCATCAGCAGCGCCGCCACCAGCACCGCAAGGATCCGCATTCGGGTTCGCACCGGACTAGGTTCTCATGCCCCGCGGGTGACCGCGGCGCTCGGGGCCGCGGCGCCGGCAACGGCGGAGGGAGCTGGGATGCCGGCGGTGGTGGGAGCGGCGGTGCCGGCCGCGATGGGCGCCAGGATCTGCTCGAACACCTGAGCGCACCACGTCAGCAGCGCGATGTCCCGCAGCGGCTCGCCCCCGAACGCCACCGGTGCGAACGATCCGTCGGGCTTGACCACGCCCTTGGGCCGGGGCACGGCCATGGTGGACACGGTCGCCTTGTACAGGCTCTTCGGGTACAGCCGGTTGAGCCGGACGACCGCGGATTCCGGCAGCACCGCCGGGGAGAACCGCACCGACTGGCCCTGCAGCGAGATGTCGGTGAGACCGAAGCGGCGGCACAGCACCCGGAACCGGGCCACAGCCAGCAGGTTCTCCACCTGCGGCGGGATCGGGCCGTAGCGGTCGATCAGCTCGCGACGGACGGCGTCCACCGCGTCGTCGGTGTTGGCCGCGGCCAGCGCACGGTAGGCGGCCAGCCGCAGCCGCTCCCCCGGCAGGTAGTCCTGAGGCAGGTTGGCGTCGACCGGCAGGTCGACCTTGACCTCGCCCAGTTCCTCGACGGCCGTAGCGTCACCGCTGGCAACTCTGTAGTCGGCCACGGCCTCGCCGACGAGGCGCACGTACAGGTCGAACCCGACCCCGGCGATGTGCCCGGACTGCTCGCCGCCGAGCAGGTTGCCGGAACCGCGTATCTCCAGGTCCTTCATGGCCACGGCCATGCCGCCGCCGAGCTCGGTATGGGCGGCGATGGTGGCCAACCGGTCGTAGGCCGTTTCGGTCAACGGCGCTTCGGGCGGGTAGAGGAAGTAGGCGTACCCGCGCTCACGCGAGCGTCCCACCCGTCCACGCAGCTGGTGCAGCTGGGACAGCCCGAACGTGTCCGCGCGTTCCACGATGAGGGTGTTGGCGTTGGGGATGTCCAGCCCGCTCTCCACGATCGTGGTGCAGACGAGCACGTCGTAGCGCTTCTCCCAGAAGCCGATCATGACCTGTTCGAGCTCGGTCTCGCCCATCTGTCCGTGGCCGATCGCGATGCGGGCCTCCGGCACCAGCTCGGCCAGATGGGCCGCGGTGCGACCGATCGAGCTGACCCGGTTGTGGATGTAGAAGATCTGCCCGTCGCGCAGCAGTTCGCGGTGGATGGCCGCGGCGATCTGGCGCTCGTCGTAGGCACCGACGAAGGTCAGGATCGGATGGCGTTCCTCGGGCGGGGTGAGGATCGTCGTCATCTCGCGGATGCCAGTGAGCGACATCTCCAGCGTGCGCGGGATCGGCGTCGCCGACAGGGTGAGCACGTCGACGGCGGCGCGCAACGACTTCAGGTGCTCCTTGTGCTCGACGCCGAAACGCTGTTCCTCGTCGATGATGACCAGGCCGAGGTTCTTGAACCGGACGGTCTGCTGCAGCAGCCGGTGGGTGCCGATGACGATGTCGACGGTGCCGTCGGCGATCCCGGCCATCGTCTGCTCGGCCTCCCGGTTGGAGGAGAACCGCGACAGCTCCCGGATCGTCACCGGGAATTGGCTCATGCGTTCGGCGAAGGTGCCGGTGTGCTGGTGCGACAGCAGCGTGGTCGGGACGAGGACGGCCACCTGCTTGCCGTCCTGGACCGCCTTGAACGCAGCCCGCACGGCGACCTCGGTCTTGCCGTAGCCGACGTCACCGCAGATGATGCGGTCCATCGGCAGCGGCTTCTCCATGTCGGCCTTGACCTCGTTGATGGCGGCGAGCTGATCCGGGGTCTCGACGTAGGGAAACGCGTCCTCGAGCTCGCGCTGCCACGGGGTGTCCGGGGCGAAGGCGTGCCCGGGGGTGGCCATGCGGGCCGAATAGAGCCGGATGAGACCGGCGGCGATCTCCTTGACCGCCTTGCGCGCACGGCCCTTGGTCTTGGCCCAGTCCGAGCCGCCGAGCCGGTTCAGCGTTGGCGCCTCGCCCCCGACGTAACGGGTGACCTGGTCGAGGGCGTCGGTGGGCACGAACAGCCGGTCCGCGGGCTGGCCCTTGCGGGCGGCCGCGTACTCGATGATGAGGTACTCGCGTTCGCCGCCGTTGACGGTGCGGCGCACCATCTCGACGTAGCGGCCGACGCCGTGCTGTTCGTGCACGATCAGGTCGCCGGCCTGGAGTTGCAGCGGATCGACCGCCTTGCGCCGCCGCGAGGGCATCTTCACCGCGTCGCGGTTGCCGATGCCCTTCTGGCCGGTGATGTCGGACTCGGCCAGCACGGCGAAGGTGAGCGCCGGCGCCACCGCGCCACCGCCGATGTGGCCGGTGGTCACCGTCACCACCCCGGGCTCCGGCGCACCGCCCAGCTCCTGGACCAGGCGGGCCGGCACCTCGGCCCCGGCGAAGCGTTCCACCGCGCGCTGTGCGGTGCCCAGGCCGTCGAAGACAGCGACCACCCGCCATTGCGCCCGCGTCCACGAGCGGACCTGGTCGACCATCCGGTCGGCGTCGCCCTGGTACTCCGGCGGGGCCTCGAACCCGCTCACCAGCACGGTCCCGGGCCCACCCGCGGCCTCGGCCAGCTCGGCGTCAACGCTGAACGGGGTGATCCCCCACCACGGCAGGTGGAGGTCGCGGGCGCGCTGGCGCACGTCCGCCAGTTCCTGCAGCGACGCCGCCCCGAGATCGACCGGGGCCTGCCCACCGCCGGCCGCGGCGGCCCAGGACGCGGCCAGGAACTCGGCCGAGGTGCGCACCAGGTCCACCGCGCGGGTCCGGATCCGCTCGGGATCGCAGACGACGACGTGAGTCCCTTGCGGCAGCTCGTCGAGCAGCAGCCCCAGGTGGTCGACGAGCACGGGCATCAGCGACTCCATGCCCTCGACCGCGTTGCCGACGCTGATCGGGTCGAGCAGCTCGCCGAGCTCAGGGTGCTTGGCCCGCAGCGCGATCGCCCGCTCCCGCACGGCTGGCGTCAGCAACATCTCGCGACACGGCGGCGCCCACACGCCGTGCTCGGCCACGGCCAGCGAGCGCTGGTCGGCCACGGCGAAGTAGCGGATCTCCTCGACCTCGTCGTCCCAGAACTCGACCCGCAGGGGGTGTTCCTCCATGGCCGGGAAGACGTCGAGGATGCCGCCGCGCACGGCCAGATCGCCACGGCGTTCGACCAGCTCGGTGCGGTGGTAACCCGCCTCGACCAGCGCGGTGACGATCTCGTTGAGGTCGCGTCCCCGGTCACCGACCTGCAGTTCCACCGGCTTCAGATCGCCCAGGCCGGTGACCTGGGGCTGCAGCACGGAGCGCAGCGGGGCGACCACGACGGCGATCGGGCCGGTCGACCCGTCGGCTTCGGGATGGGCCAGGCGGCGCAGTACCGCCAACCGCCGACCAACCGTGTCCGCCCGCGGGGACAACCGCTCGTGGGGCAGCGTCTCCCACGACGGGTAGGTGACGACCTGGTCGGGCGGCAGCAGACAGCGGAGCGTGTCGGCCAGGTCGTCGGCCTCGGCGCCGGTGCTGGTGACTGCGAGCACGGTGCGACCGGACCGCGCCGCGACCAGCGCGATCGGTACCGCCCGCATCCCCCCGGGGGCGGACAGGACGACGTTGTCGCGACCCACGCTCTCGACCAGATCGTGCAGCGCGGGGTCGGTGACGGCCACGTCGAGCAAGCCCGACAAGGTCACGAGGGAAACCTCTTCTTTTCGACTGGGAGATGGTGGCGAACGCTGCCGCACGTCGCACCGTAGAGATTACCCGCGGGGTCGGACGCCCGGTTGGCCCAGCCCGACTGGCCGCACGCCCACCACTCGCGCACCGAATCGTCCGGGGGACCCCCGGGCGCCCCAAGATCATTTGGCCACCCGGTGGCCAGCACCTACGCTGCTCGCCGTGAAGGGAATTGTGCTGGCCGGCGGCGCGGGCACCCGACTCCATCCCATCACCCGTGCGGTGAGCAAGCAGTTGTTGCCGGTATACGACAAGCCGATGATCTATTACCCGCTCTCGATCCTCATGCTGGCCGGTATCAGAGACATCTTGTTGATCACGACGCCGCACGATCAGGACCAGTTCGTGCGGCTGCTCGGCGACGGCAGCCAGTGGGGAATTTCACTGGAATACGCGGTGCAGCCCGCACCGGACGGCCTCGCCCAGGCCTTCGTCATCGGCGCCGATCACGTGGGCAATGACGACGTCGCCCTCGTGCTCGGGGACAACATCTTCTTCGGTCACGGCGTCAGCGGCCAGCTTCACGAGGCGACGGCGCAAGTCCGAACCCACCGCGGCTGCACTTTGTTCGGCTACCAGGTGAGCGACCCCGAACGCTACGGTGTCGCCGTGCTCGGCGCGGACGGAGCGCTGGTGGACATCGAGGAAAAGCCGCGCCAGCCGCGTTCGAACCTCGCCGTCACCGGTTTGTATTTCTACGATTCCGATGTGGTGGAAATCGCCGCCGGGCTCGCCCCTTCTGCCCGGGGTGAATTGGAGATCACCGATCTGAATCGCGTCTACATCCAACGCGGCGATGCGCGATTGATCGACCTCGGCCGCGGGACCGCGTGGCTCGACACCGGAACGCAGGACTCTCTGATGGAAGCCGGTCAGTTCGTTCAGGTATTGCAGCGCCGCCAGGGCCTCACCATCGCATGTCTGGAAGAGATCGCGATGCGGCAGGATTTCATCACGCCCGAGCGGGCATTGGAGCAGGCCGACGAAATGGGCAAGTCGAGTTACGGGGCCTACCTGCGCCGCGCCGCCGCCGACTTTGTCGATGAGCGCTCGCGCGAAGAGCATTTGACCGATGAGCGCTCGCGCGAAGAGCAATTGACCGATGAGCGGTCTGGTTCATGAGCGTGGAGCCGATGAGCGCCGAGCCGACGGCAATCGCGGGCCTCTGGCGGTTGCACACCAAGTCGATCACCGACGACCGGGGCACGGTGCGCGAGTTCTTCCGCACGAGCGGGTTCGCCGACGCCGGTGTGAGCGTGCCGCAGCGGTGGCAGCAGATCAACCTGACCTTTTCCCACCAGGGCGCGCTGCGTGGGCTGCACGGTGAGGCGATGACCAAGCTGGTCGGGGTGGCCGCGGGCGAGGCGTTCGGGGCGTACCTGGACGCCCGGCCCGGGTCACCGACCCGCGGCCAGGTGGTCACGGTCGATCTCAGCGTCGGCGTGCAGATGCTGGTGCCACCCGGAGTGTGCAACGGATTCCAGGCCGTGTCCTCCGACGGTTGTCAGTATCTCTACTGCTTCGACACCGAATGGACACCGCAGCTGACCGGCGTCGCGGTCAACCCGCTCGACCCGGACCTGGCCATCCAGTGGCCGTTGCCGCCGATCGTGTCGGCCAAGGACGCCGCCGCACCAGCGTTCGCCGATCTGCAGGACGTCTAGTGCGGGTCTTCGTTACGGGCGGCGCGGGCTTCATCGGGTCGCACTTCGTGCGGTCGTTGGTGGCGGGGGAGTACCCGAACCTGGTCGGCGCCGAAGTGACCGTTTTCGACAAGTTGACGTACGCGGGCAACCTGGCCAACCTTGCGCCGGTCGCTGACAGTCCTCGCTTCAAGTTCGTCAGGGGCGACATCTGCTCGGCGGACGACCTCGACCAGGCGCTTCCCGGGCACGACATCATCGTCAACTTCGCCGCCGAGTCCCACGTCGACCGGTCGATCCAGGGCGGCGGCGCCGACTTCGTCACCACGAACGTGGGCGGCGCGCAGCAGGTGTTCGCCGCGGCCCGTCGCCACGACGTGACCACGGTGCTGCACGTATCGACGGACGAGGTGTACGGGTCGATCGAGTCCGGGTCGTGGACCGAGGACCACCCGCTGCTGCCGAACTCGCCCTACTCGGCGGCCAAGGCGGGCGGCGACCTGCTGGCACGCTCGTACGCGGTGACCTACGGCCTCGACGTGCGGGTCACCCGCTGCTCGAACAACTACGGCCCGTACCACTTTCCGGAAAAAGTGATCCCGCTCTTCATCACCAACCTGCTCGACGGGTTGCCGGTGCCGCTGTACGGGGAAGGCGCGAACATCCGGGACTGGCTGTTCGTCGGCGATCACTGCCGCGCGCTCGCGCTGGTGCTGGAGCTGGGGTCGGCGGGCGAGATCTACAACATCGGTGGCGGGCGCGAGTTGTCGAACCGCGAGCTCACCGAGCACCTGCTCGAGGCAACGGGACGCGATTGGAGCCTGGTGACGCCGATCGTCGACCCGCGCGGCGCCGGTCATGATCTGCGGTACTCGGTCGACTTCACCAAGATCGCCGGCCTCGGCTACCGCCCCCAGGTGTCGTTCGAGGACGGGTTGGCCCTGACGGTGGAATGGTTCCGCGCCCATCGTGACTGGTGGGAACCACTGCGGACCCGAGCGTCGTTCTGATGCGCTGGCTGATCACCGGCGCCCGCGGGCAGCTCGGCACCCACCTGGTCGCGCAGCTCGCCGGGACGAACGCTGGTGACGAGGTGGTGGCCCTGGGCCGATCCGAGCTCGACATCACCGATGCGGGCGCCGTGCACGCTGCGTTTCGCGCGGCCTCCCCCGGCGTCGTCATCAACGCGGCCGCCTACACCGCCGTCGATGCCGCCGAGACCGACGAGCAGGCGGCGGTCCTGCTCAACGCCACCGCCGTCGAGTATCTCGGCCGGGCCGTGGAGGCGGTGGGCGCTCGCCTGATCCAGGTATCGACCGACTACGTGTTCTCCGGTCGGGCCGAGCGCCCCTACCAGCCCGACGATCCGACCGACCCGCGCACCGCGTACGGCCGGTCCAAGCTCGCGGGCGAGTCCGCGGCTCGGGCGCACGGTGGCCACGTGGTCCGTACCGCGTGGGTGTACGGCGGACCCGGAGCCAATTTCGTCGACACCATGCTGCGGCTCGCGACCGAACGGCCGACGGTCGACGTGGTCAGTGATCAGATCGGCTCCCCGACCTACGTGGCCGACCTGGCCGCCGGACTCATCGAGCTCGGACGTGCCCGGCTCGACTCGTCCGTGCTGCCCGATTCATCGGTACTGCATTACGCGAACGCCGGGCAGGCGTCCTGGTACGAACTGGCCCGGGCCGTGTTCGCCGGCGCCGGACATGACCCCGACCGGGTGCACCCGGTCGACTCGGCTCAGTTCGTTCGCCCGGCGCCGCGCCCGTTGTGGTCCGTCCTTTCGGCCGACTCGTGGACTCGCAGTGGATTGACGCCACCGCCCACCTGGGCCGACGGTCTGCGCCGCTGCTTGGCGGCCGGCGATCGCCTTCGACCGAGCGAACGCACGGCCGATCGCCACTGAGCAATGGGCAGAATGGTCCGACGTCATTTTCGCCTCGGATCGGGCATATCCCTCCCGTACACTCTGGCTACGTCCGGGGGGACGTGCCCGAGGACCTGACCAGGAGTTCCGCGTGACGACCACGACCACGACCAGGACCGCAACCGAGGCCGCGGACGACCACTCACCGGCCACGCGGGTGGTGGCTCGGGCCGAGGCGCAGGCCGACGTATTCGCGCAGGTGCCGAGCCGAGCCGCGATCTACGCCCTCGAATCGCTGCCCGCGTCACGGGTCGTTCGCATTCGGGTCCACCGCAACCTCGCCGCCGAACGCATGCTCACCCCGGCGGCGCTGCTGGCCCGCTACGGCGGGCTGCAGGTCGAGCCGGCCTTCGGTCCTTACGACGACAGCCTGTCCTTCGCCGAGCTGGACGGCCCGGACCCCGACGTGGAGCTCGTCTGGCTCGACTACACGCGCCTTGACGCGCTGAACGCCGATGACTTGGGCGACCTGCTCGACCGCCGCCTTCGGGCTCTTCGGCATCGATCGAACGCACCGATCCTGGTGTTTGACCTGGCCGGGCCGGATCCGCGGGCGGAGTCGGTCAACGCGGAGCTGCGCCGGACCGCGGACGCGGTTCCCGCCCTCTTCCTTTGTCCCGTAAGCGAGTTGGCCGCGCAGATGGGTGCGGACTTTCTGTCCACGCGCGCGGCCGCGCTCACCGCGGTGCCGCTGTCGCCGACGGCCTTGATGCGGCTGGCTCAGGTGTTTGCGCTGAGCTGGCTACCCGCGGCCGTCGGCATCCGGATACGTGGACTGGGGGTCGACCTCGACAACACCCTGTATCGCGGCGTGTTGGGCGAGGACGGCCCGGATGGCGTCGTTCTCACCGAGGACCACAAACGACTGCAGGAGACCCTGAAAGCCCTGCACCAGAAGGGGTTCTTCCTCGGCATCGTCTCCCGCAACGAAATGAGCGACGTCGCAGACCTGTTTGCCCGCCGCCCCGACTTCCCGCTCCAGGCTGCGGACGTCGACGCGTGGGGCGTGTCCTGGGGCCGCAAATCCCAAGCCCTGCACGACATCGCCGCCGCGGTTCGAGTCGCGCCCGGCAGCTTCCTGTTCATCGACGACAACGCCGGCGAACTCATCGAGGTCGCCGACGAACACCCGGACGTGGCCACCGTGTTCGCCGACCGTCCGGGCGACGTCGTTCGCGCCCTGACCCTGCACCCGGGGCTGTTCGCGTTCGTCGACGCGGGGGCGGACGTCCTGCGCACGGCCGATCTGGCCGCGGAGACCGCCCGCGGATCGCTGCGGGCCGAGGCCGGCGACCCGAACGATTACCTGGCCGCCCTCGGGGTGGAGATGGCCTTCGCGCTCGACGACCGGTCCGGGGTGAAACGGCTGGCCGAACTGTCCCACAAGACCAATCAGTTCACGACCGCGCTGCGCCGGCTCACCGAAATCGAGCTGGCCGAGCGGATGGACGACGCGGACGCGCGGGTGGTGTCGGTGCGGGTGCGGGACAAGCTGGCCGACAGCGGCGTGATCGCCATGATCAGCGCCCGCCGCCAGGAGGACGGCCGCGTGCTGGTCGAGGACGTGTGCGTCAGCTGCCGGGCGCTCGGCCGCGGCATCGAGGGTTTCCTGCTCGACACGGCGCTGCACCGGATCGGGGTCGAACTCGACGCCGAAGACCTGCACCTGGCCGTGACCGACGGCCCGCGCAATGCCCCGGCCCGGACCTGGCTGGCTGCCCTCGGCGGTCGGTCCGCGCCCGGCTCGGCGATGTCTTCGGTCGTCGTCGTGCCGACACCGGATCCCCAGTCCGACGTTGCCGTAACCGCGACCTGGAGTGCCCAGTGACCACGCCCGATGCGGCCGCGGTACGTGACCGGGTCGCGTCGATCGTCTCGTCGGTGACCCGTACCCGGGTGGACCCGGCTGCGCACGCCAGCCGGAACACGCTCGAGGAATGGGACTCGCTGTCCCACGTCGAGATCCTCTTCGCGATCGAAGAGGACCAGGGCGTCGAGTTCGGCGAGGACGTGATGGACCACCTCGACAGCGTGGACGCCATCACGGCGGAACTGGTCCGGCTGCGCAGCATGAACACCGCGTCATGAACCCCGCGTCATGAACACCGCGTCATGAGCACCGCGTCATGAGCACCGCGTCATGAGCACCGCGTCATGAACCCCGCTCACGAATCCGGCGTATGAGTAGCGACGAGCCGGCGTTGCGCCGCGTGGGGCGCAGTGTCCGCAACGATCTGAAGTACGCCTGGCACGCGCTGCTGCGCAACACCGTCGCCGCCTCGCCGTTCACGCCACGGGTGGTACGCGCGGCCATCTACCGCCTGGCCGGGTACCGCTTCGAGACGTTGAACATGTCTGAGGGCCTGATCCTGAACAATGCCCATGTGCGGATAGGGGCCGAGACCAGCATCAGCCGCGGCTGCTACTTCGAAGGTCGCGGTCTGGTCGACATCGGCCGGTCGTGCATGGTCGGCCAGGAGGTCGCCTTCATCACCAGCAAGCACGACGTCGACTCCCACGGCACGGTCGACCGGGTGCCGACCTCATTGCCCATCACCGTCGGAGACGGCAGCTGGATCGGGGCCCGGGCCACCGTCCTGGGCGGCACCGAGATCGGCCGCGGCGTCATCGTCACCGCGGGCTCGGTGGTCAGTGGCGTGTGCGCGGACGGCTTCGTCTACAGCGGGGTGCCGGCCCGCAAGATCGGGCGGACCAAGGCCCTCGGTCGCGGCGCGGCCACGACGCAGTGACGAGGGTGCAGGTGGACGGCGGCCGGTTGATCTTCGTGGCCGGCTTGCACCGCAGCGGCACCACCCCGCTGGCTCGCGCGCTCGCCGCCCATCCTGACGTGTCGGGGCTGACCGGCACCAACGTCGCGGAGGACGAGGGCCAGCACGTGCAGGACGTCTACCCGGTGGCCATGACGCACGGCGGGCCGGGCCGGTTCGCCCTGCGACCGGCGGCGCACCTGACCGAGACGTCCACGCTGGTCACCGCGGACAACGCCGCCGCGCTGTGGACGGCCTGGTCGAAGTATTGGGACGTGACGCGCCCCTTCCTGCTGGAGAAGTCGCCGCCCAACCTGGTGATGGGTCGATTCCTCCAGGCGCTGTTCCCGGGCTCGGCCCTGGTCGTGGTCATCCGGCACCCGGTCATCGTCACGCTGTCCACCAAGAAATGGGCCCCGCGCACCTCGCTGCACCGGCTGATGGAGAACTGGGTCGAGGCGCATCGCATCTTTCGCGCCGATCTGCCGCACCTGACCCGGGTCAGCGTCATGCGCTACGAAGACCTGGTCGCCCAGCCGTCCGCCGAACTCGCCCGGGTGGGCGCCGCCCTCGGCCTGGACGGCGAGGTGCCCGCCGACGTCATCCAGTCCTCGCGCAGCACGAGTTACGAGAAACGGTGGAACGAGATGGCGAGCGGGTCGGTGCTCGAGCGCCGCCGGCGCAGTGCCATCGAGCGCGACTTTGCCGCGGCGGCGGCGCAATACGGCTACGACCTCGCCGATCTGCACCAGCTCGGGCCACGCCCGGACGTGGCCGACCTGGCCGCGGGAGCCTGACCCGGCAAATACCGGAAACGGTGCCAAACGCCCGGTGACCGACGTCCCCGTGCGCCTTGACCACCAGGGCTCTGTTATCGTTTCGTAACAGAGCCGCGAGGACGGCCGAGGTTCCATCACGCCGTGCCCATCAGGTGCGGCGTGATCGTGACTCGAGCCGTGCTCGTCAGAAGTTTGTCCGCAGCGACGCGGCGTTCGTCAGTGCTCGATACCTCACTGCCAGCGTGTCCGGCAGTCCGCGGGGGGGTCCGCGCAGAGGAGAAAGCAACTCGATGAAGGACCACCAGCAACCGAAGCATGCCTTCCGCCCACCAACCGGGCACGGGCGTTCGCGGCGCCGGGGCCTGACGGCGGTCGTCTTCGTGACGGCGGCGATCGGTGCTCTCTGCGCGTCGATCGTGGTAGGTGCGTCGGCCAGTCAGTCCGTGCCGACCGCGAGCGCCGCCACGCAAAGCATCGCGACCAGCCAAACCACCAACAGCGGCAAGATCTACTTCGGCGTCGACGGAACGGTCAGCTCGGCCGCCAACGGGATGAGCCTGGCCCGTCACATCTATGGCCAGCTCAACGACAACGCACCCAACGCCCGCATGATCACCATGGGCACGTCCGGACAGAGCTACGCCGCCATCGCCGGGGCCAAGCCGGGGTCCGGGACGTACAACAGCATCGTGCGCTGGGCCAACACCATCAAGGCCCGCGGCACGCTCACCCTGTTCGGGTTCGACCACGAACCGGAATCCAAGTACCAGCGCCACCAGGGCTCGGCGGCGCAGTACATCGCCGCGTACCGGCACGTCGCTGACATCATCCGGGCGCAGGGCGTCTCGAACATCCGCTTCGTGTGGCAGATGACGGCGTACTCGTTCCGGACCAGCGGGTCTCAGGCCGCGATCCACTACTACCCGGGCGACAACTACGTCGACGACGTGGGCGCCGATCCGTACAACTGGGGCAGCTGCCGCAGCCCCGGCCCCTGGGTGCAGCTCAGCACGGTGACCGACCCCGTGCTCGCCTTCGCCCGGGCCCACGGCAAGACGGTCGTGCTGGCCGAGTTCGCCTCCACCGGCGGCCCGCAGCGCGCCGCGTGGCTGAACTCGGCCCACCAGTACTTCATCGCCAATCGCAGCACGATCCAGGGGGCGTTCTACTTCGATCGTAAGGCGACAACCGCCGAGGGCTCGCGGTGCAATTGGTCGCTGACCAGCAGCGCGGACGTGGCCGCCTTCCGTTCGATCGTTAACGACACGCGCTACTTCACCAGCTGAACCCAACCCCAGACCCGAACGTCCCGGGCGCGCACGCGGTCTCGGGACGTCGGGCTGTTGGGCGAAGACGGGAAGGCGCGGCGGTCAGTCGGTCGGGCTGAGCGACAGCGACGGCAACTCCCCCAGGGCCAGGCGCACGATTCTGGTCTGTTGCGCCCGCTGTAGGTGCTCCACCTGCAGGTCCGGTACGTCGGCGGTGACGGCGAGCCCGCGGGCGCCCAGGAACGAAGCCAGCTGGAGCTGATGGTCGTCGGTGTGTTCACCGCGTGCGGCCCGCCGCGGAAGTAGGACCGGGCACTTGCCGTTCTCCAGGGCCAGGGTGGCCAAACCCACGCCGGCGTGGGTCACCACCACGTCGGCTGTGCGGATCGCGGCGACCAGCTCGTCCTCAGCCACGTGCTGGCGCGGATCGGCCACGTCCAGACCGGACACGTCCGTCGCACCGACCTGCCACAACACCGTCTTCTCTCCCGGCATGGCTGCCAGGCACCGCAGGATGGCTTCGACCGCGGCCCGGAACCCGAAGTTGGCCTGTGTGCCGAGGGCGACGACCACGCGGATGATCGGCCGCTCCACACGGTGGTGCTCGGCGGCGAAGGCGTCAAAAACCGAGCCGGCCGAACGCCAGCCCGGCCACGCCGGCGTGGCCTGACACCACAGGTGGCGACGGTCGATGCGGCTGACCAACCGACCGGTCAGGCTCGGTCCCGCCAGGCGGGCGGCTGACTCCAAGTAGTAAAAGGGGATGGTCGCCAACCGGGCGGCCAAGGCGACCGGAACGGCGACCGCGGCGCCGGTGCTCAACACGACGTCGGGTTGCTCTTCGCGCAGAATTCGGCGAACCACGGGCACCAGGCGCAGCGCGACCAGCGCCTGCTTGGGCTCTGCCGGTCTGACGTAACGCACCGCCGCCCCCGGGTAGACCTCGGCGATCCGGCCCGAGTTCGACCGCTCATGAGTCAGCCAGACGGCGGCATCCGGGGCGAACCGCAGCCGGTGCGACCAGTGCAACAGCTCGGTCAGGTGCCCACCGGTACTGCATACGTACATGACCTTCATCAGATCCCCCGGCCGCGCCGGTGCAACGCGGCCATGATCGTCGGGCCGAGGCGCGGGGCCACGACGACGGGCAACGCCAGCCAGGCCCGCAATTCGCCCGGGTTGCGGGACAGGCTGTGCCGGGCGTAGCGCAGCGCGGCCGACCGGTCGCCGCTGGCGGCAGCGAAGAAGGCGCTCTGCCCGGCCAGGCGCCCGACGCCGGCCGAGTGCTCGTTGATCTCGGGGTACCGCTGCAGGAACCAGTCGTTCGCGGCCAGTCGCGCGCGCCAGTCGCGGGAGAAGAACGACGACGATCCCCAGAGGATCTCCACCAACGGCTCGTCCACATGGGCGATCGGAGCGACCCGGGCCGCCCGCAGGAGCAGGTCCCAGTCCTCGCCCATGCTGCCGGGAAGGTGCTCGTCCAGCAGCCCGACCTCGCCCAGCAGGGCGCCGCGGCGCACCAGGAACGACGACGAATGAAGCATCGCCATCCGCGACACCAGGAGGGTTTCGTACTCGACCGTGTGCGTTCCGGCCGTGCGCACGCTGCGGACCCCGGCGAAGTCCACCTCCATGGCCGTGGTGGCCATCACCGCGCTCGGCGTGGCCGCCATCCGCAGGACCTGGCGGCACAGTTTGTCCGGGCGCCAGCGATCGTCGTCGTCGCAGAACGCGATCAGGTCGGCGTCCGCGAGCAGGATGCCGGTGTTGCGGGCGCCGCACAACCCGGGCTCGCGCTGGTTGCTGACCACCCGTACCCGAGCGTGGAACTCTGCGGCCAGGTCGAGATCTTCGGATTCCCGATCGTGCACCACGATCACGTCGAGCCGGCCCGGGTAGTCCTGGGCCAGGATGGACGTGATGGCTTCGCGCAGTAGTTTCGGACGTCCGTGCGACGGGACGACCGCGGTCACGCTGGGCCAGTCGGTGATGGTGAGCGCGGCGGTGACGGGGTTGGGCGCCGCCACCGGATCGGGCGCGGGCAGCCGATAGGACGGCTGCCGCCACACCCGGTAGCCGAACGCGCGCGCGACCGGCAGGGTTATCGCGCCGACCAGCAGCTGCGCCCGGCGCGGCATCTCGCGGCGCCACCGGCGGTCCCGCTTCACCGCCACCGGACCCGTCTGGAAGCGCATGGGGTTGCCGGCGACGGAATGCGTGGTGCTGAGCGTGACCGTGCGGTTGTCGGGCGCGACGAAGTCCAGCGCCGCGTCCGGCCGGCCCAGGAAACGGGCCACGGCCTGAAGCGCCCCGCGTGGATCCGCGGTGAACAGTTCGTAGTTCAGCCGGTAGGCGGACACACCGCGCAGCCGCAACGCGGCCAGCAACAGGTTGTGACCGCTCCACAACGCGGCCATGTACGACGGCCGATACACCGGCATGAACTCTTCGTGGTCGGTGATCTCCGGGCGCCGCACGTGCCGCGTCCACGAGTTGGCCACGCCGCGGGGATCGCGGACGAGATGCAGCAGGCGCAGCCCGATCCCCTTCTCGTGGGACAGCGCGTAGACCAGCGACGTGACCTTGCTGCTGTCCACGATGAAGGCGGCGCCGCTGACCTCTGCGGCGGCGGCGTACACCCGGTGGAAGAAGCTCGTGTACTCCGCCCGGCGGCGGTCGAAGTCCCCGGTCGAGCGCGGCAGCAGCATCCGCGGCGTGTACTTCACGTCGTCAACGGTGCGGTAGAGGTGGTCCAACCGGTCCACGTCCACGGTGTCCCAGCCACCGAACGCCAGCTCGCCGACCTGGGTCCAGAAGGGACAGTCGGCGAACAGTTGACCGCATCCGCAGGTCTGGTTCTCCCGCACGCCACGGTCGGCGAGGAAGACGACTTCACCCAGGTTGCACACGCCCTCGATCTGGCCGATCAGCCGTTCCAGGATCGTCGAGCCGCTACGGCCCATGCCACCCACGTAGAGAACCGGAACCGTCTGCAGGCCCCGGTCGACGGTCATCTGGCCTCCTCCAACTGTTCCTGCGACGCGGCGGGCGCGACCATCGCGGGTGCAGTACCGGGTGGTCGTGCGCAACGACGTGCCGACGGGGGGGACCTCAGCCCGACCATTATCTATTACCGCTCAAATAGACGCGGGGCGGGCCAGAGGTGGCTTTTCGTGCCGGCGGTGCCGTCCAGCGCGCAGGTCAGGTTGACGCAGCTCGCCGTGGCGTTGGCGCCGGCGCCTAATTCGGCAGGGTCGCCTTGCCGTAGAGGAACAACCCGCGCGCCCGCCAGTCCTTGCCGTCGATGGCCGGGCCCGAAACGGTGGCGTCGGTCGACATCTTCACCGACGGGGTGGCGCCGTTGGTGCCGCCGTTGCTGAACGCGACCGTGTGCAGTGAACCGTCGGTGCCGTTGGCGTAGTACAACGTCGAGCCGGACAGGAACGCCCCGGCGATGTTGGCGAGGTTCGCTCCCGAGACGGTGAACTCCTGGCCGCCGATGATGGCGCTGTCCGGGGTGAAGTAGCGCCAGAACAGGTTGCTCGAGCCGCGCTGGGTGTAGTAGAGCCGGCCGTTTGAATAGAAGGCGCCGGTGACGTTGGCCAACTCGCCGTAGTACCCGGACTTGATGCCGTCGTAGGTGTTGCCGGAGCCGGTTTCGACGCCGTCCCAGGTTGGATCGTCGTACGGGTCGATGGAGGCCGGGGTGCCGACGGTCTTGCCGTCGAAGCCGGCCTTGTGGAAGGCCCCGTCCGCGGTGCCGTAGAAGATCGTCGACCCGACCATGAAGGCGCCCCGCGTCGTCGACCAGTCGATGCCGGTGTTGCGGACCACCGTGAGCGCGCCGATGGTCGACCCCGAGTAGGCCCGGTAGGCCAGGTCCGCCGGGCCGGCCGCGGTGCCGGCCGAGGTCGGGCCGGCTTCGTAGACGTTGGCCGGGAGCGCGGCGGTCGCGGTGGACGCCGGGAGGTAACCGCCGGTCAGCGGGAAGTACCCGATGCGCTTGTGCAGGTACTTGTAGTTGCCGAAGTACATGGTGTCGCTGCCGACGTACAGGCCGGTGGCCGAGGCGAACATGGCGTACGCACCGGCACCACGCGGGTTGCGGCCCGGGTTCCACACCAGCGGCAGGCCACTGGCCGGATCGAGCGCGGCCATCCCCGGGCGCGGCACGGCGCCGGCGCCGGCGCGGTCGGAGGCGTTGGGGTTGTTCATCCAACGGGCGTGACCACCGACGTAGATCGCGGTGTTGGTGATGGCGACGGAAAGGATGGTGTCGTTGCCCGTGTAGTCGACCCAGGTGGGGTGCACGTTGGTGCCGGTGTCGGTGGCCGACCAGCGCGAGGCCGAATCACACAGCGAGCGGGATCCGTCGGTGTTGGTGCCGCTGGCACCGGTGGAACCGACGACGAAGTACTGGCCGTTCGGCGCCCAGTCGACGTCGCGGACGTAGGAATCGTAGGCTTTCTGGGCGCAGGCCGCTGTGTAGTCGTTGGTGTTCCAGTTCGGGTCCAGGGTGGCGCTCGTGCTGGTCAGGTCGAGCATGGCGATCTGGTCGCGCTGCACGCCGTTCGCCTTCTTGAAGTTGCCGATGGCCACCAGACGGGTGCCGTCCGGCGAAACCGTCATGGCGTTGACCCCGACGCCGGCCTTCGCACCGGTGCCGTTCACGCCGTAGTTGTGGTGACCGGTGAATTGCACGTTCGTGTACGACGTCATCGCGCCGGTGTTCGGGTTGAGGCTCACCAGCCCGCTGTGCGCGGCGCCGCCCACCGTCGAGAAGGTGCCGCCGAGCAGCAGCTGGTTATGGACGTAACGGATCGTCTGACCGATGCCGTTGGGCACGACGGGCTTCCATCCGCTGACGATGGCCCCGTTGGTCGTGCTGAGCAGCACGATGCTCTTGGACTTGACCCCGTTGACGGTGGCGAACGCGCCGGCCACGTAGACGGTGTTCGCCTTCGGGCCCGGTTCGATGCTCTGCACGGTGCCGTCGAGGACGGGCGCGAATGCAGTGTTGATCTTGCCGGTGGCGGCGTTGAACGCGAAGAGGTACTTCTGATTCACGACGGCGGCCGAGCCGTGGTTCGACACGGTCGTGAACGACCCGCCGGTGAAGATCTGCGCGCCCACCTGGTTGATCGCGTAGGTGGTGCCGTTGTTGATGTCCGGCGTGTAGGTGGCCGGCACGGCGCTGACGACCTGCGACTGCGCGGTTCCGTCCTGAGCGCGTGCGCTGGTGGTCATCGCGCTGGCGAAGCTGATCGCTACGGCGGCTGCTAGAGCGCTCGAACGCGCCCGGCGAATCTTTGGCATTGTGTTGTCCCCCGAATATGCCCTAGCGGGCATGTACGTCGCCCCCCCGGACGTCGCATCTGGATCGAAGGTTAGTCATCCCAAGATCTTTTGCAAGCCCGGGATCTCTCGGTCTGCCCACCTGATCCGTCCGCGGCGAGCAGCCCTGCTCCGGCGTGATCCCGCCAGTGCATGATCGACACCTGCGGGATTGCCTGGCGTCTGCGGTACCTTGTCTCCTGACGGGGGCCCACTGCGCCCGTATTTTGCGGCGCGATGGCTGAGCCACGGGATACTCGTCTGGTGGGGAGAGGCCAATGATCGGTCTGATCGTTGTCTTCGTGCTCGGCGTCGCCCTGTCCGTTTCCGCCGGGCTCGCCGCCTACCGCGGTGGCTGGACCATGCCCGGCGGGGGGCCGGGCACCTGGGGGCGCGATGCCGCCGCCCGCTACGGGGCGGGCCCAGCCGCACTCGTCATCTTCGTGGGCGGGGCGATCGGGACCTGGGTGCTCACCCTGCCGATCGGTTACCTGGCCAAGGCCCTGCAAGGCCCGGTGGACCATCCGGCGTACCGGTTCACGGTGAGCCGGGTTCATGACAACAAGTTCACCGCGCTGAACGAGAAGCTGACGTTGATGGGCAACAACGGCGAGGTCCAGCTGCTGTGCCTGATCGCGCTGGTCGTGCTGGCGTGCGCGTACGGACGGCGCTGGTGGGTGCCGGTCGTGCTCACGGTGGCGATGTTCTATCTCGAGCGCTACGCCCAGCGCAGCCTGGCCCACGTCGTCGATCGGGGTCACCCGCCCAACACCCTGGGCACGTTCCCCTCCGGCGGCGTGGCCCGGCTCATCTCGATCTACGGCCTGCTCCTCGTGCTGGCCCTGTTCCTGGCCCCCCAGATCAGCCACGCCTTCCGGGTCGGCATCTACACCGGGCTGGCTACGGCCGGGGTGATCGAGGCGTATACCCGCTGGTACCTGGCCAAGCACTGGATCACCGATGCCCTGGGGGCGCTCGTGTTCGGCTACCTGCTACTGGCGGTCGGCACGGCGGCCGCCGGGGCCCTGGCCTATTCCTACGGCCCAACCAGGCGCGCGATGTCGTCGGCGCCGAGGCAACCTCGGGGCCGCCGCGTCGAGTCGCATCGGGTGTCTTCACGCAGTGCGTCGCAGACCGCGTGAGCGGCCGGGTGCACCTGCGTTCGAGTGCCGTCCCGCCTCGCCGGACGGAGCTCACGTGGAGGAACTGGGCCCCGGCCGATACTCTGTGGTTTCGTCGGTTGACGTCCTGCCCTGACCAACTGGTCACCATCACCCGAGCGGGCGAACGCACATGGCGTCCAATCGCGACGGTGGCGACACCGAAAGTGACGTAGATGAAGTTACTGAAGCGAGGCTGGTTGCCCCTTCTGCTCGGCGTCATCGTCGGGCTGGTGGTGGGGCTGGTGCTGCAGAACGCGCAGAAGCCGAAGTACACGTCGTCGTCATTGGTGCTCGTCACGGACACCGGCGTCGGCACCGCCACGACCGTGACCGGCGCACGCACGGTCGGGCCGGTCAACCTCGACACCGAGTCGAACCTGGTCAAGTCCACGGCCGTCGTCACCGGCACCCGGGCCCTGCTCAAGAGCAAGGACCCGCTGACCACGATCGCGGGACGCATCACCGTTTCGGTGCCGCCCAACAGCAATCTGCTCAACATCATGTACGAAGCCGCCACGCCCACCGCGGCCCAGGCCGGCGCGAAGGCCGTGGCCACCGCCTACCTGACGAACCGACTGAACACGGCGAAGGCGTTGCTGGCCGCGCAGGACAAGTTGATCCAGACCAGTTATGACAGCACCAACAAGGCGCTGACCAAGGCCACCGCCGACGTGCTGAAATACAAGTCGACCTCCCAGGACGGCCAACTGGCCGCGGCGAGCAAAGCCTTGCTGACCAAGAAGATTTCCACCTTGAGCGACCAGCTCATCGCCGATCAGAGCATCGTCATCACCCCCGGGTCGATCACTAAGGCCGCCAACCTGCCGACCACGCCGTCCGGGCTGTCCAAGACGTTGTTCCTGGCCTCCGGCCTGGCCATGGGCGTCCTGCTGGGTCTGCTCGGGGCCTGGTTGCTGGCCCGCCGCCCGGTCACCCGGGTGCGCCATCCGGACGAGGTCCAGGAATCGGTCGGTCTACCGGTCATCGCCCGCATCGACGGGCTCGAGTACGGGGCGCTGGCCGAGACCGGCACCCCCGCGGCTGAGTCCTACCGCCGCCTGGTGAACGTCATCGCCGCGAGCCTGACCGGCAACGGCGGCATCGTCCTGGTCGCCGGCGCTGACGACACGCAGATGGCCAGCACGGTCACCCACAACATCGCGGCCACCATCTTCCGCTCCGGCGAGCACGTCGCCGTGCTGCGCACCGGCGCAGACACCCGGGACCTGGGCACCGCGGACAACGACCCGCCGTACCGGATCCTGCCCAGCGCAGGACCGCGCACCCGACTGGCCATCGAGGAGATTCGCAAGGCCGAGGACGGGTACGTCCTGATCGACACACCCGAGCCACTGGGCAACGCCGACGCCCAGTCCTACGGAACGTCCGTCGATGCCGTGGTCATCGTGGTGCGGGCCAAGACCTCGGCCGCACATCTGCGCCGCGTGTTAGCCGAGTTCGACGCGGTGGCAGCACCGGTGCTGGGCACCATCCTGGTGCGGACCGGCGGACATGGGCCGCTGCGGCGCGGCGGCGGGGAGCGCCAGCTCGCCGCCGGCCCGGAGAACGCCGGTGCGCCCGCCGTTGCCACTGGTACGGCCGGCGCCACCGACGCGCAGGTGGCCGTCGCGCACAGCCGGACCGACCCGAACGGCCATCGGCCGGCTACCGCGCACGCCCCGGCCGACCCGGCCGCCGTCGACGAGGCCGCCCTGTCCGAAGCCGCGCGCCGGGTGGTCCGCCGTAATCACCGGGTACGCGCCCGTGCGGACCGTGACTGACACCGTTCACGCGCCGGTCGAGGGCGATCTGACCACCGACCTCCCGCTCGGTCGCCGCAGTAGCCAACCGGCCCGCCTTTCGGGGCCGGCGCCGCGGCGGCTCAGGCCCACTCGCGCCGGCACCAGCCTGTCGGCGCCGGTCGCCAGCGCGCGAATCGGCCTGGCCCCGCGCCGCACGGCCCGCACGCCGCGCGAGCGCATCCCGGCCAGGACGGGAAGTTTCTGGTCCACACTGTTCGCACCCGGCTGGCAGCTGAAGTTCCTGCTCGTCGGCTTCCCGCTATGGTGGGTGCTCGGCCTGAGCACGTTCATCTTCCCGATCATGGCCGTGCCGATGGCCCGGGAACTGTACCGCCGGCGCCCGCTGAAGTTCCCGCCCTTCTTCTGGATGTGGGCGCTGTACCTGTTCTGGCAGGTGATCAGCGTGGCCATGTTCAACGACAGCCCGCCGGGCACCCACGCCACCTCGGCCGGCGGGCGGGTTACCGCGATCGCCGTCAACTTCGTCGAAATGGCCGGGATCACCGTCACCCTGCTCTACGTGGGCGCACTGACCCTGGCTGAGGTCTCCCAACGCGACATCGCCCGGTGGATGGGCTGGTTCTTCCTGGTCGTCGTCTCGGGCGGCTTCCTCGGCGTCGTCGCCCCGCACTTTCAGTTCCGTTCAGCGCTCGAATACGTGCTGCCCGGGCACTTCACGCAGAACCCGTACATTGCCGCGTTGGTGCACCCGATCGCCGCGCAGGTTCAGAACGTGCTGGGTGAGGCCGGTGGCCGGCCCTGCGCGCCGTTCGGCTACACGAACTCGTGGGGGAACACGCTGGGTCTGCTCATCGCGTTCTTCGTCGCGGGCTGGGTGCTGCCGTCGCGATCCTGGCGACGCCTCGTGGCCGCTGGCATACTCGGCGCGGCGTTCATCCCGGTGCTGCTGTCGTTGAACCGGGGCTTGTGGGTCGGGCTGATCTGCACGGTGCTGTGGTTCGTCGGGCGCCAGATCATCCATGGCCGCGTGGTCGTCCTCGCCGCCATGGCCGCGATCTTCACCGTGGCCGCGATCGGCTTCGTCGTCACGCCCGCGCACGATCTGGTGACCTCCCGGCTGGAAAACGGCAAGAGCAACAACATCCGCACCTATGTGGCCCAGCAGTCGCTGTCGGCGATCAAGTACTCCCCGATCATCGGTTACGGCGGCAATCGCCACACCGACGGCAGCTACCAATCGATCGCCATCGGCAAGACCGCGAATTGCAACAACTGCGGCGAGGTCGCCACCGGCAGCACCGGGCAGCTCTGGGCCATCATGTTCAACCAGGGCATCGGCGGACTGGTCTTCTACCTCGGCTTCTTCGCCGCGATTCTCTGGACGTACCGACGCGAACGATCGCCCATCGCCGAGGCGGCGTTGGCCACCATCGCGGCCAGCTTTGTATACATCCTCTTCTACGGAACGGTGCCGGTATCGCCGACCCTGGTGATGATTGCCGTCGGCGTGCTGTGGCGTTCGGGGGTCGCCACCACCGTCCGCAACCGCCCGGCCGCCGCTGTGGCGGCGTCGTAGGTGGACCAGAACGCCCGCGCCCGGCTGGCTTACCTCGATGCCACCGAGGAGCTGTTGTGGCCGACCGCGGACGCGTCGGCCCGGGCGGCCAACGGTCTGTGCATCCTGCCCAGCCCGACGAAGCCGCGGCTGCTGACCCCCGTCTCACCCCGTCGGGCGGCGAGCTCGGCGGTACTGCGGTACTCGGCCCAGCAGAGCTGGCTGGGCCGATCGGCCGGAGTCGGGTTGGCGGCCGCGGTGCGGCTGGGCTACGTCGGGCGGGCGTCGCGCCGCCGTCCCGGGCACGCCCTCGGGCCGGATTCCATCGATGCCCACCTGGCCCAGGTCCTGGGCGAGCCGGTCTCGACCAGCCTCTCGTTGAGCCCCGACCGGGCCAACCGCAAGCCCGTGCTGCAGGTCTTCGACCACACCGGCCGCACCATCGCCTTCGCCAAGATCGGCATCAATGACCTGTCCGACCAACTCGTGCGCAACGAGGCGGTGGCCCTGACCGAATTGGCGGGTGGTCAACTCGCCACGGCCACCGTGCCGCGGCTGCTGAGCAGCGCGACCTGGCGCAACATGCCGGTCCTGGTGACGTCCCCGCTGCCGGCGCTCTCGCTGCGGCGGGTGTCCGACGCGCTCGTCGACCCGGCCATGCAGGAGATCTCCGCCATCGGCGCCGAGCCCGCCGGCGCGGCCCCGCTGGGCCGCTACGTGAGCCGCCTCCACGCCCGGGCACAGGAGGCCGCCGCCGGGGCCGGCGGCGATTTCGTCGTCCACTGGCGGGGGTTGTTCGACGCGGTGGTGGCCCTGCCCGCCATAGCCGACGTGGCGTGGGGCAGCTGGCACGGCGACTGGACCACCTGGAACTGCGTTCCACTCGGTGGACGGTTGGCGGTGTGGGACTGGGAGCGGTTCGATCGCGGCGTACCCACCGGGTTCGACCGGCTGCACTTCGAGCTGAACCGCACGGTGGGTCGTGCGCGAACCGGTTTCGCCACCGCCGCGCCCGCCCTGATCGCCCGCGCCGGCGAGCTGTTACGACCGTGGCCGCTGGCCCCCAGCACCGCGCGGGTCATCGCGTTGCTCTACGTCCTCGACATCTCGTTGCGCTACATGTCCGACGATCAGCGGGCCAGCGGCGGCGGCGGAACGGTCGAGACGTGGGCGTTTCCCGCGGTGCAGGCCGCGCTCGCCACGGCCCACGCCGGAATCCGGGAACCACGTTGCTGAACCGGGAACCACGTTGCTGAACCGGCAACCACGTTGCTGAACCGGGACCGCCTCGAGGCCCTGGTTCAGCCGGCCGGGCAGAAGCTGGCGCTGTGCACGGGAATCGTGACCCCGGGTCTGCACATGACCCCGGCGTTTCTGATCTGCGGTGCCCAGCGCGGTGGCACGACATCGATGTACCAGGCCCTGCGCCAGCATCCGAACGTGCTGCGTCCGTTCCTGCACAAGGGCGTGCACTACTTCGACGTCAACCCCGAGCGCAGCTTGAACTGGTACCGCGCGCACTTCCCGTTCACCGCGCAGGGGGCGCTGCGCAGCCGGCGCACCGGCCACCCGGCGATGACCTTCGAATCGAGTCCGTACTACCTGTTCCACCCGCTGGCGGCCGGGCGGATCGCCGACGCCCTGCCCGGCGTCAAGGTGCTGATCCTACTGCGGGACCCGGTCGAGCGGGCGTACTCCGCGCATGCGCACGAACTGGCCCGCGGCTTCGAGACCGAACCGTTCGAGCGCGCGGTGGAGTTGGAGGACGAGCGGGTCGCGGGTGAGGCGGAGAAGCTGATCGCCGACCCGACGTACATCAGTCCCG
The DNA here is from genome assembly GCA_964252015.1 of uncultured Jatrophihabitantaceae bacterium. Classification (GTDB taxonomy): domain Bacteria; phylum Actinomycetota; class Actinomycetes; order Mycobacteriales; family Jatrophihabitantaceae; genus CAXSBR01. The sequence goes on along the minus strand of CAXULW010000022.1, from coordinate 14,054 downwards.
CCCACCAGCACCAGGCCTACCTGCGCCGCGGCTGCTACCTCCCCCAGATCGAGCGCATGACCGCCGCGATCGGGCGTGAGCGCGTCCACCTCGTCGACTCCGAGGACTTCTTCACCGACCCCGAACCGGTTTGGAACGAGGTCATCGACTTCCTCGACCTCCCGCCGCAACACGGACGTCAGTTCGGCCGGCACAACGCCCGGCCCCGTTCGCCCATGCCCGCCGACCTGCGGGCCCGCCTGACGGAACGGTTCACCGAGTCCGACGAACAGCTCGCCCAGTGGTGGGGCCGAACCCCGTCCTGGCGTCGTCCGGCCCCCTAGGGCTGCGGGAGACCTGCCGCCCCGGCCCCGGTGATCAAATGGCTTTGGCGCCGAACTTCTTGGCTACTGTGGCCAGCGCGCCGAGGGCGCGGGGGTCGTCGTTGAGGGAGTACCGGCCGTCTCCCACGTCGCTGTTGTAGTACACCAGCGCCTTGATGAGCGGATGGGCCTGCACGACGGACGCGACGTCGGAGATCCAGCTGGCTCGCTTGGTCGATCCCCAGGTCGCTGCCGCGCCGAACTCACCGAACATGATCGGCTTGTTGTGGGTGTCGGCCCAGGCCAGGAACGGCGCGGCCAGCGTGGCAAAACTCTGCGTGGCCTGGCTGAGCGGGGAGTACAGGTCGGCGCACACCCAGTCGACCTGGGCGTCGCCAGGGTAGTAGGACTGCGCCCGCCCGCTGGCGAACCCGTTGGCCAGCGGGCACCACACGAACTGGGCGTTGGTCACCTTCTGGGCCTTGAACACCGACCGGACCCGGTTCCAGGCCGCGATGTAGTCCGGGCCGCTGTGCACGACCGAGGCCAGGTTCGGCCGGTCCATCTCCCAGCGGTACTGGAAGAACACGGGCACCTTCAGCGACGCGACCTCACGCGCGCGCTGGGCGATGACGGCGTCCACATCACCGGCGGCCATCTTGACGGTATCCGTGCCCGTCCACGAGATGAGCAGGGTCTTGCCGTCGGCGATGAACTTCCGGTCGCTCACCGTGCCGATGGGGTCGAGGAGCGTCCGGTAGGTGTGCACGATGCGCACGTTGACGCCCAGGCTCTGCTGTAAATCGTTGACGGCCTTGATCCGCCCGTCCTGGCTGAAAGTACCGCCCGCGGAAACGCCGAACAACACGCCGGTCTTCGGAACGAGGTTATCGGCGGTGGACGTCAGGGTCGCCGACGGTGACCTCGTCGACGGTGACGTCGTCGTCGTTTTGCCCGTGCCGTTGTCGCTCTTGGAACTGCCGCCGGCGAGCAACCACACCGACCCAGCGACGACGAGCAGCGCGACGACCGCCGCAGCCGCGATCGCCCAGGTCCGTCTGGTCACCGTTTCCTCCGCATGATCGCCGTGGCGGCCAGGTGCAACAGCAGGGTGTGGCGCAGGCGCCACAACGCGGCCCCGTAGACCAGGGTGCCGATCCCGACGCCGGCCAGCAAGGGAAGTTGCCCGCCGCCCAGCGGCAGGCCGACCGCGAGCGGGATGACGGCGAAGCACGTGGAGGTGAGCGCGATGGACGTGAGGGTGGCGCGGGAGAACGGGTGGATGCCGACCAGACGCATGACCAGCACCCCGGGCACCAGGTTGGCGGCCAGGATCGCGCCGCACCAGCCGATCGCCGCGCCGACGATGCCGATGTGCGGGATCAGCACGATGTCCAGGCCGGCATCGACGGCGAGCGCCGCCACCGTGGTGCCCATGTTCCACCCCGACTTGCCGACCATCAGCAGGATGACGTCGACGAAGCCCACGGCCGAGGCCACCATCATGGCCAGGCACAGCAGGATGACCACCCACAGCCCCGAGGAATAACCCGAGCCGAAGATGCGCAGGTAGGTCGGGGCGAGCACGGCGATGGCCAGGTACATCGGCCAGACGAAGACGATCAGCCAGCTCGTGGTCGTCTGGAACAGCTCCCGGGTGCCCTCGATGTCGCGGGCGGCGAGCAGCGCGCTGAGCCGGGGCTGGGCCGGGGCGACCAGGGCCATGTTGACGAACTGACCCACGACGAGGAACCGGGTGGCCGCGGTGTAGATAGCAGCGTCCACCGGTCCGCGCAACGCGGCGACGAGAACGATGTCGAGACGCTGGAGCAGCAGCTGGGCCACCGCGGCGACCGCGCGGGGCGCGGTGAACCGCCAGAACTCGCGGGTCACGGCCGGCCGCGCGTCGCCCGCAGCTTCGACTCGAGTGCGGACGTCGCTGACCTCGGCCCCTTCGCCGATCACGGCGGACGGACGCGGGGATCCTTCGTGTCGGCCGGCCTGGCGCCACGGGAGCGCGCGGAGCGCGGCGATGCTGGCCACCGCGGCGGCGAAGTACGGCACCGCCCAGCCGACCCCGATCAGCGACTGCCAACCCAGCACGAGCACGGCGGCCACGAGCGCGAGTTGACCGAGCGGTCGGGCGATCTTGTCGATGAAGACGGTCGGCCGCATCCGGGCCCACCCCCGGGTGGCGGCCAGGGACAGGTCGTAGGCGACCACGACCGGCAGGGCCACGGACAGCAGGCGCAGCAGCCCGACGCCGTGCGTGCTCGCACCCACCCACCGGCTCAACGGCTCGGCCGCGGCGAACATGGTGGCACCGACGACTACGGCGAAGAGCAACGGTGGCTGCATCCCCACCCGCAGGCCCACCCGCATGGCCTCGAACCGTCCCAGCACGCGCCAGCGGGCCAGGAAGTAGATCAGCCCGACGTCGGCGCCCAGGCGGCACAGCACCTCGGCCAGCAGGAACACCGACGTCAACGCGAAGAACTCCCCCGCGGTCGAGCGCCCGACGCCGTGGGTGATGACGACGGTCAGGGCCAGGTTGGCCACCGCCGACACCAACGCGCCGACCATCGACGCCGCCCCACCTCGGGCCACCGCGGCCAAGTCGGCGGAGCCGCTACCCGAACCATCACCGGGGCCCCTCGGGGAGCCTCGGCCGGCCCACCCGGACCCGACCGTGACCACCGGTCGGTCGAGCGCCGCGACCGGTGCGGCCGCAGCCGCGTACAACGACCTGAGCCCGCCGGGATCGGCCGCCCGGGCGCGGTCGCCCCGAACGTCTGGCGGGCGACCCCCGCTGCGGCGAGCGCGCTGGCCTCGACGCGAACCGGCCTGGTGGAGCCCGTCCATCGGACCCGGGCGTCCCGAGCCGGCGGTGCGGCGTTGACGCAGCTCGACCACCCGCCTCGCCGATCGCCTCGACCCGGCCAGGCCCAGTCGGCCCAGGGCGGTCACGGCGTCGGCTCACCGGCGGGCAACGGTGCCGAGCCCGGGCCCGCACCGGTGCCCATCCCGCCGAGAGACCCGGGAATCATGCCGAGCCGACGACCATCCCCGCTCCGACCGTGCGGTTGGTGGTCTCGTCGATCAGCACGAAGCCCCCCGTGGTGCGGTTGCGGTGGTAGTCGTCGCAGAACAACGGGGCGGTCGTGCGCAACCGGATCCGGCCGATGTCGTTCAAATCGAGGGATTGCGCGTCGGTTTCGCGGTGCAGGGTGTTGATGTCCAGCTTGTAGTGCAGGTCGCGCACGACCGCCCGCGCCGTCCGGGTGGTGTGCTTGATCGCCAGTTTCGCGCCGGCCCGCAACGGCTGGTCGGTCATCCAACACACCATGGCCTCGATGTCCTGGAGCGACTTCGGGGAGTTGTTGGGACGGCAGATCATGTCCCCGCGGGAGATGTCGAGGTTGTCCTCGAGCCGGATGGTGACCGCCATCGGCGGGTAGGCGATCTCCACCGGGCCGCTCGGGCCGTCGATGGCCGTGATCTTCGATTTCAGCCCGCTGGGCAGCACCATGATCTCGTCGCCGACCCGCAGCGCACCGCCGGCGACGGAACCCGCGTAGCCCCGGTAGTCGTGGTGGCGGTTGTCGTGGGGACGGATCACGTACTGCACCGGGAACCGCACGTCGACCAGGTTGCGGTCACCCGAGACGTGCACGTTCTCGAGGTGGTGCAACAACGTCGGACCGGCGTACCAGGGGCTGTTCCCGGAGTGGGAGACGACGTTGTCGCCGTGCAGGGCCGAGATGGGAATGACGATCACGTCCTGGACGTCCAGCCGCGCGGCGAAGACCTCGAACTCCTCGCGGATACGGTTGTAGGTCGTCTCGTCCCAATCGACCATGTCCATCTTGTTGACGGCCACGACGATGTGGTTCACGCCGAGCAGCGAGGTCAGGAAGGCGTGCCGCCGGCTCTGCTCGACCAGACCCTTGCGGGCATCGACGAGCACGATGGCCAGGTCGGCAGTGGACGCCCCGGTGACCATGTTGCGGGTGTACTGGATGTGCCCGGGAGTATCGGCGATGATGAACGTTCGTTTGGGCGTCGCGAAGTAGCGGTAAGCCACGTCGATCGTGATGCCCTGCTCCCGTTCGGCCCGCAGGCCGTCAGTGAGCAGCGCCAGGTTCGTGTATTCCGAGCCTTGTTCGTGGCTGACCCGTTCCACCGCTTCCAGCTGATCAGCCATGATCGACTTGGTGTCGAACAGCAGTCGACCGATCAGCGTCGATTTCCCGTCGTCGACCGAACCGGCCGTGGCGAATCTCAGCAGATCGGCCATGTCTAGAAGTACCCCTCGCGCTTGCGGTCTTCCATCGCGGCTTCGGCCGTGCGGTCATCGGCCCTGGTCTCGCCCCGTTCGGTTATCCGGCTCCCGGCGATCTCCTCGATGACCGCGTCGACCGTGCTGGCGGTGGACTCCACCGCCCCGGTGCAGGACATGTCTCCGACGGTGCGAAAACGCACCGACTTCACCAGCACCGGTTCGTCCTCGCTGCGCTGGGCCGGCGGGCAGTCGTAGAGCAACATGCCGTCGCGCTCGAACACCTCGCGTTCGTGGGCGTAGTAGATCGAGGGCAGCTCGAGCTTCTCGGCGCGGATGTAGTTCCAGATGTCGAGCTCGGTCCAGTTCGACAGCGGGAACACGCGCATCGATTCGCCCTGCTTGATGCGGGTGTTGTACAGCGCCCACAGCTCCGGGCGCTGATCCTTCGGGTCCCACTGACCGAACTCGTCGCGGAAGCTCAGGATGCGCTCCTTGGCCCGCGCCTTCTCCTCGTCGCGCCGGGCCCCGCCGAAGAGGGCTTCGAAACGGTACTTCTCGATGGACTCGAGCAGGATGGGTGTCTGCAGGCGGTTCCGACTGGCGTTGCGTCCGCGTGGTTCGGCCAGCGTGCCGTTGTCGATGGCTTCCTGCACCGAGCCGATGATCAGGCGCAGACCGAGTTCGGCCGCGCGCCGGTCGCGGTAGTCGATCACTTCGGGGAAGTTGTGGCCGGTGTCGATGTGCATGACCGGGAACGGGATGCGCGCCGGCGCGAACGCCTTCTCGGCCAGACGCAGCATGACGATCGAGTCCTTACCGCCGCTGAACAGCAGCACCGGGCGATCGAACTCGGCCGCGACCTCGCGGATGATGTGGATGGCCTCGGCCTCGAGCTGGTCGGTCTGGCTCAGTCGGTAGTCAGGCAAAGTCATGAGCGGGCCTCCGATGTGAGCATCGCAGCGAGGGACGAGCGAGGAGCGGAGCGGCGGCCCGTGGGAGACACAGTCGTGGCCTCGGTTCTTACTGGGTTGGTGCGGTGCTTGGCGATGCGGGCGAGCAAGTCCTCGGCCTGGGCCGCGGGGCAGACGACGAGATCGGGCAGATACACGTCGGGCTGGTTGTAGACGAGCGGGCTGCCGTCGGCCCGGCTGGCGTGAAACCCATGGTGCTGGGCGACCACGACCGGAGCAGCCGAATCCCACTCGTACTGACCGCCGTCGTGCAGGTAGGCGTCGACGTCGCCGCGCAGGACCGCGGCGGTCTTGGCGCCCGCCGACCCGAGCGGGACGACCTCGGCGCCCAGCTCGTCGGCAACAGCAAGGGCCCAGGCGGGTGGGCGGGTGCGGGACACCGCGATCCGCTTGATCGGACGGGACACCGGATCGGCCGGAGCGGAGTCGGTGGACCACATCTCGCCCGCCGCCGGCAGCGCGACCACACCTTCGGTGAGCTCACCGGCGTCGCCGTCGCGTCGATGCCACAACGCGACATGCACCGCCCAGTCGGTGCGTCCCGCCTCGCCGTACTCGCGGCTTCCGTCGAGCGGGTCGATGATCCAGACGCGATCGGCGGTACCGCGATCGCCGGCCGACGCCACTTCCTCGGACAGGATGGCGTCGTCGGGTCGCGCGGCGGCCAGGATCGACCCGATCAGGCGATCGGTCGACTCATCAGCCGTATCGCTACTGCCGGGCTCAGATCCGGCAACGGATCCGCCTGCCCGAAGGGCCATCAACCGAGCACCGGCCTGCGCGGCCACGTCGATGGCCAGGCGGAGGTCGTCGGACAAGAAGTGCTCCCTGAAATGTCGATCACTGAATGAGGCAGCAACGCCGACTGCTGATCGTATCGAGAATCTAATGCAGACCAGAGTCGGGACGGCTGACCCCCACGGGCGAGCAGCGCAACCCCGGGCGGCCGAAGCCGTAAACCGGCCCGGGTCACGCGCCGCAGCGACGACCAGCGCGATCAGTACGCGCCGGAACCGCGCAGAACCGCCGACACGGTCTTCCACAGGATCAGCGCGTCCTGGCCCAGTGACCAGTTCTCGACGTAACGCAGGTCGAGGCGCACAGATTCCTCCCACGACAGGTCGCTGCGACCGCTGACCTGCCACAGGCCGGTGAGCCCGGGCCGCACGAGCAGCCGGCGGCGCACGTCGAGGCCGTACTCAGCCACCTCGGACGGCAGCGGCGGGCGCGGGCCGACCAGCGACATCGTCCCGTTCAGGACGTTGACCAGCTGCGGCAGCTCGTCGATGGAGTACCGCCGGATGAAGCGCCCGAGCGGGGTTACCCGCGGGTCGTCGCGCACCTTGAACAGCAAGCCGTCGGCGTTCTCGTTGAGGTTACGAACGTCAGCGAGGCGGGCCTCGGCGTCGACGTACATCGAGCGAAACTTCCAGATCCGGAACTCCTTGCCGTTCTTGCCGACGCGGGTCTGGCGGAAGAACGCGGGACCGTTGTCCTTGAGCCGGATAGCGAAGAACAGGCCGATGAGGACGGGGCTGAGCAGCACCAGGCCGAGCAGCGCGGACGCCCGGTCGACGAAGCCCTTGAGCAGACGCCGGCCGCCGGAGAACTCGGGCTTCTCGATCTGTAGCAGCGGCAGGCCGATGACGGGACGGATGTGCATGCGCGGGCCGGCCACCTCGACCAGGCCCGGCGACACGACGAGGTCGGCCGCGGTGTCCTCCAGCTCCCAGGACAGCTCGCGCAGGCGGCGCGGGCCGATGTCGCGCGAGGACGTGACCGCGACGGTGTCCGCCCGAGCACGGTTGACGGCGGTGACGACCGAGTCCAGATCCCCGAGCGGAACGACGTCGGCGCGAGCCAGCGTCTCGATGGCCGCGGGATCGGCCAGCTGTAGTCGGGGGATGCAGGCGCCGACCACGCGCATGCCGATGTGCAGCTCGGCGTGCATGCGCTGGGCCAGGTCGGCCACCGAGTCGGCGTCTCCGACCGCGACCACCGCGGTGCGGAACCGGCCGGCCCTGCGGGCATGGTGCAGGGACTTGCGGATGAAGTGGCGCAGCAGGGCCGACAGCACGAGCGCGAGCGGCAGGGCGATGACGACGTACCCGCGGGCCACGTGGGCGCGCAGGGCGTAGGAGACGAACCCGATGGCCGCGATCGACCCGACGAAGCAGCGGATGCTGCGCTGCAACTCTTCCGGTCCGATGCCCAGGATCCGGGAGTCGTACACGTTCGACAGCGCCATCGCGGTAAGCCAGAACACCGGGAGCAGCAGGCTGGCGATGGCGTAGTGCTCGTTGTAGTGACTGGCGGTCAATCCGTACGGGATCCGAACGAAGAATGCGATCGCCGCGGCCACCGAGGCGGCGATCAGGTCGCCAACGACGAGACGCCGGATGTACCAGTGCGTCCACTCGGTCTTGCGGGCGATAACCTCGGCCCGCGCGGCCGAGCCGGCATGGCGCAGCACTCGTTTGCGCGGCACGCGACCGCCGAACGAGCGGTCGGCCTCTCGCAGAGGCGGAAATGTGGTGAAGCTGTCGACGCCGATCCTGGCGTCGCCGACCAACTGCGCCGACGATGTGCCAACATCAGCGGCGCTCAATGCGCCGTCCATGTGACAATCCCCCGTTCGCTGGCCGGTGCCGCCTGAGCGGTGCCACCAACGTTCCTGTTGCCCCGTACGCGCGGAGGTCGTCGGAAATAGGGCGGCTCAAGCGCGCTGGCAGCAGTATAGGAGTACCCGGGCCTTCCGTAAATACGAACGGAGGCGACCTTTCCTACACGCATTACCTGCATGTTGCTGGCACGCCGCGTTGCTGTTGCGCACCACGGTCATGGGCGAGGATGGACGGCGTGAACGAAACGATCACGACGCCGTCCGCAAGCTCGGCCGACCTGCCCCGGGCTGAATCCTACGCACTTGATGCCATGAACCCGGACGTTTCCGCGCCGCCCGATGAATTGGTCCATGATGCGGGTGCCGCCCTGCGGGCCGACGTACGTCGCGTTGGCGCCCTGCTCGGCGACGCGCTCACCCGGCAACAGGGACCCGAGTTGTTGATCAAGGTCGAGACGGTCCGGGCGCTGGCCAAGCAGAGCAAGGAGGCGGAGCGGGCCGAAGATCGCACCCAAGCCGCAGATTCGTTGCGGGCCTTGCTCGCCCAGAGCCCCACCGACACGGCCACCTCGTTGGTGCGTGCCTTCTCCTCCTACTTCTACCTGGCCAACATCGCCGAACAGGTCAACCGGGTTCGCACGCTGCGAGCCCGGCCGGAGCGCGACGGCTGGCTGGCTCGAACTGTGACCGACGTCACCAACGAGATCGGCCCGCGCGCGCTGGAGAAAGCGGTCGAATCCCTCGACGTGCGGCCCGTCTTCACCGCACACCCGACCGAGGCCAGCCGACGCTCGATCCTGATCAAGCTGCGGGGTATCGCCGACATCCTGTCCGTGGCCACCCCGTCGGGGTCGTCCGCGCGGGCCCGGCAGGACCGTTCGCTGGCCGAGCTCGTGGACCTGATCTGGCAGACCGACGAGCTGCGTGGGCACCGTCCCACCCCGGTCGACGAGGCCCGCAACGCCCTGTACTACCTGAGCGACATCGTCACCAAGACGCTGCCCGGGCTGATGACGGACCTGGCGGCCGAGGTGTCCCTCGGGCTGGGCGTGCTGCCCCAGGACAGCCGGCCCCTGGCGTTCGGCACCTGGATCGGTGGCGACCGCGACGGCAATCCCAACGTCACCGCCGAAGTGACGCGGTCGGTGTTGCAACTGCAGTTCGAGCAGGGCGCCCGCATCGCCAGCAGCCTGCTCGACGAGCTCATCGATGCGTTGTCGGCGTCCACCCTCGTCGTCGACGCCTCGCCCGAACTGCTGGAGTCCCTGGCCACCGACCTCGGGGCCCTGCCCGAACTCGGCGATCGGGTGCGCCGGCTGAACGCGCAGGAGCCGTACCGGCTCAAGCTCTCGTGCATGAAGATGAAGATCGGCAACACGCGTCGCCGGATTCAGGCCGGCGGTCCCCACGAACCCGGTCGCGACTACCTCGGTCACGCCGCCATCCTCGACGAACTCGCGCTGATCGGATCGTCGCTGCGTTCGCACAACGGCGAGCTCGTAGCCGACGGGATCCTGGCCCGGGTCACCCGCACGCTGGCCGTCACCGGTCTGCACCTGGCCACCATGGACATCCGCGAACACGCCGACGCGCACCACCACGCGGTGGGCCAGCTGGTGGACCGTCTCGGTGAGCAGTCCTGGTCCTACGGTGAGCTCCCCCGCGATGTGCGCCGGCGCGTGCTCGGGCAGGAACTGTCCTCACGTCGTCCCCTCGCGCCGACCCCGCCGCCACTGGACGACGCCGGGGCGGAAACCTTCGCCGTGTTCACCGCGATCCGCGACGCGCTGGACACCTACGGCGAGCACGTCATCGAGAGCTACATCGTGTCGATGACGCGCGGGGCCGACGACATCCTGGCCGCGGCGGTGATGGCCCGCGAGGCCGGCCTGGTCGACCTGCGTGGTGCGCCGCCCGGCTCGGGTTCGCCGTCCGGCTCGGGTGGTCGGGCGCGGATCGGATTCGTGCCGCTGCTGGAGACGGTGGAAGAGCTGCGCAAGGCCGGTGCGGTGGTCGACGACCTGCTGTCCGACCCGTCGTACCGGCTGATCGTCGCCCTGCGCGGTGACGTCCAGGAAGTGATGCTGGGGTACTCGGACTCGAACAAGGAGGCCGGGATCACCACGTCGCAGTGGGAGATCCACAAGGCGCAGCGGACGTTGCGCGACGTGGCCGCCCGCCATGGCGTGCGGTTGCGGCTCTTTCACGGCCGCGGGGGCACGGTCGGGCGCGGTGGCGGCCCGACCTACGACTCGATCCTGTCCCAGCCGTGGGGCGTGCTCGACGGCGAGATCAAGTTCACCGAGCAGGGCGAGGTCATCAGCGACAAGTACGCGCTGCCGGAACTGGCCCGGGAAAACCTCGAGCTGACCGTGGCCGCAGTGCTGCGCGCGAGCACGTTGCACCGCAAGTCGCGCCAGAGCGAGTCGGTGCTCCAGCGCTGGGACGAATGCATGACCGTGGTCAGCGACGCGGCGTTCGCCAAGTACCGCGCGTTGATCGACGATCCCGATCTGGCCGAGTACTTCATCGCCTCGACGCCGGTGGAGCAGCTGGGCTCGTTGAACATCGGTTCCCGCCCCTCGCGCCGACCCGACTCCGGCGGCGGTATCGGCGGGCTGCGGGCGATCCCCTGGGTGTTCGGCTGGACGCAGTCGCGGCAGATCATCCCGGGCTGGTTCGGTGTCGGCTCGGGGCTGGCGGCGGCCCGCGCCGCCGGCTACGACGACGTGCTCGCCGCGATGTACGCGGACTGGAACTTCTTCGACACGTTCGTTTCGAACGTGGAGATGACGATGGCCAAGGCCGACATGGTCATCGCCGGGCACTACGTGGCCTCGCTCGTGCCCGAGCCGTTGCGGCGGCTGTTCGACGTGGTGCGTGCGGAGCACGCCCGTACGGAAGCCGAGCTGCTGCGGGTCACCGGCGAGGCCGAGCTTCTGGACGCACAGCCCGGGCTCAAGCGCACCCTGGGCGTGCGGGATGCCTACCTGGATCCGATCTCGTACCTCCAGGTGGACCTGCTGGCCCGGGTGCGCGGCGGTGACGAGTCCGAGGCGGTGCGTCGGGCGCTGCTGCTGACCATGAACGGTGTCGCCGCCGGCCTGCGCAACACCGGCTGACCTCGCGGTTTGTGGTGGCTCCTGACCCACCTGAGTGGGTCAGGAGCCACCACAAACCGGCTTTGGGCTGGTGTCCGAAAACCGCCAGCCATTGGGTCGGTCACCGGGCAGAATCGTGGTTGTGCTTCCCGACGCCGACACCTGCTACCGCGCGGTGGCCAGCCGCGACCCGCGCTTCGACGGCTGGTTCTTCACCGCGGTGACCTCGACCGGGATCTATTGCCGCCCGTCCTGCCCGGCGTTGACGCCGCGCCGGTCCAACGTGCGTTTCTTCCCCAGCGCGGCCGGTGCGCAGCGCAACGGGTTCCGGGCCTGCAAGCGGTGCCGGCCCGACGCCTCACCCGGCTCGCCGGACTGGGACGTCCGCGCCGACCTGGCCGGTCGGGCGCTGCGGCTGATCTCCGACGGCGTCGTCGACCGGGACGGGGTGCCCGGGCTGGCCCGCCGGCTCGGCTACTCCGAGCGACAGCTGAACCGGACATTGCTGGCCGAGGTCGGGGCGGGGCCGTTGGCGCTGGCCCGGGCGCGGCGGGCCCAGACCGCGCGCATCCTGCTCGAGACCACGGGGTTGGCCGCGGCCGACGTCGCGTTCGCGGCCGGCTTCGCCAGCGTCCGCCAGTTCAACGACACCGTGCGGGAGGTGTTCGCCACCACCCCGTCCGCACTGCGAGCCGGCGCCGGGACGGTTGGGACGGCGGTGGGCGAGATCGAGCTACGCCTGGCCTACCGCGAGCCGATGGACCCGGACCGCATCCTGCGCTGGCTGGGTTGGCATGCCATCAACGGGATCGAGACATACCAGGACGGTGTCTTCACGCGAACGTTGCGGCTGCCGCACGCGCCGGGACGGGTCAGCCTGAGCCCCGGCGGCCCAGGCTGGGTCCGGGCCCGGCTCCGGCTCGAGGACCAACGTGACCTGACCGCGGCCGTGGCCCGGGTGCGCCGCCTGCTCGATCTGGACGCCGACCCACAGGCCTTCGATCTCGCGCTCTCACGTGACCCCGAGCTCGCCCCGCTGGTCGCGGCCCGGCCTGGTTTGCGCTCACCCGGCGCCGTGGACGGACCCGAGACGGCCGTCCGGACGGTGATCGGCCAGCAGGTGTCCCTGGCCGGGGCCCGGGCCACCGGCGCCAAGATCGTGGCCGCCCTCGGCACCCGCGTGTTCGACGACGATCCGGGATGGGTGTTCCCTTCCCCCGACGAGCTGGCCTCATGCGATCCGACCTCGCTGGCCATGCCGCGGGCCCGGGGTCGAGCCGTCGTCGCTCTGGCCACGGCACTGGCGCAGAACGACGTCGTGCTCGACCCCGGTGTCGATCGCGCCGCGGCCCGTACGGCCCTGCTCGCGGTGCCCGGCGTCGGGCCGTGGACGGCCGACTACGTCCTCATGCGCGCCCTGGGCGATCCGGACGTGCTGCTCGTGTCCGACCTGGCCGTGCGACGGGTGGCGACGCGCATCGGGCTTGACCTGCCGGCCGACGAGGCCGCCTCATCCGCGCGGTGGTCGCCGTGGCGGTCCTACGTCTCGCACCATCTCTGGGCCGTCGCTCTGGACGAGTTGGACGACCGCGCCCGCGCGAAGGGCACCCCGACATGACTATCACCGGAGGAAAGATGACCGTCACCGCGACCACGACCGTGCTGTTCTCTTACATCGACTCACCGATCGGCCAGCTGCTGGTCAGCGGCGAACGTACCTCGGACGGCTTCAACGTCACCGGCCTCTACATCCCCGGTCACGACCGCCGTCCCGGCCCGGGCTGGCTGCGCGCCGACGACGAATTCACCGAGCTCCGCCAGCAACTGAGCGAGTACTTCGCCGGCGACCGCCGCGACTTCGACCTGCGGGCCCACGCCCCCGGCACGCCGTTCCAGCGGCTGGTGTGGGACGAGTTGCGCCGCATCGACTACGGCCACACGGCCAGCTACGGCGAGGTCGCGCTCAACATCGGCGCGCCGACCGCCTCCCGAGCCGTGGGCGGCGCGAACGGACGTAACCCGATCTCGATCATCGTCCCGTGCCACCGGGTAGTCGGCAGCAACGGCCTGCTGACCGGGTACGCGGGCGGCTTGACCGCCAAGCAGTGGTTACTGGAACACGAACGCCGCCACCTTTCCATCGACGGCGGCGCGACCGACACGCCCACTCAGTTGCCCTTTCCGGCCTAGCCGGAGGCGTCTCGTTGTGCTTGCCTGACGCACGGCGGGCCGAAGGTTAGAACGGTGGCGGCTCTGGATCCTGAGCGGTTGCGGCAGCTGGCTTGGCTGGCGGGCTGGGCTGTGTGGTCCCGGTGGTGGTGGTCGGCCTGGTCGGGGGTCGGGTTCGGTAGGTGCGGCCCTTGGCGTCTTTCCACGTGGTGACGCCGGTGGCGTCGTCGCGGGTGACGGTCCATTTCGTGCTGTGTTTGAACCGGTGGTGCCGACGACAGAGCGGCATCAGGTTGGCTTGAGTGGTTTCGTCGCCGTTTTTGTAGGACTGGACGTGGTCGAGGTCGGTGTGGGCGGCGTTCTTGCGGCAGCCGGGGAAGACGCAGTGGACGTCGCGGGCGATGACGGTGCGGGCCATGTCCGCGGGCGGTCGGTACGTCTTCGACCCGGCGTGTTGGACCAGGCCGGTGTCGTCGGTCAACAAGACCCGCCATTGCGCGGTGGGGTCGGCTGCGATCCGGCGTGCCATGGCGGCGGTGATCGGACCGTAGCCGTCGAGTTCGGCGGGTTGCTGGTCCAGGCCCATCAGGGTGGACGCGGCAACAG
>CAXULW010000021.1:0-65624 GCA_964252015.1 uncultured Jatrophihabitantaceae bacterium | reverse complement strand
TCCTCGACAGCATCGCCAGATACTGCGCCCGAATTAACGACTCAGGACACTAGTGCCGATGTCGCCGAACACCACACCAAGCGCTCCGACCACGACAGCAAGGCGGAGGACATCGGCAGGACGGGCATGGCCACTGGTCACGCTCCGAACCCTAAGTGACAGCAACGTGCGGCGCGGACACCCTCACACAATCCTCACTCGAACGCGGCCAGGACCACGGTGTCACACTCCCGTCGCTTCGGCCGGAAGACACGGCAGCAGGTTCGGCGACCCCTTACTCTCACAGCGAATCGTTGTCGAGGTGGTAGCGGACGTGCAGGTCAACCGGTGAATCGGGATAGCGTCGGCAGCTCAACGCGAATCCCGGCGACCTTGTAGGGACAGGCATGTCACTGATCGACAACGCTGTGTATGTCGACGGCTACCGCACCGCGGACCCGAAAAGCCTGGACGAAACGTACGAGGTCCTCCGCGAACGCCGCGGCATGGCATGGATCGGGCTCTATCGGCCCGACCCGGTCGAGATCCGATCGGTCGCCAAGGAGTTCGACCTGCACGGACTGGCCGTCGAGGACGCCGTGTCGGCGCATCAGCGGGCCAAGCTCGAGCGCTACGGCACCGTGCTGTTCACCGTGCTGCGCCCGGCCCGCTACCTGGATGACGTCGAACGGGTCGAGTTCGGTGAACTTCACGTGTTCACCGGCGAGGACTTCGTGGTCACCATCCGTCATGCCGAGGCACCTGACCTCGGCAAGGTACGGCTCCGACTGGAGCAGAACCCGGATCTACTGCGCTGCGGACCCGAGGCGATCTTGTACGCCATCCTCGACGAGGTCGTCGATGAATACGCGCCGGTCGTGGCCGGCCTGGAAAACGACATCGACGAGATCGAGGACCAACTTTTTCAGGGCGACCCAGCCGTCTCGCGGCGGATCTACGAACTATCCCGCGAGGTCATCGAATTCCAGCGCGCCACCAAGCCCCTGCTGGACATGCTTACCCGGTTGGAAGCCGGCTTCGACAAGTACAACGTCGACGTCGAACTACGCCGAAACCTGCGTGACGTCCACGACCACACCATCCGCGTCGTCGAACGAGCCGACTCCTTCCGCGTCCTGCTCCAGAACGCGCTCACCGTCCAGTCAACTCTCGTCGCCCAGCGCCAGAACGATGACATGCGGTCACTGACCGAGTCCAGCATCGCTCAGAACGAAGAGGTCAAGAAGATCTCCGCGTGGGCGGCAATCCTGTTCGCCCCCACGCTGGTGGGCACCATCTACGGCATGAACTTCGACCACATGCCCGAACTGCATTGGCAGGCCGGATATCCCCTCGCGATCACCCTGATGCTCGCCACCTCGGTCACCCTTTACCTCGTCTTCAAGCACCGAGACTGGCTGTGACTGCAACGGTCGATGCGCTGGTCACCGACGCGGTCGTCATCGTCGGTGGCGCATGACGCGTCAGCTCGTGACGTCTTTCGACGACATCCGGGCCCAGGCCAGGCTGACGAAGATGGCGATGTAGGCGACGTGGAGCAGGCTCCAGCGCACGAGGTCGCTGCCGCTGACGGATGAGCGCAACAGCTCTCCGAAACCGAGCCAGTGATCGGTGAGCAGGTACCCGTGGATGGACGACAGCTGCGGCACCGCGTCGAGCAGGGCCGAGAAGACCGCGATGCCGATCGTCGTGGCCATGGCCGCGATCGCGTTCTCGGTGAGGGTCGAGACGAACAGCCCGGCCGCGGAGAGCGCGAGCAGGGCGACGATGACGTACACGGCAATGCCCGCGGTGCGCAGCAACCCGTTGCCCAGGCTGACCGTGTCACCGGACAGCAGCGTCACCGCATGCAGGCCGAACAGGCCCGCCCCGGCGAGCAAACCGACCACCGTGATGACGAGCACGGCCACCGCGGTGAAGCTGGCGACGCCGAGGGCCTTGGCAGCCAGGAACCGTCCGCGGGTCACGGGAATCGTCAACAGATAGCGCAGCGTGCCGAGGCCGGCTTCACCCGCGATCGAGTCCCCCGCGACCACCCCGACCACCAGTGGCAGGAAGAACGGCAGGGACACGGTCAACGCCGTGAAGACGAGGAACACGCCGTTCCCGCTGATCTGGCCGAGGAACTGCGGGCCGTCGCCATTGCGGGGGGTGCTCATCTTGACCGCGACGCCGATGAACAGTGGGACGACGGCCAGCACCAACAACAGCGCGATGTTTCGACGCCGGCGCAGGATCAGTCGCATCTCGCCGAGGTACAGGCGCAGGAAAGCACCCCGGTAACGGGCTCGGTCTCCGCGATCGCGCGATGCCTCGACCCGCCCTGGTTCGAGCCACGCGGACGGGCGGGTCAGCTCAGCGGAGGACATCGAAACCCTCCCCGGTAATGGAAACGAACAGGTCTTCCAGGTCTGGACGGGTGACGGTCAGCCCGCGCAGCCGGACGCCGGCGCCCACGAGAACCGACGCGACGTCTTCCGCGGCGACGTCGCCCAGATTGGCCTTGAGACGCACCGAGCCCGCCGGCAGATCGGCCGCGTGCGGGTCTTCGGCGATGTCGCGCAGGCCGACCCGGCTCATCGCCGCGCGCGCCACCTCCGCGTCCGGGGTCTCCACGCTGACGGCGGCGGCGCCATCTGACAAGACCTCGGACAGCCGCCCCTGCCTGAGCAGACGCCCGCCCGACATGATGCCGACGTGGGTGGCGATCTGCTCGATCTCGCTGAGCAGGTGGCTGGACACGAGCACGGTCGTCCCGTCTGAGGCCAGGTCGCGGACAAGGTGGCGAACTTCGCGGGTTCCTTGCGGGTCGAGTCCGTTGGTCGGCTCATCGAGGATGAGCAGATCCCGCGGCTGGAGCAGGGCTGCGGCCAGCCCGAGACGTTGCTTCATCCCCAGGGAGTAGTTGCGGTACTTCTTGCCCGCGGCGGCAGTCAGACCGACCCGCGACAACGCCGTTTCGATCCGGGCCCGACTGGTCGCGGGGTCAGCCGTCGCATCACTCATGTCCATCCGACGCAGGTTCTGGGCGCCGGTGATGTACGGATGAAACGCCGGACCCTCGATCAGCGCGCCGACGCGAGGCAGCACTTTGCCCGCCGCCCGCGGCATCGGCTGGCCCAGGACCTGGATCGAACCGCTGTCGGCCGTGATCAGGCCGAGCAGCATGCGGATCGTCGTCGTCTTTCCGCACCCGTTCGGGCCGAGGAATCCGTATACCGCACCGCGGGGCACGTTGAGCCCGACCCCGTCCACCGCGACCTGGGAACCGAAACGGCGGGTTAGGCCGACCGTCTGCAGTGCGAGCGGTCCGGGGGCGTGCGCTGCCTCGACCGACGCCTCGGCCGACGCCGCCGTCTCGGCCGCCGCCTCGGCCGACGCCGACTCGCTGGGCCCGTTGCGTTCGGCCGACGTCGTGACTATCGGGGCCGTAGTCATCGGCTTGCGGCGGCGATGGCCTCCAGCGCCGCGGGAGTCACGGCCCCGACGAAGGCGCGTCCGTCCTTGCGGATCAGCACGTTCAACAGCGACGTCGTGATCAGACGGTCGCCGGTCGAACCCACCGGCCGGCTGGCCTTGTTCAACAATCCCGCCGTCGACCCGGCCGGCAATCCGCCCGTCAACTCGACGACGGAGGTCCAGCTGGAGCCGATGACCTTTGTTTCGTCGGCGCGGGCAGGGACCTTCGACGTCTTTCCGTTCTCCGATGGGGGGCGACCCTGGAAATCGCCATGGTGGACCGACGTGCCGAAGGGGTCCTTCGCGACCGTGGCGCCCTTGGGCGCGTGGAAGGCGAACACGGACGCGGCCGGGGTCTTGAAGCGGATGCTGGTGAAGCCGGACTCGAAGGCGGGCCGGGCGGCACTGCCGAAGACCTGCACTCGCAGCGGGACGTAGTGGGCGCTATCGAGGGCGATGGTCACCTTGCGCACCGTCGAGCGTTTGTCCCGTGGCGTCAGCACCAGGGTGTACGCCTTCTTCCCGGCGACGACCTGGGTGGGATCGACCGTCACCTTGGTCGTGGGGTTGATCGCCTTCAGGGCGGCCGCGGCTGCGGCGGCTGGGGTGTAGTTGTCGGCCGTCGGCTTGTTCGCCGCGTCGGCCGGCAAAGTGCTATGGGTTACCTGGTTGGTCGTCGAGGTGTACGTCCAGAGGTCGCGCGCGTTGTGGATCACGTCGGACTCGGACAGCTGACCGGTCAGGGCGAGGCGTTGTTTCTGCGGGCCGTCCGTCCACACCAGCGCCGTGTGCGAACCCGTGACCAACGACTGCCACGACAACGTCGCCGTCGAGTCGGCACTGGGCAGGGCCGGCAGGCCGAGCCGGGCCGTTTCCACGATTGTTCCTGACAGGGCCACGGTCGTGCTCGATTGCACTGCGGTCAGCAGTTGACCCGCGGTGCGCGCCGGCAGCGTGGGGTGCGGGCTCGAATTGGCCGGGGAGCTGAGCAGAACGCCACCGCCGACCACAGCACAGGTCAGGATCGGCACCAGCCAGACGGCCCGGCGGCGCAGAGAGGGATTCGAGGTGTCCAGAGGCATGTCACCACCCTGCACCTGCCCGGCTTACAGCCGGCTGAGAACGTGGGGAACGCTCGGCCTTACAGAAGGCTGAGGAGAACGTCGCGGGCGAGAGGGGTTCCCGGCGAGACTGGAACCGCACCGGTCACGCGGCGCGGACCGACGATCAGGAGGTGGCTCGATGCGCGTGCTACTGGTCGACGACGAAGCCGGCCTGACGACTGCGCTCGCCCGTGGCCTGGTCGCCGACGGTCTACGGGTCGACGTCGCCGCCGACGGGCACCGGGGGCTGGCGCTGGCCGCCGAAACGCAGTTCGACGTGATCATCCTCGACATCATGTTGCCCCGACTGTCCGGGTACGAGGTGCTCAAGCGGTTGCGGTCCAGGGCGGACTGGACGCCGGTGCTCATGCTGTCGGCCAAGGACGGTGAGTACGACCTGGCCGATGCTCTCGACCTCGGCGCCGACGACTACCTGGTCAAGCCCTTCTCGTACGTGGTCCTCCTGGCCCGTTTACGCGCGGTGGCGCGACGTGGCCGACAACCCCGCCCGGCTCAACTCGTCAACGGTCAGATCTGCCTCGATCCCGCCCGGCAGAGCGTCACCGTCTCCGGCGTGGATGTCGCGCTGACGCCTCGGGAGTACCGGCTGCTGGAGACGTTGATGCGCCGCGGCGGCGCTGCGGTGAGCAAGACCGACCTGCTCGTCGAGGTCTTCGACGCCAACCCCGACGGCGCCATCAACGCGGTCGAGGTGTACATCGGGTACCTGCGCCGCAAGCTCGGTCCCGGCGCGATCGCTACGGTCCACGGTGGTTACCGCATGGCCGGTCCGTGAGCCTTCCGCGGCGGGCAATGCACGGACTAGTGGCGCACTGGGCGCGCCGGTCCGTCCGCGCCCGACTGGTCGTGCTCTCCATCGTCCCGCTCGTGGTGGCCCTGCTGGCCGGAACCGTGGCGCTGGTCCTGCTCTTCTCGGCCGGACGTCTGCGCGACCTCGACCGGCAGACGCGCACCGAGAGCACCACCCTCGCCGGGTTGGTCGCCACCGCGCAGCTGACATCCCCGTTGCCTCTGCCGGCCGGTTCGCCGTTACTTGCTCAGGTCGTCACTGTGGACCGGACCGTGCTGGCGGCCAGCCGGTCGGCCAGCCTCGTGCTGCCGCTCGTGGACGGTCCCGGTTCCGGATCCGGTTCGCGCACGTTCACCATTGACGACGATCCCTACGGCGCGGTCCCGCTGCGGATCCGCGTGCAGAAGGCGACCCTGAGCGGCCAGCCGGTCGAGATCATCGTCGCCGCCCCGCTGGGTGATGTCCAGGACGCATTGCGCGCCCTGAAGATCGTGCTGCTGGTTGTCCTTCCGCTTCTCGTGATCGGGATCGGCGCGCTGGAATGGGTCGTCATCGGGCTCACGCTCCGTCCGGTGGATCGGCTGCGGGCGGCGGCGGCGGAACTCGCGGTCGAAGCAACGTCGGGACGGCGCGATCAGGGCGCCCGGTTGCCGGTCGGAGCCGGCAGCGACGAGATCACCCGGTTGGCCGAGACGCTCAACCTGCTGCTGTCCCGCCTGCAACTTTCCCTTAACCGACAGCGGGAATTCATCGCCGACGCGGCCCACGAGCTGCGTTCGCCGCTGGCGAGCATGCGGGTGCAGCTCGACGTGGCCCAAACCCATCCGCAACTGCTCAGCGCTCAGCAACTCGCGGCCGAGCTGTCTGACGAACTGGGTCGGATGACCCGCCTCGCCGACGACCTGCTGCTCCTCGGGCGTCTCGATTCCGGCGGGCCCGGCCCGTTCGAGCGGATCGATCTGGGCCAGCTCGCGGGAACGGCAGGGCCACCCATCATGGTCGCGGGCAACCGGGATGCGCTGGTGCGTCTGCTGCTCAACGTGACCACGAACGCCCACGAGCACGCGGACCACGTCGCGGTCAGCATTCAGATCGAAGGCCGTTTCGCCGTGCTCGACGTCGACGACGACGGCCCCGGCATTCCCCCGGGCGATCGGGACCGCGTGTTCGACCGGTGGACGCGCCTGGATAGCGCCCGCGATCGCACCAGCGGTGGTTCCGGTCTCGGGCTTGCCATCGCCCGCGACATCGCCACCGCCCACGGCGGCACCGTGTCCATCACGGACTCGCCGTTAGGAGGAACGCGTGTGCGAGTCTCGCTTCCACTCGCCGACGAACCTCGCACCGACGACGTTGGCGCCGCCGGGTTGTGATGCTCCACTCACCTCCGACAGCCGTGTAGGTGATGTTCACCGGTTGTTCACCCAGATGACGACGCGGATCGTGCCTGCCTCTCGATAGAACAGGTCGGTCTTAACCGTCCTGGGCAAGGAGATTCTCGTGCGCCGTCGTATTTCGAAGATCGTGACTGCTGGTGCGAGTGTGTGTGCGATCACGGTGGCGACGACGTCCGGCGCCGTTGCATCGGCGCATGCACCGCAGGTTCGGCACGTGCTGCTGCTCTCGGTAGACGGGCTGCACCAGGACGACCTCGCCTACTACGTCACCGCGCATCCGGGTTCGGCCCTGGCGCAGTTGGTGCACGGCGGCACCGAGTACACGCACGCACAGACGACGTTTCCCTCCGATTCGTTCCCGGGCATGGTCGCCCAACTGACGGGCGCCGGCCCGGGCACGAGCGGCGTCTACTACGACGACACCTACAACCGGGCGCTGTTGCCGGCGGGAACACGCGATTGTGCGACCGCGGCGAAGGGAACCGAGGTGTCGTGGACCGAGGCGGCCGACCGCTCGCAGAGCCCGATCACCCTCGACGCCGGTCAAGGCCTCACCAATCCGGCGCTGGCCGCATTGCCGACCAACACGCTGACGCAGACGGTGGCCGCGGCGCCGGCCCTCACCACGGCGATCCTCGGGATGACCCCGACGCCCCAATCCTTGCTCGATCCCGCCGCGCTGCCCGTGGATCCGGCCACCTGCACGGCCGTCTACCCGCACAACTACCTGCGGGTGAACACCGTGTTCAACGTGGCCCGGGCCCACCACCTGCGCACCGCGTGGTCGGACAAGCACCCGGCCTACGAGATCCTGAACGGTCCGGCCGGTACCGGCGTGCAAGACCTGTTCACCCCCGAGATCAACAGCGTCGCTGATGCCGCCGGTGACGACTGGACAACCGACAACGCGTTGACCCAGGAGTACGACGGGTTCAAGGTCGCCGCGGTCGTGAACGAGATCAACGGTTTCGACCACTCCGGCCAACGCCACGTCGGGACACCCGCCGTGTTCGGCATGAACTTCCAGACCGTGTCGACCGCGCAGAAACTGCCGACGTCCGATGGCCTACTCGGCGGCTACCTACCCGATGGCACCCCCGGGCCGCTGCTGAGCCGGGCGTTGAGCTTCGTCAACGGCGAGGTCGCGACCATCATGTCGGCCATCGACCGCGCCGGCCTGACCGACAGCACCGACGTGATCCTCTCGGCCAAGCACGGCCAGTCGCCGGAAAAGGTGAGCACGCTTCGCCGAGTGGACGACGGCCCGATCATCGACGGGATCAACGCCGGGTGGGCCACTACGCACCCCACGGCCGCGCCGCTGGTCGCGTTTTCGGTCGACGACGACGTCATGCTCCTGTGGCTGTCCGATCGGCACCCCGATGCGCTGGCCTTCGCCAAGCAGTACCTGTTCACCCACAGCGCACCGGCCAACCGGGCCGGCGATCCCGCCGGGGTCTACTCGACGACGGTGACGTCCTCGGGCCTGACCCGGGTCTACACCGGCCGCGGCGCCGATGCCCTGGTCTCCGCCCGACCCGGTGACCCGCACGCCCCGGACCTGATCGGCATCGCTCAGCACGGGGTCGTCTACACGGGCAAGACCAAGAAGATCGCCGAACATGGCGGCGCCGCACCGGACGATCGCGACGTGCCCCTGATCGTCTCCGGCGCGGGCGTGACCCACGGCGCATCCGGCCAGGCCGTCCAGACCACCCAGATCGCGCCGACCATCCTGTCCCTGCTCGGACTGGACCCGAACCAACTCGATGCCGTCCGTATCGACCACACGCCGGTACTACCCGGAGTGCACGGCTGATCGCACCCGCCGGGACGAAGCCGTTCATGCGCTGATTGCCATCGTCTGCGGCTACTCCCCGTAGTCGCCGAACTTTGCCCCGTGCGGGTGCAGCGCACGGACATCACTGCGGGCACGATCAACCGCGTGGCCGGCGGGGACTCGGCGTCACCCAGTGCCGGGCGGATTCCCGTATCGCAGACCTTGAGGCACGACACAGGGCCGATCAGGGCATGCCGGAGCTTGCCGCACCCGGTTCCGCTAGAGAGGCGTCTGGGACGAACCGGCGGATTCTGCGATCCTCTGCAGGGAGATTCCCGGCTGAAGTGATCCGATCGGGCCTGCAGTTGCGACAGGGAGATCGTGGGCGACGAGTCGAGCGACGTGGAGTTGCTCCGCCGGGTGGCGGAGCGGGACCAGCGCGCACTCGCTGAGCTGTTCGATCGGCACGCCGGGTGGCTGACGCTTCGGCTTCGGCGGCGTACGGCGGACTCGGATGCGGTACAGGACGTTCTGCAAGACACCTTCGTGGTGCTGTGGCGGGCGGCCGGTGACTACCGCGGTGACGGTGATGTCGGCGGCTGGTTGTGGGGCATCGCCGTGCGCCGACTGGTGTCGCACTATCGCAAGCGATCCGTCCCGGTGCCGGCGAGCGTCGAGGCGCTCGACGCACGAGCCCGGCTGGTCGCCAGCGCGGAAGACGAGTTACTGGTCGCGGTGGAGCACACCGATGTCGGGCAAGCGCTGCGAGGGATGTCACCGGAGCTGCAGGAGATCGTGCGGGCCACCGTGGTCGACGGGTTGAGCACGCGGGAGGCCGCGCAATTGCTGGGAATCCCGCAGGGCACCGTGAAAAGCCGGCTGCGCGCGGCGAAGACCCAACTGCGCCACCAACTCATGGTCGCGCGCCAGGAGGGAACGATATGACGTCCATGTGGCACCTCGACCACGATCTGCTGGACCGCTACGCAGCGGGCCGCCTGGACCTCGGTCTGCAGGCATCCGTCGAGTCTCACCTTCAGTCCTGCCGCACCTGCCAGAGCCGGGCCGGAGCTCTGGTCGACACCGATGATCTTGCCCAGGTATGGGACGGGATCATCGCCGAGATCGATGCCCCGGTCCTGCCGATCGGCCTGCGGATGCTCATCCGGCTCGGCCTGCCCGACGCCGACGCCGTCGTGGTGCGGGGCTCCGCGCACGGCCTCTACCGGCCCTGGGTGGCCTCGGTCGGCGGGGCGCTCGCCTTTGCGCTGCTCGCGGGGTCCGTCGCCGATCGGTTCCTGTTTGCCGCGGTGCTGCTGGTCGCCCCCCTGGTGCCGGTGTCGGCGGTGTTGGTGGCCTACGACGGCACCGACCCGCTGCGCGCGGTCGCGGTGACGACACCGATGAGCCAGCTGCGGATCATGCTGTTGCGCACGGTCGCCGCGGCCAGCACCGCCGTTCCCCTCACCTTGGCCGTGACACTGATCGTCCCCGGCCTGGCCAGTTTCGCTGCGGTCTGGTTACTGCCGGCCCTCTTGCTGACGGTGCTCGCGCTCATCCTGCTGTCCTGGTGCCCGGCCCGCGTGACCGGCGCGCTGATCGCCGGCGCCTGGCTGGTGTTCGTGATCGGACTGCGCAGCCTCGGCTCCCTCGAGGCGTCGCGTAACCCCGGCAGCCAACTGCTCTTCCTCGCCGCCGCTGCGGTCGCAGCGGCCCTGCTCGTCGCCCGCGCCCGGGCGGCCCGTCCTTCGGGGGGTCTCGCATGACCAGATCAGTCGCTGTGCTCGATGGTGCGTCCAAGAACTACGGCAGCACCGTGGCCCTGGCGCCCACGAGCCTGACGTTGCAGCCCGGCCTGATCGGACTGCTCGGGCCGAACGGCGCCGGCAAGTCCACGCTGCTGCGCCTGCTCGCCACGGCGATCTCGCCCACCGCCGGACGGATCTGCGTCGCCGGTCACGACGTCACCGGGTCGGCCGCGGAACGCACGGCGGCTCGCCGGCGGCTGGGGTACCTGCCGCAGGAGGTCAGCTTCCCGCGCGGGATGACTGCGTTCGCGTTCCTGGACTACATCGCCGTGCTGAAGGAATGGGACCGACGCGAGCATCGACATCGAGAGGTGCGCCGGGTGCTGGAGCTGGTCAATCTCGGTGAGCTGGGTGGCCGTCGGGTGCGGGCGCTGTCCGGAGGGCAGCGGCGACGGCTGTCCATTGCCCAGGCCTTCATCGGCCAACCGGACCTGGTCATCCTCGATGAACCGACCACTGGCCTCGACCCTGAGCAGCGGGCCTCACTACGCGGGGTGCTCACCCAACACGCCGCCACCGGGACGGTGCTGCTGGCGACCCACCAGACCGAGGACGTATCGGCGCTGTGCGACCGGGTGATCATCCTCGACGAAGGTCAGGTGCGCTTCGACGGCACGGTGACCCAGCTGGTGGCGATCGCGGCCGGGCGCGTGTGGGTCGGCCCGGCCGAGACGCCCGGCGCGCTGTCCTCGTGGCGAACGGCGGCCGGGACGGTCAAGTCAGTGGGTGGCCAACCGGGTCCTGGCTACGAACCGGTCGCACCGGCCGTCGAGGATGCCTACCTGCTCCTGAACGCTGACGCGCTTGCTTCGGTCGGAGGGACGCGATGAGCGCCACGGTCATCGCCGGTCCGACGGCGCGGGCCGCGGCTTCGCCTCGCTCGGTCGTGCGGCAGCTGGCCCTGAAGGAGATCGGCCGCTACCTGCGCCATCCGCTGTTCCTGTTCGGCCTCCTACTCTGCTGGTTCGCCAGCCTGTCCAACGTTGACAAGCAGATGTCGGTGCTGATCAGCCCCATCGCCCCGGCGGCCGGGATCGGCCTGTTCGGCCTGCTGGTCACGAACAACCTGGCCCGCAGCAGCGACCGGATCGCGCGCGCGGCCGGCGAGGCACCGACCTCGATCCGCACGCGCACGCTCGCGGTTATCGCGAGCACCGTCGTCCCGCTCACCGTGGGTCTGGTCTGGTTCGCGTGGGCCGTGTGGGAGTACCACCGGCAACCGCCTGCGGTCGACGGCGCCCCGTTCGGTGGCGTGGGTAACGGATGGGCCTACGCGTTGCTCTTCGCCCTCGGGACCATCTCCTGCGTCGGCGGTCCACTGCTCGGCATCGTGCTTGCCCGCTGGGTGAACGTGCGCGGCGCGGCACCCGTCGCCGCGGTGCTGCTGGTCCTCGCGGTCATCATCATGCAGGGCATCTTCGTGCCGCTGCGATCGGTCCGGCTGTTCATGCCCTGGACCCAATTCGCTGGTCCGTACGGCGTGGCCGGTGACAGCAACCGCGCGCTCATCCTGCGCGGCTCCACCGGCTGGTACGCCGTGTATCTCGGGCTGCTGTGCGGGCTCGGCGCCCTCGTGTCGCTCATCCCTGGCGACGGCCGTCGCCGGTCGCTGCAACTGGCCGCCGGTGCGGTCGCGATCCTCGCCGTCGTGGCCTGCGTGGTCGCATCTACCACCGGGGTAACACACACGATGATCAACCCGGTGCACTCCTTCAACCCGTGACCACGTATGTGGCCCGCGCGGTGCCGTGGCGAGCGGTGACCGCGGTCGGGCTGATCCTGGTGCTGCTGCTCGCGGCCCTGTCTTTCCAGGTGGCTCGGTTGTGGCCGCTGGAGGGGTGCGCCCTCGGGCTGTTGGCCGGTGGCGTGGCCTGGTGCTTCGACGAACCGAGCGCCGCGATCGTGGACGTCGCACCCCGGACCCTGGCCTGGCGAACGGTCACTCGGGCCACCGGTGTGGGATGGCTGATCGCCTGGTGGCTCCTGGGGATCGCAGTGACCCGGGCCGCGTTCCACGGTCATGCCGTCGCGGTTGCGCTACACGGCCTGGCTGCGGCGCTGGCAGTCACCGCGACGGTCACGTGGCGGCGGGCGGTGGGCACCCCCGTACCGGGGACCACCACCGCCGCTATCGTGACGCCGGTCGCGGTGTTCCTCGCACTGGGCCGACCCTATCCCCACACCATTGCCCTGTTCCCCTACGTCTACGGCGGCCCCTGGGTCCTGGCCGCCGTCTGGTGGGTCAGCACAGCGGGTCTCGCGACCCTGCTCCTGCTGGTAAGCCTCATCGACGTACGCGGCATCGGTAACCGGGCACGGCGACCCCGTGACATGCCCACTCACACCGCCTGTGTATGAGCGGTCGTAGGTGCCGCGGCCGTATTCACAACTCGACGACCCAGCCGCCCCGGTTACCCGTCAAGTTGGCAGCGACCAAACGCTGTACCGCGGCTGGCTGTTCGCGACAACGCCGTCAACCGCCGCGCGGAGGGCCCGCACCAGCAGTTCGGCTTCCGCAATGGTCAGGATCGTTTCGTTGCCTCCGGCGCCGTCCTCCAGGTAGACGTCACCGCCCCCGGTGGTGCCTACGGTGACGTAGTTGAAGAGTTCCGTGCCGTTATCGCCGAAGCCGCGTCCGTCCCACCTGGTCAGCGGGACGCGCCACACCGCGTCGGTGTCGTCGTAGAACGGAAGGTCCTCCGACGGGACGGTTGACATGTCGCGCTGACCGGTCATGGCCTGACTCCTCCTTGTAGAGCACACCGCGGTCTGCCCAGGTGTCGAATCCCACTTCCTTCGAGTCTGCGTAGTACGCAAAGCGGCTGGCGGCCCTCCCGAGGTTGGTCGATCGATGCCGCAGGCCCGTGCAGATCATGGGGGTGACCAAACCAACCCGTTCGAACCCGGCGGCACGATCGTGGGGATGCAGGCCACCCGCCACCGCACTGCCGGCGCCTGAGCGGGCAGTTCTCGGCTGGACAACGGGGCTGTTTGTGATAGTTCTTAAACGTAGAGTGCCCGAGGTTTCGCTGGTTCGCTCCCCCGCTGGGTCCCCCCACGGTGGCACCTCGGGTCGCGCAGAAATGTTGACAACAGCCTGTGGATGTGGGTCGAACGACGTCCGGGCGCTTCGTGTACGGGCTCCAGGTTCGTGGCCTGGACGATGTGGCCGAACTGGACGCTGACGTCGTCGGTGACGACCTCATCACCGTGCAGGTCACCAAGGATGCCGCACCCCACGTTGCCCTTCATCCGCTCGACGCCCACCGCGTGGTCGAGCAGATGGGTCCGTCGCATCAGTGGGTTCTCGACCGGGCGGCCGGAACTGCCCGCCTCGTCGGACCGCCCCTCGACCCGGACCTGCTGGCCCATCCCGGTCTCGCGTCGGTCGCGATCGCCTTCAACCGGTGGGCCGGACGCGAGTCCTTCCACGCCGCATCGTTCGCCGCCGGGGGGCTGGCTTACGGCGTGATCGGGCCACGCACGGCGGGCAAGAGCACGCTCATGGGCGGCTTGGCCCAGGCCGGGATGACGGTGCTGTCCGACGACGTCGTCATCACCGACGGAGTTGACGCGTTCGCCGGGCCCCGGTGCGTCGACCTCAGGACGCGGGTTCCCGGCATGGCGCTGGCCACCGCATCGGCACGGCTCGGTACGCGGTACCGGTTGCCGCTGCCCAGCGCTCCGCCGAGGGTGCCCTTGGGTGGTTGGATCTTCCTGCATTGGGGGCCGAGTGTCTCAATGCAGCCGTGTCCGCCCACGGTCGTACTGGCGCGGCTGGCGGCCTGGCGCGGCCGGCGCGGCCTGCCGACCGATCCGGGTGTCCTGCTCGACCTCGCGGCTCGGCCGGCCTGGGACCTTGTGCGCCCGGCCGATTGGCAGGTCTTCGACCAGGTCACGCACACTCTTACCCGGACCCTCGAACCCAGCCCGGCGCTGTTGCCATGATCGGAACGACGTCACTGGTACTGGCCGCCCGAGTGCTGGCCCTCGACGAGGCCGCAGTCGCCACGATGGCGATTCTCGAGGCGGCGGGCATTGATGTGCTGCTGATCAAGGGACCGGTCAGCGCGGCCCGCCTGTACCCCGAGGCACCGGACGCGCGTAACTACTGCGACGTCGACCTGCTGGTCGCCCCGCACCAGTTCGCCTACGCGCAGGCGACGCTCGCCCGCAGCGGTTATGTGTCAGCGAGCGTCGGAATGCGCCCGTCGGAACTGGACGAACGGGAAGTGACGTGGTGGTGCCCTGGAGACACACGGTTGGCCATCGACCTGCATCGGTCACTGGCCTGGGTCGGTGATCCGTCCGCGCTCTGGTCCACGCTCTGGCGGGACCGCACCTCGATGAAACTGCAGGGAACCGACGTGCAGATACCCGACACCGCTGGAAGCGCCTTGATCGTCGGCTTGCACGCAAGTCGCGCCGGCAGCACGCGCAAACCGTTCCGCGATCTGGCCCGGGCCGTGGCGGTGTTCGACGGTGATCAATGGCGCCAGGCGATCGAGACCGCGCGGAAATGTGACGCCCTCACCGGGCTGGCGCTCGGTCTCGACACCGTGCCCGAGTCTCGACCCCTGCTGGCCCGGTTCGACCTGCCGACGGCCGCGCCGGCCGCGATGCGCATGCATTCCTACGGCACATCTTCGGCGGGCGTCTCCTTCGAGCGGTTGCTGGAGGCCCGCGGACGGCGGACCAGACATTTCGCCGACCGCGCCCTTCCATCCGTCGCCCACATGCACAAAGTGTGGCCGGCATCGAAGTCCGGGCGATCAGCGCTTGTCCGCGCGCACGGGGCGCGCTGGGCCCGCTTCGCGAAAGGCGTGCCCCGAGGCCTCATCCAACTCCGTCAGGCCCACCAAGGCGGACCGGCGGGTAGAGATAGCTGGACCTTCGATGCGCTCGTTTCCGTTCGGCGGCAGCTGGCCGAGACCGGGATGGAGCAGGTGGATCCGTTTCGTTCACCCGGGCGCGCTATCACCGAACGAAGCGTTGAAATCATTCTTCAGCGCAATAGTGCCAGCTGTCTGGAACGGTCTTTGGTGCGCCAGCGATATTATTTGGCTAAGGGACAAAATAGAGATGTGATTGTCGGTGTCTCGCCACCGAAGGACGGTTTTCGCGCGCACGCCTGGGTTTCCGGCGACGCGGAAGAAGGCAATGAGCTATATCAGACAATCCACCGCAGCCACGCGAACGTGACGATGGCGGCGGCGTCACGGTCTCGACTGGCGCTACTGCGCTATCGTATAAAACAAGATGATCATCGTTCGAGAGGAAATACCGACCATGATTGATGACGCGCAGGCGGATGAAGTGGCCGCCTACGAGCCGCCGAGGATCGTGCGGCTAGGTTCTCTGGCCGAATTGACGCAGGGCGGCACCGACGTCATCGGTGATGGGAACGGCGGAGCCGGCGACTCGGGATCGGGCTGAGCCACGGGCACTTGCCACAGTGGTGACTGTCAGCATCCGCGGCGCGGCGCGCCATTTCGGTGACCGAGTCGTTTTCAGCGGGCTTGATCTCGACCTGAGCGCGGGTGAGCGACTTTTCCTGAGCGGAAGGAACGGGTCAGGGAAGACCACACTGCTCCGTTGCTTGGCCGGAACCCTGTCTCTACATACGGGCTCGATCGAAATCTTGGGATCCTCAGCCGGTTCCCCAGAGGCCCGCGCACGAATTGGACTCTGCTTGTATCCGGAACAGGCCTTTTACGGCCGGTTGTCAGGACACGACAATCTGGTCTTCGCCGCCCGCACGGTCATGCTGTCTCGAGACGTTCCCGTCGCGGTCGACTTGGTTGAGCAGGAGATGGGAATCACCGATTTCGCCAAAGAGAAGGTCGAAACGTACTCCAGCGGGATGCGCGCCCGGGTGGCCATCGCTCGGGCGCTGCTCGGCGAGCCGACTTTGCTGATACTGGACGAGCCCACCCGTTCGCTGGATGAGGACGGCCGCGACCGATTGTGGGCCGCATTAACGCACCGCAACGCTGCCTGCGTCATTGCCTCGCACCGCCGGTCTGATCGCAGCCACTGCAGCCGCGAGCTGGATATATCGGAGTACCGGTGACCGAGCGAATAATCGTTCGCGCTGAGGGAGACCGGGACGCGAATGCACCGTTCCGACCAAGCGCCCTCGCCGGGGTGAGCGCCATTGTGCGCCGCGACGCCAGCGAACGCCGGGTGCTCGGGCTGGGGTTTGCGTTTGACTTTCTCTTCGGCATCGTCAACCTGACCGTCTTCGCTCTCATCTCGAGAACTTTGCGTGGGACGCACAGCCAACTCGGAGGCGCGAACACTTTCTTCGATTTCGTTGCTGTCGGTATTGCGTTCATGCTCGTGGTGCAGGCAGCGGGCACACAGATCACCTCACGCGTGCAGGAAGAGCAGCGCAGCGGAACGCTGGAATTGCTCGCCGCCCGCCCCGTCTCAACCGCAACTATCGCCGTTGGTCTCAGCGGGTACCCGATGTTGCTCGCGCTGGCACGGGTAGCGGCATACCTGGCGGTGGCCAGCCTATTCCTCGGGCTCGACGTGAGTTCCGCCGACTGGCTCGGCCTCAGCGTCATGCTCGCGCTCACCGGCGTCACTATGATGTGCTTGGGCGTCGGCCTCGCCGCGTTCGCGATCGCGTTCGAACACGGCGATACACTTGGTCGGCTCGTTGTCGTGGCTATCGGTTTCGGATCGGGCACATACTTCCCAACCACCGTGTTGCCGGCGGCGCTGCGCTGGGTCACCATTCCGCTGCCCACTCGGATCGCGCTGGACGGTTTACGGGCCGCAATAGCAGGACACTCATGGGTCACATCGGCGATGGAACTAGCCGGTGTCGCCGCCGTGAGCTTGTTCGCGAGCATCTGGCTGTTCGGGCAAGCTATGCGTCTTGCGACACGACGCGGAACGCTCACCCGTGGATGAGTTCGATGCTCCGTTGCCTACCGCGCTGGAGATCGCCAGCTGCAGCGTCATCGGAACCACCAGCGCCGCCAACCGGCCAACCGGCCCGCCGCCGAGCCCGCTCGCCGCCTTGCGGTTGGCCGTGCTGCCCGCCCTGCAGCGGCCACCATGCGTGGTCAGCTTCTCGGGTGGGATGGACTCGACTTTCGTGTTGTTCGTGGCGGCCCGAGTGGCTTACGAGGCTGGCTTGCCCGCGCCGATACCGGTGACCTGGCGATTCACCGGAGCGCCACGCGCCGAAGAATCAGTCTGGCAGGACAGGGTCATGGCCACAATGCCGGAGCTTCAGTGGCAACTACTGCACGCCGAGGACGATCTCGACCTGATCGGACCGGTGGCGCAGCGCGTGGTGACCCGTCATGGGGTGCTGCTGCCGGCGAACGTGCACCTGCATCTGCCCATCGTCGAGGTGGCAGCCGGGGGCTCGATGCTCACCGGGGTTGGCGGCGACCAGGTTCTGGTCCACCGATCGCGTCGCGGACGTCTGGCGCGTATTCGCGCGCGGGCACCGGGACGCCTGGTGGCGGCCGTGCGGCAACGGCAGGGACGCGACCAATTCCCATGGCTGCAACCGTCGGTATCGCGGAGGGTCTCTCGCACCGCGCGAATGGAAGGACGCGACGAGCCAACATCTATTACCGAACGCATCTTCTGGCAATCCCGTCAGCGGCGCCTGCTCCTGGCCCGCGCCAGTCTGGATACCATTGCCGCACCGTCTGACGTTCGCGTCATCAACCCACTGCTCGACCCCGGATTCCTAGCCGCACTCGCCAATGTTGCGGTCCGCCACCAGGGAGCCAGTCGGGCCAGGCTACTGCATTTGATCGCGGGTGAGGCGTTTCCGTCCGCCGCGACGGAACAACGACCCAAGGCGCACTTCCTCGAGGTGTTCCTCCGCACGCCAACGCGTGAGTTCGTGCAATCGTGGGACGGCCGTGGTGCCGACGAAAGCATTGTCGACGCGGCCACCTTGCGTCGGCTCTGGTCGCAGTGGCCGATACCCAGTGCCACCGCCGGACTGGTCCAACAATTATGGCTTTCCTCGAAAACCAAGGCTCTAACCGGATGAAGGCATGGCGATGACTCCAGGCACTGAGACATTCACCGTCGGCGGCCCCAGTGTCGCGTGGCGCGAGACGGGCAGCGAGATCGTGGTGCTCGACCTGTCCGGGTCCGTCTACTTCGGGCTGAACGGAACCGGGGCGCAGCTCTGGAAATGTTTGGTCGACGGCGCCAGCCGCGCGGATCTTGTCGATCAATTGGCGCGATACGCAGATCAATCCCCGACACAGATGCAGACCGACGTAGACGTATTCCTCGCTGACCTCGACAAGAGTGGCCTGCTGCGCCGCCTCCCGCCCCTCGCCGACTGACGTCGAACTGTGCCGGACCGCCAAGTGTGAGACCTTGTAGGAGCAGAGCACACGAGGCGTTGCTGGTCCACCCCCCGATGGAACCTTTCCACGGCGGCACCTCGTGCCTTCAGGGCCTCAGTGAGCGTCCTGCCCGAGGACTTCCGTGACCCCGCCCCACCTGCTCCGCCGCTATAGCCCCGGCCGTTCCCGCCGCTTCGTCGCCGCCTTGGCGTCGTTCACGCTCGCGATCTCCGGCGTGCTGATCGTGCTGGCCGCGCCGGCCACCGCGGACGGCACAACCCGGGCCTTCACCCCGGCGTTTACGGCCAACGCCACCGGCGATATAACGATCCGCGGGAACACCTTGGAAACGTGCGTGGCGGGGGCGGTCGCGGTCGCCGGGGCGGCAAGCACGTGCGCGCAGGCGCAGGACGGGTCCTCGCAGCAGAATAACAACTACTTCATGACCTATGTCGACGCCGACGGGACCTCCGGCGGCAATACCACCTTCGACTCCAGCAGCGCCACCGTGACCGTGCCGCCCGGTGCCACCGTGCTCTACGCCGGGTTGAGCTGGGGTGCAGTCACCAGCGCCGGCGCGACGGCTGGATACTCGGCCCTCACCGGCGTGGCCGCACCGAACTCGGCCTTGAAAACGAGTGCCCTTTTCCAAGCCCCGGGCGCCGTCGGCTATTCGCCCGTCACCTCGACGACCACCGACGTCTTCACCAGCAACTACCAAGCTTTCGCCGACGTGACGAGCACGGTCAAGGCCGCCGGTTCCGGCGTGTACACCGTGGCCAACGTGCAAGCCGGAACCGGCGGCGGTAACTATGCCGGTTGGTCGTTGGCCGTCGCCTACAGCGTCTCGACGATGCCCATGCGCAACCTCGTCATCTTCACCGGATACAACCTCGTGCAGAGCAATACGCCGCCCGTGACGTCCCCGCTGGACATCCCGGTCAGCGGCTTCACCACGCCCGCAACCGGCGCGGTCAAGACCACCGTCGGCGTCGTCGCCTACGAGGGTGACAAGGGTTCGACCGGCGACTCGATGTCGATCGGGAGTACGCCGCTGTCCAACAGCCTGAATCCGGTCAATGACGTGTTCAACGCCTCCATCACCGACCTCAACGTTGCCGTGACGGATCGAAATCCTTCCTACACCAACACCCTCGGGTTCGACGTCGACCGCTTCGACGCCACCGGGGCTCTGGCCAACGGATCGACCAGCACCACGATCCACCTGACCACCTCCGGGGACACGTACTACCCGGGCCTGGTCACGTTTGCCACCGACCTCTACGCTAGCGCGCTGACCGCGACCAAGACGGCCACCGACGTTAACGGCGGCACCCTCGCCCGCGGCGATGTGCTCCGCTACTCGATCACCGTGACCAACGGTGGCGGTGGCGGCGACGGCGCGGCCGCGACCGTGTTGACCGACGCGGCGCCGGTCGGCACCACCTACGTCGCAGGCAGTTTGATCGTCGGTGGCACTGCCGTCACCGACGCGCCCGATACCGACACCGGCGATGTGAACGCGGGCAACGTCACCGCCCGGCTTGGAACCGGTGCGGACGGTACGGCCGGAGGTCTGTTGGCACCGAACGCGTCGAGTACGGTCACGTTCCAGGTCAAGGTGAATTCCTCCGTGGCCGACGGCAGCACCGTCTCGAACTTCGCGTCCTTCAGCAGCAACAGCCAGACGACCGGTACGGGCACGGCCGGCGCCAGCAACACGGTGACGAATGCGGTCGTCGTCCCGCCGTCTTTCAACAGCATGGTTTTGTTGACGGCGACCGGCGAGGTTGGCGCGGCGTACAGCAGCGGCTTGGCGTTGAACGGTGGCACCGGCACCGGCCCGTACGTGTGGTCGATCAGCGCCGGTGCGCTGCCCGGTGGCCTGAGCATCAACTCGTCCACGGGCCTGATCACGGGAACTCCAACGACAGCCGGCACGTTCACCCCCACTGTCCTGGTGACCGACGCGAACAATCGCACGGGATTCAGATCGCAGTCGATCACTATCGCCGCCGGACCCGTCGTCACGTTCACGCCGCCCGGCGGTGAG
Organism: uncultured Jatrophihabitantaceae bacterium; assembly: GCA_964252015.1. GTDB lineage: Bacteria > Actinomycetota > Actinomycetes > Mycobacteriales > Jatrophihabitantaceae > CAXSBR01. Next base: position 44,874 of record CAXULW010000021.1, on the reverse strand, counting down.
GCCGGCGCGGCTTATTCGGCGCAGCCGACGGTCACTGGTGGCACCAGCCCGTACACGTGGTCGGTGAGTGCGGGGACGCTTCCGGCCGGGTTGACCATCAACGCGTCCACCGGGCTGATCTCCGGCACGCCCACCAGTTCGGGCACCACCAACGTCACCGTGCAGGTGGTAGACGGCAACAGCGTGAGCGCGACCAAGGCCGTCTCCATCGTGATCGTGGCCGGCCCGGCGCTGACTTTCGCCGCACCTCCGGCGGGCGAGGTGACCGTCCCCTACAGCAATCAGCTGACGTACAGCGGCGGGGTCAGCACATACACCTGGTCGATCAGTTCGGGGTCGTTGCCGACGGGCCTGACGCTCAACAGCGGCACCGGCCTGATTACGGGCACACCCACTGTCGCTGGCAGTTCCACGTTCACCGTCAAGATCGTCGACGGCAACGGTCTCTCCGACACCAAGTCGGCCACGCTCGTCATCGGGCCCGGCCCGACGGTCACGTTCGTGCCGCCGGCCGGCGAGGTGACCGTTGCGTATTCGGCGCAGCCGACGGTCAGCGGGGGCGTCGGCCCGTACACCTGGTCCGTTAGCGCAGGAACGCTTCCGGCGGGCCTGAACATCAACGCTTCCACCGGGCTCATCTCCGGCACCCCCACCGCCGCCGGCACCACCAGCATCACCGTGCGCGCGGTGGACGCCAACAGTGTGCCCGCGACCGCGACCGCATCGATCGTCATCACGCCCGCCCCGGCGTTGACGTTCCCGGCGCCGCCCGCGGGTGAAGTGTCCGTCGCCTACAGCGATCAGTTGACCTTCACCGGCGGGGTCGGCCCGTTCACCTGGTCGATCAGTACCGGCGCGTTGCCGGCCGGTCTGACCCTGAACGCCAGCACCGGCCTGCTGTCCGGCACCCCGACCACGGCCGGCAGTTTCCCCTTCACGGTTCGCATCGTCGACGCCAACGGCGTGGCCGACACCAAGCCCGCCACGGTCGTCATCGCCCGGTCCACCACGACCATCACGCTGTCCGCGCCCGCCTCAGTGCAGTTCGGCAACCCGGTGACCCTGTCGGCGTCGGTGAGCCCCACCGCCGCCGGCGGCACCGTGACCTTCACGGACGTCCCCGCCTCCGGGGCGCAAAGTGGAACGACGGTGACGCTCGGCTCGGACACCCTGACCGGCGGCACGGCCAGCATCCGCCTTGCGCTGCCCGCGTTCGGGGTCAACACGATCACCGCCCACTACGCCGGCGACACCACCCACGCCGCAACGGATTCCACCACCGGCCAGGTCGAGGTCTCGGCCTTTGCCGGTGAGGTCATCGTCACCGAATTCCGCTCCTCCGGACCGGCCGGCGCAAACGACAGCTACATCGAACTGCTCAACACCGGCCCCACCGTGCCCCTGGCCGGCATCGTCGTCTCCTCCAGCTCCGGGACCACCTCGACCCTGCCCACCAACGCCGGCCTGCTCGGCACCGGCCGTTCCTACCTGATCACCGGCAGCGCCTTCTCCCTCACCACGGTCGCCACCTCCGACTACACCACCACCCTGGGCACCGGCGGCATCAAGCTCACCGCCCCCGACACCGCGCTCACCCAAACCGACGCCGTCGGCCCCGGCACCGGGTTCCACCTCGGCACCGGCCTACCCGCCATGACCGGAACCCCCACCGCCCAATACGCCTGGGTACGGCGGGAAATCGCCGGCGCCGCAGTCGACACCCACGACAACGCGGCCGACTTCGTCCTGGTCACACGCCAAGGCGCGCTCGTGGGCGGCGTGCAGTCCACCCTGGGCTCAGCCTCCCCGACCGGCACCGCCGACCCCTACCAACACAACGCCGGGCTGACCTCGACCCTGCTCGACCCGGCCACCGCAGTCACCGCCCCACCCAACCGGGTCGTCGTCACCGGCGGCCCCGGCACGCTCACCGTGCGCCGCACCATCACCAACACCTCCGGCGCCACCATCAGCTCGGCCAAAGTGCGGGTCACCGCCCTGAGCGAACTACACGGCCAGCCCCAACCCGGCGTGGGTACCCAACCGGCCAAGGTCGCGAACCTGCGGGTGATCAACCCCGCCGCACCCACCCAATCGATCCGGCTGAGCAGTGGCAGCACCGTCACCGTGAACAACCTCACCGTCGACGCCCCCAGCAACCCCACCCCCGGCGGCGGCCTGAACAGCACCCTGACCCTGCCATTGCCCAACGGCGGCCTCGCCCCCGGCGCCACCATCGACGTCGCGTTCACCTTCGCCATCGACACCCGCGGCACCTTCTGGTTCGGCTACGACGTCGACGCCAGCACCGTCGCCACCGGCAATGCCCGCCACGCCAGCCAGGCCGCGCACGTATCCCCGCACGCCACCGGCAACATCAAACCGGGTGACTCAGGACGGATCCGTTGACGGTCGCCGGGCGGGCGCGACTGTGACCGAAGCGGCGTTCCGGCCCCAGCGACACGCGGTCGCGGGGGGATCGCGACGATCTTGGAAATCGTCTGGATCGGCCAGTGATTGTGGTTCGATGGGGTGATGTCAGAGCCGCACTCCCCCTCGGCTCCACCCCCATCGCCCTACGCCACTCGACCGGACGGTCGCGGTTCACCCACCGTCCAGGGCGCCCATGGCGTGCCCGGGCGGATCGTCGTGGACGGCCTGAGCAAGTCTTTCGGCTCGGTGCATGCGGTCCGCAACCTGACCTTCACGGTGGAACCTGGATCGGTCACCGGGTTCCTGGGCCCGAACGGGGCCGGTAAGACGACGACGCTGCGGATGTTGCTCGGGCTCGTCCATCCCACCTCGGGAACGGCCACGATCGGCGGCCTGCCCTACGGGTCGATCCCCAACCCGAGCGTCGTGGTCGGCGCGGCCCTGGAGGCAGCGAGCTTCCACCCGGGCCGGACCGCGCGCAACCACCTGCGGGTGTACTGCGCGGCCGCCGGGCTCCCCGACTCCCGAGCCGACCAGGTCCTGGAGATGGTCGGGCTGGGCGGTGCGGCGAAACGTAAAGTGCGCGGTTTCTCCCTCGGCATGCGGCAACGGCTCGGTCTGGCCGGCACCCTGCTCGGCGACCCCCGGGTGCTCATCCTGGACGAGCCGGCCAACGGCCTGGACCCGGAGGGCATCCGCTGGCTGCGCGGGTTCTTCCGGCAGATGGCCGGCGAGGGCCGCACCGTGCTGGTGTCGAGCCACCTGCTCAACGAGATCCAGGAAGTCGCCGACCGGGTGGTCATTCTGAACCAGGGCGAGCTGGTGCGCTCCGGTTCCATCGCCGAACTGATGGCCGGGACGGACACCGCCGTCGTCCGCACCCCGCAGGCCGACGAGCTGAGCGCGGCGCTGGCCCAGGCCGGGCTCCACGGTGAACGCAGTGACGCGAACACCCTGCGGGTCCACACCGCCGATCTCGCCCAGGTCGGGCACCTGGCCTTCATGGCCAAGGTCGAGCTCCACGAGCTCAGCCTGGAGAAGTTCGATCTCGAACAGCTGTTCTTCTCCCTCACCCGCGGCGCCTACGCCGCCCCGAGCTCGTCGCAAACCGGCCCGCCACCCGGCTCGGCGCCGCCGGGATATCAGCCGGGTCCGGCGCAGGGGTATTGGCAGAGCGGCAGCCCGCCCGGGTATCAGCCCGGTTACCAGCCGCAACCACCGGCCCGCGGAGGTCAGCAGTGATCAACCTCGTCCGGTCCGAGTTCCGCAAGCTGTTCAGCACCCAGGTCTGGTTCTGGCTGCTAGTCGGTTCGCTCACCGTCACCGGCCTGCTGCTGTGGGCGATCATCGGCAGCAGCAGCAAGGACGATTTGCAGGACCACGTCCAGGACGTCTACACCTCGGCGTTCAACCCGGTCATCCCCGGCGCCTACATCGCCGCGTTCGTGCTCGGCGTGCTCGTCATCACCACCGAGACCCGGTACCAGACGATCACTCCCACCCTGTTGGCGACGCCCAATCGGTGGAAGATCGTCACCGCCAAGATGATCCTGTGCGGGATAGTCGGCGCCGTCTTCTCGCTGGCCTGCCTCCTCCTCACCGTGATCATGGCCGTGCCATGGCTGAAGTCACGGGGCATCGACGGATCGTGGGGTCCGCACCAGGTGCCCGCCGGGTTGCTCGGCGTGTTCTCGATCTACGTCCTGTACGCCTTGTTCGGGTTGGGTTTCGGTGCGCTGGTCCGCAACCAGATCGTCGCCATCACCGTCGGTGTGCTGACGCTCGTCGTCGGGCAGACGATCCTGCTGGCGATTCCGGCAGTGAAGCACGCGTACCCGTTCTTTCCGAACGGGGCGTCCTACGCGATCCTCAACCCCCACAGTGACTTCGGTGACGGGATCCATCTGATGTCCACCGTCGGTGGGGTGGCGGTCATGCTCCTGTGGGCGTTCATCCCGGCGATCATCGGCGCCGGTTACAGCCTGAACCGTGACATCACCTGAGCGCGCCGCGTTGATCCGGCGACGGGTGCCGGCCACGCTGACGGCGGCCGTCTTGGCCCTGGGGCTGACGTCCTGCGACCTCGGCCAGCCCGCCACGTTCACCGCCCGGGCTGAGAAGTACTGCGCGGCCGCCACCCGGGGCATCTCCGCCGACATCCCGGTCACCGACCCGGTCGCCTTCGCGATCGACCGCTTCGCCGCGGTCGACCGCGTGCTGGTGACCGTCTCGACCGACCGCGGGTTCCCTGGCGGCACCGACGGGGCGTCGCTGCATGCGAGCTGGATCGTGCCGGCCCGGGCCTCGTTGCAGGCCGCTCGGCCCAGCCTGGACACGCTGCGCCAGGTTGCCGACACGCCGACCGCACTTCGTACCCGGGTGTTCACCGTCGCAGCGCGGGCCGGCGATGGCGGCGTGCAGATCTCGATCCTGCGCCGGCTCGGGTTGGCGAACTGTGCCGCGCTGTTCAGCCAGCCAGTGCCGCGGTTGGTGTCCTGACCTGCGCGTCGACCGCATCGGGGCGCCCGACCAGGTCAGCTGGGGTACACGGGTGCGAAAAGCGCCACTTTTCTCCGCCGAAGACCAGGCCCGGGCATAGACTCGGACGATCGACGGGGCGTCCAGGCGGTAAGTCGGCGCCTCCGTAATGCGGACGGCGCACCAGCGCAGAGATGACTACCCGAGGCGGCCCCACCACCGTGGAGAAGACGGACTCCGACCCATCCAGCACGACGCGAACTGTCCAGACGGACGCGCGCGCCCAAGACGCCGTTCACGGGGGTGACTTCGGGGCGAACCAGTGGTTGGTCGAGGACATGTACGAGGCCTACGTGGCTGACCCCGACAGCGTCGACCCGGCCTGGCACGACTTCTTCGCCGACTACGGCAAGGCCGGCACCTCGACTCGCGCGTCGGACGCAGACGCCGAAGCCGCGGCTGAAGTGGCGCAGGAGGAAAGCGGGAACGGGTCGGCAGCTGCTGGCACCCCGGCCGTCAGCCGCGCTTCGGCCAACGGATCTGCTGCAAACGGTTCCGTGGCCGGCCGAGCGGCGTCCAACGGAGCCGCGTCCAATGGGTCCGCGTCCAATGGAGCCGCATCCAATGGAGCCGCGTCGCGTCAGCCGGAACCGCCCCAGTCCGAGAAGGTCGCGCCCGCACCGGCGCCGGCCCAGCCCGTACAGACGCCGGCGACGGTTGAGAAAGTGCCGGCTGGGAAAGCGAAACCGGCCCCGGTCGCCGAGGACTCGACCGTGCTGCGCGGGGCGGCGGCGCGCGTCGTGGTCAACATGGAGGCCTCGCTGGGCCTGCCGACCGCGACCAGTGTGCGGGCCGTGCCGGCCAAGCTGCTGATCGACAACCGGGTGGTCATCAACAACCACCTCCGGCGTTCGCGCGGCGGCAAGGTCAGCTTCACCCACCTGATCGGGTATGCGGTGGTCAAGGCGGCGACCGAGTTCCCCGCCATGAACTCCCACTTCACGCAGGTGGACGGCAAGCCGGCGGTCGTGCATCCCGAACACGTCAACCTCGGCCTGGCCATCGACCTGGCCGGTAAGGACGGCGCCCGCACGCTCGTCGTCGTCGCGATCAAGGGCGCCGACGAGATGTCGTTCTTCGAGTTCTGGCTCGCCTACGAGGAGCTGATCCGCAAGGCCCGCACCGGCAAGCTCACCGCGGACGACTTCACCGGCACCACGCTGAGCCTGACCAACCCGGGCACCATCGGGACCAACCATTCCGTGCCGCGGCTGATGGCCGGACAGGGGACGATCGTCGGCGTCGGAGCGATGGAGTACCCGGCCGAATTCTCCGGTTCCAGCGAGGAACGGCTGAACGAGGCCGCGATCAGCAAGACGATGACGCTGACATCGACCTACGACCACCGCATCATCCAGGGCGCGCAGTCCGGGGAGTTCCTGCGCCGCGTCCACCAGTTGCTGTTGGGCGAGGACCGCTTCTACGACGATGTCTTCACCGCCCTGCGCATCCCCTACGAGCCGGTGCGGTGGCTGACCGACCGCGAGTTCAGCCACGAGGGCCAGATCGACAAGGCCGCCCGGGTGATCGAGCTGATCAACGCCTACCGGGCCAACGGTCACCTGATGGCCGACACCGACCCGCTCGAGTTCAAGATCCGTACCCACCCGGATCTGGACATCATCAACCACGGCCTGACCCTGTGGGACCTCGAGCGCGAGTTCCCGGTGGGAGGCTTCGCCGGCGAGAAGTTGATGAAGCTGCGCGACATCCTGGGCGTGCTGCGCGACGCGTACTGCCGCCGGGTCGGCGTGGAGTACATGCACATCACCGATCTGGGCCAGCGGCGGTGGCTGCAGAACCGGATCGAGATCCGCAACGACATGCCGGCCAAGGATGAGCAGAAGCACATCCTGGGTCGCTTGAACGTGGCCGAGGCGTTCGAGACGTTCCTGCAGACCAAGTACGTCGGGCAGAAGCGATTCAGCCTGGAAGGTTCCGAGACGATGATCCCGGTGCTGGACGCGGTCCTGCGCTCGGCCACCGAGCAGAAACTCGACGAGGTCGTCATCGGCATGGCCCACCGGGGCCGGCTGAACGTGCTGGCCAACATCGTCGGCAAACCGTTGGCCAAGATCTTCAACGAGTTCGAAGGAAACATGGACCCCGGTCAGGCCCAGGGCTCCGGCGACGTCAAGTACCACCTGGGCTCCCGCGGCCGGTTCACCGCGCCCGACGGCCGCACGATGACGGTCTCGCTGGCCGCGAACCCGTCCCACCTGGAGGCGGTCGACCCGGTGCTGGAAGGGATCGTGCGCGCCAAGCAGGACCTGCTCGACAAGGGCGAGGACGGCTTCACCGTGCTGCCCGTGCTCGTGCACGGCGACGCCGCGTTCGCCGGACAGGGCGTGGTGGCCGAGACGCTGAACCTCTCGCAACTGCGCGGCTACCGCACCGGCGGGACGGTGCACCTGATCGTCAACAACCAGGTCGGCTTCACCACCTCGCCCGCGGCCGCCCGGTCGACGCTGTACAGCACCGACGTGGCCCGGATGATCAGTGCGCCGATCTTCCACGTCAACGGTGACGACCCCGAGGCGTGCGTGCGCGTGGCCAAGCTGGCGGTCGAGTACCGGCGGGAGTTCAAGAAGGACGTCGTCATCGACATGGTGTGCTACCGCCGCCGCGGTCACAACGAGGCTGACAACCCCTCGTTCACCCAGCCGCTGATGTACGACATCATCGATCACAAGCGCAGCGTGCGGAAGCTTTACACGGAGGCGCTGGTCGGTCGCGGCGACATCACCCTCGGTGAGGCCGAGGAGGCCCTCAAGGATTTCCACGCCCAGCTGGAGAAGGTCTTCAACGAGACCCGCAACGCCAGCTCTCAGCCCAAGCCCGAGCCCAAGATGGATCCGGCGTCCGCTGAGGTCGCGGCGACGCGCACGGCCGTGTCGCTCGAGGTGCTCAAGCGCATCGGCGATGCCTACGCCTCCATGCCGGACGGCTTCACCGTGCACCCCCGGCTCAAGCCGCAGATGGAGAAGCGGGTGGCGATGGCCACGGGCGGCAACGTCGACTGGGCCACCGGCGAGCTGTTCGCATTCGGCTCGCTCGTGCTGGAAGGGCATCCCGTGCGCCTGGCCGGACAGGACTCGCGTCGCGGCACGTTCAGCCAGCGGCATTCCGTGCTAGTCGACCGCAAGAACGGCGAGGAATACACCCCGCTGCGCAACCTCGGCCCCGAGCAGGCGCCGTTTCGGGCCTACGACTCGCTGCTGTCGGAGTTCGCGGCCGTCGGCTTCGAGTACGGCTACTCCGTGGGCAACGACGCCGCGCTGGTGTGCTGGGAGGCGCAGTTCGGTGACTTCACCGGCGGTGCGCAGACCATCACCGACGAGTTCATCACCTCCGGGGAAGCCAAGTGGGGCCAACGCTCAGGCGTGACCCTACTCCTTCCGCACGGATACGAGGGCCAGGGTCCGGACCACTCGTCGGGACGTCCGGAGCGGTTCCTGCAGATGTGCGCGGAGAACAACATCACCGTGGCCATGTGCTCCACGCCGGCCAATTACTTCCACCTGCTGCGCCGGCAGGGGCTGTCACCGGTGCACCGTCCGTTGATCGCCTTCACGCCCAAATCGCTGTTGCGGCTGAAGGCGGCGGTGAGTCAGCTCGCGGACTTCACCGAGATCGACTTCCAGTCCGTGATCGGTGATGCGGCCGTGGATCCGGGCGATGTCCGGCGGGTCGTGTTGTGCAGCGGCAAGGTGTACTACGACCTGCTCGCCGCGCGTGGAGATCGTCGGGACGTGGCGCTGGTGCGGCTGGAGCAGCTGTACCCGCTGCCCGCTGACCGGATCCGGGCCGAGATCGACCGCTACCCCGATGCGCAGCTGGTGTGGGCGCAGGAGGAACCGGCCAACCAGGGGGCGTGGGGATTCATGGCCATGAACCTGCCGGAGCACCTCGACGGCCGGGCGTTGCTGCGGGTCTCCCGTACCGCGTCCGCGTCCCCCGCGGTCGGATCGGCCAGCGTGCACCAGTCCCAGCAACAGGAACTGGTGGCGTCCGCCCTGGGCTGACCGGGCCGGCGCGACCCGCACCTTGCCCCACGCGGGTCTGGCCGGGCCGGTGGCTAGATTCAGTGGATGCCTACGCCGCTCGATCCGTCCCGTCCGGTCCGCTGGGGTTTTCTCGGGGCGGGGTGGATCGCCGACAAGGTCGGCCCCGCTGTCGTCGCGTCGCCCGACAACGAGCTCGTCGCTATCGGGTCGCGATCAGTCGAACGGGCTCGAGATCTTGCGCAGGTGCTGGGGGTTGAGGCCCGGTGCCACGGCTCGTACGACGAGCTGGTCAACGACCCCGACGTGGACGTCGTGTATGTCGCCACGCCGCACAGCTACCACCACGAACACGCGCTTCTGGCGCTGCGCGCAGGCAAATCCGTGCTGGTGGAGAAGGCATTCACGCTCACCGCGGGCGACGCGCGCGAGGTGATCGCCGAGGCCCGCGACCGCGACCTGTTCTGCATGGAGGCCATGTGGATGCGGACCAACCCGCTCGTGCGGCAAGCACAGCTGCTGGTCGAAGACGGCGTCATCGGCGACGTGCTGAGCGTGACCGCAGACCACGGCCAGCGGTTTCCCTTCGATCCCCGTGGGCGACTGTTCGCCATGGACCTGGGCGGCGGCGCCCTGCTCGACCTCGGCGTCTACTCGACGACCGCGGCGTGGCTGTTCCTGGGCCGGCCCGACGCGATGTCCGCCGTCGGTGAGCTGTCCCCCACCGGATCGGACCTGACCACCGCGATGCAGTGGTCCTACGCCGACGGTCGCTTCGCCCACGTGAGCTGCACGACCCGATCGCCGACCCCGACCACGGCGACCGTTATCGGTACCAACGGCTGGCTGCGTCTGGAGAACCCGTTCTACGACCCGCCGCGGATGGTCGTCAGCACCATCGAAGGTGGCGAGCGGACGATAGAACGGGGCGAGAACCCGCATCCGTACGCCCACGAGGTCGACGAGGTGGCCCGCTGCCTGCGCGCCGGCGCGCTCGAGAGCGAACGGATGACATGGGCCGACACGGCCGCGATCATGGAGCTGATGGACGATGCCCGTCGGCAGGTCGGCGTCCGGTACCCCGCCGATGGCGGCGCGGCCGCCACCGCAGCCGCGGCCGCCGCCGGGGCCGGGTCGGAGTGAAGGTATCCGGCTAGCCGGGGCACGGATCAGCGGAAGACCGGACCAGAGGGAGAACACCGTGTACTTCACGGACCGCGGCATCGAGGAACTGACCGAACGCCGAGGTGAGGAGCAGGTGAGCGTGGCCTGGCTGGCCGACCGGCTCCAGAGCTTCGTCGACCTGAACCCCGAGTTCGAGGTGGCGGTGGAGCGGTTCGCCACCTGGTTGGCCCGAACCGAGGACGAGGACGAGTAAGTACGCGGCGGGCGACGCTCAGCGCGGCCCGCAGACCCCTTCGCGGACGGCCTGAGCGGCCACCGCGGTGGAAACCGCCGGCACGACCCGCGGGTCGAACGCCGCGGGCACGATGTAGTCCGGGCCCAGGTCCCCGCCGACCACCTCGCTCAGGGCCTGCGCCGCGGCCAGCTTCATCCCCTCGGTGATGCAGCGGGCGTTGGCGTCGAGCGCACCCTTGAACACGCCCGGGAACGCGAGCACGTTGTTGATCTGGTTGGGGTAGTCGCTGCGCCCGGTCGCCACCACCGCCGCCGTTCGACGAGCCACCTCGGGATGGACCTCAGGCGTCGGGTTGGCCAGCGCGAACACGATCGATCGCGGTGCCATCGAGGCGACGATCTCCTCGGACACCACGCCCGCGCTGACGCCCAGGAACACATCAGCACCGGCCATCGCGTCGGCCAGCGTGCCGGTGAACCCGGTGCGGTTGGACCGTTCGGCCAGATCGGCCTTGATCGGGGTCAGCAGGTCGCGACCAGAGTGCACAACGCCCCGGGAATCGACCACGGCCAGGTCGGCCACGCCGGCGGTCAACAGGATGTTCGCGCAGGCCACCCCGGCCGCGCCGGCGCCGGACACGACCACGCGCAGGTCCGCGAGGCTGCGACCGGTGATGGTGGCGGCGTTGCGCAGCGCGGCCAGGACAACGATCGCCGTGCCGTGCTGGTCGTCGTGCATGACCGGTATCCGCAGCCGCTCGCGCAGTCGGTCCTCGATCTCGAAGCAGCGCGGGGCGGAGATGTCCTCGAGGTTGATGGCGCCGAACGACGGCGCGATCCGCACCACCGTCTCGACGATCTCGTCGACGTCGGTCGTGTCGAGCACGATCGGGATCGAGTCGAGCCCCGCGAACTGCTGGAACAGCGCCGACTTGCCCTCCATCACCGGCAGGGACGCGGCCGGACCGAGGTCACCCAAACCGAGGACGGCGGTGCCGTCGCTGACCACGGCGACGAGCCGCCCACGCCAGGTGTAGCGCTCGGCCAGTTCGGGCATCGCGGCGATGGCCGAGCTCACCTCGGCCACACCGGGGGTGTACGCGAGCGACAGCGCGGCGCGCGAGTCCAGCGCCATCGTCGACGTGACGCGCAGCTTGCCGCCCACGTGGACCCGGAACAGCTCGCGGTTCGGATCGAAGTACACCTACACACCGTCTCTCGCGACGTCGTTGTCGACATGGCTGATGGGTGGCCCGAGTTTGTCACGCCCACCGCGGCTCGTCACTGCATCCTGCGTCACTCCATCACTTCGGGCCGCGCGGGAGGAAGTGCGGCCGGGAGGCCCCCCGCAGGCGCACCACGACCCGAGCGAGCACGTCAGCGACGCCGTGGACCGAGCTGTCCCCGCCGGCGGCCGCGTTGGCACTGGCCAGCAGCCAGGCGTCGCCCCGAGCGCCGGCCACCGTCTTGACGACCAGGCGCTCGGGCATGCTGCGGTACCGCCCGACCACGACGTCGCCGACCCGGACCCGACCGCGTCGGACGGTGCGCGCCAGGACCACATCACCGTCGCGCAGGATCGGCACCATCGACGGCCCAGAGACGCGCAGCACCCGCCAACGGGTCTGCGGACGGCGGACTCGAGTTCGCCACGGCATAACAAGATCGTGCCTTCTGATCGCTGCCGGCGCGGGAGTAGGGTCCGAAAGGAGCGCCGCAGGCGGGCATATATACGTCTGCGCCGCCGGTCACCGTCCGCTTCCGCGGCTGTCCGGACAGGTCAGCACCGCGGAGAACTCGAAGGGCTCATTGATGCGTCTGTTCCGCCACCTGCCCACCGTCCACCTGCCGATTGTCCATGCCCACTGCGACCTGCCGTGTGGGGTGTACGACCCGGCCCAGGCCCGTATCGAAGCCGAATCGGTCAAGGCGATCATGGAGAAGTACGCCGCCAACGAAGACCCGGTCTTCCGTACCCGCGCGCTGATCATCAAGGAGCAGCGCGCCGAGTTGGTCAAGCACCACCTGTGGGTGTTGTGGACCGACTACTTCAAGCCCCCGCACTTCGAGAAGTACCCCGAGCTGCACCAGCTCTTCAACGACGCCACCAAGCAGGCCGGCGCCGCGGGCGGCAAGGGTTCCATCAACCCGGCCGACGGCGACAAGCTCCTGGACCAGATCGCGCAGATCGACAAGATCTTCTGGGAGACGAAGAAGCCCGCGTGACCGTCCGACCCGGCGCGTGAAAGCACCGATGTCCAGCGACGCAGCCGACCCCACGGTGGGGTCGGCTGCGTCGTCTGTGCCCGCGGCTGAGCCACAGCTACCCGGTGACGCCCAGCTGTGGCTGATCCGCCACGGCGAGACCGAGTGGTCCAAGTCGGGCCAGCACACCGGACGAACCGACATCCCGCTCACCGAGTACGGCGTCGAACAGGCCGAAGCGCTGCGCCCACTGCTGGCCGATCTGAAACCGGCGCTGGTCCTGTGCAGCCCACGCCAACGGTCCCAGCGCACCGCCGATCTGGCCGGCGTCCGCGTCGATGCGATCGATCACGACCTGGCCGAGTGGGACTACGGGGAGTACGAAGGCCTGACCTCGGTGCAGATCCGCAGCGAGAACCCGAACTGGACGATCTGGACGGGCGACCCTCCCGGCGGAGAGACGGCCGCGGAGGTCGGTGCGCGGGCCGATCGCGTCCTGGCCCGGGTGCGACCGGCCCTGTCGGACGGACCGGTGCTGCTGTTCGGGCACGGGCACATCAACCGGGTGCTCGGGGCGCGCTGGATCGGCCAACCGGTCAGCGGCGGCGGATCGTTCACCCTCGGGACGGCGGCACCGTGCCTGCTCGGCGTGGAACACTCTCGACCGGTGATCGTGCGCTGGAACGTCAGCAACAGTGCTGCTCCCTGACTGACGACCGCCCGACACCCGACCGACGACCGGAAAGGCTGGCTGACCGTGGCCATAAACTCGAGCACCGCGCACGAGAACATCGCGGACAGCACCACCGTGCCCGAGGTACGGCTGAGCGTGCCCGCGCACGGCGCGTTCCTGAGCCTGATCCGCACGACCTCGGCCGCGGTTGCCGCCCGGCTCGAGATGACGATCGACGAGATCGAGGATCTGCGCATCGCCGTCGACGAAGCCGCCGCGATGCTGCTGCCCAGCGTGGCTGACGACCGTTCCGTCGACGTCGTCTTCACCCTCGGCGCGGAAGCCCTCACCATCAGTCTCTCCGCACCGACCGGCGACGCGGCCGGGCCGGACCAGGACGGGTTCGGTTGGACGGTGCTCAGCGCGCTCGTCGGTTCGGTCAGCGCCGACCACGCCGACGGCCGTACCACGATCGTGCTCAGCCACCGACGCCGCGCCCGCACGTGAACCGCCCGGCCGACGAGAGGTCGGCCGCAATCTCCCGCACCGGGGCCGAGCCACCCGATCCCGATGCGGGCGCGTCAGCGGTGCCTGCGGACGAGGTCGGCAAGGTGGTCGACGAGCGCGCGCACACCCGGTTGCTGTTGCGTGAGTTCGCGGCCATGGCCGTCGACGCACCCGAGCGATCCGCCCGCCGCGATGAACTCGTGCGCCTGCACATGCCGATCGTCGAGTACGTCGCCCGCCGCTTCTACGGCCGCGGCGAGCCGATGAGCGACCTCGTCCAGGTGGGCAGCATCGGCCTGCTCAACGCACTGGACCGCTTCGATCCCGGGCGCGGGCTGGAGTTCACGTCGTACGCGACCCCGACGATCGTCGGGGAGATCAAGCGCTACTTCCGCGACAAGGGGTGGATGGTTCGGGTGCCGCGGCGCCTGCAGGAAGTTCGCTCGGCCATGGGCCCGGCCACCGCCGACCTCAACCAGCAACTCGGCCGGTCACCCACCGTGGCCGAGTTGGCCAAGCGCGTCGGCGCCACCGAAGACGAGGTGGTCGAGGCCCTGGAATCGGGCAACGCCTACTCGCCGGCGTCGATCGAGGCCCAGACCGACCCGGCGAGCGGCTGGTCGCTGGCCGACACCCTGGGCTTCGACGACGCCGGGATCGAGCAGATCGAGTACCGCGAGTCGCTCAAGCCCCTGCTGGCCTCGCTGGGCGAGCGGGAACGGACGATCCTGGTGCTCCGGTTCTTCCACAACCGCACCCAGTCCCAGATCGCCGAGGAGATCGGGTTGTCGCAGATGCACGTATCGCGATTGCTGGCCCGCACGCTGGCCCGACTGCGCACCGGCCTGGCCGACGCCTAACCCGCGCCTAACCCCGGTCGCTGCGGTCCAGGGCGGCGCGGGCCGGGCGGGTCAGCAACAGCCCGACCACCACCAGCGCGCTGAGGACCACGGGCGCGCCGTAGCCCCACCGGCCGGCCTGGATCAGGCTGTACCCCACCGGCAGGGTCAGCACCTCGAGGACGAGCACCGGCGTCCGGAAGGCCGATTGCAGGTTGGCCAGGCCGCGGGCGGCGAACCCCAGAACCAGCGCCCCGAGCAAGGCGAACGCGGCGTCGGACCAGGCCCGGCCGGCGTCCTGGTATCCCCCACCGGCGATCTCGATCACCAGCACCGCCACGGCCACGAGCAGCGCCGCCGCCTGAGCGAGGACGACGAGCGCCGCCACCCGGATCGCGACCGGCAGGTCGACCAGCTCGGACTCGCCCGGCTGCCACTCGGCCGGCAGCTGGGGCTCGGTCGACCCGGGGCCCGGTGACGGGACGGGCTCCGGCGGGTCAGCGGTCACACCCAGGCACGCTACCGGCCGGTAGGCTGGCGTCCCGTGCGCGTTCTCGTGGTGGCCAACCCGAGGGCCACGTCCATCACCGCGAACCAACGCCGGGTACTGGTCAGCGCGCTTGGCCGCACCGCCCGGGTGCTGGTCGAGGAAACGGCGAACCGTGGCCACGGTGCCGCGCTCGCCTGCCGGGCCATGCGGGACGGCGTGGAGGCGGTGGTCGCGCTCGGCGGTGACGGCACGATCAACGAGGTCGTCAACGGTGTCTTGACCGACGGCGTCCATGACGGGGTTCCCGCGGTGGGAGTCGTCCCGGCCGGGTCCACCAACGTCTTCGCCCGCGCCCTGGGCCTGCCCAACGATCCGATCGAGTCCACGGCGATCCTGCTCGACGCACTCGTCTCCGGACGCCGACGCCGGATCAGCCTGGGCCGGGCCGACGATCGCTGGTTCCTGTTCGCCGCCGGCTTCGGTTACGACGCCGCGGTGGTCGCGGCGGTCGAACGCGCCCGGGCCAAAGGCGAGCGGTCCACCCACGTCCTGTACCTGCGCACGGCGGTGCGGGAATGGGGCGGCCAGCTGCGCCACCGGCCGGCGATCACGGTCGAGCACCAGGACGGCAGTGTCAACGCCGGCCTGCACCTCGCCTTCGTCAGCAATGTCAGCCCGTGGACGTTCCTGGGTAACCGCGCGGTCACCGTCAACCCCAGCGCGAGCTTCGACAACGGGCTGAGCTTGTACGGCCGGTACCGGTTGGGCCCGCTGTCGATGATCCGCGGGGTTGCCGACCTGCTGGCCACCGACCGGACTCCGGGCGGGCGAGCCGTGCTGGTCGAGGACGATCTCGCCGAACTCACGTTGACCGCGACCCGGCCGCAGCCGTTCCAGGTCGACGGCGACTATCTCGGCGAGCGAGAGCACATCCACTTCCGCAGCGCGCCACGAGCACTGGCGATCATCGCCTGAGCCAAGCTTCGGGACCGACGCCCGGGTCGGGCCGGGCGCTATGGTCGCACGGTTTGGGCCCGCACACCCGGCTACGGAGCAATTCATGGCGTGCGTGACTCTTTTCCGAAAACCCTTGCTGGACGGCGTCGCGTACCGCAAGCTGGAGTACGAAGATCGTGGTACGGACAAGGTGCCGGCTTCGCTCCTCCCCCGTTTTCCCAGTTCGAGTGTTTTACCTCTTGCTGATGGGCCGAGCTCGTGAAAGAATTCACAAGAACAAGGCCAGCAGGTTTAGGCTGATCAGACCGCTGTCACAACGATGCCGAGGCAAGCCCGCCGAGGCACCACCACGAGACCGAGGAGCAACACCCATGGACTGGCGTCACCGCGCTATCTGCCGTGACGAGGATCCGGAGCTGTTCTTCCCGATCGGGAACACCGGCCCGGCGTTGCTGCAGATCGAGCAAGCGAAGGCGGTCTGCCGTCGCTGCCCCGTCACCCAGGAATGCCTGGCGTGGGCTCTGGAGACCGGCCAGGACGCCGGCGTCTGGGGCGCTTTGAGTGAGGACGAACGTCGCGCGCTCAAGCGTCGTAATGCCCGCGCCCGGGCTCGCCTCGCCTGAGCACCACCTGCCGAGGCGCTCGCGGCCGCGGCAACCAGCACGGCCAAGCTCGACCGGAAGCGGCGCGCTCGACCCGATGACGCGGGTCAGCGCGCCGCTTCTGTCACTTTAACCCGCAGGCTGACCATCGTTCCGGTGGAGGATCCGGCCCGGGATTTCCACTCCACCGCGCTGTGCAGGTCGGCGTCGGCCAGGGTGCGCACGATCTGCAGGCCCAGCCGGTCGCTGCGGGCCGGGTCGAAACCCGGCGGCAGCCCGACCCCGTCATCGATCACCGCGACCGCCAGATTGCTGCCGTCCCGGATCGCGCTGATCTCAACCGTTCCCCGCCCGTCCTCGCCGAAGCCGTGCTCGACCGCGTTGTGGACTAGTTCGGCCAGCACCAGCACGAGCGCACTGGCCAGCGCTGCGCTCAGCTCGCCGAACGAGCCGGTGCGCCGCAGCTCGACCCGGTCGTCGGCGCCCGTCACCTCGACCAGGATGCCCATGAGCCGGTCGACGACCTCGTCGAAGGCGACGCTGTCCTCGTCAGCCACCGACAGGGTCTCGTGCACGAGAGCGATCGCCCGCACCCGGCGCATGGCTTCCTCGAGCGCGGTGCGGGCCTGGGGCGCGGCCACCCGCCGGGCCTGCAGGCGCAGCAGGGCCGCCACCGTCTGCAGGTTGTTCTTGACCCGGTGGTGGATCTCGCGGATCGTCGCGTCCTTGCTCAGGATCTGACGGTCGCGGCGGCGCAACTCGGTGACGTCCTGCATCAGCACCAACGCACCCAAACGCTCGCCGTGCGGCACCAGGGGCAGGGTCCGGAACGAGACCGTGGCCCCACCGCCCTCCACCTCGATCCCACCGACCGATTGCCCGTCGACCGCGGTCTGGATGCGCTCGAGCAGATCGGCGGCGGCCAGGGGGTCCGGCACCGCCGGGCCGAGCACGTCGGCGAACTTCTGGCCGAGGACATCCCCCACCGCACCGAGGCGGCGAAACGCGGACAGCGCGTTGGGGCTCGAGTAGAGCACCCGGGCCCGGGCGTCCAGGCGTAGCAGGCCGTCGCCAACCCGGGGTCCGGGTTCGCCGTCACCGGCCAGACCCGGCGCCGGGAACGTGCCGTCGGCCACCATCACGGCGAGATCGGCGGCCGACTGCAGATAGGCCAGTTCGAGCTGGCTCGGACCGCGTACGGACGTCAGGTTGGCGTCGCGGGCGAGGACGGCGATGACCGACCCCTCGTACCGCACCGGGATCGCCTCGTGCCGGAGCGGGACGCCGTCGGTCCACTCGGGGTCGCTCTCGCGGCAGATGCGTTGCTCGGTGACGGCCACCCGCAGGGCGCTGGCCCGTTCCCCGCGCCGGAACTGGCCGACCCGGTCGACGACGTGGGCGGTCGGCCCGGTGGTCGGGCGACACTGGGCCACGCACACGAAGTCACCGATGTCGGTTTCGGCTTCGCCGGTCTCCCGTTCGACCCACAGCAGCAGATCGGCGAAGGAAAGGTCCGCCATCAGCTGCCATTCCCCGACCAGGCGCTGCAAATGTTCCACCTGCAGTTCGTCAAGATCGGTGTGCTCGGCCAGGAGGACGGACAGCGCGGACACGCAGTTGAGCCTGCCACGCCATCACCTCGACCGGTGCCGGGCCGACGTGGTTGCTGGCACGGCCGAGTCACAGGCTCTAGGTTGATCTTTCGACAACGCCGTGAATCACCCGTGCCCCGTCGAGGAGGAAGCCATGCCCTCACCCCAACGGCCTCTGCCCACCCCCACGCTGGTCACCGTCCTGGTCCTGCTGGCCGTGCCGATCCTGGCCATCCTCATCGTGCCGATCTACGCCCGGTCCGGTCCGGAGATCGGCGGCTGGCCGTTCTTCTACTGGTACCAAGTGGTGTGGGTGCCGTTGTCGGCTGTATTCACGGGCGCGGCTTATGTCCTGGTCCACCGCGCGCGGGCGAGCAAATGAGCGCCGCGACCCAGCTGGCCGCGGGCACGCACGTCAACACGGTCGAGCTGACCGTACTGGTGTTCTTCTTCGTGGTCGTCAGTGCCGGTGGCTTCCTGGCCGCGCGCTGGCGACAGGCGGAGAATCCGCACTCGTTGGAGGAATGGGGTCTGGGCGGACGCAGCTTCGGCACCGTCGTCACCTGGTTCCTGCTCGGCGGCGACCTCTACACGGCGTACACGTTCGTCGCCGTTCCCGCGGCCATGTTCGGCACCGGCGCCATCAGTGGCTTCTTCGCCGTGCCGTACACGATCCTGATCTACCCGATCCTGTTCGTGTTCATGCCCCGACTGTGGTCGGTGGCGCACAGGCACAACTGGGTGACACCGGCGGACTTCATCCGCGGTCGCTACGACTCGAGGGCGTTGGCCACCGCGGTCGCCGTCACCGGGATCCTGGCCACGATGCCCTACATCGCCCTGCAGTTGGTGGGTATCCAGGCGGTGCTGGACACCATCGGTATCGGCGGATCCGGCAACAAGTTCGTGGCTGACCTGCCCCTGTTCGTCGCGTTCGCGGTGTTGGCCGCCTATACCTACTCCTCGGGGCTACGCGCGCCGGCGCTGATCGCGTTCGTCAAGGACACCCTGATCTACCTGGTGATCGTCGTCGCGATCGTCTACATCGGGGTCAAGATCGGCTACGGGACGATGTTCACCGCGGCCAAGACCAAGCTGACCACCCCCGGCCCCACCGGTAAGGCGCCCGGCGTGTTCGTACCCAACTCGAGCACCTACGTGGCCTACTCGTCACTGGCCCTGGGATCGGCCCTGGCGCTGTTCATGTACCCGCACTCGATGACGGCGTCGCTGTCGGCCCGCTCGCGCAACACGATCCGCCGCAACGCCGCGATCCTGCCGCTGTACTCGTTGATGCTGGCGTTCCTGGCCCTGATCGGCTACGCCGCCGTGGCCAAGAAGACGTCCGTGTTCGGCCTGGACGGCTTCGCCAACGCCCAGCTGGCCGTCCCGCACTTCTTCGCCCAGGTCTTCCCGAGCTGGTTCGCCGGCGTCGCCTTCGCCGCCATCGCCCTGGGCGCGCTCGTGCCGGCGGCCATCATGTCGATCGCCGCCGCCAACCTGTTCACCCGCAACATCTACCGGGAATTCTTCGTCCCGCACGCCACCCCGGCGCAGGAGGCCAAGGTCTCCAAGCTGACGTCCCTGGTGGTCAAGTTCGGCGCCTTGGCGTTCGTGCTGTTGATGGACAAGCAGAACGCGATCAACCTGCAGCTACTCGGGGGCGTGTGGATCCTGCAGACGTTCCTGGCCATCGTCGGCGGGTTGTTCACCCGCTGGTTCCACCGGTGGGCGCTGTTCGTGGGCTGGGCCGTGGCCATGGTCTACGGCACCGTCATCGCCTACCAGCAGACCGTGCCCAACACGAAGGTCAAGCTGGTGGACGGCAAACCGGTCACCGAGCTGCACGGGCTGCGCCACTTCGGCTCGTCGTTGGCGTACTTCCCGGGCACGGGGACGAAGGTCTACATCGCGATCACGGCGTTCGCCCTGAACATCGTCGTGGCCGTGGTGCTGACCCTGGTGTTGCGGGCCATGCGGGTCGATGCCGGCACGGATGCGACCGCACCGGAGGACTACTACTCCGACTCGGCCGATCCCGGCGTCAGCGAGCTCACCCTGGACGTGGCCGAGCGGGCCTGACCCGTCAGCTCACCGGGTAGCGGGCGTCGTAGCGAGCCAGGAACGCCCGCGCCGCCGTCTCGTCCTCGGCCCAGGCGCTGGCCCGGACCAGGGCACCGTGGGCCGAACCCACCAGGGCCACCGCGTCGAAACGGAGCCCCCCGCCGTCGATATCCGCCGCCGCGGCCAGCTCGTCCAGGCCGCGCGCGTCCTCGATCCGGGCGGCGTCCAGGCGGCCGATCGCGACCCCGCCGGTGGTGACGTCGAGCTCGGTCACCGAGGTGGGGTCGAGCTGGAGTTCGACCAGGTCGAGGTCGGTGACCAGTTCCCACACCGCATGCGATTGCGGGAGACCGGGGACGACGTCGACCACGCCGCCAACCGCGCCGGCAAGAGCTACGGCCACGGTGGCCACCCCGTCGATACCCAGCACGGCGGCCGCGGCGTGGGCGAGGCGGTGCGCGGTGCTGCGGGCGTCCGTCGCGTCGTCGGCCCCGGCGATGAGCAGACCGTCGGCTTCGACGCGGGTCGATCCGAGGACCACGACCCGACCGTGCGAGCCGACGACGTACACCGAGCGTGAGGCTCGGGCACCGGGCAGCATGGGCACGTTCTCGGCGGCCAACGCCTCGGCGATCCGCTCGGGTGATGCGATGCCGGTGGTGACGATCGCCGAGATGCCGGCCTTGGCCGCCTCGGCGGCCAGCTCAGCGCTTCCGCACAGCGGTCCGTAGCCCGGGTGGACGGCCTGCACGCCGGCGGCCTGAGCCGCGCGCACGACCGCGATCGAGTCGCTCAGTTCCGCCGCGTCGGCCAGGAGCACCTCGTCGTCAGCGAGGTGGGAGGCGTCGGTACCGGCCGCATCCTCGGTGCTCAGCCCGGCCAGCACCGACTTGATGCCCAGGCGGCGGCAGGTCACCAGCACCCGGGCCGCCCCCAGACCGTGGTCGGCTACGAGCAGTGATTCGAGCAAAGTGTTGGGTATCCGGGGTCGGGTGGACGCGTCAGTCGGCGCGATACTCGAGGTGGCTGGTCTCGATCGTGACCTCGGTCAGGCGCACCCGGATCCGCTCGTGCAGCTCGACCGGAGCGCGGTCACCGCCGCAGGTTCGCGCCACCAGCGACTTCATGTCCTGCTCCAGCCCGAACTGGCGCAGGCACGGACCGCATTCGTGCAGGTGCACTTTCATGCGCGCGCGCACGTTCGGATCGGTCTCGTCGTCCAAATACAGGTAGACGTCGGCCAGCACTTCGTCGCAGTCGAGTTCGCCCGGTCCCAAGCCCATCAGGACTCGCCTCCCGTCGGCACCATGTTCCGATCACGGGCGTACTGGGCCAGCCGGGTCTGCAGGGCGCGACGCCCCCGGTGCAGGCGCGACATCACAGTGCCGATCGGCGTGCCCATGATCTCCGCGATCTCCTTGTAGGCAAAACCTTCTACGTCAGCCAGGTAGACAGCAAGGCGGAAGTCCTCGGGTAGTTCCTGCAGCGCGTCTTTCACGTCGGAGTCGGGCAGGTGGTCGAGCGCTTCCATCTCGGCCGAGCGCAACCCGGTGGACTGGTGCGACTCGGCCTGGGCCAGCTGCCAATCCTCGATGTTGTCGGAGTTGTACTGCTGCGGCTGACGCTGCTTCTTGCGGTAGGTGTTGATGAACGTGTTGGTCAGGATGCGGTAGAGCCACGCCTTGAGGTTCGTGCCCTCGGTGAACTGATGGAACGCGGCGAAGGCCTTGACGAACGTCTCCTGGACCAGGTCCTCGGCGTCGGCCGGGTTGCGGGTCATCCGCATGGCCGCGGCGTACAGCTGGTCCAGGAAGGGCAGCGCGTCGCGCTCGAAGCGCGCCCGGCGATCCTCGACCGATTCCTCCGCCACGACGATCCTCTCCTGCGCCAGAACCGCGTCGACACCGCCCATTGCGGCATCGTCGCGTCCCGCATCCGCGGTGACGCCTACTGGGGAGGATACGTCCAGGCTCCGTGCCCGGCCTCTTCGGACCGGTGGCCGGGCCGGTTCCGGTGCCCGCTTCACCCGGGCACCAGGCCTGCGGGTTGCACGCACCGATTCGATGACTGCCATTGCCAACTCCTGATCCGCTGCTGTACCGAACGCTTACCGGGGCACGATGCGCCGCTCCGGGTTACTGAGGCCAGAACAGCCTCCAGCGGCCGTCGATTCCCGCCGCGCCCGGTGTACTACCGACTCCGCGCCCCTGAGGGACTCGCGGGAGCGCTGGCAAACGTCTCTGGCGGGCGCGGAGTCGGGGCTGAGGCCTAGTTTCCGGCACCGCTGCGGCTCAGGACACGATCCGGGCGAGGAACGCGGCGACGGCGTCCGCCACCTCAATGCGGGCCGCCTTCAGGGAGTGATCGCCGGGCACCTGGACCAGGCGGCGGGTGATCCCGTCGAACAGCTCGGCCGGCGGCTGCCCGAAGGCGTCGCGGTGACCCTGCACGACCAGCATCGGTACCCGGACCGCCGCGAGTTCGTCGACCCGGGATTTGCCGGGTTGTCCGGGTGGGTGCACCGGGAAGGCGAGCGCCACCACCGCCGCGGCGCCGGCGGCATCGGCACACCGGCAGGCCACCCGGGCCCCGCTGGAACGTCCGGCGTGGACGAACGGCAGCTGGCGCCAGCCACGGCGGCGGCGCAGCGCGGCGTGGACGGCCAGCCAGGCTTCGTCCAGTCGCGGCGCCGGGGCCGGAGAACGCCGGCCGGCCACCCGGTAGGGCTGGGTGACGCGAGCCACCGTGACACCTACTGCTACCGCGGCTGCCCGCACCGCAAGTAGGTCGGGTGCATCGACGCTGCCGCCGGCGCCGTGGCCGATCATGAGCACGGCCGACGGGTTGGCGATCAGGTCGAGGTCAACCCACGCCGGGCCGCCCGGGGTGTCCACCTCGATCCGCACGGCCCGCCGCGCCGCACCGGCCACGGTCAGAACAGCGCCGGTGCGGACGCGGCGTCGGCCTCGACTTGGGCGGCCGGCTCGACCCGGTCGATGAGCTCGGGTCCGTCGTTGCGCACGGAGTTCACCTGGGTGGACACCGGCCGCAGCTCCAGGTGTTCGCCGGCGGCCTCGTCCCAGGTCACCAGCAGGTCGTCCGGGTCTGTGACGCTGGGGTCGAGCCACCGGGCCCAGTTCGACGAGGACAACACGAGCGGCATGCGGTCGTGGATCAGCTCCAGCTCCCCGCTCGAGGGCACGGTGATGATCGTGGCGGTGGTGAGCGTTGGTGCGTCGGGCACGGCCGGGTCCGACCAGAACTCGTACAGACCGGCGAACGCCAAGCCGTGCCCGTCCTCCGGCGTCATGAAGAACGGCTGCTTCGGGCCCTTCGCGGCCCCGTTCTGGGTGACCTGCCACTCGTACCATCCGTCGGCCGGGATGAGGCAGCGGCGAGCGGCGAAGGCGCGCTTGAACGCGGGCTTGCTGGCCACCGACTCGGACCGGGCGTTGATCATTCGCGCCGCGCCGGAACGGTCCTTGGACCACGACGGCACCAGGCCCCAGCTCATCACCCGCAGCTGACGCACGGGATCCCCGGCGGGGCGGCCGTCTGCGTCACGCTGCCTGCGATTGACGACGGCCCGAACCGCATCGGTCGGCGCGACGTTGTAACCGGTTGCCGCCTCGACGCCGTCCGTGGCGTCGACCGCCTCGAACTCCGCCAGCAGGTCCGAATCCGCCTGCACCGACACGTACCGTCCACACATGGCCCCAGCCTAGGTTCCCCCAGCCCAGGTTTCCCAGGAATCGGGTGCATACATGGACACCTACGGTCCATCTCTGCACCCGATTCGTGGTGGGTGCGATCGGGCAGACTGTCAGCATGGGTTCCACTTGGGCCGCGCCCCGCGCCGATGGCCCCGTTCGCGGCCAGGTGACGCTGCCCGGGTCCAAGTCGCACACCAACCGCGCCCTGGTCCTGGCTGCGGTGGCCGACGGCCCGTCCGTCGTCCGCGCTCCGCTGGTCGCGCGGGACACGACCTTGATGGCCGACGCGCTGCGGGCGCTGGGCGTCGGGGTCGATCTGGCCTCCGACGCCTGGAGCATCGCCCCGGCCGCGTTGCACGGGGGCCGGGTAGACACCGGCCTGGCCGGGACCGTGATGCGGTTCGTCCCGCCGATCGCCACGCTGGCCCACGGTGACGTGCACTTCGACGGCGACGTTTACGCCCGCACCCGTCCGATGTCGACGCTGCTGGACGCGCTGCGCCAAGCCGGGGCCGAGGTGGACGACGGCGGTCGCGGGCTGATGCCGTTCACCATCCGTGGACGCGGCGGCGCGGCCGGTGGACCGGTCGAGATCGACTCCTCTGCGTCGTCGCAGTTCGTCTCCGGCCTGCTGCTCACCGGCGCCCGGTGGGACAAGGGCCTGCACCTGCGCCACATCGGCGACGGGCCAGTGCCGTCGCAACCGCACATCGCCATGACCGTGCACGTACTGCGCGAACGTGGCGTCGAGGTGGACGACTCAACGCCGGGCACCTGGATCGTCTCGCCGGGTCCGATCGCGGCCCGGGACGTGGTCATCGAACCGGATCTGTCCAACGCCGCCCCGTTCCTGATGGCAGCCATGGTCGGCGGCGGCTCGGTCGGCGGCGGCTCGGTCGGCGGCGGTTCGGTCAGCGGCGGTTCGGTCAGCGGCGGGGCAGTGACCGTGCCGAACTGGCCCGCCGTCACCGATCAGCCCGGCGACGAGCTGCGGGCCCTGCTGCACGCCATGGGGGCGACGGTCGACCTGGTCGACGGCACGCTCACCGTGCGCGGAGGCGGCGGCGTGCACGGCATCGACGCCGATCTGAGCCAGGTGGGCGAGCTCACGCCCGCGATCGCGGCGCTGGCCGCGCTGGCCGACACCCCCAGTCGGCTGCGGGGCGTGGCCCACATCCGCGGTCACGAGACCGACCGGCTGACCGCGTTGGCCACGGAGATCAACGCGCTGGGCGGCGACGTCACCGAGCATGCGGACGGCCTGACCATCAACCCGCGTCCGTTACACGCTGGCGTGTTCCACACCTACGCCGACCACAGGATGGCCCACGCCGGCGCGGTTCTGGGCCTGGCCGTCGACGGGATCGAAGTCGACGACATCGGGTGCACGACCAAGACGCTGTCCGACTTCCCCGGCATGTGGTCGCGCCTCGTGAGTGCAGCCTCGTGAAGGCATAGGGGCGGGCGCCGGGGATGGCCGGCACGAACGACCGTGGGGCGCGCGACCTCGACGAGGACGACGTCCGCGTCCGGCCCGGCCGGCGCAGTGCTCGGCCCCGCAGCAAGCAACGCCCCGCCCACATCGAGGCGTCCGCCGGCCAGGTGTTGACGGTCGACCGGGGCCGCTTCCACGTGTTGATCGACGGCACCGAGGTCACCGCGATGCGGGCGCGCGAACTCGGTCGCAAGGGCATCGTCGTCGGTGATCGCGTCGACGTCGTCGGTGATCTGAGCGGCGGTCCGGACGCGCTGGCCCGCATCGTCCGACGGGCCCCGCGAACCTCGGTGCTGCGCCGGACCGCGGACGACACCGACGACACGGAGCGGGTGATCGTGGCCAACGCCGACCAGCTGATCATCGTCACCGCGCTGGCCGATCCCCCGCCGCGGTTCGGCTTCATCGACCGGTGCGTTGTCGCCGCGCTCACCGAGAACATCGAGCCCGTGCTGTGCCTGACCAAGTCCGACCTGGCCTCGCCCGACACGGTGATGGCCAACTACGTCGACCTCGACATCCCCGCCGTGGTCACCCGGCGCGACGGCGATCTCGACCCGCTGCGGGAACGGCTGCACGACCAGGTGTCGGTGTTTGTCGGGCATTCCGGCGTCGGCAAGTCCACGCTGATCAATGCCCTGGTGCCGACGGCAACGCGGGAGACCGGCGTCGTGTCTGCGATCGGCAAGGGCCGGCACACGTCAACCTCCACGCTGGCTCTCCCCCTGCCCGACGGCGGCTGGGTGATCGACACACCCGGCGTGCGCTCGTTCGGCCTGGCCCACGTCAGCTCGGCCGACCTGCTCTGGGCCTTTCCCGACCTCGAGGACGGGACCAACAACTGCCCACCCGGCTGCGAACACCTCAATGCGGCCGACGGATGCACGTTGGACGGCTGGGTCGCCGCCGGACACTCCTCGCCGACGCGACTGGCCGCGTTCCGGCGCCTGCTCACCAGCCGGACCGCCCCCGGCTACACCGACTGACGCCTTACACCGCGACGATTTCCACGAACGCCTCAAGACCGGCGAGATCGCTGGCGTTACGGGTGTACAGCCGGGCCGAATGGGCATGAGCCGTGGCGGCAATGAGCAGGTCCATGGCGCTCGAACGCGGCCGCCGGCCCGTGGCTACGACCGCGGCGGCCAGTTCGCCGTAGCTGGCCGCGACGTCGTCGTCGACGGGCAGAGCATCGAAGCGGCGTTGCAGTCCGGCCAGACGCCGCAGCCGTTCGGCGCGGACCGCGGGGTCGGCCGTGACCAGCACGCCGAAGTTGAGCTCGGCCAACGAGACCGCGCTGATGGCCAGGTCGCCGTCCAGCCGAGGCAGCCCGGCACCTATGAGCACGCTGGTGTCGAGGACGGCTCTCACCGCGCCGCCCACAGGTCCGCGACCGTCTGGTCGAGCCGGCCCAGGTCTGATTCCCAGTCGGGATCGGCCCGACCGCCCAGGAGGTCGGCGAGGTCGTCCCACGTCAGCCAACGCCTCGGCTTCGCCGGCACCAACCGGGCGGCCAGCCGCCCGGAGACGGTGATGTCGATCTCCTCGCCGCCCTGAACACGCCGGACGAGATCAGACGCATCTTGACGCAGCTCGCGCAACCCCACGGTGTCCATGAAGGTGACGATAGCAGTTGTGCTACGTCAACGCCTGGCGCGGTAGCCAGGTGCGCAAGGCGTCGAGGGCGTCGGCGATCTCCACCCCGTCACCGGCGAAGGAGAACCGGAGGAACCGGTGCCCCTCGACCGGGTCGAAATCCAGCCCGGGCGCGGTCGCCACCCCGGTCTCGGCCAGCATCCGGTAGCAGAACTCCATCGAATCGCGGCAGTGCTCGCTGACGTCGACGTAGGCGTAGAACGCGCCGTCGGCGGGGGCCAACCGGTCCAGGCCCAGGCCGCGCAGCCCGTCCAGCAGCATCGTCCGATTGGCCCCATAACGAACCACGTTGGCGTCGAGCTCGGCGTAGTCGTCGAAGGCGTGCACGGCGGCGTGCTGGGCCAGGGTCGGCGGACACAACGCCAGGTTGGTGGCCAGCCGGTCGACGGGATCGAGCAGATCGTCCGGCATCAGCAACCAGCCCAGCCGCCAGCCGGTCATCGAGGCGTACTTGGAGAACGAGTTGACGACGATGCCGCCGCGGTCGGTCTCCCACGCGCTCGCCGCGGCCCGGGTGTAGGTGATGCCGTGGTAGATCTCGTCGCTGACCAGGCGCACGTCGTGGTCGCGGCACCAGCTGACGACGGCGGCCAGCTCGCCCGGCGCCAGCATCGTGCCGGTCGGGTTGGCCGGGCTGGCCAGCACCAGGCCGACCGGCGGCGGGTCCAGCGCATCGAGCATGGCCGGAGTGGGCTGGTAACCGGAATCAGCGCCGCACGCCAGCTCGACCACATCGCAGCCGAGGGCAGTGAGCATGTTGCGGTACGCCGGGTAACCCGGGCGGGCCAGGGCGACGCGGTCGCCGGCCTCGAACGCGGCGAGGAACGCTAGCAGGAACGCTCCGGAAGAACCGGTCGTGGCCGCCACGTGTGCCGGGTCTACGTCGAGCCCGTACGTGCGGTGATAGTGCCCGGCGATCGTCGAGCGCAGTTCGGGGATGCCCAAGGCCACCGTGTAGCCCAGCAGTTCGGCGTCCAGCGCCCGATGTGCCGCCGCGAGCACCGCCTGCGGCGCCCGGGTGGACGGTTGCCCGGCCGAGAGGTTGAACACCGGCAGCCCGGCGGCGCGCCGAGCCCCCGCCGCTTCGAACACCCGCATGGCGTGAAACGGCGGCACGGCGCTGCGCCTTGCTGCGGCCTGGCCACGGGCGGCGCGCCGCGCTGATCGGTCTGCGGCGGAGCTGTAGGAGCCGTCCGTGGTCACAGCACGTCCACCCAGCCGCCGGTGCGCCAGTACTCCCCGCCCGTGCGGCTCAAGAACCCCTCGTCCACCAGATACCGCCGCAACGCCGCCGTGTCGGGATGGAAGCTGGCCAGGATGACGTTGACCTCGCGCTCGGGGTAGCGCCGCCCGGGCTCGAACGTGGCGGCGAGGTACTCGAGCACCGCGGTGCGCTTGCGGCCGCCCGCCGGGATGCGGGCCAGACGGCCGTCAACCAGGTACGCCTGCAGCACGGCCGCGATTTTCGGGTCGCTCACGCCGAAATCCACCGGTTCGCGTCTGGGTGCGCCCCGGCGGGCAGCGTCGGCGAAGACCCGCGGATCCACCTCGAAACGGCCGCCCACCACGCTGACCAGTCGTCCCCGCACCAGGCGGTTCAACGCCGCGCTCACCTGCGCCTCGGTGAGCCCGGCCGCCGCGGCGATCTCGGCCGGTGTAGTCGCGCCGAGGACGACCGCGGCGACGACCCGCAGCCGCGGCGTCGTGGCCAGAAGTCCGACGACGGCCTGGCCGGTGAGCTCGGCCGGCCCGCTCTCCTCGTGACCGTTGGCGCCATCGTCCGGGTTGCGCTCAGCATGTGGGCCACGCTGTTCGCTCTTGCGCTCACCGGGGCCCACGGGCACTGACGGTAACCTGCCGCCGTGATCGAACGCGACGACGAATCCCCGACCGGCCCCGTGATGCCTCCCGAGAGTCCGCGCGATCTGGCCGCCGACCTCGACCTGGCCCTGCGCATCGCCGACGAAGTCGACCAGCTCACCATGGCTCGCTTCGGCGCGGCCGACCTCGTCGTCGAGTCCAAGCCCGACCTGACGCCGGTGAGCGAGGCCGACCTGGCCGCCGAGGAGTTGATCCGGACCCGCCTGGGCACGTCCCGGCCCGACGACACGGTCTCCGGCGAGGAGTTCGCGACCACCGGCACGGGCCGGTGGCGCTGGGTGCTCGATCCGATCGACGGCACCAAGAACTACGTCCGCGGCGTTCCGGTGTGGGCCACGCTCATCGGCCTGCTCGACGGTGACGATGCGGTTCTGGGCGTCGTGTCCGCGCCCGCGCTCGGTCGGCGATGGTGGGCGCACCGGGGAGGCGGATCGTTCGGCACCGCATTGGGCGCACCGGTGCGGCGGCTGCACGTGTCGAACGTGCGCCATCTGGCCGACGCCAGCCTGTCGATCGCCTCGCTCGAGGGCTGGGCCCACCGGGGCCGACGCGAACGGCTCATCGGCCTCACCGACGCGGTCTGGCGGACCCGGGGGTACGGCGACTTCTGGTCGTACATGCTGGTGGCCGAGGGTGCGGTCGACCTGGCGACCGAAGCCGAGCTGTCACTGTGGGACATGGCCGCTCTGGCCCCGATCGTCACCGAGGCCGGCGGCACCTTCACCGGCTTGAACGGGCGGCCGGGCGTCCAGCACGGCACCGCGGCGGCCAGCAACACCCTGCTGCACAAGGCATTACTCGACTTCGTCGGCGACCCAACCGACGTTTGAGGCCGCTCCGGGCACGAATCGGTGCAGAGAAGTCCAGCCCCTGGACCTGGGTGCACCCGATTCGGGCTCAGCTGGCCAATCCGTCGACCAATTCGGCGTGGGGCAGGTCGAGCAGAGCGACGCCCGGGAGCGCGAGCTTGGATCGACGCAGGCCGCTGCCGATGACCACGGTGCCGGCGGCGACGACCGCGGCGTCGACCAGGATCAACCAGTCCGCCGGCAACCCGATCGGGGTGATACCGCCGAACTCCATGCCGCTGAGCGCGACCGCGTCGTCCATCGGCGCGAACGAGGCCTTACGCGCGTCCAGACGACGCCGAACGAGCCCATTGACGTCGGCCCGCGTCGTGGCCAACACCATGCACGCGGCGTACCGGACCGCATCCCCACGTCGGCCGGCGACGATGACGCAGTTGGCCGACGCGGACATCTCCACGCCGTAGCGCGCGCAGAACTGGGCCGTGTCGGCGAGGTCGGCGTCGATGTCGGCCACCAGGACGTGACCGACCAGCCGTGCCAACCCCTGCGACACCGGTACGGCCAGCGCCGGATCTGCGGCGGCGGCCGGCCGCCACGACAAATTGCCCGGTCCGGTAGGCACTGGCGACTCCACCCGGTCGATCATGCCAAGCCGTTACGAGCGGCTGACCTGGGCCCCCAGCGACAGGTCTTGGGCCTTGCGGTCCGATTCGGTGACGTCTGCCCGTTCTGACCTGCACGAGCACGCTGCAATGATGCTGGTCGTGTCCCTCGATCAGACGCTGGCCGTCACCGGTTCCGCCCTCGGCGCGATCGGTCTCGTGGCCACCGTCGCGGCTCGCCTGCGGGCCACGCCCACCCCGGGCATCGTGCTCCGCGTCCAGCGGGCCGGCGGCGTGGTTCGGTCTCGGATTCCGGCTCGACCACGAGCCGACCGCACCGCCACCGCCACCGACCCCACCGCCATCGACCCCACCGCCACCGACCGCACCGCCACTGACCCCACCGCTACAACCACTGACCCCACCGCCACAACCGGACCGATACCGGTCGTAGCCGCGCCGACACTGGACGCACCAACGGCGGGAAGTGGCGCCGGCGAGGTCCCCGACAGCGTCGACGAGTTCGCTGACGACACGAAACCCCGGCGGCGACGCATGTCGCGGCGCGACGGTCGCACCAACGCCGAGCTCGATGACGAGCTGGTCACCTCGACCGTCCTCGGTTGGTTCGTCCTCTGGCTGGCGGCCACCCTGGCCGTGGGCTACGTCGAGACCGAGGTCGACGTGCTGCAGATCCTGGCCCAGGTGGCGATCGCGGCCAGCCTGATCGCGATTGGCGTCGTGGTCTACGACCTCACCCGCCGCCGTGCGCGGCACGTCGGCTGGATGATCGATCTGTTCGTCGTAACCGCCGCGATCGCCGCCGTGCCACTCTGGTTCCACCAGCCGTGGTTCGGTCAGGGCCGGTTCGACCACCTCGACGACTGGCTGCCTGCGGACGGCTCGGTCGACGTCCGCATCAACGAGACGCTGAAGGATTACGGGCCCGGGATCGTGGCCCACGTCCTCGTCCAAGCCGCCGGGATCGCCGCGTTGATCGCCATTGCCCTGTACATCGTGGCCACGATCGTGCGCCGGGCCCGCGGCCGTTACGGCCACCAACCCTTGGACCGATGGGTGTCGCTGTCGGCGCTGGCGGCAACGCTCATCGGCGCCCTCTGCGCCTCGGGCAGCGCGGTCAGCGTGCCCACCCGCACGTTCGGAACCTCGTCGTTCACGACCGCCAAGACCGGCGAGACGGTCGGTCACAGTGCGCCGGCGGTGGCGCTGCGGGCCGACCGGCTCGGCCGGGTTTCGCTGCTCGTCGCGCGCTGCGGCGACGATCGCATCCTGTTCCTGACCGTCGACGAGCGGGTGGTCGTGGCACCCGGTGTTGACGACCACACCGCGTTCGGCCTGCCGGTCGGCGGGGGCGTGACCTCCACGCGGGTGCCCGCAGGCACGGGGCCGGTGACGATCGTCTTCCGCTCCAGCCGACGCTACGAGACCACCGTGGTGTTTCCCCGCCGGCCCCGGGCCAACCGGTTCATCCCGTTGCGGACCAAGGACACGCTCACCACGTTCTACCAGCGCGGCCACGGCTGCTGACCACAAGCGGGTCGCTCGTCGCCCGTCGCGCGGTGGCACGGCATAGGCTTCTGGGACTGGACACGTACGGGTGGTGAGCTGTGCCGGAGCGTCGATCACGCCTACCCAGCCCTGGCTTTCCCCGGCGCAGCGCGCGACGTGTCTACGGGCGGCACGCTGGCCCGGCGACAGGGCAACCTCGGCCGACACGACACCGGGACCGGTTCAGGTGGCTGCGCTTTGCGACCGTTCTCGTTGTAACTGCGATTGCCCTCGTGCCGATTGCGGTGGTGATCCTGCTCGCGATCCGGCCCGGCACCGGGTCGCCCAGCCACGCCGTGATCACGTCCGAGAACCTCGTGCGGGTCTTTCGCGACACGCCCACGCTCACCTGGTTGCGCAACAGCCTCGCGGTGACGTTGGCGACCGTGTTCGTGTCCGTCGTCATCGCCGCCCCCGCCGGCTACGTGTTGTCCCGCGGTCGCGGCCGTGCCGTGTCGGGATATTCACTTCTGCTGTTCGTGATCCAGGCCCTGCCGGTGATCACGTCGGTGATCCCGCTGTTCATCCTGTTCATCAAACTGCACCTCGTCGACAGCCTGGTCGGGCTCGCCATCATCTACACGGGCGCCTCGATGTCGGTCGCGACCTGGATGATGGCGGCCTACCTTGACGCGATACCGGTGAGCCTGGAGCACGCCGCATGGATCGACGGCGCCTCCGTTTTCGGAGGGTTCCTGAGAATCGTGCTGCCCAACGCGGTGCCAGGCATCATCTCGACGGCGATCTTCACCTACCTGGTGTCGTGGAACGACTACCTGGTCGCGGTCGTCTTCATCCGCGCGCAATCGAAATACACGCTGCCGCTTGGTGTGCAACTGTTCGGAGCCGATTGGGGATCGGTGATGGCCATCGCCGTCGTCATCATGGCTCCGCCGGTCATCCTGTTCGCCGCCCTGCATCGGTTCTTCACCGTCGGCGGCATCGGCGGCGCGGTTGTCGGCTAGCAGCGGCGCCGTTCGGGTTTGAGCTGATAGATCTACGTCTTCGCCGTGGACACGTCGCGAGACCTCGTTCTTGTGCCTCCAGAACCCGTCCGGCAAGGCGTGCTTGGTCGCGTCATCAAGATCAACAGTCAAGTCGACGCCGACGACTCGGCGCCGAGAACGGGACTGGCCGGCCGGACTCGCAGGCGGACGTGACAGCGGTCAGTGGCATGCTCCCCCGCTCGATGAGGATCGTCGAGAGGGATCAAGGTCGACAATGATCCGGTTGCCCAACGGTTATCGAGGAGCTGGGCCATCCGAGAGGGTGGGAACCGCGGCGCCATGTCGCAGTACGCGACCACCCCAGACGCCGCTGGCGCTGAGGCGCTCCCCGAGGTTCAGGCACTGGGCCCGGACTGGGCAGGTGGCGCAGGTATTCAAGGCGATATTGACCTCGGCCAAGCTCTGGGCGTCAGTGAACATACCCGCCACCTGCGGATCGCTGCGGCACGCGGCCTGCTCGGTCCACTGCGCCGGGGCCTCTGTGGTGAACCAGATCTTAGTGGCCCAGGCACTTGCATCCACGCCACTGGCCCGGCTCACCGGATGGGCCTGACCCGGCGACGGTCGGCTGGGGTCAGGTATCCCACACCGATCGGGCCGCGTAACTGATCAGCGATAACATCACTGGATTGCATAGTGGGAAGCGTCTTCTCGCTCGCGGGCTCGACGCACGGTCGGCCCGACACGTCCAGGGTCACCAAACGGATATCAGCGAGACAAACAGAAGTCACCACAGATGTGCTGCAAGTCGAGGGGCAACCGGCGCACGAGCTGGAGAGACGGAAGCACCACTTGTTTATACCAGAGCGGTTCGGCATTTCCCACTCAACCGGTAGACAAGCTGTCGAGGCGGTGACGCGTCTATATCAGGATCGTCATGTTCTACCCGAGGTCGGCAACTCATCCAGTCCCGCGTCGGGGCCCACGTCTGCCGGAATGAGTTTCGCAAAGCAGTTCGAGTAGGTCAGCGCCTCGTATGGAGCGAATATCGGAATCCGGGTGTAACCGGCCTTCGTGTAGAGATGAACTGCGTCCGGCTGCCGGTCCCCCGTCTGCAACACGATCCTCGCCACGCCCAGCCGCGCGGCCGCGTCTTCAACCGCGCCCAGCAGCGCGACCGACACGCCCCGGCCGCGGTATGAGGGGACGACAAACATGCGTTTGAGTTCCAGGTCGGCCCCCAGCCACCGCAGCGCAACATGCCCAACCGGCGGCGGGTCGAAGTTTCCAGCGGCGTTTGGGTACGCGACCCCGGTGTAGGCGACGGTTTCCGCCGACACCGCCATATCTGCCGGTGACTCGACCTCGGCGGCGTAGCGGTCCGCGTAGCGCAACTGCATCTCCGACGTCATCGACGCGCGCAACGCCACCGCTGAAGCGTCGTCCCAATCGACGCGCTGGACCTTGAACATCAGCTCGGGACGGTTGGTGGACACCGCGGGCAACTCCGTATCAGAGAGCGGATCGTGCTGCACCGCAGCTCACGTGCTTTGGTGGAACATTCGAAGTACTCGTTCGAGTACCTCGTCCTTCGCCCCGTCAGGGCCTGGCTTGCTTGGGGTGACGACCGCTGGCAAATCTATCGACTAAGTATAGTTAATCGGCCTATCGCTGCGATCCCGAGGTGCGCTTCCGCTGCGTGACCGAGGAATCGGCGTCCGACCAAACTGATCAGTTGGGATGACCTCGCTGTCGGCGACCGACAGCAGCCGACGTCCTGGTCACAGGAACCTGGTCATAGGCTTCCCAGGTGGAGCCCGCCGCTCTCTCGGTGATCGTGGACGACCTCGAACCCGAGTGCGCCACCGTTCTCGTCGACGTCACCCTCGACGGGCGTCCGCAGCAACTCATCCTCGATACGGGTGCGCCAATGACCCAAGTCCTGCTTGACGAGCAGACTGCGATGTGGCCTGCCGTCGGCCGCGCCGTCGGTACCAGCCTGCTCGGCGCAGCAGACGTCGACCTGGTCACCGCGCCGCCACTGACCGTGGCTGGGACGACGGTCAGCGGCTTGGTTGTGCGACGGGTGCGGCCTGAGGTATCAGCCGGCCACGGGCTTCTGGGCCTCGACGTCTTGGGAGAGCATGCGTGCGTGATCGACCTGCGAACGCGAATGCTGCACCTTCGCCCGTCTGGCACTCAGTTAGTTCCGCACGTGCTGAGACGGGGAGCTCGTGGGCACCTTTACGTCGCCGCGCAATGGGGCCCGCTCAGAGCCAACTCCTGCATTGACTCCGGGGCAGGCATTACTCTGCTCGACGGGCGATTCTTCACCAAGCACCCTGAACTCGTTGTTCCAACCCACCAGTCCATAGGCACAGATGGCACAGGCGTTGACTTCGACACGTTGACTGGCCGCCTCATGCCTTATACGGTCGCCGGAACCACGTTCGAGGAACACACGGTCGCAGTGGCACCCCTACCGCAGGCGAATGGTGCGCTGGACGCCATCCTTGGATACCCCACCCTTGCGCAGGCGCGGTGGACACTTGACATCCCAGCGCTGCGCTTCGCCATCAACCCCTACAAGGGCTAACTACCGGCCTGCGGCGCGAGCTCGCCGAGTAGGTGGCGCGGGTGTTCGCGCTTTCATGACTGCCGTCCGGCTAACGACACCTTGAGCCGGACACCCACTGATCTGAGCCGGACACCCACTGATCTGGCACCGCACGGCGCTCTGACGCCGATCCACGGCCGATAGGTTGCGTGTGTGTCCGCACCGCGGTTACCTGCTGCCAGGGTCCCCGGGTTGTTCCTCACCTGGCTGGCCGCGTCGGGTGTGTCGAACGTGGGCGCAGCAGGGATGTATTTCGCATTAGGCTGGGCTGCCACTGCTCACGGCGGGCTGGCCGCGGGTCTCGTCGTAGGCACGGTAACCGTGTCCAGGACCGCACTGTTGCTGCTCGGCGGCGCGGTCGCGGACCGAATCGGTTCGCGGGTGGTGCTGATCGCCGGTGACGCAACGCTGCTCGTCGTTACGGCCGCGGTCGGGCTAACGGCGTGGGCTCTGGGTACCCCCGTCTGGCTGCTCGTGCTCGCCGCGCTGGCCGAAGGCGTGGTCACCGCCTTTTACTACCCGGCAGCTGGGTCGATGCCCCGCTGGCTCGTGGAGGACGCGGCGGTGCCGCGGGCGCTGGCGCTGCGTCAGGCCGTCGGCCAGGCCGCAGACCTGATCGGCGGCCCATTGGGGGGTGTGCTGGTAGCTGCAGCCGGGTTCGCGGCCGCCGCCGGCGTTGACGCGGCAACGTTCCTGCCGGTGCTCATAGTCACGGTGCTGTTTCGCACCAATACCTTTCGCCCCACCGCCACGACAGTGCCGAAACGTTCGGTTTGGCGCGAGGCCGCCGACGGCGTCACGGTTTCGCTGTCCCGCCCAATCTTGCGGGTTGCGCTTCTGCTTACCGCGGTCGCTGCCGGCGCGGTGATCCCGACCGGGTCTTTACTAGTCCCCCTGTTAGTCCGGGGCCACCACTGGTCTGCGGTAGCCGCCGGGGCGATCCTGGGCGGGCAGAGCGCCGGCGGGGTGGTCGTCGCCGGCCTGATCGCCCGGACGGGGGCCCTTGCACGTCCTGGGCTGGCCGGTTTGGGAGGGCTCGCGGCGGTTACGGCGGGTCTGTTGACCTTGGCCGCGGCAGACGCACCAGTGGTGGCGGCTGCCGCCGGTGTGGCGATCGGTGCCGGTGCTGCCCTGTTCGTCAGTCACTGCGCACCGTTGGTGCTCATCTACTCCCCCGACACACACCTGTCGCGGGTTCAGGCCATGCTCGGCCTGGTCCAGGCGACCACCCTGGTAGTGGCGTCTCCCGTACTAGGTGTCACCGCCGACCACTTCGGGCCGCGCCCCACCCTGGCCGCTACCGGGCTCGTTCTCGCCGCCGCCACGGTGGCAGGCACCGTGAATCGCCGTTGGCGAACCAGCACCCTCACCCCAACCCGGATATCACCCATCTCGACGTGAGGCCGGCGCTGCAACAGTGAGAGCCCTAGGTCGATGCGGCTCCCCGGGGTTCTGGTGGCGAAGCCGGCTTCGGTGTGCGGTACGAACGACGCCGTCACCTGGACGGCGTTATTGCCAACGCACCACGTTCATAACCGTCTTCCGCCGTTCCCGGGGCACGGGTCACCACCGGACCTGTCCGGCAACTCAGTTCCGAATATGGACGAGACACGCTTGGTGGGTGGTGGTGTCAGAGGTCCCAGTGCAGGCTCACGGCGGCAACTCCTCCCTGCTCGGTCGGTCGATGGGTGGTGGTGTCAGAGGTCCCAGTGCAGGCTCACGGCGGTTCCCCTTTCTTGTCGAGGCTCTTGCTGACTAATCGATCGGCAGCCCAGTTTGGTTTGTGAGTTTTTCATGAGGCCGGATGATGTTTCTCGCGTCCTGGTCACTCTCACGTAGTTGATCTTCCTCAATTGCGGTTCTGAGGCGCCACACCGCGGCCAAGAAGCGATCTGTTTGGCATGTCCGATCGGTTCTCGGTCGGGCCCGCCGGGTCGGTTGTGTGAGTTCGGCGGGTGTTACCGATCCAGGGTGCAAAATCGCTGGCGAGCTCCGCCTCGCCAAAGCTCTGGGTGCTTGCTGCGAACGTCGGTGATTTCGACGACACGTTGCTCAGTCGGATTTATATCGCGGTTGTGACTTTGCGTGGAATGCAAAGCCAGAGCGCTTAGCGGCGAGGGTCGGATTGGACGCGATCGTAGACAAGAACGACGCATGCTGAATTGCGGCGAAAGAGGCGTTCCGGCACGGCTTGGTAAATTCTTGTCGGCGATCAAGGCGTCGCCGGCGACCCATCCAGGCCACCCCCGCAAGCACCTTGTCCGACGGAACATCACCCCCAAGGCCACCTGAGATGACTACGGCCCGCCGGTTGGTTCAGCCCGCAACGGTGGCCTAGCACCACCGTTCCGGGCTCAGGATTGAATATCGACTACCCCGCGGCGGGGTGCCGGCAAATGGTGTGATTACAACACCTGTCGAATGTTGCCGTTTAGGGCCAGGTTGTGGGGGTTAGGCCGGTTGAATGCCTGGGCCAGAGGCGTTATCGGCGGCGCATGATTGCGTCAAATACGACAGCTGGTACAGCCCGGCCTTACTCATCAATGTCAGCGCGTGGCGCGCCTGCGCGCCAAGTGGCATGATTAAGGAGGATTCCGGCGTCAAAACGCGACGCTTCGGCGCCCTCGCGCACGGGTCAACAAGGATGTATTTATGACGCTTGTCCGTTCAGTGCGCCCGACTCAGTGGGCATTGTGGCGTCAGCCGCGGGCATTTGTGGCCGTGATACTCCTGGTTCTAACGGCCGCGTTAGCCTCGGCGGTGCCGGTGCACGGTGTCGACGCTGCTCAGCTGCCCCGGTTTGCTGTGCTGGCTGGCATCGGGTGCGCTACGACGGCTGCGTGCTGGCGGATGGAACGCGTACGCAAGTTTCTCGAGGCCGAACGAGCGCCCAACCTGGCCGCGACCTGGACCTTCGCTGCGGTGCTGTGCCTGGACCCGTTCTTCGCTGCCGCCACGACGATCGCTATCTACGCGGTCCAGTGGGGGGCGCAACGCAAGCTCTACGTCGGTCGCCCGCACCGGTATCTGTATGGAGCGGGCACGGTCCTGCTCGGTGTACGCGCGGCGGAATTTGCTCATTCACCCGTACTGAGCGGGTTTGTCCTGGTCGCAGTCAACACTGCGTTGATCGCCGGTGCGTCCATAGCAGGTGGTAACGCATCGCGCATTCGCGCCATGAGCAGCCCGGCTGCACACGTGACCGAGGCCGCCACATTGATCCTGGGGTTCGTCACGGGAACGCTGCTGGAGCACGACCTGGCTCTCACAGCATTGCCGGTACCCGCGATCCTGGCCGTGCAGTACGTAGCCCTGCATCGCTCAATACGCCAGCCCTCGACGACGGACACGGAGTCGGGTGTCCTGACTGCCCGTGCTTGGACGGCGCTGGCGCAGCTGCGCCTAGCCCAGTCTCGCAAGGCCGTCGTGTTTCAGGTCCAGGTCAGTGAGCTGGGCGGAGCTACGTGGTTGGAGTGCGCGCAACTCGTTCGAGCCTCGGTGCGGGCCGAGGATCTGATCGGGCGATCCGAAGGCGGCTTCCTAGTGATGGTGGCCGGGGACGGCAACCCGTTGCTGGCCGACCTGCTTGGCCTGGGGATTCGCTCGCGACTGGCCAGGCGGGGTATTGCGGCATACATAGGGCTAGCTGTGACACCGGACGGTGACAAGCACGTGGATGTACAGGGCCTCACGGTCACCGCGGCCGCCGACGGCGTCATTCGGGCCGCTGAACTGCAGGTCTGAGGTCCGACTTTCCTGTCTTGGGCAAGCTCGCGAGCCGGATACCCGCCGTATTGGCGCTCCATCCCCACGTGCAGCCGTAAGCGGCGAGGACCGTCGGGAACCAACGCCGCTGTCATCGGCAACCTGACGGGCGCCGTCGGGCTGTCGGGCGAACGCGGCGTGGGGGGTTGACACCGGGAAAGTTCCCGGTAAAGTTCCCGGTATGGTTTCTGGTCGCCGACGTGATGATGCGGGGCGTATGCGCGCCGTTGAATACGCACGGACGCGCCGGGAGCAGCTGGGTTTGACGCAATCGGATGTTGCTTCGGCAGCGGGGCTCCGAGACGTCAAAACGATCCGGAACATGGAAACCGGCCGTAATTGGCCGAATGACCTGACTCGACGCGGCATCGAGATGGCGCTGAATATCGAGATTGGGGCCTTGGACCGGATTGGCGCGGCCGGCGAAACGGGAGAGATCAAGCAGTACTTTAAGGTTGAGGTTGCACCAGTCGGGGGACTGGCTGCCGTGCCATCAGCACAGGAGCTGATTGATCTTTCGTCGGCCGTGAACCGGTTATCTATCGTGCACGAAGCCATGCTTCGCCGCGGAGATGACCACAGCGCCGAGCTCGTGCGCGGCTTGATCGACGCTATCAGCGCCGTGATGGCCGGGCTCGCGCCGGCGATAGCAAGAGCCGCGACCGAGGTCGCGGACGACGCCAGGACGTCACGTCAGCCGAACGCGAGCTGACGACGACTGAACGTCGTTCGGGGCAGGTAGGGGCGGCGAGGGCCCCCCTTTACCTGCCCCGCTTTTGTCCCCGGCCCATGGGTGCGGAGCATCGGCCTTGTACCGCTTCGGGCGCTTGCAGGTGTCGGCGCGGGCCGCTCTTGACAGTCCCGGCGCGGCTAGAGCTGGCGACGGTCCGCGGCACTGGACACAGCCCGGCATGGTGACGCCCAATGAGTCGGTTGCGGTTCTCTAGGCGCTCCGGCCGGTCAGGAGCCGCAGGTGCGACCGCGCGGGTTGATGGAGGTCGAGCCAGCGGTTCAGGTCCTTCGCGGGGACGGGGCGTGAGATGTAGTAGCCCTGGACCTCGTCGCAGCCGTACCGGACGAGTTCGGACAAGGCTGCTTGGGTGTCCACGCCTTCGGCGACCATTCGCAGGCCCAGGCTGTGGGCAAGGGTGATCGTAGAGCTGACGAGTGCGTTGGCGCGGACGTCGGTGCCCATTGCGGTTACGAAGGACTGGTCGAGTTTCAGTTCGTCGATCGGCAGGTCACGCAGGTAGGCAAGCGAGCTGTAGCCGGTGCCAAAGTCGTCGACGGAGATCGTCACGCCGGCGCCTCGAAGTTCGGTCAGCACGGCTCGAGCTCGGTCGTGGTCGGACATCAGGACGCTTTCGGTGATTTCCAGCTGAAGCGCGCGCGGCGGCAAGCCGTGGCTGGACAGTATCGCCGACACGCTCGCCGGCAGGTCGGCGTCGATGAGGCTACGGGCCGAGAGGTTGACGGCTACCTTCAGAAGGCGTCCAGCGCGACGCCAGACGGCCGCCTGTGCGAGCGCCTGGTCAAGCACCTGGTCAGTCATCAGCGACATCAGGCCGGCTTCCTCGACGAACTCGATGAAGGTGTCGGGGTAGAGGAGCCCGCTCTCGGGATGCTGCCAGCGCACCAATGCCTCGACGCCGGTCACGTCGCCGGTGCGCAGGTCGAGCTTGGGTTGGTAGTGCAGGATCAGCTGTCGCTGGTCCAGTGCGACGCGGAAATCGTGGACCGTGCGCAGACGAGTCGCGCCGAGTTGGGCGTCAACGCTATTGAACACTTCCGGTCCGTCGTCGTTCCCCTTCGACTTGTACATGGCGATGTCGGCACATCGAAGCAGCGCGCTCACGTCCCTTCCGTGATCGGGGTACACCGCGATACCGATGCTGACGTCGCAGCGCACGGTCACTCCGTCGACGGCGAGCGGCGCAGACACCACCGCTTTCAAGTCGTCGGCTACGGCCATGGCCGCCGCCTCGCCTGCGTCGTCGAGGACCACCGCGAACTCATCCCCACCCAGGCGGACGACCAGATCTTTGGGCCGCACGAGTGCGGCCAGCCGCGTGCCGATCTCAACCAGCAGGCGGTCACCGACATGATGGCCCAGGCTGTCGTTGATCTCCTTGAAGCGGTCGAGATCGAGCAGGATAAGACTGTGCGCACGATCAGGCGTAGCAGCTAGCCGCAGCGGGACCTCCGCATAGAGAGCGCGCCGGTTCGCAAGGCCGGTCAAATCGTCCGTCTCGGCCACCTGCCGGAGCAACGACGCAGCTGGCGGAAGGCCGTGTTCGCGCGCCACGCCGCGAGAGCGAGGACTGCGCTCGCCAGGCCGACGGCTAACCCGCTGACGTGCCGCTGGGTGCCGGCCACCAGGACGATTAGGGCGACGGCCGTCGCGGCCATCGGCACGCCAAGCGTTCCCCGCGGGGTGCGCTGCTCGCCGTCGTCTACGGCCCGGTATGTCCACATCGCCACGAGTGCCAACCCGATGGCCCACCCGGCATCCAATGCCGTGCCGACGACGTAGGTGCCCGTCACGACACGCAGCGCATAGACCACGTCCGACGCGGTGAACACCGATAAGCCCGCGATAAGCGCCAACCAATGCCGCTGCATACGTGCTCCCTTGAGCACGCACACACCGGCGATCGCGCTGATCAGCAGCAGATCACCGATCGGGTAGGCAATCGCGGTGATCGCCGCCGGCGTCGTCGCGCTGCGGGTC
Organism: uncultured Jatrophihabitantaceae bacterium; assembly: GCA_964252015.1. Classification (GTDB taxonomy): domain Bacteria; phylum Actinomycetota; class Actinomycetes; order Mycobacteriales; family Jatrophihabitantaceae; genus CAXSBR01. The sequence continues at coordinate 2,826 of CAXULW010000021.1, read as the reverse complement.
GCAGCGTCCATCACCGGGCTGAGCACCACTGCTAGCCCGGCGGTCGCAGCCAACGCGCTCAGGACGCTGTCGCGCCACACCGCCGCAGAGGCAATGCCGGCAAGTTCGCGACGAACAGCGAACGCGATCGCCGCCAGCGCGAATGGGTAGAACGAGAGGTACCCGGCGTCTGCAAACGACGGGACCGGCGGCGCGGCCAGATGCGCCAGCTTCAGCACGTAGAACGTGTTACCCGCCGCAAACAGGGAAACGGCAAGGGTCGCACATGCGATCTCGGGCCGTCGCTGCTGGGCGCGCACCCACGCCGTCGCGCACACCACTGCCGGAGCCCATTGGGTCGCTATGCCCAGCCAGCCGTCCACGAACACGCTGAACCGCGGCCCGTGCGTCGACAACCCCACCAGATACATGACGAGAAGCACGAACATGCCCGACGTGAGCAAGGACGGGTAACGCGCGCGGGATGAAGTACTCGTCATCAATGCTCCGCTACTTCTCCGACGGTGCCATTATCCGTTCAATCGACCGCAGCGAGGCGATCCTGAGGGATCGCTGGGAAAACTCCTTCTACACCGACGCGGGCACTATCGGTCTAATGCGAAGCGGACGCGGTTGCTGCCGCAATCTTGGTCGCGACTTTGGTGGCATACATGGCACGGTCCGCGTTGTGCACGAGCTGTTCAAGGTTTTCACCGCGAGTCGCGATAGCGGTACCGATGCTCACCCCGACTCGGACGTCTAAGCCAATTAGGCGCACGGGTAGTTCCACGACCAGGGTCAGACGGGTTGTCACAGAGGCGAGTTGCTCACGGTCCAGAGCAGGGGCGCCGAGCAAGACGGCGAACTCATCGCCGCCGACTCGGGCGATCGTGTCGCCGGCGCGCAGCTCAGCGCGTAATCGGCCGGCGACGACCTTGAGCAAGGTGTCTCCGGCACCGTGTCCGAGCGTATCGTTCACGGCTTTGAACCGGTCCAGATCCAAGAAGAGCACCGTCACCCCACCATCAGGGTGTTGCTCCAACGTGCCAGCAAGTCGTTCGGTGAACTCCCGCCGGTTGGCCAGCCCGGTGAGTTCGTCGTGGGTGGCGCGGTAGGAGAGCTCGCCTTCCAGAGCGTGGCGATGTGTCATGTTTCTCTCGAGCTGCACGACCAGTCCCGCCATCCGCGCGATGGCGAGGAGGAACAGCAAGGCCGCGGCGGCGCTCGTGAAGATCAGGTCCCGATAGTCGTGGTTGGTGACCTCCACCATCAGCGCGACTGGGGCGATCAGGGACGCAGCGCTGAGCGCGGCAAGCCGGCGCCAGCTCGGTCTCCCGGACCGTCCGGGCGCGGCCATGGCCAGATCATTGGCGCGCGGATGCAGCGCAACCGCCCCCCAACCCAAGTTGTAGGTGAGGATAAGGGCGTCGATGGGGTTGCCGGTGTGATACACGTCCAGCAGGTTCAGTACGGCGAACGTGGTGTCGGAAACCAACATGACCACGACAGTGCCGGCCAGCCAGGCAAAGGCCGGGCTGTGTCGGTGAGCCGTGAGCAGGAACCGGGCGGCGACTGCGAGGACCAACACGTCGGCCGCGGGGTAGCCGACTGCGGTGAGTCGCTCCAACACCGCAGTGTCGGAGTCGTGCAGCAGCGGGGCCATGAACACCACCCACGACGCAGCCGTGAACCCGATCGTGATGATGGCGGTGTCCAGCACGGCAGGCAGGTCCCAACCCGCACCTCTGGCCTGCTGCAGCCGCAGCAGGCCGGCCGCCAGCAGGACGTACCCTCCCAGGAAGGCAATGTCGCCATACGACGGGAACGGCGCGACGTGGCGCAGCGAGTCGTTGACGAAATAGACGGCATTGCCCACTCCGGTAGCGATCGGGAAGCCGGCCATCAGCAGCCACCCGCCGACGGGCCTGAGTCTGCCGCTGCGCAGGCGCGTCAATATGACCGCAGCCGCGCTGACATTAGAAACTACAAAGGCCACGTTCTGCGCCGGTTGCGGGAGCAAGAAATAGCCGACGATGCCGGCCACCGCGGCCGCCACGTAGGCCGCCAACCCTTTGCCACGCATTGAGACCTGACGCTTCCGTGGTTGCAACCTTGACTGGCAGTGTCTTGGTAGATCGGCACTTTGCGTCCGGACTTGAGTGGTTGCCTCGGTGGGCCCGGTCGACGGACCCGGTGCGAGCGACCCGCTGAGTAACCGGCTCCCCCCTTCGACGATCGCGCCGGGGCTGGTTCTCGTCGTCAGCGCATTGCCCATGGTGGTACCGCATCGCGTCGAAACCCTGGGGCGAGCGGTTCTACGTCACTTCGGACGCCTGCTACAACGACGGGGCGTCTACCGGCTCATTCGTCAACGGAGTCGTCGTCGATGAACAGGTGCCGATCTGCGTTTGACGCCTCCCCCCGCAGGGCGACGCCGAAGGGCCACAACGTCATCTCGGCGATTAGTCAATTACCAAGCCAAGGTAAAGCCACTGCTGAGCACGCTCAGCGCCCGGGCGGAACGGCTCGGAGACGGTCGTCAAGCGTGCCGCAATGACCTCGGCGTCAACCAGCCCGACATCGAGGAGTGCGGCGACGAATTTCTGGTTCTTTTCACGTAGGGAGCACAACTTCGCGACGCACAGATCTTCTTTGTTGAGACACCAACCAGTGAACTGCGGCTCGCCGGTCGGGGCAGCGGTGTTCGCGTTCTGCACCTTGACCAGCCTGTCGTGCCAACCATCAGGCAGAGCCGGTACAACCTGCAACGCCACACCGTCCCCTGGTTCGGTCCGATGCGCATCGCCGACATCATGCCCATCCACGTCCGCGAGTGGGTGTCAGAGT
>CAXULW010000020.1:48790-68901 GCA_964252015.1 uncultured Jatrophihabitantaceae bacterium | reverse complement strand
GAACACCATGCGGCCGAACACCATGCGGCCGAACACCACGCGGCCGAACACCATGGGGTGCTGGCCTACGTAGGTCCGTCACAGCGGGTCCGCGCCGTCGCCGACCTCAGCGCGCCGATACGGCATGCCGGTGAAACTCTGGGTTGGATCGAGTGTGGCGGCCCCCGCAGTGTGCGCGGGTCAGACGTTGCTCTGCTGGAAGACTTCGCTCGGCAGATCTCGCCGGCCCTGCACAACACCGATCTGAACCGGCGGCTCGAAGAGCGGGTGGTGGAACTGTCCCAGTCGCGGGCCCGCCTGGTTCGCGCCGAAGAGGACGAGCGCCGACGTATCGAGCGTGATCTGCACGATGGCGTCCAGGCGCAACTAGTCGCAGTCGCGGCGAAGGTGGATCTGGCCCGGCTGCAGCTCGCGTCCAACCCGGGCGCGGTCGGTGCGACGCTCGACGCTCTGGCGGTCGCGGTCCGCAACACCCACCTTGAGCTCCGCGAGCTGGTTCGCGGCATTCACCCAGCCGCACTGGAAGATCACGGCCTGGTCCGCGCGATCGAAGACCGCACCGCTGGCCTGCCGCTCAGGGTCACCGTCCAGGCCAACGACAGCATGCGACAGTGCCGGCTGGCCGCGGATCTGGAGGGTGCCGCCTACTTCTTCGCCATCGAGGCAGTGACGAATGTGCTTCAGCACGCAGCCGTCCAGGACGCCGTGGTCACCATCTGCCGCACAGCCGGCGAACTGCACGTCGAGGTGACCGACCACGGACGCGGGTTCAAACCCGACAGCGAGCCGCTGCGAGGTCTTCGCGGCCTGGCCGATCGCCTGCACGCAGTGGGGGGCCGGCTGGACATCGTCTCAGCACCCGGCATGGGAACACGGCTGCTCGGTGTGCTCCCCGTCGATGCAGTCGCAGGCACGACCGGTGGCTGAACGCCTGCGGATCCTGATAGCTGAGGACAACTACCTCGTCCGCGAAGGCACCCGCCAGCTACTCGACGCGACCGGCGAGGTCGAGGTCCTCGCCGCCGTCGGCACCGCCACCGAGCTCCTGGACGCAGTACGACGAATGAGCCCGGACGCGGTTCTCACCGACATCCGGATGCCCCCGAATCTGCGCACCGAAGGGATCGACGCCGCGCACACGATCAGATCCCAGGCACCGGGAACCGGGGTCGTCGTCCTGTCCCAGCATGCGGAGGCAAGTTATGCGATCGCACTGTTCTCCCAGGGCAGTGCCGGGCTCGGCTATCTGCTCAAAGATCGCGTCGGCGATCACGCCGAGTTGCTGCGCGCCCTGCGGGTGACGGCCGCCGGCGGATCGGTGATCGACCCCACCATTGTTGACGCCCTCGTCCGGCAACGGTCGCGCCGCACCGAGTCACCACTGGACCGGCTGACCGACCGCGAGCGGCAGGTCCTACAGCACATGGCCCAAGGTCTGACGAACCCGAGCATCGCCACCGCGATGCACCTGTCTGCGTCGGCGATCGAAAAGCACGTCGCGTCGGTATTCGCCAAGCTCGACCTGCCGCCGGACACCCCGGTCCACCGGCGGGTAGCTGCCGTGCTCACGTTCTTGCGCGCGGCACCTACCTGAGCAGTCGACGCTGTCGCGAAAAGGAACTACGGCCGGCCCGGAGGCACCGAATCGATCTGGGCCGCGATGATTTCTCGATCCTCGGCGTCACTCTCCCGCTCGAGGGCTTGGCGAGCCAGGACGACGTGCTCGTCTCGACGGTCCGCCTCGCGGGCCGCGGCGAACGCGCGGGCCATGCCTTCGTGCGCGGACGCCAACCGCCACCCATCCCATCGCTGCGCGATCGCGGTCTGCAGGTGGCGCTCGGCGAAGCGAAACGCCAACTCATCTTGTCCCAGCAATGACGCGACGTGGGCAACCTGCCAGTCGCCGGCGGCGACCTGTTCGGCGTCGCCGACCTGTCCCCAGTGCCATCTCGACGTGGCGGCGCTCAGCAGCATCTCGAGCCCCTCGTCGGCGTTGCGATCGGGCTTTTCGATGAGTTGCCACGTCGAATTGAAGAGTCGGGCGGCGAAGGTGCGGTGCCACTGGGCCTCGTCGTCGTCCATCGCCGAACGGTAGCGCGCAAGCAACCCAAACCGCGCCGCGCTGCGTCGCCGGGCAGTTGGCGGGCGAGTCCACCCGAGCACGAATGCGTCGAGGCGTTGGCGGGGCGGCGCCGATCCGCGCGGGGCAGGACGCCGAATGTGGGCTACGAATCAACCTCCGGTTTATGACGTTGGCCGTGCTACGGCGACCCAGGCGGTGGCGTCGACGTGGAACGGGCCGGTCGGCAAGAGCTGTGCGCATCGGCGGCGCAGGCGGTCGCGGTGGTCAGGGTCGAGAGTGCGTACGTAGGCACCAGCCGGGCCGACGCCGAGGGTGAACGGGTGCCACCACGCGTCGACGTCGGCGAAGGGGGCTCGCACGGTGAGGGTCGTCTGCCGGGCGTGCGCCAGTCCTGCCTGCCCGAACAGCTCGACCAGGTGCCCGTCGCGGACACCCGGCAGGTCTGACTCGTCGTGGACGTTCGGATCGACATCGCGGGCGGCCCGCCAGAAAGTGGACAGCGGTCCGCGGCCGCCGGCGTGATCCCACAGACACGCCGCGATCACCCCGCCGGGGCGGGTGACGCGGGCCATTTCACCGATCCCCACCACGGGCTCGGACATGAAGTTCACGACGAGTTGGGCCAGCGTGAGATCGAACGAGTCGTCGGCAAACGGCAGCTGCTCGGCGCTGGCTTGCTCGACCCGGACGTCGGGCAGACGAGTGCGGGCCGCGGTTACGAAGGACGCGGAGGGATCGACCGCCGTCACCGAGCTGGCACCGAGCCGCCGCACCAGCACCGACGTGAGCGCTCCCGGGCCACAACCGACGTCCAGCGCCCGCTGGCCCGGGCCGGCCTCGACCAGTGCGGCGAACTCGGCCGCCAGCGGCTCGGAGTACCGCCCCATGAACTCGCCGTACGCGTCGGCGCCGACGTCGAAGCTCACGCGGGCGATCTTAGGGCTGTCCCCCGACAGCGGGAAGGGCGCTAGCGCGGTCGTCCACTGGAGACCACAAGCGCGGCCGACACCCATCGAAGTGCTTTCCGGCGTCGCTAGGTCACCGCGGTGAAGTGCTCGGTACCCAGCAGCGGGCCCAGCACCTGGCGCGGAAGCAACTCGGCGTCCAACGCGTACTGCGAGCGGTGCGCGACCAGCGCGGCGATCTTGCGGTCGAGCGCACCCTGGACGTCGATCGTGAAGTCGTTCGCACCCGAGGAGACCGGAGCCGGTCCGGGTTGGTCCGCGGTCGCAGCCAGGATCACGCCCGCCCCTCGGCCGGCAGCCAGGTCGCGCCCCCGTGGGGCGAGGACGAAGCAGGTCACGTCGTCGACGGCGATCACGTGCGCGTTTCGGGGTCGATTGGTGGCCAAGCCGTCCTGGCCGACGAATGCGCCGGCGCCGGCCGTGTCGATTTTGCGCAGCCGGCCGTCGGCATCCTCGACGACGATGTCGACCGAACCGGACAGGATGCAGAACAATTCGTTCGGCGGCTCGCCCTGTTCGATGACGAAGGAGCCGGCCGGGAACCATTCGACGTGCAGATGATCCGCGGCAAAACCCAGCATCGACGAACCGTCCGCGAATAGCCGCAACGCGTTGGCGAATCCGGCGCTACCCACGAACCGCTGCTCCCCCGACGTCAACCAGTCGACCAGTAGATCGAGCAACAGCCGGTCCTGGGCGGGGAAGCGAGCGTGCAGCACCCGGGGTGGACGGGCCACCTGCTCCCGGGCGGCGAGCGTGGCCAGCGAGGAAGCCATGTGGTCGGGATGGCCGAAGCCGCCGTCGTCGCCGAACGTGACCACCACGTCCGGCTCGAACCGTTCCAGGATCGAGCAAACCTGGGCGACGAGTTCGGGGAACGGCATCCGAGCCAGGTTGCCGTCGCCGAGATCCAGGCAGTCCACGCTGGCCACCCCCAACGCGGTGGCCGCGGCAGCAAGCTCGGTTGCCCGAGTGGCCCCCAGGGTGCGGCGGGTGGCCAGGGCCGAGTCGCGGATCTCGCCGGCCTCGCCCTGGGTGAGAGACACGATCGCGGTCTCGGCTCCGGCGACACCGGCCCGGGCGATGGTGCCGCCGACGCAGAACACCTCGTCATCGGGATGGGCGAACAGGCCGAGCAATCGCAACGGCCGATCACGTGGCTGGGCCGGTCCCCACAGCGCCGTCAGGTCGTCACGGGACGGCGGATTGACGGTCATTACCTTTGCCACGATATATGCCGCCTACCCCTGCGGCCGGGTGGGCGTTCGCCTGGGCGTTTATCCCGCCCGGACGCCGACGGTGTCCCTGGTGCCCGGGACGCCGGGCGGCCGACCCTGGCCCTAGTCGAGCCGGTCGGGCTCGGCCCACATTCTGGAGGAAGCATGTCCGATCACCCTGCACCTCACCCCGCACCTCACCCTGCACCCCGGACGGTTCCGCGCCCGCTCGCCATTACGGCGGCGTTCTGTCTCGTGGTTCCCGCGGCCCTCAACGTCGGGTTTCACGTCCTGACGCCGGTCACCTCCGCATCGTTGCCCGCGGCCCTGGTCCAGGCGGCGGCGCACCCGGGGCGAGCGGCGGCGGCCGCCTGCTTGCAGTTCGCCCTGCCGCTGCTGGCCCTGGGCGTGCTGGTGCTGGCCTGGCGCGCATCCGCGGCCGCGCCCCGGCTGGCCGGTTGGGGGGCAGCGTTCCTGGCCGGCGGGTACCTGCTCGGCACGTTGGACACCGTTGACAACCTGATGCAGGCCGTCGTGCCCGCCCACACCGATCCGGCGACGGCGTTGCGGGTCGTGCAGGGTTTCCAGAGCAGCCTGCCCGGTCACCTGGGCGTGTTGATGATCATCGGCCAGGGCCCGGGACTGATCCTGCTCGGGCTCGCGCTGTGGCGTTCCCGCGCCGTTCCCCGGCCGCTGGCCGGGTGCTTCCTGGCCACGCTGCCACTGCACATCGTGACCCATTCGAACGACGGCAACACCTTGCCGGCGTTGAGTTGGGGCTGGTTCACGGCCGTGCTCATCGGCTGCGCCGTCGTCATCGTCCGGGACGCTCGGGTCTCGACCCCGCCGGCCGCGCTTGAGCACTGGTCAACGGCGCCGGCGGCGACGACCATGTCGGCATGACGATCTTCGCCGGGCCGGCCCGTCGCGCCGGGTCGCGGACCGCGACGGTTGGACCGAGCGTGGCTGCGGTCATCGCCTCCGCGGTCGCGGCCGGCACGGGAGCCCTCGCCGCGGGTGGGGTTCTCCTGCTCGCGGTGCACGGGTCCGACCCGGCGGTCGCGCTGGCCGTGATCACCGCGGTCGGCCTGGTCGCGGTGCCGCTCGTGGGCCGGGCCCTGGTGCGCTCGGATCCCCGCTCCAAACTCGGCTGGCTCCTGGTCGTGGCCGGTGCGGCGACCGTCGTCAAGCTGGTCCTCGACGCCTACGCCCGCACCGTGTTCGCCGATCACGCCGCTCTCCCGCACGCGGCCGCCGCCGAGTTCGCCTCGTCCATCGCCACATCTGGTCAACTCGCACTGGCCGGTCTGGCTCCGCTGCTGCTCACCGGCCGGTTGCCGGCCGGGCGGTGGTGGCGGGTCTGCGTCGTCGGCACGTTCGCCATCATGGCGATGTCGGCCGCGTCGGCGTTCAGCCCGACGTTCGCTCACTTCGACGAAGTGCGGAACCCGTTCGGCGTCGGTGGCGGGCCGGGGCAATGGCTGAGCGGGCTGAGCATCCTGGTGTTCCTCGGCCAGAACGTCGTCGATGTCAGCGCGGCGCGGTCGGTGGGCGCCGCGATCGCGCAATTACCGCCAGACGCATCGCCGTCGACGCGCCGGGCCCTGGCCCTGCTGCACCGGGCCGCCTGGCTGGTCGCGGCCAGCTTCCTCGGCTGCCTCGTGCTCGGCACCATCGGGCTGGCCAACACCGCCTACGTCCTCGAGCACGCCGCCTTGGCGGTGTTCGCCGTCAGCGCCTGGGTGGCCATCCGTCGGTTCGGGCTGTTCGACGCACGACAGGTTCTCGAACGCACCGTCCGCTACGGCTTGTTGACCGGCGTCGTCATCGCCGCCTACGCCGTCGTGGTGGCCCTCGTGCGGCAGGTCATCGGTGGTGGCCTGCCCGACCTCATCGCCGTGGCGATCGCCGCATTGGTGGCGCTGCTGCTGCGCGATCTCGCGCAACGCTGGGTGGCCCGGCTGGTGTGGGGGGCCAGCGACGATCCCGGCGCGGCCCTGGAACACCTGCGGGCCCGCTTGGACGCGGCCGCCCGACCCCACGACGTGCTCGTCGTCACCGCCAGCACGCTGGGAGGGACGCTCGGCCTGGCTGGGGTGCAGGTTCTCGACGCGCATCAGTCCGTGCTGGCGACGAGCGGGGTCCCCGGTCGCGGCGCGAGCGTACGCATCCCGTTGAGCTTCGCCGGCAGGGCCGTGGGCCTGCTCGTGGTGACAGCACCGGCCGGGGAAAGCGGATTGTCCAAACGTCAGCGGGTGCTCCTGTCCGGAGTCGTTCCCCAGCTCGCCGCGGCGGTACAAGCCATCGCGGCCGAGGAGGCCCTGGCCGCGAGCCAGCGCCGCCTGGTCTCCTTGCGCGACAGTGAGCGCAACCGCATCCGGGCCGACCTGCACGACGGGCTCGGGCCGGCGCTCGCCGGCATTGCGTGGGGAATCGAGCGGGCCCGCGACACCGCCACCGACGACCCGCGGGCCGCCCGGGTCGTGCTCGGGGAACTCGCGGTGCAAGCCCGTGGCGTCGTCGGTGAGGTTCGTCGACTGGTCCACGACCTGGTTCCCACGCGGCTCGAGGAGATGGGTCTCATCGCCGCGCTCACTCATGACGCCGAGGCGCTCGGCGCCGCAGTCCAGATCGCCGCACCCTGCTGGGAACTGGCCATGGCCAACACCGTGGAGGTCACCGCGTACCGCATCGCGCTGGAAGCGACGACCAACGCCAGCCGACATGCCGACGCGGCCAACCTCACGGTCAGCCTCGGCGCCGTCGACGGCAGGTTCCTGGTCATCGAGGTCGAGGACGACGGACGGGGTATCGCCGCCACGCACACCGCGGGGGTCGGAATGAGGTCGATGCGTCAGCGCGCCGAGGAGTGCGGCGGCTCCCTCCAGGTCACCGCAGCGTCCCCGTCCGGCACCATCGTGCGGGCCGTCCTACCGGTGCACCCAGGGCCCACGTTCGCTACGCCACCGTTCCCACCGACCGAGAGCGGGTCCCCCGCGACCGCAAAGGGGTCGTCGATGCCCGCCCGGCTCAACCAGGAACGTTCGCAGCCGATCACGCAACCGGTCTGACGTGGACGAATCACCGTCCCTGCGGGTGGTCGTGGCCGACGACCACCCGCTGTTCCTGGAGGCCTTGGCCCACCTCGTCACCGACGCCGCGGGCATGGAACTCGTGGGCCGGGCCGCCACGGGTGCCGACCTGATCGAGTGTGTGGCCGGATGCGATCCCGACGTTGTCGTCACCGATCTGCGCATGCCCGGCGTGGACGGCATCGAAGCGATCCGCCGCATGCGTCAAGCCAACCCGTCGCGACGCGTGCTGGTCCTGAGCATGCACGACGAGGACGCGCTCATTGCGGCCGCCCTGAGCGCCGGCGCCCGCGGTTACACGCTCAAGGAATCCCCGCCCGGCGTGGTCGCCGCGGCCATCCGCGCCGTCGCCCAGGGACTCCTGGTCCTCGGCCCAGGTGTGGCCGCCCCACCCACCCCGGACGCATCGACCACAACGGCCTTTCCCGAACTGACGCCTCGGGAACGTGCCGTCGTCGACCTGGTCGCCGCCGGACGAACCAACCTGGCGATTGCCCGCGCTCTCGGCATCTCGGAGAAGACCGTGCGCAACAGCATGTCGGGCATCCTGGCCAAGTTGCGGCTGGCCGACCGAACCGCGCTCATCGATCGCGCTCGCGCCGCTGGGGTGAGCACGCCGCTGCCGGAACTGAGCGCGCGTCCATCGAGCCACGACCGCGTCCCCCCCTGTTAACGTCCCACCATGGCAACTCGGCGGGCGCTGCTATTGATTGCCGATATCGGCGGTTACACGGAGTACATGCAGTTCCATCGCAGCATCCTGGGCCACGCGGAGGCGGCGACGACCCGCATGCTCGACAAGGTGGTGGACGCCGCGCAGGGCTTCGACCTGATCGAGATCGAAGGCGACGCGGCGTTCCTGTCCCGCGACGCCGATGGGCTGGACGGACCGGCGGCGCTGGCCGCCGTCACCGATGCCGCCGTTGCTTTGCACCGGGCCTTCCACCAAGAGCGTCAGCTGGTCCAGGTCAACATGTGCCCGTGCGGTAGCTGCAAGAAGACGAGCGACCTGAAGCTGAAGTTCGTCGCGCACGTCGGGGAGGTCGCCACCCAGACGATCAAACGTCGCAAGAAGCTGGTCGGCGTGGACGTGATCTACGTGCACCGCCTGCTCAAGAACCCGGTCGAGGTACCCGAGTACCTGCTGGTCTCCGACGAGCTGATCCGCGATGGTGGCGACGCCGCCGCCGAGCTGGCCACCCAGGAGATCGAGCTGGACCTCGACGGCATCGGACGGGTACAGACGTATTTCGTGGACGTCGCGGACATCGTCGCGCCGCTCGCGCCGCTGCCGAACCCGTCGTGGCCCCAGCGCATCGGCGGCACTTTCTCCATGGTCGGGCGGGGCATCCCGTACGTCATGCACCGACGAAACCCGCGTTCGCTCATCTCAACCGGCTGAGGCCCCGGTCGTCCCACCCACCGAGCCGTCGTCGTCCGCCGCGGTCAAGGGGTCGGCCGCAAGGAATGGGTCGGCCGCGTCGCGGGCCTGGATCCGGGCCACGACCTGACGGCCCGCCGACGCGCTCACCGGATATCCGGTCACGGCGGTCAGGAAGGTCGGCCGCTCCAGGACGGCCACCCGCAGCGGTTCGTTCGTTCCCGCGCGAACGGTAGCCGTGCGGGGACCGTCGCCGAGCAGCGCGACCTCGCCGAACCCATCGCCCTGACCAAGGGTGTTGACGAGGCGTCCGTGCCGGAACACCTCCGCGCAGCCAGACTCGACCACGTAGAACCCCTCGCCGGCATCGCCTTGGTCGAAGACGGCCTGCCCGGGCGCGAACTCGGCGTGTGTGAGCCGGGCGCCGAGCTGTTCGATCGTCGCGGCCGGCAGCGCGGCGAGCATGGGGACCGCCCGCAGGATGGCGATGTCGGTGTTACGGACGTGCATCGTGGCGTCCAAGCGCCGCAGTGGCCCCCGGCTGACCACTACGGCGACCGGCGCCAGCAGGCCGACCGCAACGAGCGCATGCCGGGTGCCGAGCCCATGAATGATCAGCGGCGCGACCAGGCCGCCGGCGGCGACCCCCAGCGTCAGGATCGCCTCGAAGCCCGCGAACATGCGCGCCAGCACGGTCTCGTCCGTGAGCCGGGCCAGCATGGTGAAGCCGCCGACGTCGATCAGCGCGTTGCCGACGCCGACGAAGCCGAGCAGGACGATCGCCGTCACCTGATCGGGAAAGACGCCGATCAGCGCCAGGGGCGCGCCGAACAGCGCCACCCCGATCCCGAACCAGGTGGCCAGTCCGCCGCGCCGGACCAGCGCGAACGCGCACAGCGAGCCGAGGACCCCGCCGGCTCCGACGGCCGAATTGAGGACCCCCACGCCGGAATAGCCGGTGTCGAGGAGGTCGATCGCGACAATGACGGTGAACACCGTCAGGCATCCGCGGGTGAACGTCTGCACGACCCCGAGCGCCGTGATCAGCGTCAGCGAGCTATTGCCGGCAATGGTGGTGAAGCCGCCGAGGATGTCGCGGCTGACGGACCTGCGCGCGGAATTGCCCCGCGGCGGTGGGTCATACGGGAGCGCGAGCACGACCAGCCCACCCAGCAGCGACACCGCGGCGCATGCGGCGAAGACCACGGCGGGTCCGCTCGCGGCGAGGAGCACGGCCGCGGCCAGGGGTCCGCCGAGGGTGGCCAGCGAGTCCAGCATGCCGCGCACCGCGTTCGCGGCCGTGAGGTCGCCGGGCGAGCTCGCCAACGCCGGCAGCAGCGCCGAATGCGCCGGCCGGTAGAGCGCCAGGGCGACCGTGGCGACGGCCGCGAACCCGTACGTGAACGCCGGCGGCCCACCGGTTCCGGTCACCACCGCGGCGCCGGCCAGCGTCACGGCGCGGAAGACCCCGATGCCGGTCAGCACCCGCTCGCGGCGAACCCGGTCGGCCAGCGTGGCCAGAAACGGGGTCAGCAGCGCCGCCGTTGCCATCCGGATCGCCGTGACGACGCCGACCGCGGCGACGCCGCCATCGCGGAACGCCACGACGGCGAGGGAGACCATGAACGCGCTTTCGCCCGCCCACATGGCGGCGAACGAGACGTGGGCCCGGCGCAACGGCCCCTTGGACACCGTCGTGAACGCGCCCGCCCAGCAACGGAGCCTTGAGGACAAGCGCGCACGCACATCGCCGACTATCGCAGCTGCACTCCCGCCGGTCCCACCGGTTCAGCCGGTTCAGGCGGTTCAGGCGTTGAGGGACGTGGCCGCAGCGAGCGCCGAGCCACGAGCCCCGGCCATGTCGCGGTCGGGCACCACGGAGACGGCGGCACCACTTTGCTCTTCGCGCACGATCGTGTGCTTGCGCACGGCCTCCAGGAACCACTCGCGAAACTCCGGGCCGGTCTCGACCACACCCCCGCCGACGAAGAACGCGTGCGGGTCGAGGACGTTGGCGGAGATGGTGAACAGCCGCCCCAGCGCCGCAGCCTGCTGGGTGAAGATGGCGCGGGACATCGCGTCCCCGTTTTCGGCCAGGGTTCGTACCTTCATGGCCGCGGTGCGGGCATCAGTCTCTCGCGTCAGCGCGTGATCGGGAAACCGGGTGAGCCAGTACGGCAGCAGGTTGTTCTCGATGCCGCGCAGGGACGCCACGCTTTCGGCGTCGCCGTTGAAGCCACAGTTGCAGTGCGGTACCGCCTGTCCTGGTTCGAGCAGTCCCTCCATCGGCAGGTGGACGTGGCCCAGCTCGCCGGCCATCCCCACCGCGCCGGCGATGATGCGGCCCTCGTGCACCACACCTCCGCCCAGGCCCGTGCCGATGATCGCCGACACCGACGAGCGCCACGTCGCCTGCGGACCGAAATGGACATGGTGGGCGTACAGCGCCGCCGCGTTGCCGTCGTTCTGGTAGACGACCGGCACGTCGAGGCGCTCCTCCAGCGCCCCGCGGATGTCGAAACCGCGCCATGGCGCCGTGTTGAAGTTGGTCGCCCCTTTCGACGAGATGACCCCACCGGCGCTGGCCGGACCGGGGGTGTCGAGGCCGACCGCGCGCACATCGGTACGGGCGGTGTCGGTGCGCTCGAGGATGTTGGCGAAGGCCTGCGCGAGGGCGGCCACCGCAGCATCCGGGCCGTCCAGGACCAGGCTCGGCGTCTCGACCAGGTGGTCGACGAGGAACCGGCCGTTGTCGTCGAGCACCGTCGCGTTGTTCTGCGTACCCCCGTTGTCCAGGCCCACCACGAACCACGACATCGCTACTCCTCACGGCCTCCGCGCCCGCACCCATCATGCGGCCCGAGGGAACCCGAGGGAAGCGGACCCCACCCCGACCGCCGCCCCCCGTCGTCGCCGCCCCCCGTCGTCGCCGCCCCCCGTCGTTGCGCCACGTGCCGCCGCCTCGACGTCGGCCTGGTTCAGCGCACGCGGGGTGGCTGGTGTCGACGGCGGAGTCGGCGCAGTAGGACGGTGGTCAGGCTCACGGGCCAGGCCGGGCGCACAACCACCGTGACGGGTGTGCCGCCGCGGGCCGCTCGACGTTGGGCCGCGTCGAAGTCAGCCAAGCCCGAGATGAAGTCGTCCTGGTTCCCGCCGGCATCGGGGTGGTGCGTGCGGATGTATTCGCGTCGCGCGCGCCGTTGCGACGCGAGTAGGTCTGGCCGGGCCGGCTCACTCATGCGGCATCGACATCGACATCGACATCGACATCGAGCACGTCGTCAACGGTGACATTGACGGTCACCGGTTTGAGCCCGACACTGCGCGCGAGCTCTCGGCGGACGTCGCGTTGCACGGTTCGGGCAACCTCGTCGATGACGTCGCCGTAGGACACGGCAATGGCGAGATCGATGACCGCGGTCCGGCCCAGGACACCGACCGCGGCATTGGGCTGCAGGTGCCCGAACGTCGCCTTTTCCACCAGCCGCGCGATGCGGCCACCGGTGCTGCGTCCGAGGGCGACGCGGACGCCGGGCACCCGACGAGCGGTGTCGCGGGCGATGCGGGCCACGACGCGGGCCGCGACCTGGACCGACCCGCCGTCGGTCAGTTCCAGGGTGTACCAGGTGTCCTTGACCAGGCGCCGCACGCGGCCCACGACCGCGCCCACGATCTCGCCCGGGGTGGGCAGCGGAGTGCGAATCGACGCACGCACCGGCTCCCACAGCCGGGTGAATTCGGTGATGGCCGCTCGGCAGTGGACGCATCCACGTTGGTGCTCGGTGAGCTCGTCACCATGGCCGTCGGCCACCTGTTCGAAGAGCTCGTCGATGTCCTGGCCGCAGGGCAGTGCGTCGGACTGCAGGAGCGTAGCCAGGCCGTCGACGTGCTGATCCGGTGGGTTGTCCGTCATCGGAGTGTCACCTCCACCGCTCTAGTGTGACGGCAAGAGCCCGTCGCGCGCGGAAAAGGTGACTGCGGACCGCCGCAACGCTGCTGCCCGTAATCGCCGCTACCTGCTCGTAGGACAGCCCTTCGAAGTGGTGCAGGACGATAACGGTCCGTTGCGCGAGAGGCAACGCGGCGATCGCGGCGCTGACCGCGTCCGCTATTTCGTTGTGTTCAGCCTGCTGACCCGGACCGTTCGCGGTGTCGCTGACGTTCTCGAGCAGGTCCAGGGAGTCACTGACCTTGCCGCGGGTCGCCCGGTTGAGGGCTTTGCGGGTGACGATGCGGTACAGCCAGGTGGTGAAATTGGAGTCGCCGCGAAACCGCGACAAGCTCTGCCACGCCGATGTCAACGCGTCCTGGGCGACGTCCTGCGCTTCGTGGTGATCACCCAGGATGCGCAACGCGACCCGGTAGGCGAGACCGGCATGACGCTGGACGAGCAGGTCGAACGCGTCCAGGTAACCCTCTTGCGCCCGCTGAACGAGGTAGGCGTCGTCAACGTCGCGCCCTACGTCGTCGGCCATGGATTCCTCACCGGCGCCTCGTGCGCCTGACAGTGTCAGGTAATCTTCGCACAACCAGCAGGTGGGAGTTTCCGTACGTGACCGGTCTGACTCCGCAGCCTCTGAGGTGAAGCCGAAAGTTCACATAAACGCCGGTGCGATCTTCTCGCCCGGCCGGGGTCTAACCGTTTGAGTCGACGGGCGATGACCCAGTTCGACCCACCATTCCGCCAAACGTCTTGTCATCGACGAGGAGATGCCCATGAACCAGCCCACCGCCACCAAGTCCCACTCCACCAGCGATTCCAGCTCGAAGGGCCTGGATCGCCTGGCGACCGAGGACGGCAAGATCAGCGTCGCGCAGAGCGTCGTGCAGAAGATCGCCGGCAAGGCGTGCCGGGAGGTGTCCGGTGTCCATGCGATGGGAACGAGCGGCAGCCGCACGTTCGGCGCCATCAAGGAACGCATCCCCGGTAGCTCGGGCCCGAATGTGGCCCAGGGCGTCGGGGTCGAGGTCGGCGAGACCGAGGCCGCCATCGACCTGGACATCGTGGTCGAGTACGGCGTGTCCATCGCCGAGCTCGGACGCAGCATCCAGCGCAATGTCAAGCAGGCCGTCGAGCGGATGACGGGTCTGTCGGTGGTCGAGGTCAACGTCAGCGTCGACGACGTGTACCTGCCCACCGACGACAGCGAAGCCGAAACCGAGTCCCGCGTCTCATGACGGTGCTGACCGCAGTCCGCCGTCGCTCCGGTCCTCGCTCGTTCCTCGCTGCGATCCTCACGCCGGCGAACTGCTCATGAGTCGTGCGCCCGTCACGTCCGTCGCCATCATCGACGGCATTGATGTCGATGCGGTGGCGGCGGCCGTGACGGCGTGCCCCGGTGTGTCCGCGATGTTCGGTGGTCGCGGTGACGTCGTCGCGTCGTATCTGCCGGGCCGCCGGGTCGCGGGCGTCGAGGTCACCGCCAAGCCGCCCACGGTGACCATTCATGTCCGCAGCCGATGGGGCGTCACCGCGGACGAGCTGTTGGCCCAGATCGCAACCGCGGTGTCACCGTGGTTGCACGGCCAGCGCCTCGAAGTCGTGGTTGCCGATATCGACGACGCAGAGCCGCCGCTACCTTCCCCGCCACCGGGATCGGCGCCGTTACCAAACCCGCCGACTCCGACCCCGGCACCGCCCAACTTCCCGACCGTCTGATCTCCCTATATCTCGAATGCGAGCAGCCATGAACCGCACCGCCCTGGCCACGATCGTCGGCCTCTTCCTCGGTTTCACCTTGGTGTTCGGCAACTTCGGCGACATGCTCATCGTGGCCTTGTTCGGCGCCATCGGTTACGGCTTGGCCAAGGTCCTCGACGGTGACGTCGACGTCAACGCTTTGCTGGCCAAGGCGCGCACTCCCCGATGACCACCGTCGCTGCCGCTGATCAGGGCTCCTCGCCGGTCGGCGCGACCGAACTCGGTCGGATCTCGATATCGGACACGGTGGTCCGCAAGATCGCGGCCAAAGCCGCGGCGGAAAACCCGGACGCCGGTGCACCCGCCACCCGGCTGCTGGGTCTGTCGCTACCGGGGGTGGCCGGCGTCGGTGGCCATGACTCGGATCTGGACGGGCTGCCCAAGACATCGGTCGAGGTCGATGGAACGCAGGCGTTCATCCAGATGGAGATCAGCGTCCGCTGGCCGAAGTCCGTGGCCACGGTCACCCATGAGGTCCGCCGAAAGGTCTGCGACCGGGTGCGCGAACTGACCGGCATCGAGGTGAAGGAAGTCCACCTCACGGTTGCCGACCTGGTCACCGACATCCCCAGCCCACCCCGCGTGCGATAGGAGAACGTCATGCGCCTGATCAACCGTCCGCTGGCGTTCCTGCTCGCGGCGTTCCTGCTCGTGGCCAGCGTCGTGCTCGTGATCGAGGTCATCGGTTACGCGATCACCGCGAAGCCGGTACTGGTGCACTGGACCACGTGGTCCGCGTGGGCCGAGAGGACTACCTGGAAGGCGGGCGTGATCCGGTTCTGGGCCGTCCTGCTCATGATCGTCGGTCTCGTCCTGCTCTACCTCGAGCTCAAGCCGGGCAAGGTCTCCCGGATCACGATCGGCAGCGACGACGACAACGTCGATGCCGCGATCACCCGCCGTGGTCTCACCGCCCTGGTCACCCGGGCGGCCGGCGGCGTCGATGGCGTACGTAGCGCATCGGCCACCGCCACCGGCCGAAAGATCACGGTGACGACCCGCGCTGCGGCCCGGGACAAGGCCACGGCCACCTCGTTGCAAGAACCCGTAACCGACGCCATCGGCAACGTCGTCGCCGGTCTGGGTCTGGCCAAGTCGCCCAAGGTCTCCGTACGCGTCACCCCGAGGAGCAGCTGATGCACGCCGACAAGACCAACCGCACCGCGCTGGTCCTGCTGGGCCTGCTGTTGCTGTTCGCGGGTGCCGGGGCGATGACAGTGAGCGTCGGCCTGTTCGGCGCCACCCGCGCTCGCCAGAGATTGTTCGCGAACCCGGTGAGCCGGTACGCCGGCGCCCACGGCAGTTGGCTGTGGGCCGCCGCGGCCGCGGTCGCGGTCATCGTCGCGCTGCTGATGGTGCGGTGGCTGGCCGCGTTGCTGCTTTCCACCGACCGCGCCGGTGACCTCGAGGTCCGCAGCAACGATGACGGCCCGTCCCGGGGCACCGGGACGGTCAAATCGGCGGCCGTGAACAACGCCGTCGTAGCCGAGATCGAGACGTACCGCGGTGTCGAGTCAGTCAAGTCCCGCACCCTCGGCGACTCTGACGAGCCGACCATCGCGTTGACGGTCACCGTCGACAAGCCCGACAACCTCTCCTCCGTGCGTAAGCGCGTCGAAGCCGACGCCATCGCCCACCTTCGCCAGGCTCTGGACAACCCCACCCTGCCCGTCCTGCTCGACTTCACGATCTCGGCCAAACCACCGGCCCGGGTCTGAGCGCCCGCCATACCGCCACCAAGCAATACCGCCACACCAAGCTGGAAACCCCAACACCACCACCGCAGTACCCAACCGGAAGGAACGTTCATGACCAATTTCTCCGACCCGAGCACCCTGATCGGGAAGAACGCCGTCGACCCCGACGGCGACAAGATCGGAACAATCGAGCAGGTGTACCTCAACGACGCCAGCGGCCAGCCGGAGTGGGTCACGGTCAAGACCGGTCTGCTCGGCAACAAGGAGACCTTCGCCCCGTTGCAGGGCGCGACTGACCTCGGCGGCAACCTGCAGCTCGCGGTAACCAAGGAGATCGTGAAGGGCGCGCCGCACGTGGACAGCGACGGCCACACCAACGACGACGAGCAGAAGGCGTTGTGGGACTACTACGCCGGCCAGCTCGGCTGGACCACCGGGTCCGGCACCGGCGCCGAGCACGAGTACCACGCCACGGACAGCGGCCGTACCGATCTGAGCGGTGCCGCCGGTGTTCAGGGCCAGGACACGTCCGGTCCGACCACCGACCACGCAATGACGCGCTCCGAGGAGCAGCTGCGCGTCGGCACCCAGCAGGTCGAGTCCGGCCGGGCCCGCCTGCGTAAGTACATCGTCACGGAGAACGTGTCGCAGACGGTCCCGCTGCGCCACGAGGAGGTCCGCCTCGAGCGGGAACCGATCACCGACGCCAACATCGATGCCGCCATGTCCGGCGGCGACATCACCGAGGAAGAGCACGAAATCACGTTGCACGCCGAGCGCCCCGTGGTGCAGAAGGAGACCGTCCCGGTCGAGCGGGTTCGCCTGGCCAAGCAGACGATCACCGAGGACCAGCAGATCACGGAGACCGTGCGCAAGGAACAGTTCGACGACGTCGACAGCTCCAACCGCTGACCGTCCGCACCATCACACCGACAAAGGACAACCGATGAACATCAACGCCGAAGAAATCATCTCGATGCTGCGCAGCCAGGGCCAGCACAGTCAGGCCGACGCCGCGCAGAGCGAGCTGCCCGCCCAGGTCGACACCAACGACGCCGGCCACCAGGACATGCTGTCCAAGTTCGGTATCAACCCGGCTGACCTGCTGAGCAAGTTCGGTGGGCTCGGCGGCCTCGGCAAGATGCTCTAACCCCTTACCCACCAACGCTCGAGGAGAGATTTCATTGCTTGGCCTCATCATCAGCCTCATCGTCATCGGCCTGATCGCCGGCGCGCTGGCCCGCCTCATCATCCCCGGCAAGCAGGACCTGTCGATTCCGATGACCATTGCCATCGGCATCGTCGGGTCGTTCGTCGGGGGGTTCCTGGGCTACCTGATCTTCCACAAGGACAGCGGCTTCTTCCAGCCGTCCGGGATCATCGGCTCGGTCATCGGCGCCGTCATCGTCCTGCTCGTATGGACCCGTATCGGCGGACGCAGCAGCATCCGCAACTGATGCTCAACCACGGGGAGAAGGGACGAGCAGATGACGCTCACACCGATCTTCGTCGTGGCGATGGAGTACCTCGGCGCCGACGTGCAGTGGCGCCGAGGTACCCCACGTAAACCTCTGCGAGAACACGCCTTCGATCTGCGGGCCGGCACCCTGGCCGCGCATGACGATCACCCGCCCCGGGTCGCGTTCCCCGACCACCCGTGCGGTTGGGCCAGCGCCCCACGCGCCCCCCGCTGCCGCGAATGCACCGACCAGGTCGACCTGCTGGTCGCCGCGCTCATCGCCCATGAGTTGCGCACGTTTCTCCCCCCGCGCGAGCGCTGAGACTGGGTTTCCGAACGGATCGCCAGCCTGAATGCGATGTTCTACCGATTTGCGGGTCTAACCATCAGACGGGCCCAGTCGCACCGCGCGTCGCGGGCCGATCATCCATCCCTTTGCGTAGGACCTGAGGAGAAACCATGACCAAAGACACCAGCGACCGCGGTATCGATACCCGCGGAGCACGGATGCGGGTACCCCGTTCACGCGGCGCAGTCAGCGGCCTACTGCTGCTGCTGCTCGGCGCGTGGGGTGCGTTGATTCCCCTGATCGGCCCGTACGTGAACTTCGGGTACACCCCGAACGAGGCCTGGCATCTCAGCAGCGGCCGATTCTGGCTCGAGATCCTGCCCGGCGCCGTCGCGGTGGTCGGGGGCTTCCTGCTCCTGAGCGCAGCCAACCGCCTCACCACCAGCTTCGGCGCGTGGCTCGGCGTGGCGGCTGGGGCCTGGTTCGTCGTCGGCACCACAATCGGCACGTTGGTGAACCTCGGCAGCGCCGGCTCCCCGATCGCCACGTCCAAGTTCGGTAAGGCGTTTCAGTTCCTGCTCCTGTTCGACGGCTTGGGCGCGCTGATCATCTTCATCGCGGCCACCGCGCTGGGACGTCTCGGCGTCATCAGCGTTCGCGACGTCGAAGCGGCCCGCCGCCGCGCAGCCGACGACCGCGACGACCGCGACGACCGCGACGACCGCGACGACCGCGACGACGAGGTAACCCGACGCCCGGTCACGAAGACGGTGGTCGAGACCCCGGTTCGCGTGACCGAACCCGCTACTCGGACCTTCGCCACCGAGGCGCAAGCCACCCGCAACGACGTGCCGCCGACGTCACCGAGCGGTGGCGCAACCAGCCTCGACAGCCGCAGCTGAACCACCGGCGGCCATCAGACGGCTCCTGGGCTGGCCACGGGCAGGCCGTATCCGGTGGCGGCGGAGATCATGCGCAAGTCATAGGTCACGATCGTCTCGAGATCGGTCAGTTCAGACGCTGATGCGATGTGAAGAGCGTCGAGGGTGCGGACGTGCGGCGGCGGCAGTTGCGCCGCCCGCGCCAGCGCAATCGGCGTCATATCCAGTTGATCGATACGGGTCAAGAGTTGGATTGCCGTGTTCAGGGCGGATTGACTCACCCGAGCCGCGAGCCGTTGCAACTCCACAACGCCCACGACGTTCGTTATCCGCGGGATGCCCCGCCGGGCGCCAACCCACCCGCGGAGCGCCTGGCTTTCTTCCTCGACGAGGATCAGCTTGGCCAGCGCCGACGTATCGAAATAGATGCTCACCGCTCATCTCGGTCTGCGGCCAACAGATCGGCCGACGAGGGCGCACCCGGCGGCATCTGAATCGGCACCACATCCAGAAGGTCACCGCGACCGGGACGAAGCACGCCGGCATCGATCAACTGCGCCCGAGACGGCTGTTCCTGCCGCGGGATCGGTACCAGTCGAGCGACCGGGTGGCCGTGGTTCGTGATCTCGAAACTCACTCCACTGGCTTCGATGCGCTCGAGCAGGGCACTCGCGTTCTGCCGCAACTCCCGCACACCGACCGATTCCATGTAGCACACGGTAGCATATTTCGCTGCTGAGGGTCATGGCCGCTACGTGCGCTCCCCGGCCTGCGTTGGTCGTCGATGCGGTCAGGAATCGAGAAGCATCCTGGCGTGCCCGCGGTCTAGCGTTCTGACCGAAGGCCGCCGCGACGCGCAGCCTCACGTGATGAAGGAGACCCAGGCAATGGCGGCGAAAGACACGGAATCCGACGGTTTCAGTGCGGCGGAGCGCGCCGCGATGAAGGAGCGCGCGGCTGAGCTGCGCGCCGTTGGCAAGAAGGGCGCCAAAGCGGCCGACGGGCTCCAGGCCGTCCTCGACAAGATCGCCGAGATGGCACCGCAGGATCGTGCGCTCGCCGAGCGCGTGCACGTGACGGTGACCGAAACGGCACCCGAGTTGTCAGCAAAGACGTGGTACGGCATGCCCGCCTACTCGAATGCAGACGGCAAGATCGTCGTGTTCTTCCAGGACGCGGGCAAGTTCAACTACCGCTACTCGACCCTGGGTTTCCAGGACGCGGCCAACCTCGACGACGGCGAACTGTGGCCGGTGTCGTACGCGCTCGCGAAGTGGACCCCCGAGGTGGAGAAGCGGATCGCCGAACTCGTGCGGGCAGCGATCTCCTGACCGTTACCCGTCGGC
>CAXULW010000020.1:25581-48690 GCA_964252015.1 uncultured Jatrophihabitantaceae bacterium | reverse complement strand
CGGCGCATCTGATCGGCCAGGGGGCGGCCGAGGTAGGTACCGAGGCTGGCGCCGGCGGCCAGGCCCAGCGCCACGCTCACCGCGAGCCCGAGCGTGGAGATGCCGGCGGACGTGTTCGCCGGCGTGGACGAGGTCCCCACGATCTCCAGCAGGCCGTTGTACAGCGACAGCCCCGGCACCAGGGGCAGCAACGCGGCGCTGACCAGCGCGAAGCCGGGGATGTTCGTGCGGCGCACGATCAGGGTGGCGACGAGGGCCGCGGCCAGGGCACCGACGGCGTTGGCCGGCACTTCGGCGGCGCCGCTGTGGATCATCGCGGTGTAACCAGCCCAGCCGAGCAGGCCGGTGGCCGCAGACAACGCGGTCGTCAGGAGATCGGCGTACGCCCAGACGGCGAAGAAGCCCGAGGTGAGCGCGGCACCGACGAACTGGGCCCAGAGCGGGCCGAGCCCGATCGGGTCCGGCGAGATGTACACCGGCGCGCCGACATGCGGGGCGATCTTCAGGGCGAGCACGATACCGACGACGATCCCGGCGGTGAGCATCACTACTTCGAAGACGCGGGCCGAAGCGGTGACGTAGAACTGGTCGATCGCGTCCTGGACGGCGCCGACGATCGTCATCCCCGACACCAGCAGGACGATGCCGCCGACCACGACGAGGGTGGGGTCCAGTCCCGTGAAGATCTCCACCCCGTGGCGCCCCGCGGCGGTGATGCCGGCCGCGATCATGGTGATCAGGCCGGCCGCGGCGGCCTGCTGGAAGAAGGGCGGCACCCGGGCCTGCTGCAACAGTGCGAGCAGACGGTCGACCACACAGCCGGCCAGGAAGGTGATCAACACGATCTTCCACGACGTGGTGAACAGCAGCGCCACCGCCGCGCCCACACCCGCGTTCCCGGCCGTCGACAACCACTGCGGGTAGGGCGGTGGGGCGGCATTGATCCGTTCGAACTGGGCGATGGCGTCGTCGATGTCAGGCCGGACTGAATGTCGTCGGACAGCTTGTCCAATTCCCGGACCCGGCTGTAGTCGACGACGTCGGGCCGCACCACCCGGATGCACGTGATCGGAGCGGCGTCGCGCCCGGGGTAGTAGGAGGCCGAGATGGACGTGTAGGTCACGTCGATGTGGACGCGGGTCAGCTGGTATGCGGTGGTGATCCGCAGGAGCACAACGACGACGTCATTGGCCGACATCCCCGCTGACAAGAGGCAATCACCCACGCGCATGGCCAGGTTCAACGCGGCCGCCGCCGTTTCCAAGGGGCTGGGCGTACCCGGCTCGGCGGACGGCCGGGCGAACGGCTCGGCGCCGAGCCGGGGTGGGTCTAGCGAGCCGTCGTCAGGGTCGCGACCGGACGCCGACACCTCGAACACGCCCGGCCGCCTTCCTTCGCGCATCGTTCGGAGGAAGCTTGTCAGACCGGATCGTCAAGCGCGGAACGCGGCGGACCGTTCCTCGGATGCCTCGGCGAGGGCCGCGCGGGTGTGCTCGGCGTCGTAGTCCTTGCCGTACACCGGTGTCCCGGGCTGCTGGCGCCAGGATTGCTCCAGGGATCCACCGTCGACCGGGTCGAAGCCGAGCTGGTCGATGAGGTCGAACACCACCTGCTTGGCCGGACCTTCGGCACCGGCGATGGGCAGCGCGATCCGCCCGGGTGACCCGGCCGGTGCACCGTTGTCCCGCAGGTGCTTCCAGAAGATCCCGTTGAAAGCCTTGAACACCGGCACCCCGAGCTGCTGAGACACCCACACGCTCTCCGCGGTGCCGGCCTCGATTTCGGCGATGAGACCGTCACGCTGCTGCGGGTAGTAGTTGTTGGTCTCGATGACCGGGGCGCCTCGCTTGGCCTTCGTGACGATGCCGGGCGCCAGATCGGGCACGTTCTTCTGCGGGATGCTGACGATCACCAGGTCGACGTCGTCCGCGGCCTCTGCCGCCCATACCGCGGTCGCGCCGGTTTCAGCGGCCAACTCGGACAACGTTTCCGGCGCCCGCGAGTTCGCCACCCGCACCTCGTGCCCGAGCTCGGCGAGCCTTCGGGTGACCGTCCCGCCGATCTGTCCTGCGCCAATGATTCCTATTCTCATGACGTCTCGAACCTCGATCCGTTGCCGGTCATTCCGGAAGCGACGCTGCGGGCCGTCGACGGCGCCGGCCGCCTGGGATCTTGTCCCATTGATTGGTGACCGTGGTCCGGTGACGGCGGGACGTCCTGACCATGAAGGTGATCCCCGGCGGCTTCGACCGGAGCCGCCGTCGATGGGCCACAATGGCTCACATCACGGAGGTCGTCATGTCCCGTTCTCGCAAGTACACCATCGCGGCCGCCCTTGCGGCACTGCTGTCGCTGGCCAACGTAGTGGTGGCGTTGATGGTTCTGCCCCAAGGCTCGGAAAAGGTCAATTCGAGCTCGAATCAACCGCCGTACATCGTGGTGATCGTGGAGGTTCTGATCGGTGTGGTAGGTCTGGTCGCTGCGTACGGCGTCTACCGAATCCAACGGTGGGCCGTTGTGCTCACCCTGACCGTGATGATCATCAACCTGTTGGTCTCACTGCCGGGGATCCCGTTCGGACCCACCTTCCTGGACAAGGCCAGTTCGGTGGGCGGGGCCGTCGTCTCCGGCGTGGTCATCTGGTTGCTCCTGCGGCGTGAGTCGCGCAGCGAGCTCGCGGCCGCAGTCCAGTAGCTGGTCGCGCCCCGTCATGTCGGTCGAGGAGCGGACACCGGCGCCACCAGGCAAGGTGGCACCGGTGTCGACCCAGCGTGGTGGCCGGGTGCTGGCGACAGCGCTCGTCTGGGGCGTGCTGGCCACCTGGGCTGCGGTGGTGTGGACCGCCGTGCTCGTGGCCGACGGGCTGGGCCGCGAACACGGTCACCCGAGGTGGTGGGCCCAGGCCCTCGCGGCTGTACTGGTCGCGGTCACGATCGTGCCGTTGCGGCGGTGGGTGCAACGGGGCGTCGACGACGTGGTGTACGGCCACCACGACGATGCCCTGGCTGTCGTGGACCGAATCAACCGGCAGCTCGATTCGGGTGGGACCGTCTCGTCCGGAGGCGAAGGCTCCTCGATCGCCACGACGATCGCGCGGGCGCTGGGGGTGCCGTTCGTCGCGGTCGTCGAGGGTGACGTCGAGATCAGCGTCGCGGGCCCCCGCCCGTCGCCGCGCGATCTGACCACGATCCCGTTGGTGTATCGCGATCAGCCGATCGGGCAGGTCGTCGTGGCCATGCGGCGGTCCGGGACCCCGCTCTCTCCGCGCGACCTCGAACTCCTCGCCGATCTCGGCCGCCACCTCAGCGTCGGCATGTTCGCGGTGCGGGCTTCCGCGCAGATCCAGGCGTCGCGGGCCGGGCTCGTCACCGCGCTCGAGGATGAACGCCGTCGCGTGCGTCGAGACCTGCACGACGGGCTCGGCCCTTCGTTGGCGTCGATGAAACTGCAACTCGTGGCCGCGCAGCGCCTGCTCGATTCGGGGCCCGACCAGGCTTCGGCGATCCTGGACGACGTGCGTGACCAGATGAACCAGACCACGTCGGAGATCAGGCGGCTGGTGTACGGGCTGCGACCGCCGCTGCTGGACGATCTGGGGTTGATCAGCGCGTTGCGAAATCACCCGGGCTCGCACGCCGGCATACCCGTGACGGTCACCCCCGAGAACGTTCCGCCACTGCCGGCGGCGGTCGAGGTGGCGCTGTACCGGATCGCGACCGAGGCGATCCACAACGCCGTCAAGCATTCCGGGGCCCGCCGCTGCGGCGTGACCGTCGACGTGCGTGCGAAGGACGTGGTGGTGACGATCGCCGACGACGGCCGCGGCCTGCCCGAGCCGCTGGTAGCCGGCGTAGGTGTGGCCGCGATGCGGGAACGCGCGGCCGAACTTGGTGGATCGGTGCGCTTCGGGCCCAACCTCGACGGCGGCACGACCGTCACCACCGTCGTCCCACTGGACGGATCATCCTTGTGAACGGCCAGCCGCTGCGGGTCCTCATCGCCGATGACCACACGCTGTTCCGCAAGGGCGTTCGCTCGTTGCTGGCCACGGAAGCGGGCATTGACGTCATCGGCGAAGCCGCGGACGCTGACCAGGCGATCGCCTTGACCAAGCAACTCGATCCCGACCTCGTGCTGATGGATCTGCAGATGCCCGGCGGCGGGCTCTCCGCGATCCGCTCGATCGTCGCCACCGATCCCGACACCAACATCCTCGTCATGACCATGTTCGAAGACGACGACTCCGTCTTCGCCGCGATGCGGGCCGGTGCCCGCGGCTACGTCCTCAAGGACATGGACGCCGAGGACCTCACCCGCGCCATCGTGGCCGTGGGACGGGGCGAAGCGATCTTTTCCCCGGGCATCGCCGTGCGCATGACCCGGTTCTTCGCCGACCGGCCGGCGTCCAGATCCCCGTTTCCGGAGCTGACCGACAGCGAACTGAAGGTGCTGAGCCTGATGGCCACCGGCGCCGGGAACAACGCCATCGCCGGCCAGCTGTCGTTCTCGCCGAAGACTGTCCGCAACTACATCTCGAACATCTTCCGCAAGCTGCAGGTGGCCGACCGTTCCCACGCCATCGTGCTGGCCCGCCAGGCCGGCCTGCCCGACCAGCAGGCTTGAGGCGGTCGCTGGTCGGCTCGGCCCGCCCGCGTTCTCTCCTGAGGCCACGTGCAGCACCGCGGCTGGCAGGTCGCGACGCCGAGCCGCCTCGGACGGTGCTCAGAACAAGGACGGGGCGGTGACGACGAGCTCGGCCTTCTGGAACTCCTTGACCGTGGAATAGCCGCACTTGGCCATGGAGCGGCGCAGGGCCCCGAACAGGTTCTCGGCGCCGGACGGGTCGTCCGTGGGGCCGGTGACCAGGCGGGCCAGATCACGGTCGCCCTCGGCCGCACTCGGCGCGTCGGCGTCCATCACCTCGACCACCGCCGAGCGGGGCAGGCGCGGGTGGGCCGCGGTCGCGTCCCAGTAGCGGCCGTGACCGGGGGCGTCCGTGGCGCCGGCCAGGGGTGCGCCGAGCATCACCGCGTCCGCCCCGCAGGCCAGCGCCTTGGCGATGTCCGCGCCGGTCTCAGTCTCGCCGTACGCGATCAGGTGGACGTAGCGCCCACCGGTCTCGTCGAGGTAGTCCCGCCGAGCAGCAGCGGCATCGACGACGGCGGTGGCCATGGGGACGTCGATCCCCAGCACCCGCGCCGTGCTCGAACCGGCATGGGCGCCGTAGCCGACGATGACGCCCGCCGCCCCGGTACGCATCAGGTGCAGCGCGGTCTGGTAGTTGGAGCAGCCGCCGACGATCACCGGGACGTCGAGCTCGGCGATGAACGTCTTCAGGTTCAGCGCCCGTTTGGTGTCCTCGGAGGCATCGGTGCCGACCACGTGCTCGGCCGAGATCACGGTGCCTTGGATGACCAGCAGATCGACGCCGGCGGCTAGGGCGGCCTGCGCCAGCGCGCCGGTGTTCTGCGGGGACAGCCGCACCGCCACCCGGACGCCCGCACCGCGCAGCTCACCGATCCGCCAGCGCAGCAGCTCCGCCGAGACCGGGCGGCTGTAGAGCCGCTGCAGGTAGGCCGCGTCGCTGCGGATGTCGCCGCTGACCCGTTCGGCCAGGCGGGCGAGCTCGGCTGCCGGGTCGTCGTAGCGCGTCCACAGACCCTCGCCGTCCAGGACGGCCAGGCCACCGAGCGCGTCGATGGTCTTGGCCGTCTCGGGCGACACCACCGCGTCGGACGGGGCGGCCACGAACGGCAGCTCGAAGGCGTGCGCGTCGATCTGCCAGGCCGTGGACACCTGCGCCGATGCGCGGGTGCGTCGGGTGGGGACGAGGGCGACCTCGTTCAGGTGGTAGGCGCGACGGGCGTGGCGCCCCAGTCCGATCTCCACGGTGTCCGGCATGGCCGTCAGTGTGCCAGCCGGGTGGATTCCCGTTCTCCGACCGGCGCACTCCCTACCGGCCCGCTCCTACCGGCCCGCTCCTACCATGGGTCCGGTGACCGACGACGAACTCCCCCGCCCGATCGGGTTCTTTCACGTGCGGCTCTGGCTGGGCCTGTTCGTCCTCGGGTGCGTCTTCGAGCTGGTCACCGGCCTGGCCCTGCATCAGCGGCTGGACTGGCCGCCGTCGTTGCTCGGCCCGGTCATTTTCGCCTCGCTGTGGACGGGTATGAGCATCGCCCAGAATCGGTACAACGCCCCCCGCCAGCCCTAGGCTCGGCCCAGCGACAGACCGAGGGCCTACTGGTTGTCGCCGTAGTTGGGGGCGGCGACGGTCATCTGGATGTCGTGCGGGTGCGATTCCTTCAGCCCGGCCGCGGTGATGCGGACGAACTGGCCGCGTTCCTGGAGCTCGGGGATGGTGTGCGCGCCGACGTAGAACATCGACTGCCGCAGGCCCCCGTTGAGCTGGTAGGCCACTGCGGCCAGCGGGCCGCGGTAGGGCACCTGGCCTTCGATGCCCTCGGGGACGAGCTTGTCGTTGTCGTCGATGTCGTTCTGGAAGTACCGGTCCTTGGAGTAGGACTTGACCCGGCCCCGGCTCTGCATCGCGCCCAGTGATCCCATGCCGCGGTAGGACTTGTACTGCTTGCCGTTGATGAACACGAGCTCG
This sequence comes from uncultured Jatrophihabitantaceae bacterium, assembly GCA_964252015.1. Taxonomy (GTDB): domain Bacteria; phylum Actinomycetota; class Actinomycetes; order Mycobacteriales; family Jatrophihabitantaceae; genus CAXSBR01. Next base: position 42,077 of record CAXULW010000020.1, on the reverse strand, counting down.
CCCGGGGACTCGTCACAACCGGCCAGCAGCGAGCCCAGCATCACCGTGTCGGCGCCGGCGACCAGGGCCTTGGCGATGTCGCCGGAGTACTGCAGCCCGCCGTCGCCGATCACCGGCACGCCCGCGACCTTGGCCGCCTGGGCCGCGTCCCAGATCGCCGTCACCTGGGGCACGCCGACCCCGGCGACCACGCGGGTGGTGCAGATCGAACCTGGGCCGACGCCGACCTTGACCCCGTCCGCGCCCGCATCGACCAGGGCCTGCGCCCCCGCCCGGGTGGCGACGTTGCCGCCCACGATGTCGACGGCGGCGGCGGCCGAGTCGGCCTTGAGACGGCGGATCATGTCGGTGACCCCACGGGCGTGGCCGTTGGCGGTGTCGACGATGAGCAGGTCGACCCCGGCGTCGACGAGCGCCATGGCCCGCTTCCAGGCGTCGTCGAAGAAGCCGACCGCGGCCCCGACCCGCAGCCGGCCGGCCGGGTCCTTGGTCGCCAACGGGAACTGCTCGCTCTTGGTGAAGTCCTTGACCGTGATCAGTCCACGCAGGCGCCCGGCGCCGTCCACCAGCGGCAGCTTCTCGATCTTGTGCTTGGCCAGCAGGCCGAGCGCGTCATCGGCGGCCACGCCGACCGGAGCGGTGATGAGCGGCATCCGCGTCATCACCTGCGCCACCGGACGGGACATGTCGGTCTCGAAGCGCAGGTCGCGGTTGGTGATGATGCCGACGAGCAGGCCCTGGTCATCGACCACCGGCAGGCCGGAGATCCGGAACCGGGCACACAGGGCGTCGACCTCGGCCAACGTCGTCTCGGGGTTCGTCGTCACCGGATGCGTGATCATGCCGGCCTCGGAGCGCTTGACCAGGTCGATCTGCTGCGCCTGCTCGTCGATGCCGAGGTTGCGGTGCAGCACACCCAGGCCGCCCTGACGGGCCATGGCGATGGCCATCCTGGACTCCGTCACCGTGTCCATGGCCGCGGAGAGCAGCGGAACCTTGACCTCGATGTTGCGCGAGACCCGGCTGCTGGTGTCGGCGTCGCTGGGGATGACGTCGGTGTCGCCGGGCAGCAGCAGGACGTCGTCGAAGGTCAGCCCGAAGCGGGCGAAGGGGGCGGGAACGTCATGGTCATCGGATCCTGCATCGGTCCCGGTTGCCACCACTGATTCTCCTCATGCCGCCGAAAGTTCATCCTAGCGAGAAGGACTCGTGCCTATTGGAGGGCAGCTCCGTGGCCATCGATCGTAAAAAGCGTGCAAATAGTCTGCAGATGTTGGCCAAGGAGCCGCACGGCCCCTACGGTGGGGGCGTGAGCACCTTCGGACCCACCGAGAGTGCGGCGTCCCTCAACGTCGTCAGCAACCGCTCCCCGGATACGCGATGAATTACGAACACGACCCCGTGGGTTTCGATGCGGGCCCGGCCGATCCGTTCCTGGGCGATCCGGCCGACCCCGCGGCGCTGTTCGACGACGTCGATCCCGTCGTCCCCTTGACCGTCGAGGAACGGGCCGACGTCGAGGACGACCTGGCCGAACTGCTCGAGTTCCAGGCCGCGCTCGCCCCGATCGGGTTCCGCGGCGTCGTCGTCGATTGCGCCGACTGCGGCGAGCCGCACTACTTCAGCTGGTCGCTCATGACGGCCAACCTGCGTTCCCTGCTCGGCCTGGGCGTGACGCAGCCGCACGAGCCTGCCTTCGCACCGGACGCCAACACTTTCGTGAGCTGGGACTACGCGCGCGGTTATACCGACGCGCTCACCCGCAACTAGTCGTCCCGCTCGCCTTTGCGCCACGCCCTCTGGCGCGGCTTCTCGGCAACCCCGAGTTCTTGGCCACCCCCAGGTCAGACGGTCGCGTTGTCTGCCTGACCCTGGCCCCCGCGGCGGTGGGCGGCGACGGTGAGCCGGCGCACAAAATTGCCGCGATGCGAGTGAACCGCTCGGTCAGTTGGCTCCGAACACCTTCCAGAAGCGTGCCAACCGGGAGGGTCGAGGATTCATGTCTGATGTTGCCAAGCTGCCGACACCTGTGGCCGAGAACTGGGACTGGCAGGTCGACGCCGCTTGTCGCGGTCTGGACGCGGCGATGTTCTTCCACCCGGAAAACGAGCGCGGCCGTTCCCGCCGCCGCCGCGAAGAGCAGGCCAAGTCGGTGTGCGCCCGCTGTCCTGTTCGTCAGCCTTGCTTGGACTGGGCCCTGTCGGTCCGCGAGCCCTACGGGGTGTGGGGTGGCAAATCGTCCGACGAGCGGCTGCGGCTACTGGCCAGCTCGGACTCCTGACCTGTTCCTCGGCATCAAGTAGGGTCGCGGGCCTGATGAATATTTCCAACGAAATCATCTATCCAGCCGCTCCCGACGTGGTGAGCGCGATGACGTTCGACCCCGCTTTCCAGGAGCGCAAGTGCCAGAACACGGGCGCCCTGGCCTGGACGGTGGACGTCCAACCCGGCAACGGCGGCGCCGGGCCGACCACGGTGACCACTACCCGAGACATGGCCACCGACCAGTTCCCCGACTTCGTGAAGTCGATGGTCGGCGCTCGCCTGAAGATCACCGAGGTGGACCGGTGGGAGGCCCCGGAAGCCGACGGCGCCCGCGTCGGCACGATCACCGTCAGCATCGACGGCGCGCCGTTGAAGTTCAACGGCATCTTGCAGCTGCAACCGACCGCAGGCGGTTCGCGGGCCACCATCGTCGGCGACCTCAAGGCCGGCATCCCGTTTCTGGGCGCCAAGATCGAGCAGGCCGCGGCCCCGGCCATCACCGCCGCCGTCCGGGCCGAACAACGCACTGCGACCGCCTGGCTGGGCTGACCGCACGTAGTCCGAAAACGACTTGCCCCGCTGACCCACGTGTTCGGACTCGAATCACGTGGACCAGCGGGGCAAACGATGTGCCAAACAGCGTCCGGAGCTAGTGGCTGTGGCTGTGGCCGCCGTGGCTGTGGCCGTCGTCGGACTCGTCCTCGGCCGGCTTCTCGACCACCGCAGCCTCGGTCGAGAGGATCAGACCGGCTACGGAGGAGGCGTTGGACAGCGCCGCCTTGGTGACCTTGACCGGGTCGACGATGCCGGCCTTGACCAGGTCGGTGTACTCGCCGGTGGAGGCGTCGAGGCCCTGACCGGTGGGCAGGTCGCGCACCTTGGCCGTGACGACGTAGCCCTCGAGTCCGGCGTTGGAGGCGATCCAGCGCAGCGGCTCGGCCAGTGCGGTACGCACCACCCCGACCCCGGTGGCCTCGTCACCGCTCAGGCCCAGGTCGCCGTCGAGCGCCGACGTGGCCTGCAGCAGGGCCGCACCGCCGCCGGCGATGATGCCCTCCTCCACGGCCGCGCGGGTTGCCGCGATCGCGTCCTCGATGCGGTGCTTCTTCTCCTTCAGCTCGACCTCGGTGGCCGCGCCGACGTTGATGACGGCAACGCCGCCGGCCAGCTTGGCCAACCGCTCCTGGAGCTTCTCACGGTCCCAGTCCGAGTCGGTCTGCTCGATCTCGGCGCGGATCTGGGCCACCCGGGCGTCGACCTCGGACTTCGCGGCGTTGCCGTGGGTGACCGTGGTGTTGTCCTTGGTGACGACGACGCGACCGACCGAGCCGAGCACGTCCAAACCGACCTGGTCCAGCTTGAGCCCGACCTCGGGCGACACGACCTGCGCACCCGACACGACGGCCAGGTCCTGCAGGAACGCCTTGCGGCGGTCACCGAAGAACGGCGCCTTGACCGCGACGACGGCGAACGTCTTGCGCAGCGCGTTGACGACCAGGGTGGACAGCGCCTCGCCGTCCACATCCTCGGCGATGATCAGCAGCGGCTTCTTCGCTTCGACCACCTTCTCCAGCAGGGGCAGCAGGTCGCTGATGGAGCTGATCTTGCCCGGCACCAGCAGCACGTACGGGTCGTCCAGGACGGCCTGCTGGGACTCGGGGTCGGTGACGAAGTAGGGCGAGATGTAGCCCTTGTCGAACTGCATGCCCTCGGTGAACTCAAGTTCGGTCGAGAGCGTGTTCGACTCCTCGACGGTGATGACGCCGTCGTGGCCGATCTTGGTCAGCGCCTGGCCGATCAGCTCGCCGATGGTGGCGTCCTGGGCCGAAATCGTGCCGACGTGGGCAATGGCCTGCTCGCCCTCGACCGGGATGGCCGACTTGTCGAGCGCGGCGTTGATGGCCTCGACCGCGGCGTCCATCCCGCGCTTGAGCGAGGTGGGGTTCGCGCCGGCCGCGACGTTGCGCAGACCCGCGGTGACCATGGCCTGGGCCAGGACGGTGGCCGTGGTGGTGCCGTCACCGGCGACGTCGTTGGTCTTGGTCGCCACCGACTTGACCAACTGGGCGCCGAGGTTCTCGAGCGGGTCGGTCAGGTCGATCTCACGGGCGATCGTCACGCCGTCGTTGGTGATGACGGGCGGGCCGAACGACTTGCTGAGCACGACGTTGCGACCGCGCGGGCCGAGGGTGACCTTGACCGCGTCGGCGAGCTTGTTGACGCCGCTTTCGAGCGCGCGGCGGGCGTCCTCATCGAAACTGAGGAGCTTGGGCATGGGTGTCCTTTCGAATTAGTACGGCAGGCAGATCAAGACCGAACGGCCCCGGCGCGGGCGCAGACTGACGCGCCGCCCGGGGCCGGTCGAGATGGTGCGGTGGTGACGGGTGTTGCCCGTGAACGGGCTTTAACGCTCGATGACGGCGAGCACGTCGCGGGCCGACAGGACCAGGTAGTCCTCGCCGGCGTAGCGGATCTCGGTGCCGCCGTACTTGCTGTACAGAACGACGTCACCGACGGTGACGTCGAGCGGGATGCGCTTGCCGGCGTCGTCTACGCGGCCGGGTCCGACGGCCAGGACGGTGCCCTCCTGGGGCTTCTCCTTGGCCGTGTCCGGGATGACGATGCCCGAAGCGGTGGTGGTTTCGGCCTCGTTGGCCTGCACCACGATCCGGTCTTCGAGCGGCTTGATGTTGACCTTGGTAGCGGTCGTCACGATGGTGGTCCCCTCATTGGGTTGATGCACTGGCGGTGAACAGGTGGTCTGGTGAAGGTCCGATGCCGTCGCGGGGGTCATCGGGCCGCCATCTGGCACTCTAGCCACCTGAGTGCCAGTTCTCAACGAGGCACCCGATCCTGCTGCTCCCGGGGGACGTCAGATCGCCGGTCGACCGGTCGAAAGGCTCAGACCGTCACCGTCGTCACCGGCAACGCCGAATCGGCCGGGATGTCGAGCCCGGACGGGGCGACCCCGTCACGCACGAGACACGCCCCGAGCGCGGCGACCATCGCACCATTGTCCGTGCACAGCCCCGGCCGCGGAACGCGCAGGACCAGACCGGCGTCGTCACAGCGCTGCTGGGCCAGGGCGCGCAGCCGGGAATTGGCCGCAACGCCGCCGCCGATGAGGACGTGGCCGATGCCGTTGTCGCGGGCCGCCCGCACGGCCTTGGCGGTGAGCACGTCGACCACGGCCTCCTGGAAGCTGGCCGCGACATCAGCCACGGGGACCGTCTCGCCCGCACGCTGGCGGGCCTCGACCCACCGGGCCACCGCCGTCTTCAGGCCCGAGAACGAGAACGCGAAGGGCGGGTCGCCCGGGCCGGTCATGCTGCGCGGGAAGGCGATGGCGGCCGGGTCGCCGTCGCGGGCGGCCCGGTCGATGTAGGGCCCGCCGGGGAACGGCAGACCCAGGACGCGGGCGACCTTGTCGAAGGCCTCGCCGGCGGCGTCGTCGACCGTGGCGCCGAGTTCGTCCAGGTGGACGCCGCCGATGTGGGGCACCCGCAGCAGGCTGGAGTGGCCACCGGACACGAGCAGGGCGATGCAGGGCTCGTCGAGCGGGCCGTGTTCCAGCAGGTCGACGGCGACGTGCGCGGACAGGTGATTCACCCCGTACAGCGGCTTGTGCAGGGCCAGGGCGTACGCCTTGGCCGCCGCCACGCCGACGAGCAGGGCGCCGGTCAGGCCGGGTCCGGCGGTGACGGCGATCGCGTCCACGTCGGCGACGGTGACGCCCGCGTCGGCGCAGGCCCGGTGCACCGTGCTGACCATGGCCTCCAGATGGGCCCGGCTGGCCACCTCGGGCACGACGCCGCCGAACCGGGCGTGTTCGGCCACGCTGCTGGCGACGGCGTCAGCGAGCAGGGTGTGGCCCCGCACGATCCCGATTCCGGTCTCGTCGCAGGAGGTCTCGATGCCGAGGACGAGCGGCGCGTCGCGCTCAGAGCTCACGTTTCATCTCCACGGCGTCGACCCGGCCCAGGTCGTAGTAGCCACGGCGCACCCGCAGCGGAACGAACCGGTTGCGTTCGTACAGCCGCCGGGCGGCGACGTTGTCGATCCGCACCTCGAGCACAATTTCGGTGGCCCCGCGGCGCCGGGCCTCGGCCAGCAGCTCGTCCAGCAGCGTCTGGCCGACGCCGCGGCCCTGCTCGGCGGTGACGACACCGATCGTGAGGATCTGGGCCGTCTCGGCGATGACGATGACCCCGGCCCAGCCGACCAGCTGCGCCGGTTGGCCCCATGCGCGTTCGGCGACGAGGTAGTGGCGGTAGCGCCGGTCGGCCAGCTCGGCCCGGTAACTGTCGGGCGACCACGCCTCGGTACCGAACAGCTCGTCCTCGTGAACCATGAGCCGCTCGATGTCGGCCTCGACCATGGGGCGCAGGGACACGGGCGCCCGAGGTTCGGTCGGCGCTTGCCTCACCGGGTCACCGCCTTGAACGAGGTGGCGGCGACCGCGTCGGGCCGGCGCAGGTAGAGCGGAACCAGGGTCTCACTCGGGGCACCGGACCGGACCCGGGCCGCGGCCAGCCGGGCCAGCCCGCGGGCGGTCGGGTAGTCGACGTTGAGCAGGGGCAGACCGAGCTCGGCCTGGTAGAGCCGGGCTCCCGCGCCGGTCATGGCCGTTACGCCGGCGCGAGGCACGTCGACGGCGCGGGTGACCTCAGGTCCGGCCCGGCGGCCCGCGCTCTCCGCCGGGGCCGCGTCGTGGCCGGCGTAGGTGGCCCAGTACACCTCGCGGCGGCGCGCGTCGCCGGCCACGAGCAGGGCCTCGGGATGGGCGGTCCCGGCGGCAATCGCGTCGAGGGAACAGACTCCGTAGGTAGGCAGCTGGAGCGCGTCGGCCATGGCCGCGGCGGTGACCAGACCGACCCGTAGACCGGTGAACGGGCCGGGCCCGATCCCGGCGATCACGGCGCCGATACCGGCCGGCGTGGTTCCGGCCTCGTCCAGGCAGGCGGCCAGGGACGGGGCGAGCAGTTCGGCGTGAGCGCGGGCGTCGATCGTGACCCGCTCGGCGAGAACCTTCAGCCCCCGATCGGCGCCCGTCCGGCCGGCGCCGTCCTCGGCCGGCCCGTCAAAATGATCACCGTCGCCCTCGAACCACACCACCGCTGCCGTCACGGCTGCGGACGAGGTATCGATCACGAGCGCGAGCACGACTGGCACCCTAATCGCGCGGCGGACCAGCGCCAGCGCACGGTGCCGGCTCCCCCCTCGGTCGCGGGGCCCCGAACGGGTCAACTGCCGTACTGTCGGTGGTACCGGTGACTCCTCATCGCGGCCCGTGTGGTCGCCTCGTCGCCATGGGAATCGCATGTGGCCCTATTGACGGGCCGGCTTGGGCGTCGATATGAGCACAGCCCCACTGACCGACGACATCGACGTCAGCGGAGTCGACATCCGCACTGACGTCGAGACGTGTGCCGCGTGTCAGCATCCGCGCTCGTCCCACGACGCCACGTCCAGCCGCTTCTGCGCGGCTACGACGACGTTGGGCGCCGACCGGCGGTGCATCTGCCGAGTGGAAACGCTCGGCCGCGCGGAGCAGGCGGCGTCCTCGCACCGATTCGGCCACGCCTCGACCGTGCCGCGGGGGGTCTGAGCATGCCGCGCACCCTGGCTGAGGAAGTTCTCGTCCTGCTCGATGAACCGAGCGCCGACCGGGGTCCGATCACGATCGGTCAGCTGTCCCGACGCCTCGGGGTCAGTTCCGCGCTGACCCGGCTGTGCGCTCGCCAGCTCGTCGCCGACGGGACGGTCGAAGCCGTCATGGTCGAACACGCCGGGACAACGACGATCCAGGCTCTAGCGCGGATCCGACCCGCTGCCGCCACGCCGGAGTCACCCGCACCCTGACCCACTCGTCGGGCGCACGCCGTCGTTGTCCCGACTCCGCGCCCGCCAGGGACGCCGGCGGCCCGCCTTGAGCGTCCCGCACGGGCGCGGAGTCGGATGTGGGTGGGACGGTCAGAAGGCCGCGAGGCCCTTCGGCGTGCCCAGACCGGTCGGTCCGTCCCAGCCCGAGCCGGCGCGGCATTCGCGCGGGTCTTTCTCCGGGCAGGTATCGAAGACATTGCTGCCGGTCGTGACGTCGCTGATCGAACCCTTGGGTGCCCGGTAGATCCGGTTGGGGCCAACCGTGTGCGGGTTGACGCCGGCTCGGACGTTCATCGCGGCCAGGAACGGTGCTGACGCACTCGTCCCGCCGAAGACCGTGAAGTGCAGCGGCGTGCCCGAAGCCGGCGCGAACGAGTCGTAGACCGACACACCGGTGGCCGGATCGGCAACGGTAGACAGGTCCGACGAGGCCCGGTGGCCGCCGCAGGCCGCCGCGACCGAGGCCGGTTGACCGACCGCCGGCCCCAGGTCGCGGGAGCAGCCGCTGCCGGCCTCGTCCCAGGCACTCTGGCGGACGGTCGAACCGGAGACCTGCAGGCTGGTGCCGCCGGCCGAGATCACGGTGGTCAGGTTCTGCGGCCAGGTCGGGTTGTCACCGTTGGCGCCGTCGTCTCCGCTCGATGCGGTGATCGCGACGCCCGGGTGGCGGAACGCCGCGGCGGCGACGGTGTCGGCGTACGTCGATTTGGGCAGGCCGTAGCTCACGCTCACCCCGCGGGCGCCGAGCCTGACCGCGGTGTTCACGCCGGCGCCGAAGTCGCGGAACTGCTGGTTCGCCCTGGCGGTAGTGCTCGGGAAGAGGCCGTCCTTCAGCGGCAGCTCGACGACGAGGATGTGGCAGCTCGGGCAGGCCGCGGAGACCATGTCCACGTCGAGTGCGGTCTCGCTGGCCAGTTCCTCCGCCGCCTGGCGCCGGTTGAACCCGGTGGGCAGCGGTTCCAGTTTTGTGCCGCCGTTCTGGTTGACGATGCGCAGGCACCCTCCGGCCACCGTGCAGGCGGGCAAACCGTTGGCCTTGCGGTAGACGGCCAGGTCCGCGGCCAGCGTGGGATAGGTGGCGGTATCGATCAACGCGACCGTGCCGGGCGTGTTCCTGGCCCCGACCAGGCCGTACACCTTCTGCAGGTCCTGGGCGCCGAATCCGAGCTGGTCGTACTTCGAGGCCAGCGGCGACGCCGAGGTCCGGCTCGCCGTCAACGCGTGCAGCTGGCAGGCCAGTCCCGCCCGGACGCACAGGTCGACCGTGCCGCGGGTCCGGGCCGCGGTGCCGGCCCGCAGCTGGGCGCGGACGGTGGCCGTCTCGCCTCGGTCGAGGGTGGTGACCCGGTACCCGTTCGCCGAGCCAGCTGATACGGTGCGCCCGGCCGGGGCCGCCGCGGCTGTGGTCGATCCTGCGGCCAGCACGAGCCCGGCCACGAGTGCGGGCGCCAAGAACCTGGACTTCAACATTTCCCCACCCCGTTGGACGAATGACTTCTGTCGCGTTCGTCCGAAGCAGGAAGAATCCCGGGGGGGTGGCCGCAGACGGCTTAGACGTTAGTGCTTCCGGCGCGTCTGCACGACTCGGTGGGCGGGCCGGTTCGTGGGCGGGCCGGTTCGTGGGCGGGCCGGTTCGTGGGCGGGTGAAGATCGGCTCAGGGTGACCCGAGGTCGCGCCAACGATCGCCGTGCCCGACGAGTGCGATGGTGCGGACTTCGCTGTCATCGTTGCGGGTGATCCGGACCTCGAGGTAGGACTCGGCCAGCCGCTCGACCAGGCCGGCACCCCATTCCACGACGGTGACGGAGTCGGCCACATCCACGTCGAGATCCAGGTCGTCGACCTCGGCCAGCGAGCTCAGCCGGTAGGCGTCCACGTGCACGAGCGGAACCCGGCCGTCCCGGTGCACCCGGGCGATGACGAACGTCGGCGACGTGATGCGGGCACGTACGTCCAGCCCGGCGGCGATGCCCTGCACCAGCACGGTCTTGCCCGCACCGAGCGGGCCGGTGAGCACCACCAGATCGCCGGCGCGAAGGCCGGCGGCCAACGTCGCGCCCCACGCCCGGACGTCGTCAGGTGTGGCCAGAACGGCCGGCTCCGTGCCCACCCTCATGAGCTGGCGCCGACGGCCGCCCCGCCGGCCGGGCGGGTCCTGACCGCCGCCCGGGCGACGAGGTCGGCGACCGCTCGGTCGACCACGTCCGGCTGCTCCAGGATGACCACGTGCCCCGCCCCGGGTACGACGACGAGTTCGGCTGACGGCAGCGCGTCGGCCATCGCCCGGCTGTGCTCGACCGGGGTCATCAGGTCGCGGTCCCCGGAGACGATGACCACGTCGGTGTGGGCCAACACCGCCAACGCCGGGGTGAGGTCGAAGCTCATCAACGTCGGGTAGAAGTCGGCGATGGTCTCGATGCGCGTACCGGCGATGATCTCGTTGATGAAGTCGACCACCTGCGGGCTGACGTCGGTGGAGCCGAAGCTGTACCGGCGGGTGATGACCCAGGCCACGTCGCGGCCGACGCGGCGGCTGTGCTCGACCAGGTAGGCCTGCCGGCGCGCGCCGCGCAGGACCATGGGCGCCAACGGCCCGCGCAATCGGTTGATCAGCGCGGGCAGGCCCAGTGACACTTGAGCCATCTGCCCGGCCGAGGTGGCGACGAGGGCCACGCCGGTAACCCGCACGGCCTCGACCGTGCGGTGCTTACGTCGTTTCGGAAGCGCTCCGGTTCGCCCGGCCTGAGCGAACAGCTCGGGGAACTGCAGGGCGAACGACAGCAGCGACATGCCCCCCATGGAATGCCCGACCAGCACGATCGGCCCGCTGGGCACCACCGCGTCGATCACCGTGTACAGGTCGCGGCCGAGCTGTTCGATCGTGGCGCCGCCGGGCACGCTCGGCCCGGACAGGCCGTGCCCGCGCTGGTCGTAGAACACGAGCCGGATGGTGTCGCCGAACTTCTCGGTCAGCGCCGCGCGCTGGTAGTAGAACGCGCGCAGCGACAGTGCATACCCGTGCAGGAACACGACGGTGAGCGGCGCGTCCGGTGGGCCGATCTCCTCGACGTGCAGGGGCACCCCGTCCTCGCTCTGGACGGTGCGCGTGCGGTCCGGGTCGAGCTGCTCGAACGGTCGCGGCGGGTCGGGCTTGCCCCGCTTGCGCTGGTGACGCAGCAGCACTCCCCCGGCGGTGGCCCCGGTGGCCGCGGCCGCGGCGATCGCACCGACGACGCCGAGCGTGAACTTCGACGGGCTCACGCCCTTTTCCAATGCTCTTCGCGCGAGCGCTCATCGCCCCGATGCTCCGCACCTGCACCCCACGAAACCGCATGGAGAGAGCTGCGCTTCCGCGGGGACCCCGCAGCTCGCTCGCTGGCGCTCACTGCGATGCTCACGCCGGCGTCCCCGGCAGCGCCTCGCCGGGCGCGGCGCCGACGTAACGGCGGGGGACGCGGGCGCCGATCCGGGTGACGATCTCGTAGTGGATCGTGTCGACGGCGTCGGCCCAGTCCTGGGCCGTCGGCTCACCGCCGGCGCCCGAGCCGAACAGCACGATGTCGCTACCGGCGGGCGCCGGCTGCTGATCGAGGTCGACGACGAACTGGTCCATGCAGATACGGCCGCTGACCGTGACGCGGCGGCCGTCCACCTGCAGAGGTGCCACGTTCGTCGCCGCCCGCGGGATCCCGTCGGCGTAACCCAGCGGGACGAGGGCCAGCCAGGTGTCGTGCCGGGTCGTGTACAGGTGACCGTAGGAGACGCCCTCGCCCGAGCGCACGCGCTTGCTGAGCGCGACGTGGCTGCGCAACGTCATGGCCGGGACGAGTTCCGGCGCGGGCACCTCGGGCACCGGGTTCAGCCCGTAGACGGCCACGCCCGGACGGACGAGGTCGAAGTGCGCGTCAGGCCGGGTCAACGTGGCCGCGGAATTGGCCAGGTGGCGCAGGGACGGCGTGAGACCACCGGCCCGGGCGGCCAGCACCGCGGCCTCGAAGTTCTCGATCTGGGCGGTGATGGTGGGGTGGCCGGGGACATCAGCGCAGGCGAGGTGGCTCCAGATTCCGTCGGCGCGGACGTGTCCGTGCGCCTCGGCGCGGGCGGCGGCCTCGATCAGCGCCGGCCAGTCGTCGACATACGCGCCGTTACGGGACAGCCCGGTGTCGATCTTGAGGTGGACGCGGGCGGTCCGTCCTGTGCGTTGAGCCCATTGCTCGACCAGCGCCAGGGCCCAGAGCGCGGACACGCTGACGTCGACGTTCGCGTCCAGCGCCCGGTGCAGGGCTTCGGTCTCGTCCGGGGCCCAGAGCCAGGCCAGGGTCGGCGCGTCGATGCCGGCGGCGCGCACGGCCAGCGCCTCGTCGAGCTGGGCCACCCCGAGCCAGGTCGCACCCCCGGCCAGTGCCGCCCGGGCGGACGGGGCGAGGCCGTGACCGTAGCCGTCGGCCTTGACCACGGCCATCACCGCCGCGTCGGTGTGCGAGCAGAGGTGCGCGACGTTGCTGCGGATGGCGGCGAGGTCGATCACCGCCGCCGAGGTGCTCACCGGTCCAGTCTCTCAAACTGGCCCGGCCGACGTCCCCGGTTGGGCACGCTCTGGTGGCGTGCGACGCCGAAAGCGTGCTCAATCGGGGCGATTCGGCGGGTGGACTCAGTGCGGGCGCGGGGCGCCGGCGATGGAACGCAGGGCGGCGCGCACGGCGGCCAGCACGTCGGCCGATGTCGGCGGTCCGTCGAGGGCGGCGACCTGGCCGGCAACGCCGTGGACGTAGGCCGCCGTCGCGGCCGCGCGGGTGGTCCGGGCCGAGGTGATCGTGCCGTCCGGATCGGCCTGCCCGGCCAGGATCGATCCGCCCAGCCCGCTGAGGACGTCGCCGCTGCCGGCCGTGCCCAGCCACGGGGTACCGGTCCGGTTCACGTAGACCACGCCGGACGGGTCGGCGATCACCGTCGCGTTGCCCTTGAGCAGGACGGTGGCGCCCGAGTCGGCCGCGGCCCGTCTCGCGGCGGCGATCCGGTCGGCACCGACGGGGCCGAAGAGCCGTTCGAACTCGCGGTCGTGCGGGGTGAGGACGGTCGGCGCCGTGCGTTTCTGGAGCAGGTGCCGTCGATCGGCCAGCAGGGTGATGGCGTCGGCGTCGACGAGGACGGGCACGTCGGCGGCTAGGACGTGTTCCAGGGCGCGGGCGGCGTCGTCGTCCGTGCCCAAGCCGGGTCCGATCACCCAGGCCTGCACCCGGCCGGCCTGATCCAGGCTGGGGTGGACGACGGCCTCCGGCCACCGGGCGCGCACGGCGTCGGCCGCGGCCCCGACGTAGCGGACCATCCCGGCCCCCCCGTGCAGGGCGGCCCCGGTGCTCAGCACGGCGGCGCCCGGGTAGGTGGCCGAGCCCGAGACGACGCCGACCACGCCGCGGGTGTACTTGTCGTCGGACTCGCCGGGCGGGGTCAGCTCGGCGGCGACGTCGTCGGCTTCGAGGACGAACACCGACGCGGCCGGCAGGTGCGGATCGAGGCCGATGTCCACCAGCCGGACCTCGCCGCTGTGCTGCGCGCCGGCGCCGACGAGCAGGCCCGGCTTGAGCGCGCCGAAGGTGACGGTGACGTCGGCCTGCACTGCGGCCCCGGCAACCACACCGGTATCGGCCTCGACCCCGCTGGGCACGTCGACGGCGACGACGAGCGCGGATCCCCGTCCAGCCGCGGCCACCAACTCGTCGGCCGGTGCGCGCAGGCCGCCGTGGCCGCCGATGCCGACGATCCCGTCCAGGATCAACTCGGCCCGGTCGATGACGGCGGTGACGGCGGCGGCGGCGGCATCCGCGGTGTGCGTTCGCCCGCCGGCCTTGACCAACGCGGCCCGGCCGCCTTCGTGGGCCCGGTCCGGTACCAGGAGCAGGGCGTCCACCCGGGCTCCGCGGCCGGCCAGCGCCGCACCGGCATAGAGGGCATCGCCGCCGTTGTTGCCAGCTCCGACCAGCAGCACCACGCGCCGGCCGTACACCCGGCCGAGCAGCCGAGTGCACTCGATCGCCAGGCCCACCGCGGCCCGGGCCATGAGCGCGCCGTCGGGCACGGTCTTCATCAGCTCGGTCTCAGCGGCTTGGACCTCGTCGGCTCGGTAGGCCGCCCGCATCCGTCAGCCCCGTTCCGCGATGACGACCGCGGCGGCCAGCCCGCCGTCGTGCGAGAGAGAGATGTGCCACGACGTGACCCCGAGCGCGTCGGCGCGGGCGGCGACCGTCCCGATGACCTGCAACCGGGGTTGCCCGGAGGCGGCGGTGCTCACCTCCGCGTCGGTCCAGGCCATGCCCCCGGGCGCGCCGAGGGCCTTGGCCAAGGCTTCCTTGACCGCGAATCGTCCGGCCAGCGACTCGGCCGAGCGGGGCCGGCCGTCGTCGTGACACCGCTCACGCCCGGTGAACAGCTTGTCGGCCAGCGCCGGGGTGCGCGCCAATGCGGTCGCGAATCGTTGCACGGGGACGACGTCGATACCGACACCCACGATCATCCCGCGATGCCGGCAGGACGAGCGCCGTCATGCTCGGTGCGAGCGCCGTCATGCTCGGTGCGAGCGCCGTCATGCTCGGTGCGAGCGCCGTCATGCTCGGTGCGCGCGCTGTCGTCGTCGGGGAACGTGTGGGCGGTTTCCCCCTCGGCCGCTTCCACCGCGGGCGCGGCGATCTCGCCGGGCGGGGCGTAGTCGGACAGGTGCCCGGGGAACGCGCTCTGGCCCGGGTTGAGGTAGGCGTAGATGTTGTTGACGCCCGTGGCCACCTCTCCGAAGCCGGTCGCGATCAGGCGCACCTTGCCGGGGTACTCGCAGATGTCCCCGGCGGCGTACACGCCCGGCACGGACGTGGCCATCGTCGTCGCCACGATGATGTGCCGGCGCAGCTCGATCTCCAGCCCCCAGTCCAGCAGCGGGCCCAGGTTGGCCGTGAACCCGAGCGCGGCGACGAGCCGGTCACAGGGCAGCGTCACCTCGCCGGTTTTGGTCCGCACCTCGACCGCGGTGACGTGCGGGTCGCCGGTGACCGCGGTGACCTGGGCGTCGGTGACGACCCGCACCGACGACGCCAGCAGCAGATCGACCGAGTGCGGGTGCGCGCGAAATTCGCCTCGACGGTGGACGACCGCGACGGAGCGTGCGATCGGTTCGAGCAACAGCGCCCAGTCCACGGCCGAGTCGCCGCCGCCGACGACGACCACGTCCAGTCCCGCATACGCCGCCGGTTCCGGCACGAAGTGGACGACGCCGTGGCCCAGCATGTCTTCACCGGCCGGCAACGGGCGTGGGCTGAACATGCCGATGCCACCGGTGATCATCACGGCGCGGGCGGTGATCCGGGCACCGTCGCCGGTGGTGACGGTGAACGCGCCGTCACCGCGTTCCAACCCGACGGCTTGTTGGCCAAGGCGGTACTGCGGATCGAAGGGAGCCGCCTGCCGGACGAGCTGGTCCACCAGCTCCCGACCGCGCACGGCGGGGAACCCGGCTACGTCGAAGATCGCTTTCTCGGGATACATGGCGCTGATCTGGCCGCCGGGTTCGGGCAGCGAGTCGAGCACGGCAGTGGAAAGCTTGCGCACGCCGGCGTAGTAGGCACCGAACAGCCCGACCGGGCCGGCGCCGACAATCAGCAGGTCGACGGACGTGTCGCTCGAACCGGGCTGATCAGGTGACGGTGACGCTGGGTTGACCACACTGCCGATCAAACTAGATATCGACGGGTTGGACCAGTCCCAGCCGTCGTTTCGGGGTGGCTCGCGCGCCCTGGTGAGTACGGCGTCCGGTCGGCTTTGCTCAGTTGGGTCCGCTGGCCTGACCGTTGGAGCGCAGCACGTGACCCGAGCGGAGGTGGTCCTCGGGCCGGGCGGCGATCTCACGCACCGGCGCGAGGGTCGTTCGGCGGGCGTACTGCATCAACCCACCGAGACCGACGAACGCACAAAGAGCAACAACACTTTGGAAGGCAACGACCATGTCTCGCCCTTCGGTCCGTCCGATCGGTTGAAGGGAGTGTGCTCTCTGTTGGGTGCGTTGGGCAATGTTGCGGCTGTTAACAACTAAAGACTTCGATCAAAACTAAAGGCGCATCGACGATGAGTGGGGCCTTCGTTTGGGCTTTTTCTTGCGTCTCGACCCCCCGACTATCGGCGCGGGTGAGCAAAAGTACTGGTCTTGGGTGGCCGACCCCAACGGTCCGCAGCCGCGCCGACGAAAATCACGCTCTACGCCGACTACCGGCGCGGGTGAGCAAAAGTACTGGTCTTGGGTCGCCGACCCCAACGGTCCGCAGCCGCGCCGACGAAAATCACGCTCTACGCCGACTACCGGCGCGGG
>CAXULW010000020.1:0-25481 GCA_964252015.1 uncultured Jatrophihabitantaceae bacterium | reverse complement strand
ACGGTCCGCAGCCGCGCCGACGAAAATCACGCTCTACGCCGACTACCGGCGCGGGTGAGCAAAAGTACTGGTCTTGGGTCGCCGACCCCTACGGTCCGCAGCCGCGCCGACGAAAATCACGCTCTACGCCGACTTCCGGCGCGATCAGGTCGCTCTATTCGACGGTTACCGACTTGGCCAGGTTGCGAGGCTTGTCGACGTCCAGTCCACGCGCTTGGGCGATCTCGGCGGCGAGAATCTGCAACGGCACCACCGACACCAGCGGCGAGTGCAACGTCGGCACGGCGGGCACCTCGATCACGTCGGTCGCGAGGGCGGCGGCAGCCGTGTCGCCCGGTTCGCAGATCACGATGACGCGGGCGCCCCGGGCTCGGACCTCGGCCATGTTGGACAACATCTTCTGGTGCAGCAGCGGTCGGCCGGTACGAGACGGCATGATCACGACCACGGGCAGACCCGGCTCGATCAGCGCAATCGGGCCGTGCTTGAGTTCGCCGGCCGGGAAACCCTCGGCGTGCATGTAGGCCAGTTCCTTGAGCTTGAGCGCACCTTCCATCGCCACCGGGTAGCCAACGTGACGACCGAGGAACAGCACGGCCTTGGCCTGCGCGATCTCCTTGGCCACCGCGCGCACCGGTCCAGTCTCGGCGAGTACGCGCTCGATCGAGCTGGTGACATTGCACAGGGCGTCGTATTCGCCTTCGATCTCATCGCCGTACTTGGTGCCGCGGGCCTGCGCCAGCGCCAACGCCACCAGCTCGACCGCCGCAACCTGCGAGACGAAAGTCTTGGTCGCCGCGACGCCGACCTCGGGTCCGGCATGGGTGTAAAGAACCGCGTCGGACTCGCGCGGGATCTGCGCGCCGTTGGTGTTGCAGATGGCTAACACCCGTGCGTGCTGTTCGCGGGCGTGCCGCACCGCTTCGAGCGTATCGGCGGTTTCCCCCGACTGGCTGATGGCGACGACGAGCGTCGACTGGCCGAGCACTGGGTCCCGATAGCGGAATTCGGACGCCATTTCGACCTCGACGGGAAGCCGCGTCCAGTGTTCGATCGCGTACTTGCCCAACAGGCCGGCGTGGTAGGCCGAGCCGCACGCGACGATGAAGATCTTGTCGATGTCGCGCAGGTCCTGGTCGTCCAGACGCTCCTCATCGAGGGTGATCCGTCCGTCCAGGAAGTGACCGCGCAAGGTATCGGCGACCGCCGTGGGCTGCTCCTCGATCTCCTTGAGCATGAAGTAGTCGTAGCCGCCCTTTTCCGCCGCGGCCAGATCCCAATCCACGTGGAACGGGCGCGCCTCGGCGGGCTCACCGGCAAAGTCCGTCACCCGGTAACCCGACCGGCTGATCTCGACCAGCTGGTCCTGGCCCAGCTCGACCGCCTCGCGGGTGTAGGGGATGAACGCGGCGACGTCGCTGCCCAGGAACATCTCCCCGTCGCCCACGCCCAGCACCAGCGGCGAGTTCCGCCGGGCCGCTACGACGACGTCGGGTTGTTCGCGATCGACGACGACCAGGGTGAACGCACCCTGCAGCCGCCCGCACACCGCGCCCAGAGCGTCCGTCAGCGACGGCGAGCCGGCCCGCAGTTGCGCCGCAAGCAGGTGGGCCACCACTTCGGAGTCGGTCTCACTCAGCAGCTCGATGCCGGCGCTCTCACACTCCGCCCGCAACGACGCGAAGTTCTCGATGATCCCGTTGTGCACGACGGCGACGCGGTGGGTCGAATCCTCGTGCGGGTGGGCGTTGACGTCGTTCGGCGCGCCGTGGGTGGCCCAGCGGGTGTGACCCATACCGGTGTGCCCGGCGATGGGATGCTCGGCCAGGACCGCGTCCAGGTTCTCGATCCGGCCCGCTTTCTTGGCCGTCACCAGTTCGCCGTCGTCGCTGATGACGGCCACCCCGGAGGAGTCGTAGCCGCGGTATTCGAGGCGCCGCAGCCCTTCGACTACGACCTCGAGGGCGTTCCGCGGTCCGACGTATCCGACGATGCCACACACAAGATCGAATCCTACCCGGCCGACGATGCTTCATCCCGGGTGCGCGCCGCGCGGGGGACCGGGATCAGGCCGATGGCCAGTGCCGGGAAGACCGCGGCGACGACGAAGCCGGCGTCATATCCGAACCCGGCGATCAGGCTGCCCAACAGCGGTGGTGTCAATGCGGCGGCCACATTCTGCCCGGTGTTCTGCACCCCGAGGGCACGTCCAGCCCACGCCGATCCGGCCCGCTCGGCCACGGCCGTGAAGGCCAGACCGTTGTCGGCGACGGTGATGATCGCGGCGAAGCCGAATACGGCCACGATGACGACGCTGTGGGTCAGGTCCCCGACCGCCAGCGCAAGCATCAACGCCGCGCTGGCCACCGCCAGCAAGCGCATCGGCCGCAATCGGCTGTGCACCCGGTCCGACCAGACTCCGGCCACGATCCGGCCGGCGGCACCGGCCACCTGGAACGCCACGATGACGCGACCAGCGGCGACCGGTGACCAATCGCGTTCCGACACCAGATAGGCCAGCGTGAACACCGACACCACGAACTGGGGCACGACCAGGGCGGCGCTGGAGGCGTGGATTCGCCACAGCACCCCGTCGCGATAGGGCGACCGATCCGGTTCGTCGCTCGCCACTCGAATTGCGCGCGGCGGGTCGGCGGCCAGCAGCGCCGTCGCCACAACCGACATGCCGGTCAGGACGGCCATGGCCGTGAAGACGCCGGACAACCCCCACCGGGACGCCACCGGCGGCAGGATGGCCGCGGCCAAAGCGACGCCCAGCGGTTGGCCGGTCTGTCGGATGCCCATGGCCAGCCCGCGTTCCCGGGCCGAGAACCAGCCCAGGATCATCCGACCGCTGGCCGCGCTCACCGACGCACCCCCGATGCCGGCGACGACCAGGACGAGGCTCAACGGCATCAGGCCGTGCACCGCCGTGGCCAGCCCGAGCGCGACGGTAGCGACCGCCATGCCTGCGGCGATGACGACCCGTTCCCCGATGCGGTCGGCGAGCGCACCCCACGCAATGAGGGCGAGCAGGAGACCGACGGACGGGGCGCCGATCACCACGCCCGCCTGGCCGAGTGACAGTCCGGTTCGCGTGACCGCCCCCGGTGCCCGCAAGGTCGGCGCCACCGCCGGAAGCCCGTACAGGAACATGCAACTGGCCGACTGCGCGCCCAATCCGACCGACAACACGACCCAGCGGCGACGCTGTTCGTGCAGGGGTCGGGGCGGTTCGAGACCGCCGCGTGAGCCCGGCGGCGACGACGGGGACGGCATGGATCTCCCGGGTTCGGAGTTGTCGTCAGCCTATGCCTACTCCCGCAATGCGAGACAGTATTCCCATTGGATGGGATAACGCTTCAACCGAGTCCTTTACTGGTCCGGGTCGGTGTCCACGGTGGGTGTTGGCATCGAGTCGACCCGGCCCGGTCCGTCCCGGTGGTCGAGGAAGATGTTGTAGGTCACCGAACCGTTCGCCGGAACCGTGTCCCAGTAACCCGGCACGCGGTGCTTGCAGACCACGGTCGTGCCATTGGTCCGGCAGGACACGTGATTGAGGTCCTTGGACAGCTCGACGTCGCCGGGAAGCGAGAACGTGACCACCGATTTCAACGCGTGCGACGAGTTGTTGGTGACCGTGATGGTGAAGTTGGTGTCGTTCGGGTATTGCCCGCTGGCCGGATAAATCAACCCCAGCCTCCCCGTGATGGTCAGATCTGGCCCGGCCGGCGCCGTAGTCGTCGGGGCTGTGGTCGGCTGGGTCGTTGGCGCCGTGGTGGTCGGGTCGGTCGTCGGGGCCACGGTGGTCGTCGGGTCGGTGGTCGGGTCGGTGGTCGGCTCGGTAGTCGGTGCCGTGGTGGGCTGCGTCGTCGGTGGGTCCGTCGTAGGAGTGCTGGACGTAGGTGCGGTCGGCGCCGTGGACGCAGTCGCCGCGGTCGTGGGCACACCGGTCGGAGCGGTGCTCGACAGCGGGACCGTCGGCGCGGTCGGGAAGATCACCGTGGGTAACGCCGTGCCGAGACTCTGCGTGGGCTCCCCGGTCGCCCCCACGGTGGGGATGGGCACCGCGGACGCCGTCGGCGAGACCGTGGTCGACGTAGGCGTCGACGAACCAGCAGTCGTCGGTGCCGCCGTGGGGGGCAGGGTGGGCGGCAGCGTGGTCGGCGTGACGCTGACCGACCCCGAGGGCGTGCTCGTAGGTGAAACCGGTGGCGTAGCCGATCCCGGACCGGGGCCGCGACCCGCCCCGGACGACTGCGCCGCGGCCGCGTTGGCGGCCCGCTCCGCCGCGCCGAACTGGGGCGTGACCGCCAATGCGCTGGAGACCACAGCGACGATGGTGGCTGCGGCCAACCCGGCCTGCACCGCCGGTGCGTGGACGAGGTGCTTGCCCGGGATCTTCGGCCCCCGAGCACCCAGCGCCTGCGACCACTTCACCAGCGCGAAGGCGACGGCCATGTAGAACGGCAGCACCAACGCGCGCAACGTCGAGTTCTCCTCGGCCGCCTCGAACAACAGCCCCGAGCACGTCGGGCACGTATCCAGATGCTTCTCGACCGCGGCCCGCCGGCGCAGCGAGAGCTTGCCCCGCGCCATCGACACCAGGTCGGCCGAGGGGACGTGCGTCCCCACCGTCGGGGTACCGCCGAGGTATGCGGCCAGGTAGGCCTCCCGCAGACCCTCGCGCGCCCGACGGGCGAGCTGGCGCACCGCTACGTCGCTCAGCCCGAGCCGCTGGCCCACGTCGCTCGCGCTCTCCCCTTCGACCTCGAGGTACCAGAGCACGGTGCGCCAGCGCCGCGGGAGGGTCTCGAACGCCGACGAGGTCAGTGACATGTTCAGCCGGTCGACCGGTACCTCGTCGGCACCGGCGGCGAGGTCGCGCGCGTCACGGGGCTGGAAGGCGATGTCGTCGCCGACCGGCGTCCACTTCACCGACTCGCGCCCCCACGACGCGGCGACGTTGCGCATGGTGACGAGCAGGTAAGGCAGCAGATCACCGGTTGGGCCGTTACCACCCTGCAGGGCCTTGAACACCCGGGCGAACGACTCGGAGACGACGTCTTCAGCCAGGTGTGGGTCGCGCACGATCCGGCGCGCGGCCCGGTGGGCGGCGGCGCTGTGATGGGCGTACAGATCTCCGAACGCGGCCGTGTCCCCATGGCGAACTCGGCTGACCAGATCCTGGTCGGAGAAATCGATCGACATGAATCAGCGCCCGCACCGGGGCAATGGGCCGGGCCATGAAGGCCGCCGACACCGGGCGTCACAAAGTGCAGCACCAGCTGAACGCGCCGGAATCACCGCGAATCTCCAACCCTGGTACGGACGAATGGGGAAAGCTCACAAGCGGTAGAGCTCCCCGTTATCCGTGCAGGGCCACACACCCGGGATTCCCGGGGTGCAATTGCGTGGCTGGCCTCAAGCTACTGTGCTTGCACCACCGCGGCCACCCGACGGGCCACCGTCTCGGCCTGCTCGGCCGTGGGAGCTTCCACCATCACGCGGACGAGCTGCTCGGTGCCCGAGGCGCGCAGCAGGATCCGCCCGTCGTCACCGAGTTCGGTTTCCGCGTGGTCGATGGCCGTGGCCACGGCTTCGGACAACGCCACCGCGGTCCGATCGGTGACGGCCACGTTGATCAGCACCTGCGGCAACCGGGCCACGATCGAGGCCAGGTCGGCCAGCGGACGCCCGGTCGAGGCCATCCGACCCATCAGCCGCAGCGCGGTCAGCATCCCGTCGCCGGTGGTGGCCGCGTCGGTGAAGATCACGTGCCCCGACTGCTCGCCGCCCAGGCTGAGCTTGCGTTCGGTCAGCGCTTCGAGCACGTAGCGGTCGCCCACGGCCGTGGTCAGTACGGCAATGCCGGCGTCGCGCATGGCGTGGTGGAATCCGAGGTTGCTCATGACCGTCGCCACCACCGTGTCTTCGGCCAGGCGACCCGCGTCGCGCATCCCGAGCGCGCACAGGGCCAGGATCTGGTCGCCGTCGACGATCCGGCCCGACGCGTCCACCGCCAGGCACCGGTCAGCGTCACCGTCCAGGGCAACCCCGAGGTCGGCGCCGTAGGAGACAACGTGTTCCTGCAGGTAAGACAGGTGGGTCGAGCCGACGCCGGCGTTGATGTTCAACCCGTCCGGCTCGGCGGCGATGGCGACGACGTCCGCCCCGGCCCGCCGGTACAGGCCGGTCGCCAGTGCGGACGCCGCACCGTTTGCGCAGTCGACTACCAGCTTGAGCCCGGTCAGCGACGTCGGGGCCGAGGACAGCAGGTGGTCCAGGTAGCGCTGGGCTCCGTCCGCGGCCGGACGTACCCGTCCCACCGCGGCGCCGATCGGGCGCGGACGGGTCCAGCCGCGATCGACCTCGGCCTCGATCTCGGCCTCGAGGTCGTCGGGCAGCTTCACCCCGCCCCGGGCGAACAGCTTCGGCCCGTTGTCGGGCATCGGGTTGTGGCTGGCCGAGAGCATGACGCCGAAGTCGGCGCCGTAGTCCCCGGTGAGGAACGCCACCGCCGGAGTGGGCACGACACCGACCAGATGCACATCGGCCCCGGCTGAGGTCAGCCCGGCGACGACGGCGCCTTCGAGCATCTCGCCCGATGCGCGCGGGTCACGGCCGACGACGGCCACGGGGCGGTGCGACCCGTCGTGAAACGCCAGCACCCGGGCCGTGGCGCTGGCAATGGCCAGAACCAGCTCGGGTGTGACGTCTCCATTGGCCAGTCCGCGAACCCCGTCGGTGCCGAAATAGCGACCCACTGGACGCGGCCGCCTTTAGCGCTTCGAGTACTGGGGAGCCTTGCGGGCCTTCTTCAGGCCGTACTTCTTACGTTCCTTGACCCGCGGGTCGCGGGTGAGGAAGCCGGCCTTCTTCAGCGCCGGACGGTCGTCGGGCTCGAGGTCGATCAGCACGCGGGCGATACCGAGACGCAGTGCGCCGGCCTGGCCGGTGATGCCGCCGCCGGTCAGCGTGGCGACCACGTCGTACTGGTCGTTCTTCTCGAGGGTGACGAACGGCTCCTTGATGAGCTGCTGATGCACCTTGTTCGGGAAGTAGTCCTCGAGCGAGCGCCCGTTGAGGGTGAACTTGCCGGTGCCGGCGGAGAGCCGGACGCGCACGACGGCTTCCTTGCGACGGCCGACGGCGGGACGGTTGACGGTGGGACTGGTCACGAGAGCGATCTCCTACTGGCTGACTTGCGTGATCTCGAACGGGGCGGGCTGCTGCGCCCGATGCGGGTGGTCGGGTCCCGCGTAGACCTTCAGCTTCTTGAGCTGGGCCCGACCCAGGGTGTTCTTGGGCAACATGCCCCGCACGGCCAGCTCGATGACGCGCTGCGGCTTGGTGTCCAAGAGCTCGCCGACCGTCTTCTTGGTCAGTCCGCCGGGGTAACCCGAGTGGCGGTAGCGGAACTCGTCGCGCTTGGAGCCGCCGACGGCGACCTTGGCCGCGTTGACGATGACAACGAAGTCACCGGTGTCGACGTGGGGCGCGAACTGCGGCTTGTGCTTGCCGCGAAGCAGGGTGGCGGCGTGGGCGGCCAGCCGGCCGAGGACGACATCCTCGGCATCGATCACGTGCCAGGTGCGGGTGACCTCGCCTGGCTTCGGGGTGTAAGTGCGCTGTCCGGTGGGCACGGTTCAACTTCCTGTCGGTCTTCACGCTGCGGATGCGGCGCCCCCACGGTCGCTCTGCTGCTCCCTGTGACAACGGGTAGCTACAAGTCGGACCCTGAGGCATGGCCGGGATGCGACGCCGCCAGCGGCAAAGCCGGACGGCGCGACACACCAAACGACAACGATACCGGCCCGAACCCGCCGATTCAAATGGTGGCGTCCGCCGGCTCACCTCCGACGCCGCCCAGGTTGGCCGAGACCGCCTCAGGCGTCAGTGAGCTGGATCACGATAGGTTGCGCAGATGAATCCACTATCTGGCGTTATCGGCGAGGCGTGGGCGATGTACCGCGCGCACGCCCGGCATCTGCTGACGATCGCGTTCGGCATCTACCTTTTCGCGGCCGTGATCCAGGCCGTGCTGGGGCTGGTGGCCGGCCCCGTGGGCGCTCTGCTCGGTGCGATCGTCGGCATCATCGCCGCGTTCCTGTTGCAGGCCGCGCTGGTCAAGGCGGTCGAGGACGTTCGAGACGGCCGCGTCGACATGTCCATCCGCGAGACGCTGGACGCCGCCCGCCCGTTCATCGGCCGGGTGGCCGGGGCTTCGATCCTGGCCGGCCTGGGCATCGGGATCGGCCTCGTGCTGTTGCTCGTCCCCGGGCTGTTCCTGCTGACGATCTGGTGCCTCATCGTTCCGGTGATCGTGCTCGAGGGACTCGGCATCGTCGCCGCCTTCGGTCGCAGCCGGGCGTTGGTGCGCGGCTGGGGCTGGCAGGTCTTCGGCACCATCGTCGTCGTGTTCGCGCTCACGATCGTGTTCAGCATCGTGCTCGGACTCATCCTCGTGGCGCTGCCGACGCCGGTGCGAGACCTGATCAGCGGGGTTGTCTCCGGAACCCTCGTTGCACCCTTCACCGCCCTGGTGCTGACGCTGGGGTATTTCCGGTTGCGGGCCGCGCACGGACAGATCAATCCCGGCGCCGGCCCGGGATATTTCGGCCCCGGCCCCGGCCCCGGCCCCGGCCCGGGTTACGGCCCCGGCCCGGGTTACGGCCCCAACCCCGGATACGGCCCCAACCCCGGATACGGCCCCGGCGGCGGCCCGGGATACGGCCCCGGCCCCAACCCCGGATACGGGCCCGGCCCTGGCCCCAACCCCGGGCCCTGAGCCACACCGTCGGCCAACCGCTCGGCCGCGAGCCCCCACCTCACCGGGCGCGGGTGACCCGCCCGGCGTCGAAGACCGCCTCGTCCGACTCGTACACGGTGCCGTCCGCGCCGAAGACGACGAACCGGTCGAAAGCCCGGGCGAACCAGCGGTCGTGGGTGACGGCGACGACGGTGCCGTCGAAGGTCTCCAGCGCCTCCTCCAGGGCCTCGGCGCTCATCAGGTCGAGGTTGTCGGTCGGCTCGTCGAGCAGCAGCATCGTCGCGCCGGACAGCTCGAGGAGCAGGATCTGGAACCGCGCCTGTTGCCCGCCGGACAGCAAGGCGAAGTCCAGGTCGCCGCGGTCGCCGAGGCCGTAACGACGCAGCGCACCCATCGACTTGCCGCGGTCCAGGCCCCCGCGCCGGTCGTCACCACGCCAGAGGATCTCGACCAGCGTGCGGCCGGCCCATTCCGGGTGCGCATGGGTCTGGGCGAACATCCCGGCCTCGACCCGGGCGCCGAGCTTCGCCGTGCCGGTGTGCGCGACCGGCGTGCCGGCCAGCAACCGCAGGAAGTGCGATTTGCCGGCGCCGTTGGAACCCAGCACCCCCACCCGGTCGCCGTAGAAGATCTCCAGGTCGAACGGCTTCATCAGGCCGGTGAGCTCGAGCTGCTCGCACGTGACCGCCCGCACGCCGGTCCGCCCGCCCCGCAGCCGCATCGTCACGTTCTGCTCCGGTGGACGGTCCGGCGGCGGTCCCGGGGCCTCGAACTTGGCCAGCCGGGTCTGCATGGCGTGGTAACGCGACGCCATGTCCGGGCTGATCTTGGCCTGCTGCTGCAACGTGCGCACCAGCTCGATCAGGCGGGCGTGCTCGTCGTCCCAGCGCTTGCGGTCATCGGCCATCCGCTCGTGCCGCGCCAGCCGGGCCTGGTGATAGTTGCCGAAGCCGCCACCGTGCACCCAGGCCGTGCCCCCCTCGACCGTGACGATGCGCCCGGCCACCTTGGCCAGCAGCTCACGGTCGTGACTGACGAACAGCACGGTCTTGGCACTGGCCAGCAGCCGCTCCTCGAGCCACCGCTTACCCGGTACGTCGAGATAGTTGTCCGGCTCGTCCAGCAGCACGACCTCGTCGGGACCGCGCAGCAGCGCCTCGAGCGCCAGCCGTTTCTGCTCGCCACCGGACAGGGTCGACACCTGGCGGTACTTGGCCCGCTCGAACGGCACGCCCAGCGCGGCGACGGTGACGGTGTCCCAGCTGACCTCGGCGTCGTAACCGCCGGCGTCCCCCCAGCCCGCGAGCGCCTCGGCGTAGCGCATCTGGCTGGCCTCGTCGTCGCGTTCCATCAGCACCAGTTCGCTGCGCTCGACCGCCTCGTGCGCGCTGCGCAACGGCGCGGGCGCCAGCCCGATAAGGAACTCGGCCACCGTGGTGGCGTCGCGCACCGAGCCGATGAACTGGCGCATCACGCCGACGCCACCGACGCGGGCTACGGAGCCGGTCTGCGGAGCCAGGTCGCCGCTGATGATGCGCAGCAAGGTCGTCTTACCCGCGCCGTTCTCGCCGACCAGCGCCGTCTTCGACCCGTCGCCGACGCGGAAAGTGACGTCGTCGAGCAGGATCCGCCCGTCGGCCAGTTGGTGCTGGACGCCGACGACGTCGATGAACCCCACGCCGAACATCCTGCCCGACCCGTCGACCGAAATGTCGGCGCCGGCTCGCATTCCCACCAGCCCGTGCTAGGTACGAACGGGCCCTGCCCATCCGCAGCTGCGCGGGGCACAATCGGGCTCATGCGCGTGCCTTCCGATGATGTGATCGCCGAACTGACCGGTGCCCTGCCCGCCGGGGTCGTGGTCACCGATCCCGACGTGACCGCCGCCTACCGCCAGGACTGGGCCCGCGACCCGGACGCGGGCCTGCCGCGTGCCGTCGTGCGGGCCACGTCCACCGCCGACGTCCAGACGACGATGCGCTGGGCCACCCGGCATCAGGTCGCGGTCGTGCCGCGCGGAGCCGGCAGCGGGCTGTCCGGCGGGTCGAGTGCCCGCGCCGACGGCATCGTGCTCAGCCTGGAGAGGATGCGCGACATCCACATCGACACCCCGACGCGCACCGCGGTCGTCCAGCCCGGGCTGCTCAACGTCGAGGTCAAGAAGGCCGCGGCCGCGGCGGGCCTGTGGTACCCGCCGGACCCCTCCTCGTACGAGATCTGCTCCATCGGCGGCAACGTGGCCACAAACGCCGGCGGTCTGTGCTGCGTGAAGTACGGCGTCACCACCGACTACGTACTCGGCCTCGAGGTCGTGTTGGCCGACGGCACCGCGGTGCGCCTCGGCGGCCCGCGGATCAAGGACGTGGCCGGGCTGTCGCTCACCAAGCTGTTCGTCGGCTCGGAGGGCATGCTGGGCATCGTCACCGAGGCCACGTTGCGGTTGATCCCGGCCAAACCGCCGGCCAGCACGGTGGTGGCCGAGTTCGCCTCGATGGTCGACGCCTGCCGGGCCGTGCTGGCCATCGTCGCCACCATGCGACCGTCCATGCTCGAACTGATGGACAACGTCTCGATCAACGCGGTGGAAGACCTGCTCTCGATGGGCCTGGACCGCAGCGCCGGCGCGCAGTTGCTGGCCCAGTCCGACTCACCCGGCGTGGCTGCGGTCCAGGAGGCGGAGCTGATCGAGGCCGCCTGCCGCGAGGCCGGTGCCCGCGAGGTGTTCTACACCGCCGACCAGGACGAGGGGGAAGCCTTCGCCGCCGCCCGGCGCTCCGCGTTCTTCGCCCTGGAGAAGAAGGGCGACCTGCTGCTCGAGGACGTCGGCGTGCCCATCCCCAACCTGCCCGCCCTGGTTGAGGGCGTCGAGAAGATCGCCGCTGCCAACGACATCACCATCGCGGTCGTCGCCCACGCCGGTGACGGCAACACCCACCCTTTGGTCGTCTTCGATCCCCACGACGCCGCGGCCGTCGCCCGAGCCACGGTTGCCTTCGGCGAGGTGATGGCCCTCGCCTTGTCGCTGAACGGGACGATCACCGGCGAGCACGGCGTGGGACGGCTGAAGAAGGAATGGTTACCCGAATACCTCGGCCCGGACGTGATGGCCCTGACCCACCGCATCAAGGACGCCCTGGATCCCGACGGCATCCTCAACCCGGGCGCGGTCATCTGACCACCACGGTCTTGAAACACCGATCTTGTCTGGACGGGTGTCTGGACGGGTCGGTGGTGCGAGCCTGGCCGCTACGTCGCCGCCGCGGGCGGACCTGAGACCCGCCGCTACGATCGGCCCGGTGCCCCGCCCACCCGTTCGCCGCGTGCCTGTGTTACTCGTGCCCGGATGGCAGGGCTCGGGCCCTGGTCACTGGCAGCATTGGCTGGCCGAGCAGCTACGCGCCGACGGTGGCGATGTGCGTTTCCCGGATCTGCCGGCCGTGGACCACCCGGCGCTGACGCCCTGGCTGGCCGGCCTCGATGACGCCCTGCGCGCGCTGCCGCCCGACGGGTTCGACGTGCTCACCCACTCCCTGGGCAGCCTGCTGTGGCTGCATCACGCGAGCGTGGCCGCCGATCTCCCGCGGCCGGCTCGGGTGGCGATGATCTCCCCGCCGTCGCCTTCGATCGACATCGCGGAACTGGCCGAGTTCGTCCCGCCGCCGCTGGACATCGATGCCGTCCGCCGGGCTGCGGGCGGCACCGTTCTGGTGGCCTCCGAGAACGACCCCTACTGCCCGGAGACGGCCGCAGTGGCCTACGGTCGCCCGCTGCGGATGGCGACCACGGTCGTCCCCGGAGCCGGGCATCTCAACACCGAGGCCGGCTACGGCCCGTGGCCGGCCGCGCTGGCCTGGTGCCGGCACGACAACCTCGCCTTCACCGGCTGAGCCCGGGCGAGCGTCAGCCGCGCCGCTGGCGGGTTTGTTCGGCGCGGGCGGCCAGTTCGGTGTCGGGCGGGTAGCCGACCTCGAGCAGGGTCAGGCCGTGGGCGGGGGCGACGGCGACGCCGCTGACACGCTCACGGCTCGGCAGCAGTCCGCTGGGCCAGTCCGGGCTCTTGCGTCCCTCTCCGACCGCCAGTAAAGCACCGACGATCGAGCGCACCATGGAATGGCAGAACGCATCCGCCCGAGCGGTGACGGTGATGACGTGGCCCGAGCGCACCACGTCCAGACGCTGCAGCTCACGAATCGTGGTGGCGCCCTCCCGGCGACGGCAGAACGCGGCGAAATCGTGCTCGCCCAGCAGACGCGTCGCAGCCGCGGCCATGGCCTCGTCGTCGAGGGGACGCAACGTGGCCAGCGTGTCGCGGCGGCGCAGCGGTTGCCCTCCCCAGCGACTGTCGTCGATTCGGTAGGCGTAGCGCCGCCAGATCGCGGCGAATCGCGCATCGAAACCCGCCGGAGCGGGCGCGATCGAGCGAACGCGGATGTCGGCGGGCAGCACGCCGGCCAGCCGCCGCAGTAGCGAATCTTGCCGCGCCTGCCACGTGTCGGCGCTGACGTCGAGATGGGCCACCTGGCCGGTGGCGTGCACGCCGGCGTCCGTTCGTCCGGCCACGGTGAGCCCTGCCGGCTCGCGCAGCACCCGCGAGAGCGCTTCTTCCAATTCGGTTTGGACGGTCCGTCGCCCCGGCTGGGACGCCCATCCGGAGAAGTCGGTGCCGTCGTAGCCGACGTCCAACCGCACCCGGGTCAACCCGGGGTCGGCCCCGTCCACAGACGAAAGTGGCGGACCGTCCGTGCGCGCCGGGCCCGGCTGGGTCCCCGTCATCGGATGCGGTCCGCCACTTGATCGCGTGCTGAGTTGTGAGCCAGGAGGCTCACCTGATGTCGTACTACTTGGTGGACGGCTCGTCGTCGTCAGTTCCGTCAACGGCGATGGCGGTCGCGCCGCCGGTCTGTGCCGCGTCGGTAGCTGCAGCGTCGTCAACGACGGTGTCATCGGCAACGCTGTCGTTCACGTCTGCGCCGTCGTCGACAATCGTGTCGTCGTCCACGGCGCTGTCCGCGGCGGCGTCAGCGGCGACCGCAGCCGCCGTGGCGGACTCGGCCTTGTTGTCCTCGGCGATCTCGGCGGTACGCCCACGGACCGCCTTACGGGGCGCAGTCTTGATACCGCGAGCCCGCTCGCCCTCACGCACGACCGACTGCGCCGCGGTGACGGCCTCGACCAGTTCGATGACGGCCATCGGAGCGTTGTCGCCCTTGCGCGGGTTGACCTTGGTGATGCGGGTGTAGCCGCCGGGACGCTCGGTGTAGTTCGGGCCGATCTCGGCGAACAGCTTGTGCACCACGTCCTTGTCACGCACCACGGTCATCACCTGACGGCGAGCGTGCAGGTCGCCCCGCTTGGCGAAGGTGATGAGCTTCTCGGCCAACGGGCGCAGCCGCTTGGCCTTGGCCTCGGTGGTCGTGATGCGGTCGTGCTCGAACAGCGCGGTGGCCAGATTGGCCAGCATCAGCCGTTCGTGCGCGGGTCCGCCGCCAAGACGCGGGCCCTTCGTGGGCGTAGGCATGTCGTGCTCCTCAAGGCCGGGTGGCCGTCGGTCAGGTGGTTACGTGGTGGTCGGTGGTCAGTTCAACGGCCGCGCTCCTGACCGTCCCCACCGGAGCGGGGACGGTCAGGGTGTGACTCAGAGCTCTTCGGTCTCCGCGAGGTCGCCCTCGTCTGGTCCGTCGGCTTCGTAGTCGTCGCCATAGTTCTGCACGGCGGCGGACAGGTCGAATCCGGGCGGGCTGTCCTTGAGCGCCAAGCCCAGGCCGGCCAGCTTGACCTTGACCTCGTCGATCGACTTGGAACCGAAGTTGCGGATGTCGAGCAAGTCGGCCTCGCTACGTCCGACCAGCTCACCCACGGTGTGGATGCCCTCACGCTTGAGGCAGTTGTAAGACCGGACGGTCAGGTCCAGTTCCTCGATGCTCATCGAGAACGCGGCGATGTCGGCCACCTCGGACGGCGAAGGACCGACGTCGATGCCTTCGGCCTCCTCGTTCAGCTCGCGGAACAAGCCGAACAGCTCGACCAGGGTGTGTCCGGCGGAGGCGACGGCGTCACGCGGGGTGAGCGAGTTCTTGGTCTCGACGTCGACGACGAGACGGTCGAAGTCCGTGCGCTGCTCGACCCGGGTCGCCTCGACCGCATACGTCACCTTGAGCACCGGCGAGTAGATCGAGTCGACCGGGATCCGGCCGATCTCCTGACCGGGCTGCTTGTTCTGCACGGAGGTGACGTAGCCGCGGCCACGCTCGACCACCAGCTCGATCTCCAGGCGACCCTTCTTGTTGATCGTGGCGATCTTCAGGTCGGGGTTGTGGATCTCGACGCCCGATGGCGGGGCGATGTCGGCGGCGGTGACGTCGCCGGGGCCCTGCTTGCGCAGGTACATCACCACGGGCTCGTCGCTCTCGGAGCTGACGACCAGTTCCTTGAGGTTCAGGATGATGTCGGTGACGTCCTCCTTGACCCCCTCGACGGTGGTGAACTCGTGCAGCACGCCGTCGATGCGGATGCTGGTCACGGCCGCGCCGGGGATGGACGACAGCAGGGTGCGCCGCAGCGAGTTGCCGAGGGTGTACCCGAACCCGGGCTCCAACGGCTCAATAACAAACTTGGACCGGTTGTCGGCGATCACTTCTTCGCTGAGCGAAGGGCGCTGAGAAATCAGCAAGGTACTGCTCCTTTGGTTGGGACGACCGATATATGACGTCCACGAAGTGGGTATTCAGTTGTCCGGCGACCAGTTCTGGCCGACCGGTTCGTACTCCCTGCGGGCCGGAGCCGCGCCGACGAAACAGAATCGGAGCGCGGCTTCCGGCTCGTTCAGGTCGCTCTACTTGCTGTAGAGCTCGACGATCAACTGTTCCTGCAGAGGAATGTCGATCTGCGCCCGAATAGGCAAGGAATGGACTAGCACCCGCATGCGGGACGGGACGACCTGCAGCCACGCCGGCACGGGGCGGTCGCCCTGGGTCTCCTTGGCGATCAGGAACGGCGTGGTCTCCAGCGACTTGGGCTTGACGTCGATGATGTCCCACTGCGACACGCGGTAGCTGGGGATATCGACCTTCGAGCCGTTCACCTGGAAATGGCCGTGGCTGACCAGCTGGCGCGCGTGGCGACGCGTCCGCGCGATGCCGGCGCGGTACACCACGTTGTCCAGCCGGGACTCCAGGATCTGCAGCAGGTTGTCACCGGTCTTTCCCTGGCGACGCACGGCCTCGCCGTAGTAGCGACGGAACTGCTTCTCGAGCACGCCGTAGCTGTACTTGGCCTTCTGCTTCTCCTGCAACTGCAGCAGGTACTCGCTCTGCTTGATGCGGGCCCGGCCGTGCTGGCCGGGCGGGTAGGGACGCCGCTCGAAGGAGGTGTCACCACCAACGAGGTCGACGTTCAACCGGCGCGAGATTCGCGTAGCCGGTCCTCTGTATCTAGCCATTAGATGTCTCTTCCTTTCGCCTGTTGAACGGTCAGACCCGGCGCCGCTTGGACGGCCGGCAACCGTTGAACGGCTGCGGGGTCACATCGGAAATGGTGCCCACCTCGAGCCCGGCGGCCTGCAGGGAGCGGATGGCGGTCTCGCGACCCGAACCCGGGCCCTTGACGAACACGTCAACCTTCTTCATGCCGTGCTCCTGCGCCTTGCGGGCCGCGCTCTCGGCGGCCATCTGAGCGGCGAACGGCGTGGACTTACGCGAGCCCTTGAAGCCCACGTGACCGGCCGAGGCCCAGGCGATGACGGCGCCCATCGGGTCGGTGATCGAGACGATCGTGTTGTTGAACGTGCTCTTGATGTGCGCGTGACCGTGCGCGACGTTCTTCTTCTCCTTGCGGCGGACCTTCTTGGCGCCGGCCTTGCGAACCTGACCAGGCATCTTATTCGGCCCCACCCTTCGCACGTGCGTTCATCATTTCTTGCCAACCTTCTTCTTGCCGGCGATGGTCTTCTTGGGACCCTTGCGCGTGCGCGCGTTCGTCTTCGTCCGCTGTCCGTGCACGGGCAGCCCACGGCGATGCCGGACGCCCTGGTAGCAGCCGATCTCGACCTTGCGCCGGATATCGGCGGCTACCTCACGGCGTAGGTCACCTTCGACCTTGAAGTGGGCGTCGATGTACTCGCGCAACGCGACGACGTCAGCGTCGGACAGATCCTTCGTGCGCAAGTCGGGGCTGATGCCCGTCGACTCCAGCGCGGCCTTGGCCCGGGTGCGACCCACGCCGTAGATGTAGGTGAGCGCGATCTCCATGCGCTTGTCGCGCGGGAGATCTACGCCAGCAAGACGTGCCATAAACCAACTGCTCCTCGAGCTCGTCGAAGGTTTGGTGCGTAACCGCTCCATCGGGTATCTGACCCAACGGCCCCGGCCTTCGATCCGGGGGTGGACCCGCAGCATGTTCCCTGCGAGCGGGTTACGCATATGTGCTCCGTCCGTCAGCCGGTCAAGACCAGCTGTAGGTGGAGCGGACAATCAGCCCTGGCGCTGCTTGTGACGCAGGTTCTCGCAGATCACCATGACCCGACCGTGGCGACGGATGACCTTGCACTTGTCGCAGATCGGCTTGACACTCGGCTTGACCTTCACGGTCTGCCTTTCTGTTTCGTTCAATGGGACGAGACTGCAACAACCCCGAGAGGTCGATCCTTCCAACGAGCATCCAAGCTGCCCTGCGGGCAGCTTGGTTATTTGTAGCGGTAGACGATCCGACCGCGGGTGAGGTCGTAGGGCGACAACTCCACCACCACCCGGTCCTCCGGGAGGATACGAATGTAGTGCTGGCGCATCTTGCCGCTGATGTGGGCCAACACCTTGTGCCCATTGGTCAGTTCGACCCGGAACATAGCGTTGGGCAGCGGTTCGACCACCCGTCCTTCAACCTCGATGGCGCCGTCTTTCTTTGCCATATCCTCCGCTTTTCGCACAGTGGAACACCGCCGCAAAGGCGGATATTGAACGGTTGGGCCGAAACCCGAGCACTTGCCAGAGGGCCCGGAACGTCCACGGCCACAGCGGACGGCGTCAAGGCAGCAAGTACCAACGAGCAATGTTACGCGGAAGCGCGCGCACAGGCAAAGCGCCCAGTCCGCGCCGCCTCGGTCAGCGGCTCAGGTCGCGGCGGCCGAGAGCGCCACGCCCCGGGCGGCCAGCCCGGCTCGGCCGCCGTCGTGGGCGGTGAGCACGAACGGACCGTCGTCATAGATGGCGATGGTGTGTTCCCAGTGCGCGGCCCGGGAGCCGTCCGCGGTGACTACGGTCCATCCGTCGTCCAGTTCCCGGGTGCCTGGGCGCCCGGCCGTGAGCATCGGCTCGATCGCCAGAGCCATTCCGGGTTCGAGGACGGGTCCGACGCCGGCCGGACCGTAGTTGAGGATGTGCGGGTCCATGTGCATGGCCGAGCCGATGCCGTGGCCGCCGTAGCCGTCGACGATTCCCCACTCCCCCGATTCGGGGGCGCCGGCTCGGACCGAGGCTTCGATGGCGTGTGAGACATCGCCCAACCGAGCCCCGGCCGCAACTGCGGCCAAACCGGACCACATGGCCGCCTCGCACGCCGCGGTCAGTGCTCGGGACCGCTCGTCCACCGCACCCACGGCCACCGTGATCGCCGCGTCGCCGTGCCAGCCGTCGACGACGGCGCCGAAATCGATCGAGATCAGGTCCCCCGCGGCCAGCACGACCTCGGTCGACGGGATGCCGTGCACGACCCAGTCGTTCACTGAAGCGCAGATCACGCCGGGATAGGGGCCCGAGCCGATGTCGTAGTCCAGGAAGTTCGAGGTTGCCCCGGCTCGGCGCAACACGTCGCGGGCGATCTGGTCGAGCTCGTGGGTGGAGGTGCCCGGATTACACGCGGCCCGCATGGCCGCGAGCGCATCGGCGACGACCAGCCCGGCCGCCCGCATGGACTGCAGCTGGGCGCGGGTCTTGATCTGGATGGCGTTCTTGCGGCGGCGCACGCGTAGCTCTCTTCAGCGATTATTCAGTAGCAGATCAGGAGGAGAAGGGTTTGAGTGCGGCGATGGCCCGCTCGGTGACGTCCTCGACCGCGCCGATGGCGTCGATGCCGACCAGCTGGTGGCGCGAGGCGTAGAACGCCACCAACGGCGACGTCTGCTCGGCGTACACATCGAGGCGGTGTCGGACCGTGGCCGGCTGGTCGTCATCGCGCTGGAACAGCTCGCCGCCGTCCTTGTCACAGATGCCCGGCACCTTGGTCGGATCGAAATCCACGTGCCAGATGTGCCCGCAGGAACGACACATCCGCCGCCCCGACAGCCGGCGCACAACCTCTTCGGTGTCAACGATCAGCTGCAACGCCACGTCCATGCTCGAACCGAGGTCGTTCAGGATGCCGTCGAGCTCGTAGGCCTGGGCGACGTTGCGGGGGAACCCGTCGAGCAGGAACCCTTCGGCGAGCTCGGGTTGGCTGAGCCGGTCGCGCACCATCGCGTTGGTGATCTCGTCGGGCACCAGATCGCCGTCGTCCATGTACTTCTTGGCCATTTTGCCCAGCTCGGTATGACCCGAGACATTGGCCCGGAAAATGTCACCCGTGGACAACTTCGTAATCGCGAAGTGTTCGGCGATGTATTCCGCCTGTGTGCCCTTCCCAGCTCCGGGGGGACCGACCAGGACGAGCCTCACCGGGTGCGCCGATCAGCGCGCCTGCTGACCGACTCGTCCTGAGTCAGATCACTTCTCTTCACCCGAGCGCTCACCGTAAGAATCCTTCGTAGTTGCGCTGCATCAGCTGGCTCTCGATCTGCTTCACCGTATCGAGGGCGACCCCAACCATGATCAGCACAGCGGTACCGCCGAACGGGAAGTTCTGGGCGTTGTTACTCGAGATACCCAGGAATAGGTTCGGCAGAACCGCGATCACACCCAGATAGAAGGCGCCGGGCCAGGTGATTCGGTTCAGCACGTACTGCAGATACTCGGCGGTGGGACGGCCCGGGCGGATGCCGGGGATGAACCCGCCGTATTTCTTCATGTCGTCGGCGCGTTCGACCGGGTTGAAGGTGATGCCGACGTAGAAGAACGTGAAGAACAGAATGAGCAGGAAGTACAGCAGGTTGTGCGACCAGGACGAGGTCGAGACCAGGTACTTCTGGGTCCAGCGCACCCAGGCCGCGGTCGAGTTGGTGTTCAGCTGCACGACCAGTTGCGGGATGTAGAGCAACGACGTGGCGAAGATGACCGGGACGACGCCCGCGGCGTTGACCTTCAGCGGCAAATAGGTGGACGTACCGCCATACATCCGGCGACCGATCATCCGCTTGGCGTACTGCACCGGGATCCGCCGCTGGGCCTGCTCCACGAACACGACGGCGGCGATGATCGCCAGGCCGAGGGCGAGGATCAGGGTGAAGCCGAAGCCGCCAGCACCATCCAGCAGGGTCTTGCCCTCACTCGGGATGCGGGCGGCGATCGAGGTGAACATCAGCACGCTCATGCCGTTACCGACTCCACGGTCGGTAATGAGCTCGCCCAGCCACATGATGACCGCGGTGCCCGCGGTCATACAGACGACCATCGTGACCAGGGTGAAGATGTCGTCCTCGTGGTAGAGCACGCTGGTCTGGCAATCCGGAAAAAGGGTCTTGGTCCGGGCCAGTGCGATGAAGCCGGTGGATTGCAGGATGGCCAGGCCGATGGTCAGGTAGCGGCTGTACTGGGTCAGCTTCTGC
Source organism: uncultured Jatrophihabitantaceae bacterium (assembly GCA_964252015.1). Classification (GTDB taxonomy): domain Bacteria; phylum Actinomycetota; class Actinomycetes; order Mycobacteriales; family Jatrophihabitantaceae; genus CAXSBR01. Next base: position 5,019 of record CAXULW010000020.1, on the reverse strand, counting down.
TGTCCCGACTGGCCTTCTTTGCGTAGCTGCTCGAAGCGCGGGATCACAACGACCAGCAGCTGGATGATGATGCTGGCCGTGATGTAGGGCATGATGCCCAGCGCGAACGCGGACAGATGCAGCAGCGCGCCGCCCGAGAACAGGTTGATCAACGCGTAGATGTTCTTGTTGGCACCGTTGCTGGCCGCGTTCAGGCACGTGTTGATGGCTGAGGTGCTCGTGTTCGGCGTCGGCACCGCCGCGCCCAAGCGGTAGAGCACGATGATCGCCAGGGTGAAGAGCAGCTTCTTGCGCAGATCAGGCGTACGGAACGCCGAAGCGAAGGCGCTGAGCACAAATCCTCCTGCGCGGTGTCGTGGCTGGGGGAGAGCCGGTGGACGGAAAGTACGGAAGACAGGCCGTGCAGTGGTGCTCGGTTCCAGCGATTCGACCGTTGGTCGGTTCGACTGCTAGCTAGGCGGAGCCTAACAGTCTGTGCAGGACCAGCGGCGGGATCGGGACCCGCGCGGACATCTGCTCGCTACCGGCCTCACACATCGTCACGCACGCAGCCGATGCGCGCGCGGTGGGAGTGCTTACAGCTCGGTGACCGTTCCTCCGGCCGCGGCGAGCTTGTCCTTGGCCGACTGCGAGAAGCCGTGCGCGGTGACGTCGAGTTTCACGCCACCCAGGTCACCAGTGCCCAACACCTTGACCGGTGCGCCGTTACGCACCGCGCCGGCCTCCACCAGCGCCTCGGGGGTGACGGTGCCACCCGCGGGGAACAGCTCGGCCAGCCGGCCGACGTTGACGACCTGGTACTCGACCCGGAACGCGTTACGAAAACCCTTGAGCTTGGGCAGGCGCATGTGAATGGGCATCTGGCCACCCTCGAACCCGGCCGGAACCTGGTAGCGAGCCTTGGTGCCCTTGGTGCCACGGCCCGCGGTCTTGCCCTTCGAGCCGTCGCCCCGACCCACGCGGGTCTTCTTGGTGTGCGCGCCCGGAGCGGGGCGCAGGTGATGAACCTTCAGTGGGCTCGTCATGGTTGGATTTCCGCCTTCGTCAGTCGACTTCTTCGACCGTCACCAGGTGACGGACGGTGTGCACCATGCCGCGGATCTCCGGCCGGTCTTCCTTTACGACGACGTCGTGCATGCGCTTGAGGCCCAGCGAACGCAGCGTCTGGCGCTGGTTCTCCTTGTTGCCGATGTACGAACGCACCTGCGTCACCTTCAGCTGAGCCATTGCTAACTCCCCTGTCCGGCGCGGGCGCGGAGCAGACCAGCCGGGGCGACGTCCTCGAGGGGCAGTCCACGGCGGGCCGCGACCTCCTCGGGACGCACCAGCTGCTTCAACGCGGCGACGGTGGCGTGCACGATGTTGATCGGGTTGTCCGAGCCGAGCGACTTGCTGAGCACGTCGTGGATGCCGGCGCACTCGAGCACGGCACGCACCGGACCACCGGCGATGACACCGGTACCGGGGCTAGCAGGCTTGAGCAGAACCACGCCGGCCGCAGCCTCACCCTGGACCGGATGCGGGATCGTCTGCTGGATGCGCGGGACGCGGAAGAAGTTCTTCTTCGCCTCTTCGACACCCTTGGCGATCGCCGCCGGCACCTCTTTGGCCTTGCCGTAGCCGACGCCGACGGTGCCGTCACCATCGCCGACGATGACCAGAGCGGTGAAGCTGAACCGCCGCCCACCCTTGACGACCTTGGCCACCCGGTTGATCTTCACGACCCGCTCGAGCATGTTGCTGCGCTCGGCGCCCTGGCGGCCACCGTCGCGACCACCACGGCGATCTCCACCGCCGCTGCGCTCGCCGCCACCGGTACGACCGGTGCGCTGAGGTGCCGTCATCGGGCATTCCCTTCGGTTACGTGCGTGTCAGTCATGGTCAGAACTCCAGTCCGGCGCCGCGAGCCGCCTGCGCGAACGCAGCGATCCGGCCGGTGTAGGTGGCGCCACCGCGATCGAACACGACCTTGGTGACACCGGCCGCCTTTGCGGCCTCGGCCAAGGTGGCACCGAGGACGGTCGCCTGGGCGGTCTTGTCGCCGTCAGTCAGCTTGAACGTGGAAGCCGACGCCAGCGTCACGCCACGCGCGTCGTCGACGACCTGGACGAACAGGTGGCGCGCGGAACGCGACACGACCAGGCGCGGACGATCGGCGGTGCCGACGACCTTCTTGCGCAGCCGGAAGTGCCGACGCGACTTGGCCGCGCGACGCTGAGCCGATGCACCCGCGGACTTGCGCGCGGTACGAGGAACAGAACTAGCACTCATGGCTACTTACCTGTCTTTCCGGCCTTGCGGCGCACAACTTCGCCCTGGTACCGCACGCCCTTGCCCTTGTACGGGTCGGGCTTTCGCAGTTTGCGGATGTTGGCCGCAACCTCGCCGACCTTCTGCTTGTCGATGCCGGCCACTGCGAACCGGGTCGGGGTATCGACGCTGAAGGAAATGCCGTCGGGCGCCTCGACCACGACCGGGTGCGAGAAGCCGAGTGCGAACTCGAGCGTCGTGCTGCCCTTGGCCGCAACGCGGTAACCCGTGCCGACGATCTCCAGGTTCTTGCGGTAGCCGTCGGTGACGCCGGTGACCATGTTGGCGATCAGCGACCGCGACAGGCCGTGCAGCGCCTTCGACATCCGCTCGTCGTTCGGACGCGTTACGTCGAGGACTCCCGCCTCGCCCTTGGCGACGGCGATCGGCTCGGCCACGGTGTGCGACAGCGTGCCCTTGGGACCCTTCACGGTGACCAACTGGCCGTCGATGGTGACATCGACCCCGGATGGAACCGGAACTGGAAGTCTTCCGATGCGAGACATGTGAACTCCTACCAGACGTAGGCGAGGACTTCCCCACCTACGCCTTTCTTCGCAGCTTGCCGGTCGGTCAGCAGGCCGGTCGACGTGGACAGGATGGCCACACCGAGGCCGCCCAGCACGCGGGGCATGCCCGTCGACTTCGCGTACACCCGCAGGCCAGGCTTGGACACGCGCCGGACACCGGCGATGCTGCGCTCTCGGTTGGGGCCGTACTTGAGGTTCACGGTGAGCACGCGGCCCGGACCCTCTGTCGCTTCCGCGACCGTGAAGCCGGCGACGTAGCCCTGCTCCTGAAGGATCTCGGCGATGTGGCCCTTGAGCTTCGAGTGCGGCATCGACACGGTGTCGTGGTACGCGGAGTTCGCGTTACGAATGCGGGTCAACATATCCGCAATCGGATCAGTCATCGTCATAAAGATTTCCTGTTCTCACGGGGGTTCCGTCCGGACATTCGCCCGGGGCCTGCCGCGAAGTGGTGGTGCTCCAACCGACCAGTCTGCCTGATCGGCCCTACAAAATCGAATTACAACCCCAACCAACTACATCTATCGCTCAACACGGGGACAAGAACGGTTCAAACGTCCCAGCCCCGGTGATGGGCGACCAACTGGTGAGCGCTACGGTCCGGAGCCGCGCCAGCGAAAAGCAGAGAAGCGATCCATCCGGCGCGTTCGACGCTCTAGTCGCTACCAAGAACTCTTGGTGACTCCCGGGAGCTGTCCCGCATGAGCCATTTCGCGCAGACAGATGCGGCAGAGGCCGAACTTCTTGTACACGGAATGCGAGCGGCCGCAACGCTGGCAACGGGTGTAACCGCGTACCGCGAACTTGGGCTTGGCCGCCGCCTTGTTGACGAGCGCCTTCTTGGCCATCGGTCAGTTCTCCTTGAACGGGAAGCCGAGGGCGCGCAGTAAGGCACGTCCTTCGTCATCGGTCTTGGCGGTCGTCACGAGCGTGATGTCCATACCGCGCGGGCGGTCGATCGAGTCGGGGTCGATCTCCAGGAACATGGACTGCTCGGACAGGCCGAACGTGTAATTGCCGTTGCCGTCGAACTGCGACGGCGACAACCCGCGGAAGTCGCGGATCCGCGGCAGGGCCAGGGAAAGCACGCGATCCAGGAACTCCCACATCCGGTCGCCGCGCAAGGTGACCTTGGCGCCGATGGGCTGGCCCTCACGCAGCTTGAACTGCGCGATCGAGACGCGGGCCTTCTGCACCAGTGGCTTCTGACCGGTGATCGTGGTCAGGTCGCGTACGGCGCCGTCCATCAGCTTGGCGTCCTTGGCCGCTTGGCCGACTCCCATGTTGACGACGATCTTCACCAGACCGGGCACCTGCATCGGGTTGCCGTAGGTGTACTGCTCCTGCAGGGCCGGGATGATCTTGGCCTGGTAGCGCGCCTTCAGCCGCGGCGGGGTCTTCACCGCGGCGGGAGACGTAGTCGTTGACGTCATGACTTGGCGATGTCCTTTCCGTGGCTGCGACGCGAGATTCGCACGTTCTTGCCGGTCTCGTCGTCACGCCGGTATCCCACTCGAGTGGGCTTGCCGTCGCCGTCGACGACCATCACGTTGCTGACGTGGACCGCCGCTTCCTGCGTGGTGATGCCGCCGGCCTTCGCGCCCCGGTTGCTCGTGGTGAGCTTCTCGTGCTTCTTCACCCGGTTGATGCCTTCGACGATGACGCGATCGCTGCCGGGCTGCGCGGCCAGGACCTTGCCCTTGAGGCCGCGGTCCTTGCCGGCGATGACCACAACGGTGTCGCCCTTCTTGACCTTCACTTCGTTCGCTCCCTGTTGATTCCTGTGCTGGCTCGCATCGTTACAGAACTTCCGGAGCGAGCGAGATGATCTTCATGAACCGCTTGTCACGCAGCTCGCGGCCCACCGGGCCGAAGATGCGGGTGCCCCGCGGCTCGCCGTCGGGACGGATGAGCACTGCGGCGTTCTCGTCGAAACGGATGTAGCTGCCATCCGGACGACGACGTTCTTTCACGGTACGCACGATGACTGCCTTGACGACGTCACCCTTCTTGACGGCCGCGCCCGGGAGAGCGTCCTTGACGGTGCCGACGATGATGTCGCCGATGCCGGCATAGCGCCGACCCGAACCGCCCATAACCCGAATGCACAAGATCTCTTTGGCCCCGGTGTTGTCGGCGACCCGAAGTCGCGACTCCTGCTGAATCACTGTTGCTCTCC
>CAXULW010000019.1:0-71069 GCA_964252015.1 uncultured Jatrophihabitantaceae bacterium | reverse complement strand
CCGCGGCCCGCTCCAACACCGTCGCCTCGACCAGCGCGGTCGATTCCGGGGTGAGGGAGCGGGTCGCCTCGGCCAGGTCGGTCGCGTGCCGCTGCGTGATCCCCCCCGAGCGCAGCAGTTCCAGCGTGGCGGGCAGGCGGTGGGTCAGGTCCGCGGCGGTCGCCATCCGGTTCCGCATCGACACCGGCGGTATCCGCAGCGCCGCGGCAACCAGGTCGCGGGTGAACCCGTCCTTCGAGGTGTCCCCGGCGTCCAGAGCGGCGAGCAACTCCGCGGAGCGGGCCTGCAACATTCCGATGTGCCGTTCGATCGCGACCAGGGCGTCGATCTGACCGTCCACCTCCAACATCGCCGGCGACAGGACGTCCAGCACCTCGACCAGCGCCGGATGCGGGACCACCTGGGACAGGCACGCGGCGGTCTCGTTCGGGTACACCAACGCCTCGACCACGTTCGGTGGCGCCCCCACCTGGGAGGCGGAGTCGAACGCGGGCGTCACCGGCACCGCACCGGCCACAATGGCGTCCCAGGCACTATCCCCACCGAGGGAAGCGGTAGAGGCGTCGTCGCAGACCAGGGCGTCGTAGACGCGGCGAGCGGTCGAGGTCATGACTTCATGGTATCGTATCTATGTTCGAGAGTCAAGGGTCAATAGGAAGTCAGCAAACGCGAAAAGGTGACCCATCGGGATCGCACGACATCAAGCCCGAGGAACAGTAGGCCGACAAAGAAGCAGACCCGAGAGCCCAACTCCCTCGTCGATGCGCCCTTGACCTTGCCCAACGAGACCCCAAGCCGACAACGAAGAAGCACCAGGAGACCAACTCCCTCGTCGATACGCCCCTGACCTTGCCCAACGGAACGAGACAAACCCGGTCGTCGATGACGCCTCAGTTCGGCCCGGCTCCGGGAACACCCGCCTCGAAAGGACCGGACGCGCCGACACTGACGACTTCCCGGTCGGGGACCACCGACGGTCGGCCCAGGTCGTCCGGGCCGGAGAAAAGAACGCCGACGAGATACGCACCCAACGCGAGCACCGGTTCCAGGGCGATCAACCCGTGCGCGTGGAGGTGGATCCGCAGCCGAATGAGTGTGTTGACCGTGCCGGAGTCGTGGCCCGAGCTGAGCCAGTAGCCCACCAGTGCGGTGAGCAGAGCTCCCAGGCCGGCGCCAACGGCGAGCCCGACGACCAGCACCGGTCCGCGCTGCGCCCGCCAGAACCACGCCGCTGCCCCCGCGACCAGGCCGATCACCGCGGTGATGATCGCGAACCGGCCGTCGGCGGCGATCCAGTTCTCCTGCTCCAACGGGATGACCTGCGTCTTGCTCACGACGATGCCTTGGCCGTGCGGGCTGATCACCGACCACAGCACGCCGGCCAGAATCCCCAGCACGATCAAGACGCCGGCGAGTAGAACGGCCGCACGGACGTCGCCGCGCTCGAGCCACGGTTCAGGCGCGGCGGGGACGGGCGGCGCGGCCAGCGGAGCACCGTCGCCCGGCGCCGAGTAGGCGCCCGGTTGTAGATACGGCGACTGGCCCGGCTGAGGCGGCGGGAACGGCTGGGCCTGCGGGAACGGCGGAGCCTGCGGGAACGGCTGGGCCTGCGGGAACGGCTGGGCCTGCGGGAACGGCTGGGCCTGCGGGAACGGCGGAGCCTGAAATGGCTGACCGGGCTGAGCCTGCGGATCGACCTGTGCCTGTGCCTGCGGCTCGGCCGGCGACTGCGGCCAGGCCGGCAACTGCAAGTACGGCGGTGACTGCTGAGGCGGTGACTGCTGAGGCGGCGACTGCTGAGGCGGCGACTGCTGAGGCGGCGACTGAGGAGTGGGTGACGGTGAAGACGGCGGCCACGGGCTGGGTTGGTCAGTGGGTGGCGGGTTGGCGGCGGGTGGTGAGCCCGGCTGGCGAGGCTCAGTCGGGTGCTCGTCCACGCAGCCAGTGTGTCAGGTCCGGACCCGACCGGGTGTTCAGCGGCGAGGACTAGGGGACGGCGACGGGGCCGCCACCTCAGCCGAGCTGTCCAGGTCGGCTCGGGCGGAACCGGGCAGGACCAGGCGGCCGTCGGCCACCACCGCGCAGGGAGCGCGCCAGGCTCCGGGCTCGGACAGCGGATCGGCTGGCAGCAGGACGAGGGCGGCAGTTTCGCCCACCCGTAACAAGCCGGTGCGACGGCGCATACCCGGCGCCTGGGCCGAGTTACGGGTGGCGGCCCGCAGCGCACCGAGGCGTCCCAGGCCGGCGTCGGCCAGTCGGTCCAGTTCCCGAGGATCGACGCCCGGGCGGGTGCCGGCGTTGCCGAGATCGGTGCCGTAGCGCAGCACGACCCCGGCCGACACGAGATCGGCCGCATTGGCTCCGGCGGCGCGGCCGACCCCTTCGGAGAAGAACGTCTGCAGGGTGGACACGACCGCGATCCGGTGGGTGGCCAGGTAGTCGATCAGCTCGCCATCGAGGCGTTCGGTCGGGGTGTGGGCGAGCTCGTCGACCCCGGCCGAGACGGCCCGCACGATCATCTCGGTCGAGAGCGCGTGCGCGACCACGCCCAGGCCAGCGGCGTGGGCGGTGTCCACCGCAGCCCGCACCGTGGCCGGATCCAGCACCGGCCACCCGCGGCGGGGTTCCAGGGCGATCTTGATCACGTCGGCTCCGCTGACGGCCAGCTCGCGGACTGCATGACGGGCGTCGGCGGGGGTGTCGGCGAAGATGGCGAAGCCGTCGGCGCCCCACGTGCGGGACGGGTACCCGCCGGCGGCGGTCAGCATCGGCCCGGCGGCGGCGACGAACGGTTTGCCCCGGCTCGGGCGACCGTGGCCAGTACGCAACGCCGCCGCCCGGTGACGCGGGGCGCCGAGGTCGCGCATGCCGACCAGGCCGCCGGCCAAACTCTCGTCCAGCCCACCGAAGGCCAGGTGCACGTGGGCGTCGCAGATGCCGGGCCCGACCCACGAGCCGCGGTCGCCGTGCTCAGGAAGGTCAGCGCTCAGCTCCAGCCCCACGCGCGGCCCCATCGCTGCGATCCGCCCGTGGCCGTCGACGACCACCGCACCGTCGAGGAACGGTTCGGCGTCCCCGCCGGTCCAGACCGTGCCGTAGAACACCATGCCCCGGGGGGTCGCCCGGGCGCCGCCGCGGTTGCGCAGCGGGGCGACCGCCCGCCCGGCCGCCCGAGACGCGAGCGGGACGACGGCCGGCGCCGCGTGCAGGACCCGGGAACCGAGCCGGCCCAGGCGGGTCAGCGGGCTGGCCGGATCGCGGTCGGTCGGGCGACCCGATCCGTCAGGGAGCGGCCCGTCGGTCACCGCGCCATCCCGGTTCCCACGAACAAGTCAACGACGCCGCAGTTGCGACGCGACCACGAAGTTGAATTCGTCCTGTCGTGAGCGGGGGACGACGCGGTTGATGTCGAACTGCTTGAGCCGGGCGAACGTGGCCGCGCGCCGCCGGCCGAGCAGGCGGATCAGCAGCAGCGGCATGCCGAAGACGGTGGCGGGCAGCCCGATCCGGCGCAGCTCGCGACGCATGTCGCCCTGGGTGTCAGCCACCAGGGCGCGCACCTTGTCCTCGGCCGGCCCGAGCTGACCGACGCCCATGATCCGGCGCAGGATGGCCACGACGATCGCACGAAAGGCGAGCACAGCCAAGGCGACCAGGCCGACCAGGATGGCCACCCAGTGCGGCCCCCACACCCACAGCGCGACCGCGCCGGCCAACAGCACGAGCGCCGTGAGCAGCAGGCTGATCGACACCCGGGCCGCGACGACCCTCCCGACCAGGTACCGGGCCAGCAAACCGGCGGTGAGCGGATCGGAACCGCCGAACCCGACCTCGGGCGAAGTGCCGTTGCCGGACGTGGCCGGACGCTCACCCGATGCCCCCGATCGGTCGCCCGACGGCCCGACCGACCCAGGCACGATCTCGCTCATGGCTCAACTGTAGAACGCACAGGGCCGAGCGGTCCGTTCGACGGCGGGCGGGTTCTGGCCCGCCTGAGGTCGAACAACTCGGCGACGGCGTCAGGCGGCGACGGCGGACGGACCGAGCAGGGCCTTCAGGTCGCCCATCAGCGCCGGTGACGGGGTGACGCGCAGGCCGTCGGGCAGCTTGAGCCGGTGCACCCGCTCCCCCGCCCGCAGCTCCAGCCGCACCTCGGTCGTGCCGGGGTGGGCGGCCAGGACCTCGCGCAGCCGGTCGACCAGCGGCGGCGTGCACCGGCTGGGCGACAGTGAGACGGTGACGGGGCCGTGCCCGGCCACGGTCAGGTCGGGCAGGGAGAGCTCCCGGGCGATGATCTTGACCGTGTCCTCGCGGTGGTCGACCCGCCCGCGCACCACGACGATCGCGTCCTCGGCGATGCTCATGCCGACCTCGGCGTAGGTGGCCGGGAAGAACAGCACCTCCACCGCGCCGGTGAGGTCCTCGAGGATCACCTGCGCCCACGGCGAGCCGGTCTTGCTCACCTTGCGGCTGACCGAGGACAGGATCCCGGCGATGGTGACGAAGCCGGTCTCCTCGGTGGCCTCGGCCAGCAGATCGGCCACGGACGCATCGGCCGCGGACGCCAGGATGTGCTCGACCCCGAGCAGCGGATGATCGGAGACGTACAGCCCGAGCATCTCGCGCTCGAAGCCGAGCAGGATGCTCTTGTCCCACTCCACGTCGGGCACGGGGACGGCGAACACGTCGACCCCGGAGCCCGCAGCGCCGTCGTCGCCGCCGAACAGGCCGAACAGGTCGAACTGGCCGATGGCCTCGGCCCGCTTGGTGTCGACGATCGCGTCGATGGACTGCTCGTAGACGTGCATGAGCCCGCGCCGGGGATGGCCGACCGAGTCGAACGCGCCCGCCTTGATCAGCGACTCGACCGTGCGCTTGTTGCAGACCACGGCGTCGACCTTGCGCAGGAAGTCGGCGAAATCGGCGAACGCGCCCTTGGCCTTGCGCGACGCGACGACAGAGGACACCACGTTGACGCCGACGTTACGCACCGCGGTCAGGCCGAACCGGATCGCCTCGCCGGTCGGGGTGAAGTCGGCGTCGGAGGAGTTGACGTCCGGGGCCAGGACCTTGATGCCCATCCGCCGGCATTCGGCCAGGTAGACGGCCATCTTGTCCTTGTCGTCGCGCACCGAGGTCAGCAACGCGGCCATGTACTCGGCCGGGAAGTTGGCCTTGAGGTACGCGGTCCAGTACGAGACCAGCCCGTACCCGGCCGTGTGGGACTTGTTGAACCCGTAGTCGCAGAACGGCAGCAGGGTGTCCCACAGGGCCTTGATCGCGGCGGTGGAGAACCCGTTGGCGACCATGCCGGCGGTGAAGTTCTCCAGCTGGGCGTCCAGCTCGGCCTTCTTCTTCTTGCCCATGGCGCGGCGCAGCAGGTCGGCCTGGCCCAGGGAGTAGCCGGCGACCCGGCGGGCGATGGCCTGGACCTGCTCCTGGTAGACGACCAGCCCGTGCGTCTCGTCCAGGATCTCGGCCAGCGGCTCGGCCAGCTCGGGGTGAATCGGGATGACGGGCTTGCGGCCGTTCTTGCGGTCGGCGTAGTCGTTGTGGGCATTGGCCGCCATCGGCCCGGGCCGGTACAGCGCCAGCACGGCGGCGATGTCCTCGAACTCGGTCGGGGCCATCAGCCGCAGCAGCGCCCGCATGGGGGCGCCGTCGAGCTGGAACACGCCGAGGGTGTCGCCGCGGGCAAGCAGGGCGTAGGTGGCCGGGTCGGTGAGGGCCAGATCCTCGATCACCAGCGGCAGGCCCCGGTTGGCCTGCACGTTGCGCACCGCGTCGTCGATGACGGTGAGGTTGCGCAGGCCGAGGAAGTCCATCTTCAGCAGCCCGAGCGCTTCGCACGTCGGATAGTCGAACTGGGTGATGACGGCGCCGTCCTGCTCGCGCCGCATGATCGGGATGTGGTCGACGAGCGGCTCGCTCGACATGATGACGGCGCAGGCGTGCACGCCCCACTGCCGCTTCAGGCCCTCGAGCCCCTTCGCGGTGTCAACGACCTTGCCGACCTCGGGATCGGTGGCGCACAACGCCCGGAACTCGCCGCCCTCGCCGTAACGGGCGTGGGTCTCGTCGAAGATCTTGTTCAGCGGTACGTCCTTGCCCATGACCGCCGGCGGCATCGCCTTGACGATCTTGTCGCCCATCGAGAACGGGTAGCCCAGCACCCGCGAGGCGTCCTTGACCGCCTGCTTGGCCTTGATCGTGCCGTAGGTGACGACCTGGGCGACCCGGTCTTCGCCGTACTTGCCGTTGACGTAACGGATGACCTCGTTGCGCCGGCGCTCGTCGAAGTCGATGTCGATGTCGGGCATCGAGACGCGGTCGGGGTTGAGGAAACGCTCGAACAGCAGCTTGTGCACCAGCGGGTCCAGCTCGGTGATCCCCATGGCGTAGGACACCAGCGAGCCGGTGGCCGAACCGCGCCCGGGCCCGACCCGGATGCCCTGCTCGCGGGCCCAGGCGATGAGGTCCGCGGTGACCAGGAAGTAGCCGGGGAAGCCCATCTTCAGGATCATCTCGACCTCGAAGTTGGACCGCTCGCGCACCTCGGTGGAAATGCCGCCCGGGTAGCGCCGGACCAGGCCGCGCTCGACCTCCTTGACGAACCAGCTGCGCTCGTCCTCCCCCGCGGGCACGTCGAAGCGCGGCATCAGGTTGGCCGTCTCGTCGAACACGACGTTGCACCGCTCGGCGATGAGCAGGGTGTTGTCGCAGGCTTCGGGCAGGCCGTGCTTGTCGGCCCACAGCGAGCGCATCTCGGCCGGGGACTTGAGGTAGAAGTCGCGCCCGTCGAACTTGAACCGGGACGGATCGGCCATGGTCTTGCCGGACTGGACGCAGAGCAGCACCTCGTGGGCGTCGGCGTCCGCGGCGTGGGTGTAGTGCAGGTCGTTGGTGGCGATCATGGGCAGGTTGAGGTCTTTGCCCAGGCGCAGCAGGTCTTCGGTGACCGCCTTCTCGATGTCCAGGCCGTGGTCCATCAGCTCGAGGAAGAAGTTGCCCCGCCCGAACAGGTCCTGGAATTCTGCCGCCGACTCGCGCGCCTTCGCGTAGTCGCCGATGCGCAGCCAGGTCTGGATCTCCCCCGACGGGCAGCCGGTGGTGGCGATCAGGCCTTGCGCGTACTCGGCCAGCAGCTCCCGGTCGGCGCGGGGCTTGTAGAAGAAGCCCTCCAACGACGAGCGCGAGGACAGCCGGAACAGGTTGTGCATGCCGGTGGTGCTCTCGGCGAGCAGGGTCATGTGGGTGAACGCACCGCCGCCGGAGACGTCGTTCTGGCCACCTTCGGCCCAGCGCACCCGCTTGCGGTCGTAGCGCGACGTGTTCGGGGTGAGGTAGGCCTCCATGCCGATGATCGGCTTCACCCCGGCCGCGGTCGCCTGCTTGTAGAAGTCGTAGGCGCCGAAGACGTTGCCATGATCGGTCATCGCCATCGCCGGCATGCCCATCCGGGCCGCTTCGGAGAACAGCGGCCCGAGCTTGGCCGCCCCGTCGAGCATCGAGTACTCGGTATGGACGTGCAGGTGTACGAACTGCTCGTCGGCGCTCGGTCCCACCAGTGCACTCACCATGACGATTCTGCCTGCTGGGTCCGACAGCGTCCGACATTCCCGCGACGCGGGACCAACGTGTCTCTCACCCTCAACCCGACGTTCACCGATGGCCTCGCAGCGCGGGTGCTCATAGGCTCACACCCGACGGCGCGCACCAGGCGACGCCCCGCATCGAACCGGACGGGATCGACATGGACTTCGGCAAGATCGAGCAGGAGCTCGTGGACCAGCGGGCGACCGTGGAGAAGGTCGCGGACAAGGGCGGCGAAACCCTCGAGCAGCGCGTCGGGCACAAGAGCGAAATCGACAAGGGCGAACAGGAGCTGGTCTCGTTCCTGGACCAGCGGGCCGCCGCCGACAAGCCCAAATAGGGCGTCGAGCACGTAAGTTGTAAGGCCACCCCTCAACAGACGCAGGAGCGCGCCATGGACTTCAACGACATCAAGAACAAGCTCGTCGATCAGAAGGACAAGGTCGAACAGGGCCTCGACAAGGTCGGCGACGCGGCCAAAGCCAAGTTCGGCCACGACAAGCAGGTCGACCAGGGCATCGACAAGGCCAACGACTACCTCGACCAGGAATCGGCCAAGCGCAACCAGGGACCGGCCGAACCCACGATCTGAACGTCATCCGCACCAGCGTCAAACCGCTCGAACCAGCGACAAGAAACCCAGGGGCCGTCCGCATCGCACGGACGGCCCCTGCTGGCTCCGTGGGTTCAGCTCGCGGTTAGGGCCGTGTCGTCGATGACGAAAGACGTCGGCAGCGAGTTGTCCTCGGCGCCGGTGAACTTCACCACGACCGTCTGGCCGGCGAAGGAACCCACGCTGAACGACCGCGGCAGGTAGCCGGCGCCCTTGCTCAGGTTGGAGTACGTGGCCAACGTGGTCGAGCCGATCGTGACCGTCAGCTTGTCGTACTGGGCCGTGGTGGTCGTCTCGGCCGTGGCGACGTGCAGGTAGAACGACAGCGTCGATTTGGTGCACCCGGCCGGGATGGTCACCGACTGGCTCAGCGTGTCGGTGTGGGTGGTGCCGTAGCCGTCCAGCCACGCGTCCCAGGTACCGCCGTGCGGCGGCTGGCCGGAGGACGTGTACTGGCCGATGACGCCGGCCGTGGTCGTCCAGACCGTGTTGCCGCTCTCGAAGCCGGGATTGGCCAGCTTCTGACCGACGCCAGCACATCCGCCAACGACGGGGCTGACGGTGATGGTGAACGTCGCGGGGCCGGACTGCCCGCCCGACGTCGCCGTTGCCGTCACGGAAAAGGTGCCGGCCGCGGTCGGCGTGCCCGAGATCGTCCCGGTGGTGGAACCGATCGCGAGACCCGGCGGCAGGCCGGTCGCGGCCCAGGTATAGGTCGTGCCGCCGCTGGCGGTCAGGGTGAACGGGGTGATCGCCGTGCCCACGGTGGCCGTCTTGTTGCCGGGGTTGGTCACGGTGATCGTCGCGGTGCTGCCGGCGGTGAACGCCGCCGTCCCGTTCGGTGTGCCGAGGCCGGTCGGGCCGTCCCAGCCCGTGCCCGCGGTGCACAGCGGCGCGCCGCAGGAACCGTTGTTGCCGGTGGTGACGTCGAACAGGTTGCTCGGGTGCGAATACGGGTACGACGCCGGGTAGGTCCCGGCGGCGGGGGTGCCGGCGAGCGCGTACACCGACGCCACGATCGGCGCGGCCGCGCTGGTACCGCCGTAGACGGTCCAGCCGTCGCCTCCCGTGGTCAGGTAGACGGCCACGCCGGTGTTCGGGTCGGCCACCGCGGAGACGTCGGCCTCGGCCCGCGTGGTGCAGCTTCCGGTAGCGACGGTCTGCCAGGCGGGTTTGGTGTCGTAGGCCGAGCAGCCGGAACCAGCGCCGGACCAGGCGGACTCGGTCCAGCCCCGGGCATTGGTGGCGGTGCTGAGCGACGTCCCGCCGACCGCGGTGACGTAGCGGCTGCTGGCCGGGTACTCCGGACCCTCTGCGTTGCCTTTGTCACCGGTACTCACGGTGATGGCCACGCCCGGGTGGTTGAAGTGGGCGTCGGCGCTGGTCTGGCCGGCGTACTCAGGGCCGCCGTAGCTGTTGGACACGTACTTCGCGCCCAGGTTCACCGCGGTGTCCACGGCGGTGAACAGGTCGGCGTCGTTGGCACTGTTCGCCTCGACCAGGAGGATCTTGCACTTGGGGCAGACGGCCGAGACCATGTCCAGGTCCAGCGATATCTCCTGGGACCAGCCGGAGTCGGTGATCGGCAGCGGGCTGGTGGCGCCGTTCTGGTTCACGATGCGCAGGCAGCCACTGGCCACGGTGCATGCCGGCAGGCCGTACTGGCTCCGGTAGGCGGCCAGGTCTGCCGCCGCAGTCGGGTCGTTGTACGCATCGACGATGGCGACGGTGGCCCCACTGCCGCCGCTGCTGGACAACTTGTAGGCGCTGGCCAGGTTGGCCGGGCCGTAGCCGGACGGGACAGCGTTGGGCACCACGGCCTTGGTCTTGAACGCGGCCGGCTGCAGCGTGTCGGTCTGCCGGATGGCGAAACAGCTCATCTGGTGGGCCTTGGTTGCCGTCGAACAGACGCGCTTGGTCTTGTGCTGGGCGTAGGGATGGGCGACCGTCTTGGCCGCTTTGGCCTCGAGCTTGCCCACGCCTGATGCCTGGGTCGCGGCCGGGTGGGCGGTGGTGGGGTGGGCGGTGTTGGGGGCGGCGGTGTTGGGGGCGGCGGTTACCGGCGAGACGGCGGTGCCGGCGACCAGAGCGGTCGCGGCGGCGAGGACGGTGAGCCCTCGGATGGCAAACTTCACGAACTACCTCCGAACGGAACGGCACGGACGTGCGAACGCGCCGACCGGACCGCTTCCGGGCACGACGAAACCACCCTGGACGGGTAGGAGTTCTTGAAGAATCAGGCCGAGGGGCTGGCGCGGTTTGATCTTGGGGGCCGCACCTTCCGATGTCAAGGTGAAGCACCCTCTCTCCCAGCAGCGGTCAGGTCCAGCTGCGGGCCACCGCAAGCGCGTGTTCGAGATCGGCCGGGAACGGCGAGGTGAACGAGACGTCCACCCCTGTGCCCGGGTGGCGAAAACCGAGCTGACGCGCGTGCAGCCACTGCCTGGTCAGACCGAGCCGTTGCGCCAAGGCCGGGTCGCCGCCGTAGGTGAGGTCGCCGGCGCACGGGTGGCGCAGCGCGGCCATGTGCACCCGGATCTGATGAGTGCGCCCCGTCTCGAGGTGGACATCGAGCAGCGATACGGCCGGGAACGCCTCGACCGTCTCGTAATGAGTCACGCTGGGCCGCCCGTCGGAGGTGACCGCGAACTTGTAGTCGGCGCCGGGGTGACGCCCGATCGGGGCGTCGATCGTGCCCGAGCTGGGATCCGGATGGCCCTGGACCAGCGCGGCGTACCGCTTGTCCACCGTGCGGTCCTTGAACGCCCGCTTGAGCACGGTGTATGCCCGGTCGCTGGCCGCAAGGACGAGCACCCCGGAGGTACCCACGTCCAAGCGGTGCACGACACCCTGCCGCTCGGCCGGCCCGGAATCGGACAGCCGCACGCCGCGGGCGGCCAGGGCACCGGTGACGGTCGGACCGGTCCAGCCCGGACTCGCGTGGACCGCGACGCCGACCGGTTTGTCGATCACCACGATGTCGGCGTCGTTGTAGAGGACCTTGAGCCCGGCCAGACCGTCACGGCCGTCGAGGGGACGTGGCTCGGCCGGCACCGGCGGCGCGGGCAACTCCACCTCGAGCCAGCCGCCGCCCACCACCCGGTCCGAGCGTCCGGCCGGACGGTCGTCGACGCGCACCGAACCCCGATCGATCAGCCCGGCGGCGGTCGTGCGGGAGAAGCCGAACAGGCGGCTGAGCGCCACGTCGAGGCGGAGCCCGTCCAGCCCGTCGGGCAGTGGCATCGAACGCCGCTGCCCGGAGGCGGGCGGTTGCGTCATCGTCTGATCATCGTCCGATCGTGACCGGCGGCGATTCGGGGCGCGTCCGGCGACCGTCGATCTCGACCCCGCGGGTGGTCAGGAGCGAGGGCGGGGTGGCGGTCATGAGCCGGCCGCCGGCGTGAGCATCGCAGCGAGCGCCAGCGAGCGAGGAGCGCAGCGACGGCGGCCGGCGGGGCCGGCGGGGTGCAGGGTCAGCGACGTTCCTCGCGTTGTTTGCAGGCGACGTCGAGCGTCGCCATCGGGAAGGCCTGCAGGCGTATGCGCGGGATGGGGTTGCCACACACCTCGCAGTAGCCGTAGGTGCCATGGTCGATGCGCTCGACCGCGTGCATCATCTGGGACATCAGGTCGAAACGGTTGGCCGCGATGGACAGTTCCTGCTCGCGGTCGAAGGTCTTGCTGCCCGCGTCGGCCTGGTCGTCGCCGGCGCCGTCGGTGCCGGCCTGTTGGAGCTCGTCCAGATCCGCCAGCGACTTCTCGTACTCCGCCTGCATGGCCACGATTCCCACGGACAGCTCGGCCCGGACCGCCTTCAATTCGGCCGCGGTCCACTCGGTGCCGGCCCCGCCCGCCGGTGCGTCGGCTTCGGCGCGGGCCTTGGCCGGGGCCTTGGTGGACGCCTTGGTGGCGACCGTGGCTGAAGCCGTGGCCGGGGCTTTCGTTGCCGCTCTGGCCGGGGCTTTGGTTGCCGCTTTGGCCGATGGCGTTGCTGCGGCCGATTTGGCTGGGGCCTTCTTGGCGGCGATCTTGGCGGCCGGGGCCTTGGCCGTCGACGCGGCGGCCGTCGACGTGGCGGCCGTCGACGTGGCGGCGCTGCTTCCGGCGCTGCCGACAGGGGTGGATCGGACCACAGGTGACCTCCGAGCGGAGACGTTGCTGAAAGGTGGCCGTCGCGGGTCATTCCCTAATCGGACAATCTTCGCCCGCGTACCGGCGTCGCGTGTCAACGTAGTCGACGCGGCGGGCTCGTGGGGGGACCGCGACCGCACCCGGTAAAGCCGGTCGTGGCCACGCCACGGCGGTCATATCATGGGTGTCGGCGCGGACCCAGGTCCGTACCAATGGCGTTGACGAGGACGCGCCGCCGCGACACGGACGCGAGCGAACCGGGGATGGTGTGAGCCCGGGGTCACGATCGCTGCGCGGACATCACCTTCGAGCACGTTCGACCGTTTGACCAGAGTGGGCGCTGCGGATCCGACCGCCGCGTCAACGAGGGTGGTACCGCGGTCCGCACGCGAACCTCACCGGTTCGCGGTGGCGGGTCGTCCCTCGATCGACCTGCCCACTCGAGGAGACCGTCGCACCGATGTCCAGCACCGATACGTCCAACACCGATACGTCCAACACCTATACGTCCAGGACCGATACGTCCCACACAGATACGTCCCACACCGACCCCGCCGTGGACTGCCTCCCTGCTGCGGCCGGGGACGTGCCGCCGCGCTACCGGGCGCTGGCCCCGCACATCGACCTGCCCGCCAACGACCGCGCGGTGATCGGGTTCTGGCAGGAGCACGACGTGTTCCAGCGCAGCCTGGCCGCCACCGAGGGCGGCCCGGCGTGGACCTTCTACGAGGGCCCGCCGACGGCCAACGGCGTGCCCGGCACCCACCACGTCGAAGCCCGGGTGTTCAAGGACGTGTTCCCGCGGTTCAAGACCATGAACGGTCACCATGTGGCCCGGATGGCCGGCTGGGACTGCCACGGCCTGCCGGTCGAACTGGCCGTGGAGCGCGAGCTCGGGTTCACCGGCAAGCCCGACATCGAGGCCTACGGGATCGCCGCGTTCAACGCCAAGTGCCGCGAGTCGGTGTTGCGCAACGTCGGCGAGTTCGAGGCCATGAGCGAGCGCATGGGCTACTGGGCCGACTACGCGCATCCGTACCGGACGATGGACCCGGCCTACGTCGAGAGCGTGTGGTGGGCGCTGAAGCAGATCTTCGACCAGGGCCTGCTGGTGGAGGACTACCGCGTCTCCCCGTACTGCCCGCGCTGCGGCACCGGCCTGTCCGACCACGAGGTGGCCCAGGGCTACGAGGACGTGGTCGACCCGTCGGTGTACGTGCGGTTCCCGCTGACGTCGGGTCCATGGGCCGGTCAGGCCGATCTCCTCATCTGGACGACGACGCCGTGGACGCTCGTCTCCAACGTGGCCGTCGCGGTCAACGCCGAGGTCGAGTACGTCGTCGCCCGCACCCCGGCCGGCGATGTCGTCGTGGTCGCCCGCGACCTGGTCGCCCACGCCGTGGGCGACGACGCCGAGGTGCTGGCCAGCTACCCCGGCCGCGAGCTGGAGCGGTGGACCTACCGGCGTCCCTTCGACGTGGTCTCGGTCGGCGACGACCCGGCCCTGGTCAACTACGTGGTGCTGGCCGACTACGTCACCGTCACCGACGGCACCGGCCTGGTGCACCAGGCACCTGCTTTCGGCGCCGACGACCTGATCGTGACCCGTGCCTACGGCATGCCGGTGATCAACCCGATCGCGCGCAACGGCCATTTCGACGACGGCGTGCCATTGGTGGGCGGGGCGTTCTTCAAGGACGCCGACGAGACCCTGGTCGCCGACCTGAAGGCCCGCGGGCTGCTCTGGCGCCACGTCCCGTACGCGCACGCCTACCCGCACTGCTGGCGCTGCCACACCCCGCTGATGTACTTCGCCCTGCCGTCCTGGTACGTGCGCACCACGGCGCGGCGGGACGCCTTGTTGCGCGAGAACGAACGCACGAACTGGTACCCGAACACGATCAAGCACGGCCGGTACGGCGACTGGCTCGAGAACAACATCGACTGGGCCCTGTCGCGCGACCGGTACTGGGGCACCCCGCTGCCGGTCTGGCGCAACGACGCCGACGAGTCGAAGATCGTCTGCGTCGGCTCGCTGAGCGAGTTGGGCCGGCTGACCGGCTCGGACCTGTCCGCGCTCGACCCGCACCGCCCGTTCGTCGACGACGTCACGTTCACCGTCGCCGGCGAGGCCGGCACGTACCGGCGGGTGCCGCAGGTGATCGACGCCTGGTTCGACTCGGGCTCGATGCCGTTCGCCCAGTTCGGCGCCCCGCACCGCAACGCCGACCGGTTCGACGAGAGCTACCCGGCCGACTTCATCTGCGAAGCGATCGACCAGACCCGCGGCTGGTTCTACACGCTGATGGCCATCGGCACGCTGGTGTTCGACCGCAGCTCGTACAAGACCGTGCTCTGCCTGGGCCACATAGTGGCCGAGGACGGACGCAAGATGAGCAAGCACCTGGGCAACATCCTGCTGCCCATGCCGTTGATGGACCAGCATGGCGCCGATGCGCTGCGCTGGTTCATGCTGGCGAGCGGGTCGCCGTGGGCCCCGCGGCGGATCGGGCACAAGATCCTCGACGAGATCGCGTCGAAGGTGCTGCGCACGTACTGGTCGGTGGCGTCGTTCCAGAGCCTGTACGCCCGTGCGGCCGGCTGGTCGCCGGAAGCCGGCTCGGCCGCCTTGAAGTCGAGCGTTGCGTCGGACGCGGCCCTGGACGTCTGGGCGCGGGAGCGGACCAACCAGACGATCGCGGCCGTCACCGACGCGATGAACGCGTTCGACACGGCGACCACGGGGACGTTGCTGTCGACGTATGTCGACGACCTGAGCAACTGGTACATCCGGCGGTCACGCCGCCGGTTCTGGGAGGGCGATCCCGCGGCGCTGCAGACGCTGCACGACTGCCTGCGCGCGTTGACACTGCTGCTGGCCCCGCTGGTGCCGTTCATCACCGAAACCGTGTGGCGCGGCCTGTTCGTCCCGTTCGACGAGCCCGGGTCGGTGCACCTGGCGTCGTGGCCGACTCCGAGCGTGTCGTCCCCCGGCTCGGTCCAGCTGTTCCGGGACATGGAGCTCGTCCGCCGTCTGGTCGAGCTGGGCCGCGCGGCCCGGGCCGAATCCGGGGTCAAGACCCGCCAGCCGTTGGCCCGGGCGCTGGTCTCCGCGCCGGGCTGGGACGCGGTGCCCGAGGCGCTGCGCCGCGAGGTGGCCGACGAGCTCAACGTGGTCGCGCTGGAGAGCCTGCACGACGCCGACGAGATCATCACGGTGACGGTGAAGCCCAACTTCCGCACGCTGGGCCGGCGCTTCGGCAACCGGACCAAGGACGTCGCCGCCGCCTTGCTGCGGGTTGACCCGGCCGTCGTCGCGCACGCCCTGCACGTCGACCAGCCGGTGGAGGTCGTGCTCGACGGGTCGCCCGTTCAGCTCAGCGCCGCGGAGATCATCGTCAACCAGAGCCCGTCGGCCGGCTGGACGGTGGCCAGCGACGGCGCCGAGACGGTGGCGCTGGACCTGGAACTGACCGTCGACCTGCGCCGCCGCGGGCTGGTGCGCGAGATCGTCCGCGACATCCAGGAGGCCCGCAAGAACGCGGGTTTCGACGTCTCCGACCGCATCGAGCTGCACTGGCAGGTCGGCGGCGCGGCCGATCCGGCCGAGGCCATCACCGCGCACGCCGACGAGATCGCGGCCGAGGTCCTGGCCACCACGTTCACGCACGGACGGCCGGCCGACGCCCCGGAAGTGGACGTGGAAGGCGTCATCCCGCCCGGGGTCAGCGCCACACCGGACGGCTGGGCCGTGGCCATCGACGCCGAGCTGGGCCTCATCCTCTGGCTGCGCTGCGCCCAAGGGGGGAAGCAGCTATGAGGCGCCAGTAGACCCCACGAGAACGGGCCGGCCTGGGTGTTTCCACCCGGGCCGGCCCGTTCTCGTCGATGTGATGCGCGGTGCGCGGTGCTACTTCGCCGTGGGGGGTGCGACGGATTCCTCGCTGTCCGCGTCGCCCAGGTGCAGTTCGCGCAGCTGGGACTCCAGGTAGCTCTTCAGCCGCGAGCGGTACTCGCGTTCGAACGTGCCCAGCTCGGTGAGGCGCTTCTCCAGGGCGCTCTTGCGTCCTTCGAGCGCGTCCTGCACCGACGTGGCGTTGGCCTCGGCGTCGCTGACCGTCTTGGCCGCCTTCTCCTCGCTCTCCCGCTGCAGCTGATCGGCCCGGGCCTGGGCCTCGTCGATGAGGCGCTGGGCCTCGGCCGTGCTCTGCTCGTGCAGCTCATCCGCCGCGGCCCGAGCCTCGCGCGTGGTGGCTTCGGCCTCGCTCTGAGCGTTGGCCAGGTGCTGATCGGCCGTCTGCTGGGCCAGGACGAGCACCTTGACCGCCTGCTGGTTATGGTCGGCCGGCTCGCCGGTGGCGCCGTCGGGGCTGCCGGCCTGAGTCCGGGCGAGCTCGGCCTCGGGCTGCGCGTCCTGGGCGCGCTGCTCGGCGGACTGGAGCGCCTCCTGCAGCCGGCTGTGGTTCTCACCGAGCTGGCTGTGCTCGTGCTGGAGCGCCTGCAGCGCCTCGTTCAATCGCTGGTTCTCCGCGACGACGGCTTGGTCGGCGGCCAGGGCCAGCTGGGCCTCGTCGAACGGCTGCGGCGACGAGCTGTTCTGCAGCCGCTGGTTCTCCTCGATCAGGCGCGACAGCTCCGTTTCGACCACGTCGAGGAAGTAGTCGACCTCTTCCTCGTCGTACCCGCGCTTGCCGATCGGCGGTTTCTTGAACGCGACGTTGTGCACCTCAGCCGGGGTCAAGGTCTTCTTCGGGGCGCTGGCATCGTCGGTCGATGTCGGCTGCATGTGCTGTCACCTCTTCGCTCGCGGGGGCGCCGGGATCAATTGACCGGCATCAGGACAGTTGGTTTCGCAGTGGGTCCAGCTAAGTAAAGCAGCGGCAACATCCGGGCCGACGCCGGCGATGTGAGACCGGCCGGGTCAATAGACCAGGCGCAGGCACACATCACGGAGCACCCAGGTGGCCAGTAACAACAGCCAGACGGACAGGTCGAGGCTGATGCCGAAGATGCGCAACGGTGGGATCAACCGGCGCAACGTCTTCACCGGGGCGTCCGTGCTCGAATACATCAGTTCCAGGCCGACCGCGGCGGGTCCGGCCGGGCGCCACGAGCGGGCGAAGGAGCGGGTGACGTCCAGCACGACCCGGGCCAGCAGGAGCAGATAGAACACCAGGAGCAGCAAGGCGGCGATGGCGAACGCGGAACTCACGCCTTCATCATGCCCGAACGGGGCGGCTGTACCCACCCGCCCGCTCGGGCCGGCACGCACGTAGGCGCGTCAGCTCTGGTTGAAGAACCCGTTCTCGGCGATGCGCGCCTTGTCCTGCGCGGTGACCGTGACGTTCTGCGGGCTGAGCAGGAACACCTTCGACGTCACCCGTTCCACCCGCCCGTGCAGGCCGAAGGTCAGGCCGGCGGCGAAATCGACCAGGCGCTTGGCGTCCGAGTCGGCCATCTCGCTCAGGTTCATGATCACCGGCGTACCGGCGCGGAAGTGCTCGCCGATGGTGACCGCCTCGTTGTACGTGCGGGGATGCAGCGTGGTGATGCGGTAGGGCGGCTGCTCGGGCTCGTAGTAGTCGGCCGCGTAGGTCTCCTGCTCGACCCATTCCCGGGCCACCGGGGCGGCCTCGGCCGGGCGGGCGTAGGCCTCGCGGGCGCGCACCGGGGCGCGGCTGGCCTCCTGGCTGCGGGCGTCGCTGCGGGCATCGATATTGCGGGCGTCGGTACGGCCGGCCCGGGCGGGCTCGGTCTCGTAGGTCTCCACCTCGCCGTACTGGTCTCGGTACTGGTCCTCGTCCTCGACCAGGCCGAGGAACGCGCCCATCCCGCGCAAGCTGACGGCCATTGTGGAGTCCTCCATCTGAGATTCAGCGTTGATGTCGTGCGAGCTGGCGTGCCGGACATTGCGGGGTCAGGCTCTGCATTCGGCCCGTTGTCACGGACGCTAGCCCACAACCGGCGGGCGTTGGCCGAGCAACGCCGATCCGACACGCACGTGTGTCGCCCCGTGCAGAATTGCTTCTTCCAGGTCGTTGCTCATGCCGGCGCTGATGGCCGCGGCTTGCGGGTGACGGGTGCGCAGCTCGGTCGAGATCGCCTTCAGGCGGGCGAACGCATCGCCCGGGTCCTGCTCCTGCGGGGCGACGGCCATGACGCCGGCCAGCTGCAAATGCCCGGCCTGGACGACCTCGTCGGCCAGCGCGGCGACGTTGCCGGCGACCACTCCGCCGCGGCGTTCGTCACCGTCGAGGCTGATCTGCAAGAACACGTCCAGCGGTGGGTGCTCGGCCTGGGCCACCGCCTTGTCCAGGGCGGCAACCAACGCGGACCGGTCCACGGAGTGCACGGCGGCCGCGAACCTGGCGACGACGCGGGCCTTGTTGGTCTGCAGCTGGCCCACGAAGTGCCAGCGGGCTGCGGGCAGTTCCGCGGCCTTGTCCCGGGCGTCGTTGGCCCGGTTCTCCCCCAGGTCACGCACGCCCAGTTCGGTCAGCGTGCGGGCATCGGCGACCGGGTACGTCTTGGTGATCGCGACCAGCGTGATCTCGTCGGGAGCGCGCCCCGCCGCGGCGCACGCCCGCTTGATCCGGCCCCGCAGCCGTTCCAACGCCGCAGCCAGCTCAGCCCGGCGTATCTCGGCTGCGATGGTTCCGGCGGCGTTCTCCGTTCCGGTTTCCGCCTTGCTGGTCGGGCCGTCGCTTACCGGTGGCGTCATGCCACCATTCGACCAGCAAAGCGGACGACTCGGCCCGGCCGGCGGGCGGCGTCGGTCACGCCTTGAGGAAGTCCGGCACGTCGAGGTCCTCGTCCAGTTCCACCGGGGTGCGCGACGCGGACGGCAGCGGCCAGTTCGACGACGGGGCGACCGAACGGGCCGGCGGCTGGGTGGGCTGCGGCGTGGCCGACGCCGTGCGGGTGGGCTGCGCCAACTGGGCCGCGCGGGACCCCCCCGGGTCGGTGTCGGTGGCCGCCTCGTTGCGGCGGACCTCGACCTTCTTGTACGGCAGCTGACCCGAGTCGAAGCCGGCGGCGATGACCGTCACCTTGACCTCGTCGCCGAGAGTGTCGTCGATGACCGCGCCGAAGATGATGTTGGCGTCCGGGTGGGCCGAGTCGGACACGAGCGTGGCCGCCTCGTTGATCTCGAAGAGGCCCAGGTCCGAGCCGCCGTAGATCGACAGCAGCACCCCGCGGGCCCCGTCCATGCTCGCCTCGAGCAGGGGGCTGGCGATGGCCATCTCGGCCGCGATCTTGGCCCGTCCCTCACCGCGGGCCGAGCCGATACCCATCAGGGCCGACCCGGCGCCGCTCATCACGCTCTTGACGTCGGCGAAGTCGAGGTTGATCAGGCCCGGGGTGGTGATCAGGTCGGTGATGCCCTGGACGCCGGACAGCAGCACCTGGTCGGCACTGCGGAACGCGTCCATGACAGTGACGTTGGGCGCGGAGATCTGCAGCAGCCGGTCGTTCGGGATGACGATCAGCGTGTCGCACTCGGCCCGCAGCTGCTCGATGCCGTCTTCGGCCTGCTGCGCGCGCTTCTTGCCCTCGAAGCTGAACGGGCGGGTGACGACGCCGATGGTGAGCGCGCCGAGCTTGCGGGCCAGCTGGGCGATGACGGGCGCGCCGCCGGTGCCGGTACCGCCGCCCTCGCCCGCGGTGACGAACACCATGTCGGCGCCCTTGAGCACCTCTTCGATCTCGTCCGAGTGGTCGGCCGCGGCCTGGCGGCCGACCTCGGGCTGGGCGCCGGCGCCGAGGCCCCGGGTGAGCTCGCGGCCGACGTCGAGCTTGACGTCGGCGTCGCTCATCAGCAGGGCCTGGGCGTCGGTGTTGACCGCGATGAACTCGACGCCCTTCAGGCCGACCTCGATCATCCGGTTGACCGCGTTGACGCCGCCGCCGCCGACGCCGACGACCTTGATCACGGCCAGGTAGTTGTGCGGCATGCTCATGTGGATCTCCTTGGTCTGCCGGAGCAGTTGTGCCGAAGTGGTGCTCGGGGCCGGAAACACTCACCCTCAAGTAGACGGTTATAGTTATGTCAACCTGGCGTGATGAAGAAAAGCTATCCGTGACGGGTCGCGATCTGACGTAGGCGGGTGCCGACACGCCGAGGTTTCGCTCGCGCCGTTGTGGCTTTCCTGGTCAGCAGGTCGCTTGGGACATGCCCCCGAAGCCACCGCTCGACCAGCAAAGCGCCGCCGGGTTGGCGCCCTGATCAGCCGAACAGCGAGCCGGCTAGCGAAGAAGGCGAACTCGGATGGGGAGGTCGAGGTCGGCCCAGGCTCGGTCGGCGGTCAGTACTTCGGCCGGGACGGTGCGCACCGTCAGGGCCAGGCAGCAACGGTCACCCAACGACAAGGCCGGGCCGCCGGGGAGGGAACGCATCGCGCCGGCGAGTTCCGCGTCTTCGGCGCTGAGCGGTTCCACCGTGACCCCGGCGGCACCGAGCAGCTCGCGGAGGCGGGCAACGTCAATATTGGCGTCAACGGGTTTGCCCACAACTTCGGCCAGGTTTGCCGCGCCAAGAACAGCGCCAGAGATCTCTGCGGCCACGACGTCGGCGCCGGCCTCGTTGTGGATCAGTGCGAGCACGGCCGAGGCGTCGAGCACGGTCATTCGGCGGCGGCGGCGATTCGGCGCTCGGCCAGCAACTCGTCGACGAAAGATCGCGACTTCGGCACATCCCCGGCCAGCGCGCGCAACTCGGCGATGGCGTCCTGCGGGCGCTCGAACACGAGCCGCGGACCGACCAGGCGCAAATGCAACCGATCGCCGGGAGCCAACCCCAGCGCAGCCCGGACCTCGGCCGGAATCACCAGCCGACCCTGCTGGCCCAGCACCACCGTGGCATCCATGATGCCAGTGTGCCACCACCCTTCGACCCGTGGCACGACGATTCCCGCGTTGCGCCGCGGTCCGGGTGCAGAGATGGACACCTGGCGTCCATCTCTGCACCCGGATCGTTGTTCAGTGGGTGAAGACCTGGTCGGGGTTGCTGACGTCGTAGACGTGTCCCTTCCGAGCCAACAGGGCCGGGAGGACCCGGATCTTGGCGGCGTTGCGGGTGCCGTCGCCCCACACCACGCTGCGCCCGTCGCGCAGGGCCAGGGTGATGTCGTCGGGCGCGGCCGCAGTGACCTCAGCGACCTCGGCCCGGATGGACGCGGGCAGAGCGGCCGAGATCTGGGCCATCGCGGCCAGGGTGGTGGTGTCGTTCGCCACGGCTGGTGACGGGGCCAGCTGGGGCAGCGCGGCCGGGACCGCGGTGAGGTCGGCGAACGACCGGCCGGTGGCGTCGATGTAGGTGTAATGGCCGTCCGCGGTCTGCCGGTAGGCCGCGGCCACCCGTTCGGTGACGGCGATGACGACGGTGCCCGGGAACGACAGCTCGACCCGGGCCGAGCGCACCTCGGACAGCCGCTCCACCCGGCGCACGATGTCGCCGCGCGGCACCCGCACCAACGGCGTGCCGAGCCGGACGTCGGCGGCGGCGACGATCTGGTCGCGGCTGAGCCGTTGGGTGCCCTCGACCTTGACCGAGCGCGCAGCCAGCACCGGGCTGAACGCGACGATCCACACCAACCCGGCCAGCAGGGCGACAACCAGGACGCCGGCGCCCCACAGCCGCCAGCGGCGCGGTGGCCGACTGGATCCGTCACGATTGCGAGCCGGTTCGGCATCAGGCCCGATGCCATGGCCGTCGGAGTCATGGCCGTCGGAGTCATGGCCGTCGGCGTCATGGCCGCCGGCGTCGCGGCGGTCGGTGGCGATCGTCACGAGGACTCCCCCTGATCGGTGCCGGCCGGCCCGGCCGGGTCGTCGTCGGCGGCCCGATCTCGGTCCGCGGCACGCAGCGCGATCTCGGCCAGGATGTCCGGGCAGAGCAGGTAGACGTCACCGATGCCCATGGTGACGACGACGTCGCCGGGCCGCACGACATCGGCGACCCGGGCGGCGGTGGCGGTCCAGCTCGGCTCGTAGATGACGTTGTCGGGAGGGAGCGGGATCGCGTCGGCGACCAACGCTCCAGTCACGCCCGGGATCGGCTCCTCGCGGGACGGGAAGATGTCCATGACCACGGCGACGTCGGCCAGCGCCATGGCCTGGGCGAACTCCGTCGCGAAGGTCTGCGTGCGGCTGAACGTGCCCGGCTGGAACACCGCGACCAGCCGGCCGGCCCCGCTCACGGTTCGGGCCGCGTGTAAAGCAGCCGCGATCTCGGTCGGGTGGTGGGCGTAATCGTCGTACACCCGCACCCCGTCGGCGGTACCGCGCAGCTCGAAACGGCGCTTGACCCCGCGGAACGCGTGCCAGGCGGAAGCCACCCGGTCGAGATCGACGCCGAGCTCGGCCGCCACGGTCAGCGCCGCCGCCGCGTTGAGCGCCATGTGCCGCCCGACCAGCCCGCCGACGGTCACGGTCCGCCCGGAGTCGTCCGCGAGGTCACCGCGACCGGAACCGACCCCGCGAACGGTCAGCGTCACCGAATCCGATGCCTCGACGATCTGGGTGATGACGACGTCGGCGTCCGCACTCTCGCCGTAGGTGCGCACGCGCAGCTCGCGGCCCTCGGCGATCATCCTGCGCGCGTAACCAACCAGGCGGGCGCTCCCGGCGTCGTCCAGGCACACCACCAGCAGGCCGCCGGCCACGATCCGGTCGACGAACTGGCCGAACGCGCGCTCGACGCCGGCCAGGTCGCCGTGGTTCTCCAGGTGATCGGCTTCGACGTTGGTGACGATCGCCACCTCGGACCGCAGCAGCAGGAACGAGCCGTCGCTCTCGTCGGCCTCGATGACGGCGTACCCCCCCGAGCCGAAGTGCGCGTTGCGCCCGGTCTCGTGCAGGGTGCCGCCGATGGCGAAGGACGGATCGAGCCCGCCGGCCTGCAGCGCGACCGTGAGCAGGGAGGTCGTCGTGGTCTTGCCGTGCGTGCCCGCGACGGTGAGCGCACGCCGGTCGCCCAACGCGGCCGCCAGGGCCGCCGCCCGCCGCAGCACCCGCAAGCCGCGTTCGCGCCCGGCCACCAACTCGAGGTGTTTCGGCGGTATCGCGGTCGAGTAGACGACGCTGTCGACGCCGTCCAGATGGCTGGCACTGTGGCCGGTCCACACGGTCGCGTCGAGCATCCGCAGCGCGGCGACGGTGTCGGAATCGCGGGCCTCGCAGCCGCTGACCTCGACGTCGCGGGCGAGCAGGATCCGGGCCAATCCGCTCATCCCCGCGCCGGCGATGCCGACGATGTGCACCCGGCCCAGCTCGGCCAGCGTGGGCACGACGTCGGTGGCGGCGCTGCGCACCAGGGCCGCGCCGGGTGCGGCCCAGTCCTGCGGCCGGTCGTAGGCGTCCTGCGGCCGGTCCGGCACCCGCCCGGGAGCAGCGACCGGGCCGGGGGTTGCCTGGGGCGCATCCGGTTCGGTCACTGCGCACCGGCCAGATCGAGGACGCGCCGGGCCAGCACGTCGGCGGCGTCGCGGTTGCCGACCCGGGCCGCCGCGCGCGACATCGTCGTCAATCGCTGCGGGTCGACCAGCAACGGCAAAACGTTCTCGACGATCCAGCCCGCGGTGAACTCGGCGTTGGCCACGACCAGGCCGCCGCCGGCGGCGACGATCGGGTCGGCGTTGAGGCGCTGCTCGCCACCGCGCAACGGCAACGGCACGAACACCGCCGGCAGCCCGACCGCGGCGAGTTCGGCACACGTCATCGCGCCGGACCGGCACACGACCAGGTCGGCCGCGGCGTACGCCCACTGCATGTCGGACACGAACGGCACGGGCTCGTACCGTCCGGGTCCGTCACCCGCGTCGGCCGGGATCTGCTCGACGTTTTTCGGCCCGACGATGTGCAGCACCTGAACCCCGGCGGCGAGCAGGTCGGGCAAGGCGTCGACGACGGCCCGGTTGATCGCCTGGGCGCCCTGGGAGCCGCCGGTGACCATCAGCGTGGGCCGGTCTGGCTCGAGCCCGAACCGCCGCGCCGCCTCGGGACGGGCGCCGGCGCGGTCGAGGTTGGTGATCGCCGGGCGGAGCGGGATTCCCACCGGCTCACTGTGGCGCAGCTTCACCGCGGCCGACGCCGTGTAGACGTTGGGCGTGAGCCACGCGCCGACCCGGTTGGCCAGGCCGGCCCTGGCGTTGGCCTCGTGCACCACGATCGGGATGCGACGACGACGCGCGGCCACGTACGCGGGCAGGGCGACGTACCCGCCGAAGCCGATCACGACCTGAGCATCGACGCGGTCGAGCACGGCCCGGGTTGCCCGGACGGCATTGACCACCCGCGCGGGAACCTGGAGCAGGGCCTTGCTGGGCCGGCGCGGCATCGGGACCGGCGGGATCAGCTCCAGCGGGTAACCCCGGGCCGGGATCAGAACGGTGTCCAGACCCCGTTCGGTGCCCAGCGCGGTGACGGTGGCCGTGCCGTCGAGTCGACGTACCGCGTCGGCGACGGCCAGCGCCGGTTCGATGTGTCCGGCGCTGTGTCCGCCGGCGACGACGACCCGCGGCCCGCTCGGCGGGGCGGGGTGCGCGGGAGTTGGTCCGGTGCTGGGAGCGGTCATCCGGTGCGCGCCGAGGGTGGTCCCGCACCACGTCGGCGCTCGGCCGCCCGGCGCACCTCCGGGGTCGCGCGCGACTCAGCGGTCCGCAGGGACTCCGCGCCTTGCCGGGATTCTGCGGCCCGCCGGGACTCCGCGGCTTGCCGGGACTCCGCGGCTTGCCGGGGGTCAGGCGGTTGCGGCCTCCGCCGGGGTTGGCTTGCCCGACCTTGGGCTGAGCGATCCTGGGCTGAGCGATCCTGGGCTGAGCGATCCTGGGCCGAGCGATCCTGGGCTGAGCGATCCTGGGCCGAGCGACCTTGGGCTGAGCGATCCTGGGCCAGGCGATCCTGCCCCGCCCGTGCCTGGGCCGGGCGGTCTTGGGCGGGGCGGGCTTGGGTCGGCCGCGCCTGCGTGGGCCGGGCCTGCGTCGGGGGCGCCGATGCTGGCTGCGGCAGTCGCGAGCGAGAGGGGGCCGAGGGCGCATGAGCGGCTGGGCGCGGGGCGGCCGTCGCCGGCCCCCCGGCGGGGCGCGTAGCGGCGGCACGGGTACGAGCCGGGGGGCGGGCCTGGGCGCGGGTGGGGCGAGCAGCCTTGGGGCGGGCCGGACGCGGGGTGACCGGCACGGCAACCCGCGGCAGGCCGAGACGCGTCCAACGCACGAACCCGCTGCGTTCACCGGAAGCCGCGGCCGCCCGCGCCGCGACAACCGCCTCGGGTTCGTGGCGCGCGAAGGAGACCAGCATCCCCAGCACGCCCATCGTCAACACCAGCGAGGTGCCACCGGCCGAGACGAACGGCAGCGGGATACCCGTCACCGGAAGCAGACCCGTCACGTAACCAATGTTGATCAGGGCCTGGCCACAGATCCACACCGCGGTGCCGCTCGCGGCCAGCCGGGTGAAACAGTCCGCGCTGCGCCGCGCCACCCGCAGCGCGGCGTAGGCGAACAGCCCGAAACCGGCCAGGACGAACAGGCAGCCGAGCAGGCCCAATTCCTCACCG
Source organism: uncultured Jatrophihabitantaceae bacterium (assembly GCA_964252015.1). Classification (GTDB taxonomy): domain Bacteria; phylum Actinomycetota; class Actinomycetes; order Mycobacteriales; family Jatrophihabitantaceae; genus CAXSBR01. The sequence continues at coordinate 45,177 of CAXULW010000019.1, read as the reverse complement.
ATGATCGCGAAGACGTAGTCGGTGTTGGCGTTGGGGACGTAACCGAATTTCAACGGACCGGCGCCGAGGCCGACGCCGAAGATGCCGCCCGAGGACAGTGCGTACAGGCCCTGCAACGCCTGGTGGCCGGTGTTGCTGGTGTCGCTCAGCGGATGCAGGAACGAGGTGATCCGTTCCAGCCGGCGCGGGTCGAGCACGGCCACCAGCGCCACCGCGCCGACCATCGCGGCGACCACACCGGCGAAGTAGCGGTAGGGCAACCCCACCGTCCACAGCAGGCCGATGAGCATGGTCAGGAAACACAGGGTCGTGCCCAGGTCGGGCTCGGACACGATCAAGGCGGATACGACGGTGAACGCGGGCAGGACCGGCCACAGGATCCGTCCGGGCGAGCGCAGGTCACCACGTTCCTCGCGGCGGGCGAGCAGGTCGGCGGCCCACAACAGCATGGCCAACTTCGCGAACTCGCTCGGCTGGATCTGCACCGGGCCGACCTTCAGCCACCGGCGGGCATCGTTGATCTCAACGCCGATGTGCGGGACGAAAACCGCCAACAACATGATCATGGCCAGCAGCAGCACCGGGTAGACGAGCATCCGGTACACCCGCGGCGGGATCCGGGCCCCCAGCCAGAGGACCGGGATGCCGATGCTGATGAACAGGGCCTCCTCGACCACCTGGGTCCACAACGTGCCCTTGTTGTTGCTGGTCGCGGCCGAGATCGTTGTCGACACCGACATCAGGACCCCGAAGGTCAGCAGCACCGCCCCGGACAGCAGCAGCAACTGCAGCGAGGTGAACGGTCGGGCCAGATAGCCCGAACGCACCCGCGCAACGCGGTCGCGAACACCTTCGATCAAGACGGCGGGCTGGTTTCGGCGCGGGCCGGGCTGACGTCGACTGGGGCCGGGGCAGTTTCGGCTGCGGCCGGGGCAGTTTCGACTGCGGCCGGGGCCAGCCCGCGCACCGCGGCGGCGAACCGGTCGCCGCGGTCGGCGTACGAGGAGAACATGTCGTAGGACGCGGCGGCGGGGCTGAGCAGGACCGTGTCGCCTGGTCGGGCCAGGCGGGCGGCCGCGACGACGACATCAGGCATGGCCCTATCGTCGGTCCTGGCCACATCGATGACCGGGACATTCGGTGCGTGTCGCGCCAGTGCGGCCGCGAGCTGAGCGCGGTCCGCGCCGAGCAGCACCGTGGCCACCAGCCGCCCGGAGCGGGCCAGCTCGCCCACGAAATCGTCGATGTCGACGCCCTTGAGCTGGCCGCCGGCGATCCAGACCACCTGCTCGTACGCGTCGAGCGCGGCCTGGGCAGCGTGTGGATTCGTGGCCTTGCTGTCGTCGACGTAGTCCACGCCGGCCACCGTGGCCACGAACTGGTTGCGGTGCGGGTCGGGCACGAACGCGCGCAGGCCCGCGGCGACCGCGTCCGCGCTGACGCCGATGGCCCGGGCCAGGCCGGCCGCGGCCAGGGCGTTGGCCACGTTGTGCCGCCCCGGCGGGCGGACCGCGCCGGCCGGCAGCAGGGTCGCCTCGCCGAACGCCCGGTCGACCAGCACGCCGTCCACGACGCCGAGCTCCCCGCGAACGGGGGGACGGGTGACGGTGAACGCCGCCGTCACCGGCGCGCCCGAGCGTTCGAGCAGGTCGCGCACGAGGGGATCGTCGGCGTTGCCGAGGGCCACCCGACCGGCCCAGATCGCCGCCTTGGCCGTGGCGTAGGCGTCCATCGAATCGTGCCAGTCCAGGTGGTCGGGGGCCAGGTTGAGCACGGCCGCGGCCACCGGCGCCACGGTCCTGGACCAGGCCAGCTGGTAGCTCGACAGTTCCACCGCAAGCACGTCGTAGTCGTCGCTGAGCACCGCGTCGATGACCGGCAGGCCCACGTTGCCGACGGCCAGGGCCCGTAGGCCGCCGGCGCGCAGGATGGCCTCGAGCATCCGCACCGTGGTGGTTTTGCCGTTGGTGCCGGTGACGCCCAACCACGGCGCGGCGTCGGGCCCACGCAGTCGCCAGGCCAGCTCGACCTCGCCCAGCACCTCGATCCCGACCGCGCGGGCGGCGGTGAACAGGGGCGCGTCGAACCGCCAACCGGGTGACGCGACGACCAGATCGGTGCCGGGGGGAACCACGTGCACCTCGCCGACGAACCGCGCCCCGGCCGCGAGGGCGGCGTCGAGTTCGGGTGGACGGACGCGGTCGGTGACGCTGACGTCGGCGCCGCGTTCGGCCAGCGCGCGCGCGACCGCGGCACCGGCGACACGGCCGCCGCACACCAGCACGCGCCGACCGGGAACGACCAGCGCAGCGCCCGACGAGGCCGCGGACACGATCAGGCGCGCCCGACGAACTCGGCGTAGAACAGCCCGATCCCGAACGCGACGGCCAGCCCGGAGATGATCCAGAAGCGCACGACGATGGTGGCCTCCTCCCACCCCGAGACCTCGAAGTGGTGGTGGATCGGTGACATCTTGAACGCGCGTCTACCCGTGCCCGTCTTCCACCGGGTGAGCTTGAACCAGCCGGCCTGGATGATGCCGGACAGGGTGACGACGGCGTACAGCCCGGCCAGCACGACCAGCAGCAGTTCGGTGCGGGACAGGATGGCCAGCCCGGCCATCAGCCCGCCCAAGGCCATCGAGCCGGTGTCGCCCATGAAGATCTGGGCCGGGGCGGCGTTCCACCACAGGAACCCGAAGCACGAGCCCATGGCCGCGGCGGCGACGATGGTCAGGTCGAGCGGGTCGCGGGCGTGGTAGCAACCGGCGCTCACGGTGGTCACGCACGAGTTGCGCTGCTCGAGCAGGCTGATCAGCGTGTAGGCGCCGAAGACCATCACTGCGGCGCCGGCGGCCAGCCCGTCCAGGCCGTCGGTCAGGTTGGTCGCGTTGGACGTGGCCGAGACGATGACGTAGGTGAGCACGACGAACCCGACGCTGCCCAGGCCGAGGGCGGCGATGTCGCGGGTGTAGGACAGATGGGTCGACGCCGGGGTCAAGCCGTACTTGTTCTTGAACTGCAGCGCCAGCACGCCGAAGATCAGCGCCACGATGAGCTGGCCGCCGAACTTGGTGCGGGCGCGCACGCCCAGGCTGCGCTGGTGGCGGATCTTGATGAAGTCGTCGACGAAGCCGACCGCGCCGAGCCCGACCATCAAGAACAGCAACAGCAACCCGGACGCGGTGATGCCTTCGTGGTCACGCCATTCCAAGACGAGGTGCGCGGCGATGTAGCCGACGATGGTCGAGCCGATGATGGCCACGCCGCCCATCGTGGGCGTGCCGCGCTTGACCATGTGGGTGAGCGGACCGTCGTCGCGGATCTCCTGGCCGAAGCCCCGGCTGCGGAAGAACTTGACCACGAGCGGGGTGCAGAAGATGGCGGTCAGCAGGCTGCACAGGACCGGGATGAGAACGATCTTCACGGGCTCGCTCCGGTTCCGGAACTGGCCGCCGCATCGGCGTTCACGTCGTCGTCCATCGCACCCGAGACTTCCACACCGGTTTCCAGCACCGGCTCAGGCGTGTCCGAAGGTGTGAGCAACCGCTCGGCCAGCCGTTCCAGGCCCGCGGCCCGGGAGGCCTTGACCAACACCACGTCACCGGATCGCAGCTGCGGGGCGACCAGGGCCGCGGCCGCATCCAGATCGGGCACCCACTGCGACTCGCCGTCGTAGGAACCCTCCAGGGCGGCCCCCTGGGCGATCGGACGGGCCGCCTCGCCGATGGCGACCAGCGTGCCGACGTTGAGCCGCACCGCGTAGCGCCCGAGCGTGTCGTGCTCGGTCACCGACCGGTCGCCGAGCTCGCCCATCGGCCCGAGCAGGGCCCACGTCCGTCCCCGGACCGCCATCGCGGTGACCGTCTTCAGCGCCGCCCGCATGGACTCCGGGTTGGCGTTGTAGGCGTCGTTGACGATCACCACCCCGTCCGGGCGCTCGGTGATCTCCATCCGCCAGCGCGACGCGGCGGCAGTCCGGGCCAGGACCTCGGCCGCGTCAGCCAGGCTCAGCCCACACTCGCGCGCGGCCGCGATCGCGGCCAGGGCATTGCCAACCTGGTGCTCGCCGGACACGGCCAGGGCCACCTCGACCCGCTCGTCCCCGTGCCCGTCCCCGTGCCCGTCCCCGTGCCCGTCCCCGCGCCCGTCTCCGCGGCCGTCTCGGGCGACGACGGTGAAACGCGCCCGGCCCAGCCGATCGAGGCGGACGTCCTCGGCGCGCAGGTCGGCGGTCGCGGCCTCGCCGACGGTGACGACCCGCGCCGACGTGCGCGCGGACATGGCCGCGACCGCGGGGTCGTCGGCGTTGAGCACCGCCACTCCCCCGTCGCCGGCCGACGGCAGTGCCTCGACCAGTTCGCCCTTGGCCTGGGCAATGACCTCGCGCGAGCCGAACTCGCCGATGTGGGCGCTGCCGACGTTGAGCACCACGCCGATGCGCGGGGGTGCGATGCGGGTCAGGTAGGCGATGTGGCCCAGACCCCGGGCCGACTTCTCCAGCACCAGGAACCGCGTCTGCGGGGTGGCCTTGAGCACGGTGTACGGGTGGCCGAGCTCGTTGTTGAACGATTCTCGTGGCGCCACCGTCGGCCCGAGTGGGGCCAGCAGCGCGGCGAGCAGGTCCTTGGTCGAGGTCTTGCCGGCCGATCCGGTGACACCGAGGATGGTCAGCTCCGGCAGCCGCCGTACCACCTCGGTGGCCAGGGCGGCAAGCGCCGCCAGCGCGTCGGCGACGACGATGCTCGCCCCGTCGACCGCGCGGGTGCCGAGCACGGCGACCGCGCCGTGGCCGAACGCGGCGGCGGCGAAGTCGTGCCCGTCCACCCGTTCCCCGGCGAAGGCCAGGAACAGCCCGCCTGGGGTGATGGCGCGCGAGTCGAACTCGACCGCGGAGGTGACCAGGCTCGACGGATCGCCGCCCACCACGTCACCGCCGACGATGTGAGCCACCTCGGCCAGGCTCAGTTCGATCATGATCGGGCCAGCAGTCCGCGCAGGACCTGGCGGTCGTCGAAGGGGTGAATGACCCCGGCGACGTCCTGGCCGGTCTCGTGACCCTTGCCGGCGACCAGGACGGTGTCACCGGCCCGGGCCAGGCCCACAGCGGCGGTGATCGCGTCGGCCCGGTCGCCGATCTCGCTGATCCGGGCGCCGCCGGACACCGCCCTCGCGCCTTCGACGACGGCGCGGCGGATGGCGCCCGGATCCTCCGAGCGCGGGTTGTCGTCGGTGACGATGAGGACGTCGCCCAGTTCGGCCGCGACCCGGCCCATCACCGGGCGCTTGTCGCGGTCGCGGTCGCCGCCGCAGCCGAGCACCACGATGAGACGGCCGCCGGTCAGCGGCCGCAGCGCCCGCAACGCACCGTCGACCGCGGCGGGTTTGTGGGCGTAGTCGACCACGGCCAGGAAGTCCTGCCCGGCCTCGATGCGCTCCATCCGCCCGGGCACCTGGGCCGCGGCGACGGCCGGGGCGGCCACGGTTACGTCCACGCCCAGCGCGTCGAGGACGGCGAGTGCGAGCAGCACGTTGGCTACGTTGTAACGACCGGCAATCGCGCACCCGGCCTCGACCGCGCCGCCCGGTCCCACGGCCCGGAACCGGGTGCGCCCGTCCGCGGCGGTGACGATGTCGGCGGCGGTCCAGGTGGCGTCGCCAAGTGGGTCGCCGGCCGGGTCCGCGGTGCGCACCGTGACCGTCGTCGGACCCAGCCGTTCGGCCAGCTCGCGCCCCCACTCGTCGTCCACAACCACGACGTGACGGGCGGCCCGGCCGTCGAACAGCAGCGCCTTGGCCTCGAAGTACTCACGCAGGCCGGCGTGGAACTCGAGGTGGTCCTGGGACAGGTTGGTGAACGCGGCCACCGCGAACCTGGTGCCCCCGACCCGATCCAGGGTGAGCGCGTGGCTGGACACCTCCATGGCCGTATCGGTGATGCCCCGCTCGGCCATCACCGCGAGCAGGGCCTGCAGGTCGGGCGCCTCGGGCGTGGTCAGGCCACCGGCCACCGGCTCGTCGCCGATGAACGCCCCGACCGTCCCGATCAACCCGGCCGGCCGCCCCGCCGCCCCCAGACCGGCCCGGATCAGGAACGTCGTCGTCGTCTTACCGCTGGTGCCGGTCACCCCGGCGATGGCCAGACGCTGTGACGGATCCCCGTACACGGCCGAGGCGATCGGGCCGAGCGCAGCGCGGGGATCGGCCACGACCAGCACCGGTTGAACGACCACCCCGGCTGTTCCAGCAGCCCTCAGGTCGGCGTCCGCCGCAAGCGGGTCGGCGTCCGCCGCAGGCAGGTCGGCGTCCGCCGCAGGCAGATCGGCGTCCGCGGCAATGAACTCGGCGCCGGCCCGGTCGGTGAGCACCGCGACCGCACCGGCCCGCCGGGCCGCCGCGGCGAAACGGGCGCCATGGCCGTGCCGGCCCGGCAGCGCCGCGAACAGATCGCCCGGGCGCACCACCCGGCTGTTGAGGGTCACCCCGTCGATCCGCACGTCGTCCACCGGCAGGATCACCGCTGGTTCACCGCGGGCCGGATCGGCTGGTACGGCCGCCGAGCCGGCGCGCCGGGCCAGTTCGGACAGCGTCGTGCCGGGCGTAACCCGTGGCCGCAGGGGCGCCGGACCGTTCGTCTGCGCCGGGGCGGCGGACGGAACCGCGGCTGACGAAGACACAGGTCCGCAGCCTAATCGGCGCCCGCCGCCGGCCCGCCCGATCGCCGGCCCGTCTGCCCGACGGGCGGAAACGTGCCCGGGCGTCACTTGACCTGGAGCGGGACGAGCTTCGCCGGCGAAGCCGAGGGCAGGATGCCCGCGTGCTGCACCTGGTAGGTGGCGATCTCATGGAACAGCGGCGCCGCGGTCTGGGCGCCGAACAACCCGTCGGCGGGAGCGTTGATCATGACCGCGACGACGAACTGTGGGTTGTCGGCCGGGACGATGCCGGCGAAGGAGTCCCAGTACACACTGCGGCTGTAGTGCCCGGTCTTGTCGATCTGCTGGGCCGTGCCCGTCTTGCCGGCCACCCGGTAGTCCTTGAGCTTGGACTTCGCGGCCGTGCCGCCCTTGAGCAGCACCGATTCCAGCATGGTGCGCATGGTGCGGGCCGTTGCGGCGCTGGTGACCCTGATGCCGGCCGGCTGCTTCGTCGCGACCACGGTCCCGTCCGGGTTGGTCACCTCGGAGACGATGCGGGGCGGGATCCGCACGCCGTCGTTGGCGATGGTCTGGTAGACCGACGCCAGTTGCAGCGGCGTCAACATATAACCCTGCCCGATCGGAAAGTTGGCGTAGGTCGAGGAGGACCACTGGCTCTGCGGAATCAGGACGCCGCCGTTTTCGCCGGGCAACTCGATCCCGGTGGGGTGGCCGAGGCCGTACGCGTTCAGGTAGTCCATGAACGCCGTTGGACCGACCTTCTGGGCGATCTTCAGCGTGCCGACGTTGCTCGACTCGGCGATGATCCCGGTCGCGGTCAGGTGCAGCGGGTTGTGGTACCAGTCGTCGTGGATCGTGACGTCGTTGATCTTGAGGTGGTCGGGCACGGTCAGCACCGATGTGGGGGTGATGATTCCCTTCTGCAGCGCGGCCGTGAAGGTGAGGACCTTGCTCACCGAGCCCGGTTCGTACGGCACCTGGATGGCGGAATCAGCCGGCACCTTGGCCGACCAGGTGGACGGGTTCTGCGGGTCGAACGTCTGCGTCTCCGACCCGGCCATCGCCAGCACCTGACCGGTCTTGACGTCGAGGACGACGACGTTGCCACTCTTGGCCCGCAGTTTCTTCACCGCCGCGTCCAGGTCGCGCTGGACCACGAACTGCAGGTCCTGCGAGATGGTGAGGTGCACCGTGCTGCCGTTGACCGCCGCCGTGCGCCGGGTGGTACCGGCCGGGTTCACCCCTCCGGTCGCGGTGAGGTCGTAGGTGTAGGTGCCGTTCTTGCCCTTCAGCAGCGTGTTGTACTCCTGCTCGATCCCCGCGGCGCCGGTGCCGTTGGAGTGCACCAAGCCGACGATGTTGGACGCCGTCGTCCCACCCGGGTAGAGCCGTTGGGTGGTTGGCTCGACGAAGATGCCGTTGATGTTCAAGGCGTCGACCTGCTGGGCCTGTACGGGCGGGACCGCCTGGGCAATCACGGCGTATTGGCTAGTCACTGCCAACGCGGCCAGGATCTGGTCCGTGGCCGCGCCGGTCAGCTCGGACAGTTTCAACGCCAGCGGGAGGTGATCCAGCGGGTGGCATTGATCCTTGACTGCGTACTTGTAGGTGCAGTTGATCAGTGACGGGTCGGCGATCACGTCCTTGGCGTCGGCGGTGTAGGCCAGCACGACCCCGTTGCGGTCGACGATGGACCCGCGCGCGGCGTGCAGAATTTCCTTGCGCACGTGTTCGCTAGTGGCCGCGGCCGCGTAGTCCGAAACCCCGACGCCCTGCAGTTGGACCAGCCGGCCGGTGACGACGAGCAGCAACACGCACACGACCCCGAAGCCGATGCTGAGCCGGCGCCCGGGGCGTCCCAGCCGCATGCCCCGGTTCGGACGCTCCCCGGACCGGCGCTGCGGACGGCGCGGCGCGGCGGTCGTGCGCCGGTTCGAGCTTCCCGCCGCGGGGCGGGCTGTCGCCGGTGGGATACGCGCCGACGAGGTAGGCGCGGGCGAGGTACGCGGCGATGCGGTACGCGCTGGTCTGGTGGGCGTGGCCGCGGTACGTGGCGGCGCTGGGCGGGCTGCGCGGTCACCGGCCGGCGCACGCGGCGGGGGCGTCGCCCGGCCGGGCGAACCGGGCGCGCCGGGTCCGCGTGACGTCGTCGACCGGCGGCCCCGGTCCGCTGGCCCGTCGGGGGGTGTGCCGTTCATCGAGGTCCTCCCGGAAGGGTCACGGTGGGCACCGCGGCGGGTTTCGTCGGCGGCGCCTTCGGCGGGGCACTGGTCGACGGCGACTTCGTCGGGGGCGCCTTAGTCGGCGGCGTCTTCGACGGGGGCGTCTTTGACGGGGGCGTTTTCGTCGGCGGCGTCTTTGACGGGGGGGTTGTCTTGGCCGCTTTGGCTTTGGCGGCGGCTTTGGCTTTGGCGGCGGCCAGCGCTTTGGCCTTGGCCGCCGCCTTGGCTTTCGCGGCCAGCGCTTTGGCCTGGGCAGCCGCCTTGTCCTTGGCCGCCTTGAGCAGCGCGGCCTTGGCCAGCGCGGCCTTGGCCGCCGCCACCTGGGCCGGCGTCAACGGGACGGGCGGCGTCGGCACCTTGGCCGGGGCGCCCAGGACGGTGACGGTTCCGTCCGCGTTCAGGCGCAGGAACGCCGGCGAGCCGGCCGGAACCAGCCCGAGCCGGGCGGCCATCAGCGCCAGTTGCGCCGGCGCCTGGGCGACCGCGACCGCACGGGACAGCGCTTCCTGCTTGGCCGACAGGCTGGAGTTGGCCGCATCGACCCGGCGCTCGCGGACCTCGCTGGCCGCCGTGGCCGTGTTCAGGGCCAGCAGCGCACACATGCCGAGGGCGATCACACCGACCAGCAAGACCGCGAACGGCACCCGGTGCGGCCGACCTCTCGCCGCCCGCCCGGACGAACGGGTCGCCGACTTCGACGACCCCCGCACCGACGAGGCCCGCACTGACGAGCCCCGCACCGACGCGTCAACCCCCGCGCCAAGCGCCGACGAGCCCCGCGCAGATGAGCGCCGCGCCGATGAGCCGCTCGGGGTGGACGGACCCAACCCGGACCCGGCGGCCTTGGTCGCGCTCGCGTCGAGCAACGTGCGGGCGCCCCACTCGTCGCCGATCGGCGCCTCATCCTCGGCCGCCGCCCGAACCGGACGGGCCGGGGCCGGGCCGGAACCGAGCGGACGGTCATTGCGTGGGCTCATGCCGACTCCCGCAGCCTGCTCGTCGATGCGCCGCGACCGGCCCGGTGGGGATCAGAGGTGGCCGCGCGGATGCGTTCCGCAGCGCGCAGCCGGGCCGAACGGGCCCGCGGGTTGGCCTCGATCTCGGCGTCGTCGGGCCGCTCGGCCCCGCGGGTGAGCAACCGCAGCTGCGGTCCCGCCTCGGCCAGCGGCACGGGCAGCCCGACCGGGGTGCGGTCGACGGCCAGGGCGGCGAGGTTCTGCTTGGCGATGCGGTCCTCCAGCGAGTGATAGGCCAACACGGCCATGCGCCCGCCCACGTTGAGCGCTGCCAGCGCGGCCGGGATCGCGGCCCGAACCGAGTCCAGCTCGGCGTTGACCTCGATCCGCAGGGCCTGGAACGTGCGCTTGGCCGGGTGCCCGCCGCTCTGGCGGGTCGCGGCGGGAATGGCCGTTCGGACCAGCTCGGCCAGCTCCGACGTGGTGGCCAGCGGCTGGTCGGCCCGGGCGTGTTCGATGCGGCGGGCGATCCGGAGCGCGAAGCGTTCCTCGCCGTATTCGCGCAGCACGCGCACGAGTTCGGGCACGGAGTAGGTGTTGACGACCGTGGCCGCGGTCAGCTCCGTGCCGGCATCCATCCGCATGTCCAGCGGCGCCTCGTGAGCGTAGGAGAAACCGCGCTCGGCCTCGTCGAGCTGCATCGAGGAAACACCGAGATCGAACAGCACCCCGTCCACGCCGGGATGGCCCAAGGTGGCCAGCACGTCCCGCATCTCGTCATACACCGCATGGACGAGGTGAACGCGGTCGCCGTGCGCACGCAGCCGTTCGGCACTGACCGCCAGGGCCCGCGGGTCGCGATCCAGGCCGATCAGGATCAGCCCGGGATGAGCCTGCAGCAGCGCGTCGGCGTGTCCGCCCAGGCCGGTGGTGGCATCGACGCACACCGCGCCGTCCTGGGCCAGCGCGGGCGCCAGCAGGGTCAGTACCCGCTCGAGCAGGACCGGCTCATGCTGCGGCGTGGTGGTCACTCGGTCCTCTCGGTCGGTGCGGTCGGTCGATCCGGAACGTTTCGTTGCTGCCGCGGCTCGGGAATCGGTCGGTCCGGTAGGTCCGGGTCCCCACCCGCCGGCTCCACTTGCAAGAAGCCCCCTGGCACCGGGGAAGTGATGTCAGGAGAGGCGGGAGGAGGCCGAGAGCTGCCGACCCGTCCGATTCGTGCGCGGTCACATCACCCCGGGAATCACCTCTTCGGTGGCGTCGGAGAATGCCTGTTCCCGGTCGGCCAGGTAGGCGTCCCAGGCCGCGGCGTTCCAGATCTCGACCCGGGTGTTGGCGCCGATCACGGCGCAGTCCTTGTCCAGCCCGGCGTACTCGCGCAGCGACGCCGGCAGGGTCACCCGGCCCTGGGCGTCGGGAACCTCGTGGGTGGCGCTGGCGAAGAAAACGCGGCTGTAGTCGCGCACGGCCCGCGCGGTGACCGGCGCGTCGCGAAGGGCCACCGTCAGGCGGGTGAACTCGTCGATCGGGAACGCGTAGAGGCAACGTTCCTGGCCCTTGGTCACGACCAGCCCGCCGGCCAGATCGGTCCGAAAGCGGGCGGGCAGGGCGAGGCGCCCTTTGGCGTCCAGACGGGGGTTGTGGGTGCCGAGGAACACCACCACACCCCCTCGAATCGACCGGGACCAGCCGCTAGGCCCCACATCGCCCCACCGTACCCCACTGTTCACCACATAGGCTTGGTTTGCAGCTTCCGAACGGCGCGCGTCACCCCCGGCCCGCCAGGCGGAAAACGGTGCATCACGCGCGGGCCCGTCGGCGCGGTCCGCCGACCGGACATAATCGGCGGAGCCGCGCCGTCGTGGCCGTCAGCGCCGTGGCCGCGAAAACGGGCGCGGGCCTGATCAGACGTGTTGAATTGGGCAGGTTGGCGGCCGGGTACACCGGGCATCCGGATCGGTGCGGCGGATTGCTTGCTGGTGCCTGACGAGCTGAGGAGAGTGGACGTGTCGGATCGGTACGAGTCGAGCACTGATTCCCCCACCGGGGACGCTCACGACCGGCCCGCCAACACGGTCGCCAGCAGCAACGGTGCGGCGATGCTGGACTCGCGCAGCGCCAACCCCGGTGCCGGCTCCCTGGAAACCGACCAGATCCGTCGGCACCGCTCCCCCGGACCGCCGAAAGGCAGCGCCGGACCCGACGACGTGGCCGCAGTCGCCGCCCGGATCGCGGCCAACATCGCCCAGGTGATCGAAGGAAAGCCCGAGGTTATCCGGCTCGGCCTCACGGTGCTGCTGGCCGAGGGCCACCTGCTCATCGAGGACGTCCCCGGGGTCGGCAAGACCAAGTTCGCCAAGGCCCTGGCCCGCTCGATCGACTGTTCGGTGCGCCGCATCCAGTTCACGCCCGACCTGCTGCCGAGCGACGTCACCGGCGTCAGCATCTACTCCGCGGAGCGACGCGACTTCGAATTCAAACCCGGCGCGGTGTTCGCCAACATCGTCGTCGGTGACGAGATAAACCGGGCCTCGCCCAAGACGCAGTCGGCGCTGCTGGAGAGCATGGAGGAGCGCCAGGTCACCGTGGATACGACCACGTACGAGCTCGAGACGCCGTTCATGGTGCTGGCCACGCAGAACCCGATCGACATGGAGGGCACCTATCCCCTGCCCGAGGCCCAGCTCGACCGGTTCACGGCGCGGATGTCGATCGGCTACCCGGACCGCGCGGCCGAGATGGCCATGCTGGCCGAGCACGGCGCCGTCGACCCGCTCGATGACCTCAAGCCGGTCTCGGACGCGACCGAGATCCGGGCGATGATCCACGCGGTTCGCAACGTCTACGTCGCCGACGCGGTCAAGGCGTACGCCGTCGACCTGGCCAACGCCACCCGGTCGACTCCGGAGATCCGGCTCGGCGCGTCACCGCGGGCCGTGCTCCAGCTGATCCGGACGGCCAAGGCCTGGGCGGCCATCGAGCACCGCGACTACGTGGCTCCGGACGACGTGCAGCGCCTGGTCCGGCCCGTCCTGGCCCATCGGCTGATCCTCACCCCCGAGGCCCAGCTCGGCCGGCGTACCACCGAGAGCCTGCTCGACGCGATCGTCAACCGCACTCCAGTTCCCACCGGGTCGGCGCCCTCCCACGGCTTCCCGCGCTGATGACGGCCCGCACCAGCGCTCCGTCTGTAGTCCGCTAGCGCATGAGACGACCGCAGCTGGGTCTGACGGCCCGGGGCAGCGCCTTGATGACGGCGGGCCTGACCGCGCTGGTGTGCGGGTACGTCCTGGGCCAGCGCGACCTGGTGCGGGTGGCACTCCTGCTGAGCGGGGCCCCGATCATCGCCTCGGTCTTCCTGGCCCGGTCCCGCATCTCGATCGCCTCGCAGCGGTGGGCCGAACCCGATCGCGTGCCCGCCGGCGTGCCCATCCTGCTGAAGATCAGCCTGACCAACCAGTCGATCCTGCCCACTGGTTCGCTCATGCTCGAGGACCGGCTCGGCCCGCCGTTCGAGCAGCGGGCCCGGTTCACCCTCGACTCCCTGCGGGGCCGCGAGACCCGCACGCTGGCCTACCACCTGCCCAAGGCCGGCCGCGGCGAGTACCGGGTGGGTCCGCTGATGATGCGCCTGGCCGACCCCTTCGGCCTGGTGGAGCGGTCGCGGTCGTTCCGTGCGGTCAGCGACCTGCTCGTACTGCCGTCGGTCGACGCCCTGCCGGACGCACCGCTGCCCGGCGCGTGGGACAGCTCATTGCAGGCCGGCAGCCACGCCATCGGCAGCCACGGTTCCGACGATGCCTCGATCCGGCAGTACCGCTACGGCGACGACCTGCGCAAGGTGCACTGGCGTTCTACCGCTCGGCTCGGCGAGATGGTGGTGCGGCAGGAGGAACGCCCCTGGCACGGGCGCACCTCGGTGCTGTTCGACACCCGCGGCTCGGCCCACCGGCGGCTGGCCAGCGCGGCCCTCGCCAACCTCGGACCCGACGCGGACCCCGACCCGCGCCGCTACGACAGCTTCGAATGGGGCCTGAGCGCGGCGGCCAGCGTGGCCACCCATCTGCAGGCTCGTGGGCGCAGCCTCGACCTCATCGCCGGCGAACTGGTGCTGCGTGGCCTGACCGCCGGACCGATGCTCGATCGGATGGCCCGCCTCGCGCCGACCCATGCGGACAGCCTGGGCCCGGCCCTGAACGCGGCCGATTCCGGCGGCGACGAGTCGAACATCTTCGCCGTCCTCGGCAGCCTGGACGAGGTTGCATTGCGACTGCTCACCCGCCGCCATCGCAGCCCCGGCTCGGCCCTGGCGCTGTTGCTGCAGACACCCACCTGGGCCGCCACCGACCCGGTCGCGCGGATCGACCCGGATGCCGGGGTCGGCATCGGCCCGGCCGAGTTGGCCCTGACCGGCGCGGGGTGGCGGGTCCAGGTCGTGGCGGCCGGGACGCCGATCGTGGACGCCTGGATGATGCTGATGAACCCGTCGGCGCCGCCGTTGCGGATGACCGCCGACCTGTCCGGAGGTCGGGTATGACCACGGCGACGCGGCCGGAGCCCGGCGGTCCCGTCCGCAGCGGTGGCCCCGCGGGCGCCGATGGCGGTGGCGACTCGTCCATCCGCCGGTCCGCGTCGAGCCGCGGTCTCGGCGCCGAGCTGAGCCGCGACGACGTGCGGCGCACGCTCGTGGTCGGCGCCGGCACCGTGCTGTGTTTCGCGCCGATGCGCACCATCTTCTCCGACTGGACCTGGTTGGTGCAGAGCGTCGGAGCGGTCATCTGCGTCCTCGGCCCGGCCGCGTTCCTGCGCTCGCGGCGGGCACCGCGGGTGGCCCAGCTGGTGCCGGGGTTGGTGCTGCTGGTCTGCTACGTCAGCGCCGTCTACCTGCACGCGAGTTCGATCTGGGGCTTCATCCCGGGTCACGACACCTGGTCCGCCTTGAAGATGATGCGCGCCGAGGCCGCTGAGCAGATCCGCACGACCAGCTCGCCCTTGGACTCCACGCCCGTGCTGCGCCTCGGCGTGGTGCCCGCGCTGGCCCTCGTGGCCGCGATCGTGGACGGCTACGCGGTGGTCCGGCGGGCGCCCGCCCTGGCCGGTATCCCGCTGCTGGCCCTGTTCACGATCTGCGGGGCCACGGCCGGGAACTCGGTCGGGTGGTTCGACTTCGCGGTCGCCGCGGCCGGATTCCTGGTCATCCTGTCGGCCGACTCGCGGGTGAGCCTGCTGGGCTGGGGTCGGCTGGTCCCGCGCCGCCACGGCGACACCATCACCCGTCCCAGGCTCGGCCTGTCGGGTCGCCGGGTCGGGGTGGCCGCCGTCGTCCTCGCCGTCCTCGTTCCGGCCGTGCTGCCGGGCCTGTCGGGTAACCGGTTGGCCGACGCCTTCCATCCCGGCCAGGGCACCGGCTCGGGCCTGTCCCCGTTCGCCACCCTCAAGGGTCAGCTCAACCAGGGCAAGGTCATCAACCTGGCCTCGGTGACGATCGAGGGCGACCCCGCCGCCCCGCCGTTCTACCTGCGCTCGAAGGTGCTCGGTAAGTACACCCGAACGGGCTGGCAGTCCGACGCCGCGCCGGCCTCCACCCCGCTGGACGAGGCCTACTTCGGCCCACAGCGCGACCAGGGCGGCGACACGGCCAACTTCACCGCCGACATCACCATCACCGGGCTGAAGGACGACGCGGTTCCCCTGTTCGCCCGTCCGGCAGGATTGACGAAGACGGGCGTGCCTTCGGGTTTCAGCTGGAACGGCGAGGACTCCACCCTCAGCGGATCGACGACCAACCGCGGGGACTCCTACTTCGAGACGGTCGCCCAGCCCAACCCGTCGCTGGCCCAACTGCGCGCGGCGACCGCGTCGAGGGAACGAACCGGCACGGGCGATCCCAGCCTGCTCGCCGTCCCGGCCAACCTGCCGAAACTGGTGCGCACCACGACGCAAGCGGTGATCGCGGGAGAGACCACCCCGTATGACCAGGCCCGCGCGCTCAACGACTACTTCCGCGACGGGGAGAACGGGTTCAGCTACTCCCTGGCCACCAAGGCCGGCGACTCCGGCAGCGACCTGGTCGACTTCCTCACCAACCGAACCGGTTACTGCCAGCAGTACGCGGCGGCCATGGGGATCATGCTCCGCATCGCCGGCATCCCGGCCCGGGTCGTGCTCGGCTACACCCACGGCAGCCCCGACAAGAACGGCATCTTCACGATCACCAGCCACGACGCCCACGCCTGGGTCGAGGGTTACTTCGCCGGCCTGGGCTGGATCCCCTTCGACCCGACCCCGCTGAGCTCGACCCGGGCGACGGGGTTGTCCTACGACCCGCGGCCGAGCAACACGACGGCGACGACCTCCGTCGCTCCGGCTTCGCGCTCGCGCACCGTGGACCCGACCAGCGCCGCGAACTCGGCCGCCAGCTCGACCAACGCGGCCAGCGGTTCGAGTGGAGCTGCAGTTGTGCTGCACCTGCCCTCGTACGTGCTGGGCGGCCTTGCCATCGTGGTCGCGCTCGCCCTGCTGCTGTCGATCGTGCCGCTCTGGCGCGTCGGCCGCCGCCGCGCCCGATGGCGAGAGGCGCTGCGCACGCATCGACTGGAACCACTCTGGCAGGAGTTACGCGACGCCAGCATCGACGCGGGAGTGGATTGGGGCGCAGCGACGACGCCACGCCAGGTCCCGGCCTGGCTGGCCGGTCTGGGCATCACCGGCGCGCGGTCGGTGCAGGACCTCGCCCAGCGGGTGGAGCGGGAGCGTTACTCGCGACCCGTTCCAGCGAACGACGCCAAGAGCGGGTCTGCGGATGGCCCGGTATCGGCGGGTTCTGCTCTGGCCACGTCGCAGGACGTGCACGACGGGATCGACCGGGTGTCCGTCATCGGGCGTTCGCTACGCGGGCGGCTCAATACCCGGGCGCGGATCCTGGCCTGGCTCTGGCCACGGTCGCTCACCTCCAGGCGGCGGCGACCCGGCAAGAGCTGAGACCCAGGAATGCTGGGCGAGGCCGCCCGGTGGGTGGCCGGGTCCACACGCCGGGATGCGACGTGGCGCAGAACCGCCCGGGATGCGACGTGCCGCAAAACCGGCGAAGCCGCGTTCGTCCTACGGACGCGGCGCGGGCTACCGCAGGACGGAACGACGGCTACTGCTCGTCGAAACGACGACTACTGCTCGTCGAAACGACGGCGAAGCCGGTCTTCCATGCGTTCCTTCATGCCCGACTGGCGTCGTGGCCGCACCCGATCGCCGTCGACGACCCCGAGCGGGCCCGCCGGCGTCGAGCCAGATCCCGGCCGGAGCACGGCATAAGCACAGGCGGCGACGATGAGCAGGAAACCCAGGACACCGATGATGATGAGCTTGGTTATCAGCGCCAGCAGGACGACGCCGAGGCCGATGACGACACCCAGCACCGCGAGCGCGACACGTCGTCTCGTGCCACCACCGGACCGGACGCGCCGTACGGCGGAAGCGAATTTGGGATCCTCGGCGTACAGGCCCTGCTCGATTTGTTCGAGAAGGCGCTGTTCGTGTTCGGAGAGCGGCATGTATGCCCTCCTCTGTCGCGGCGAGCGAAAATCGGTGTGGACGGTGGACGTTACCGCGAGCATACGAGCCGATTGCACACCGGGGAAAGTTTGTGCAGAAACTCGTTGGTTTGCCGACCTACATCGACCTCGATCACGCTACGGTGCCGCGCAACCCGAGGCCGTCCGTGAGGTTCGCACGCCGGTCCGAAACCGGTTCACGACCGCTGCGATTCGCCGCTACCGATCCGCGGCCACTAGGGCCGTCCGGGCGCACTCTGCGGGTCGGGGTCAGTTCCCGGAGCCGTTCGGCACCGCGGTTCGGTCACCGTCAGCCAGCTCGATGGAGCCCGGGCTGGCCCGCTGGTCGGTCTGGATCAGGCTGGCCTTGCGGATCGCGGACGCGCCGAACCGAAGCCGGGCCAGGTCGGCGACGCGTTCGAGGGACGAGAGTCGGGCCGGGTCGGCATTCGCCCGGCTCGGGTCGGCCGCTGGATCGGGCGGACCGACGGGCAGACGCGGCGCCTCAACGTCATCGAAGCTGAGCTGGTGACTGATGGAGCCGGCATCGATCAGTCCCTCGGCCTTGACTCCGAGCAGCCGGATGCGCGGCCGGTCCAGGTCGAGGCCGGCGTACAGGGCAACGGCCTCGGCGTACAGCGTCGCGGCCAGGTCGACGGGTTCGGCGACGGTGCGCACGCGGCTGACCGTCCGGAAGTCGGCGAACCGCACCTTGATGCCGACCGTGCGAGCAACCAGGTTGCGCGCACGCAGGCGACCGGCCACCTCCTCGGACAGCCGCAGGAGCTCGCGGTGCACCTCGGGCTCAGCGCACAGGTCGGTGTCGAACGTGCGGTCGGAGGACACGGACTTCTCGGCCTGGTCGCGGACCACGGCGCGACCGTCGATGCCGTTGGCGAGCGCGAACAGGTGGTCGGCCGCCCCGGTGCCGATGGCCCGCGCCAAGACGTCGACCGGGGTCTGGGCCACATCGCCGACCGAGCGCAGGCCAAGGCGGTGCAGCCGCTCCGCCGTGCTGGGACCGACTCCCCACAGCGCGGTGATCGGCAACGGGTGCAGGAAGTCCAGCACCCCGTCGGCCGGTATGACCAGCATCCCGTCAGGCTTGCATCGAGCCGAGGCGACCTTGGCCACGAACTTCGACGGGGCGATGCCGACCGAGCAGGTCAGATGCTGCTCTTCGGACACCCGCCGGCGGATGAGCCGGGCGATGTCCGCCGGCCGGCCGAGCCGCCGCTGAGCCGCGCCGACATCCAGGAACGCCTCGTCCAAAGACAGCGGTTCCACCTGATCGGTCACGTCGCCCAGGATGGCCATCACGGCCCGCGAGGCCTCGACGTAGGCGGCCCGGTCTACCGGTAGCACGACCGCGCGCGGGCACCGCCGCAGCGCGATCGACATGGGCATGGCGCTGAACACGCCGTAGCGACGCGCCTCGTACGACGCCGCCGCGACCACCCCACGAGTGCCGCCGCCGACCACGACCGGCCGCCCGCGCAGCTCGGGCCGCCGTCGAATCTCGACGCTGGCGAAGAAGGCGTCCATGTCGACGTGCAGGATCGGGCTGCGCCGGTCGTCGCCGTCGGTCTGACCGGACTCGCGCGGCAGGTCGGCGCTACGCCCCACCGAAACCCCGCCCCATCGAACCCCGCCTCATCTGAATCAGTCTGCCCAATTGCGCAAGCTTTGCGGCGCACGCCGCCAGAGCACCCGCAAGCGTGTTCAGGGCGCCGCGGGAGTGGGCCGGTGGGCCAGCAGGTGCAGCCGGCCGGCGATTTCTCGGTACGGCGAACGCACCGCGCCGCGGCGGTCCAGCTCATCGAGCACGACGCGTCCGGCCGGTTGGCCGTCCAGGACCGAGCCGGGAACGCTCGAGCTGAACGCGCCCAGACCGTGGGTGGCCGTCACCTCGAGCCCGGCCGTCTCGACCAGCACCCGCAACCCGTCCAGATCGAGCCGGGCGTCGGTGGCACCGGCGGCGCCCGAGTCGGTGGCGCCCGAGTCGGTGGCGCCTGAGTCGGTGGCGATGAGCTCGGCCAGGGCGCTGGACAGGTCGCCAGCCAGGGCCCGGGTGAGGACCGCTGCGACCGGGTTGGGGACCACCACGCTCAGGTAGCCCCCGGCTCGAACGACGGCCGCGGCGGCGGCGAGCACGTGCGCCGGGTCGCGGGTGACGTCCAGCACGCCGTGGACCAGGACCAGGTCGGCCGACGCCGGCTCGGCCACGTCGGCCAGGCTCTCGACATCAGCCTGAACGCCGTGAATCCGCTCGGCCACGCCCGCCTCGGCCGCTCGCCGAGCCAGAATGGCCAGCGCGTCGATGCTGGAGTCGATGACCGTGACCGCCGCCCCCCGCACCGCCAATGGCACCGCACGACTACCGCTGCCCCCGCCACAGTCCAGGACGACCGGAGCAGCGCCCGCCGCGCCCGCTTCCGAAGCACCCGGCTCCGAAGCACCCGCCTCGGAAGCACCCGGTTCCGAAGCACCCGCAGCCGAACCACCTGCCGCGGCGAGGTCATCGAGAACGGATCCCAGTACCGCGTCGAGCAGGCTGCCTCCCGGACGCAACTGGTTCGGGATGGCCGACATAGGCACCGACAGTAGTGCCGCCCGGCCCGCGCTCAGCGTGACCGCGTTCAACTCGCCGCGGCCCGACGACCCACCCTCTGCGGCGGCCAGTCCAGCGGTCCCAGGGCGGCCACCAGCGTCGGCGCGTCCGCCCGGCCGCCGCGCAGGGTGGCCTCGACGACGCCGGCCTCGACCAGGTCGAGGAAGGTCGTCGTCGCCTCGATCAGATCATCGGCCTCGGCGACGGCGACCGCGCCGCCCACCCCCGCGTCGGCCGCAGCCCGTTGCCCTTGATTGGCTGCGAAATACGCTGCCCAATCGGCGAACTCGGGCAGCGCCCGCTCGAGCAACACCCACGCGCTCGTCGGGCGGCGCCGCACCGGGATCGCCGTCGACGTCACCACGGACAGCAACGCCGCCGTGCCCCGCAATGCGGCCAGGTGGGCGATCCGGAACCGGTCCGCGGCCAGCGGCTCCGCCCGCGCGTCACCCAGCAACGTCCGCGCCTGCGCCAGCACCGTCTCCGCCCGCCACAGCAAGCTGGGACCCACGTACCTGCGCACCTGCTCTTCCACCGTCATTTTCTGCCCCTATCGCACCCGCTCGACCCTCCGTCGAACGTCTGTTCGACCATAGAACAGGGGTACGACAAAACTGCGCGAGATCGACGGGCGAGCTACGAGTTGGCCGGTGACGGCACCCACGACGGCAGGTCCGCCAGCCCGGCGACGGCACCCACCACGACCACGGCCGGCGCTCCTACCCCCTGCGCAACGGCCACCGCGCCGATCTCCTCCAGCGGCGCGCGCAGGACGACTTGCCGACGGCTGCCGGCCCGGTGTACCACCGCACTCGGGGTGCCGGCCGAGCGGCCGTGGCCGATCAGCGTCGCGGCAATGTCACCCAGGCGCTCCATCGCCATCAGCAGCACCAGCGTGTCCGGCCCCGTAGCCAGCGCCGGCCAGTCCAGCCCTCCGTCACGGGGCAGGCCGGGATCCAGATGTCCCGACACGACGGCGAAGTCCACCGCCATCCCCCGGTGGGTCAACGGGATGCCGGCCAGCGCAGGACCCGCCGTCGCCGAGCTGAGCCCGGGCACGACCTCGACGTCAACACCCGCGTCGAGGCACGCCTGCACCTCTTCCGTACCCCGTCCATAGATGTAGGGATCGCCGCCCTTCAGCCGGACCACGCGGGCGCCGGCCCGGGCGCGGTCGATCAGCACCGCGTTGATCTGGTCCTGGGTCAGGTTGTGCCGGTGCGCGGCCTTGCCACAGTCGATGATCTCCACGTCCTCGGGCAGGGCCAGCAACAGCTCGCGTGGCGCCAGCCGGTCGACCACGACCACGTCGGCCTCGGCCACCAGCCGCCGTCCGCGCACGGTGATCAGGTCGGGGTCACCCGGGCCGCCGCCGACCAGGGCCACCCGGCCGCGGCCGGACGACCGGCGCGGGCGCGAAACAAGCGTCCCGGCGTCGAGGGCCGTGCCGATGTCGTCGCGCAGCCCCACCGCCCGCAACGGGTCGTCGCCGGCGTTGACGGTCACCGTCAACGGTCCCCGCCGCAGCACCGCGGGCGTGCGGGCGTTGCCACCGGTGGCGGAATCGACCCGGACGCAGAAGATCTGGTTGCGCTCCGCGGCGGCGGCCGCACGTTCGTTGACCGACGGTACGTCCGTGGCGGCGACGACCAGCCACGCGTCGACCACGTCCCGGCCGGCAAACTCGCGCGCTTCCCACCGCACCTCGCCGGTGCCCACCAGGTGATGGATCCGCCCGCTCACCGTAGGAGCGACGACGGTGACGGCGGCACCGGCGCGGCACAGATCCCGCACCCGCCGGGTAGCCACTTCCCCGCCGCCGACCACGACGACCTTGCGACCGGTCAGGTCGAGCAGCAGCGGGTAGTCAGTCACCGCTCCAGTGTGGTCCGGCGTGGAAACGGCGTAGCGGGGACCGTCGGTGTCAGGGTCGTCGGTGTCAGGGTCGTCAGTGTCAGGAGGCGTCGAGCATCTCGACGAGGTCGTCGACCGATTGCGCCAGTGGGCGGGCTGATGTGTCGATGACGAGCTCGGGGTGCAGGGGCGGCTCGTACTCGTCGTCTATGCCGGTCAACCCGGCCACCTCGCCGGTGCGCTGACGGGCGTACAGACCCTTGACGTCGCGTTGCGCGCAGACCTCGACCGGGGTGGCGATATGTACCTCGTAGAAGCGGGCCTGTCCCTGGTGACGAGCGCGCACCCCGTCGCGCGCCGCCGCGAACGGCGAGACGACGGCAGCAATGACGATGACGCCGTGGCGGGCCAGCCGCGACGCCACCCAGCCGATCCTGGCCACGTTGGCGTCACGGTCCGCCCGCGAGTAGCCCAGCTCCGGCGACAGCACCGGACGCACCGCGTCACCGTCGAGGATCTCGACCGGGCGCCCCAGCTCGGTCAGCCGTTCGGCCAGCGCGTTGGCGGTCGTGGTCTTGCCCGCGCTGGGCAGCCCGGTGAGCCAGATGGTGGCACCGGAGCCGGCCGGGGCAGTACCGGAAACGGGGGCCGATTCCACGGAAACGGACGGCGCAGACGACAAGGTGGCCCTCTCAGGATCTGCCGGCAGGTGTTGATCGACAGTAAATCGTGCCACAGCGGACGCGGCGCCCTGAGGTGGATGTGACCGGCGGCATTTCCCCATCGGAGCCAGGTGTGGGATGATCGCATCGTGAACCAGCCTCGCGACCTGCATCTGACGATGCGTCGCCATGTCGACCTGATGCGTCTGGTCGGCACCGGCTGTATGCCGCCTGTAACCCGCTGAGGTCCGGCGTCGAACCGTGTCCGGTTCGCTCATAACCCGGTTCGAGCCCCTGCCTCGCGACGTCCGGCTGTTCCCCTGGGACCGATCACGGCCCTAAACCCCCCCGAAGGACCTCGAAAACCATGTCAGCCCCGACGCCGGCCCGGCGCAGCGCAGAGCCGGCCACGCGCAGCGCACCGCCGGCCGGCGTCAACGCACCCTCAGCAACGCGCAACGCGAGCGCCCGTGCCGCCAAGCCGGCCCGTCGCGGCCAGGGTCAGTGGGCGTTGGGGTACCGCGAACCGTTGAACCCGAACGAGCGCGCCAAGCGTGATAGCGACGGCCTGGCCGTGCGTCAGCGCATCGTCGACATCTACTCCAAGACGGGCTTCGCCGGCATCGACCCGAGTGACCTGCGCGGGCGTTTCCGCTGGTACGGGCTCTACACCCAGCGCGCGCCCGGCATCCCCGGCGGACGCACCGCGATCCTGGAGCCGGAGGAGCTCGAGGACGAGTACTTCATGCTCCGCATCCGCATCGACGGCGGGCGCCTTTCGGCCGGGCAGCTGCGGGTCATCGCCAATATCGCGACCAGGTACGGCCGTGACGTCGCTGACATCACCGACCGGCAGAACGTGCAGCTGCACTGGATCCGCGTTGAAGACATGCCCGCCATCTGGGAACAGCTCGAGGGCATCGGCCTGAGCACGACGGAGGCCTGCGGCGACACTCCGCGCGTCATGCTCTCGTGCCCGCTCGAGGGCGAGACTGCCGACGCCGTGATCAACGGATTGCCCGCGCTGCGCGCCACCGTCGACAAGTATCTCGGCGACCCGGCCTTCTCCAACCTGCCCCGCAAGTTCAAGACCTCGATCTCGGGGTGCACCCAGCACTGCACCAACCACGAGATCAACGACGTCTCGTTCGTCGGGGTAGCCGATGCCGACGGGACCCCAGGCTTCGACCTGTGGGTCGGCGGCGGCCTGTCCACCAACCCCATGTTCGCCCAGCGCCTGGGTGTGTACGTGCGTCCCGAGCAGGTCAGCGACGTCTGGTCCGCGGTGGCGTCCGTCTTCCGCGACTACGGTTACCGCCGCTCACGCAACCACGCCCGCCTGAAGTTCCTGGTCGCCGACTGGGGCACGGAGAAGTTTCGCGAGGTGATGGAGAAGGAGTACCTCGGCTTCCGCCTTCCCGACGGTCCGGGGCCGGGCCCGTCACCGGCCAACCGCGACCACGTCGGCGTTCAACCGCAACGCAACGGCCTCAACGCGGTCGGCGTCACCACCAAGTCCGGGCGCACCAGCGGCACCGCGCTCGCCGCGCTCGCCGACCTCAGCCTGCGTCTGGGCGGCGGACGGGTGTCCACCACGGCGCAGCAGGGCCTGGTGGTGCTGGACGTACCCGAGGCCAACGTGGAAGAGCTGATCACCGAACTCGACGCGATCGGGCTGGCGGCACGACCGTCGGCCTTCCACCGCGGCACGATCGCGTGCACCGGCATCGAGTTCTGCAAGCTGGCCATCGTCGAGACCAAGGCGCGGGCCGAAGTCATCCGCACCGAACTCGAGCAGCGGCTGCCGGAGTTCGACACCCCGATCACCGTCAACGTCAACGGCTGCCCGAACTCGTGCGCCCGCTTCCAGGTGGCCGACATCGGGTTCAAGGGCATCATCGCCCGCGACGCCGACGGTGCCGACGTGGAAGCGTTCCAGGTGCACCTCGGCGGCCAGCTGGGCACCGAGGCCGCCTTCGGACGCAAGTTCCGCGGGCTGAAGGTCACCGCCGATGAGGCCCCGGTGTACGCCGAACGCGTTCTGCGCGGCTACACCGAGCGCCGCAGCGACGGCGAGTCCTTCGCCTCGTACGTGACGCGCGCGGACGAGGAGTGGCTGGTGTGAGTGAGCATCGCAGGGCGCGCTTTTCAGCGCCCGAGGAGCGGAGCGAACAACGCGATGAGCGCTTGCGCGAAGAGCAGGTGTCACAGTGAGCGCTCCCACTGGGCATGCGGCGCCGTTCTACTGCGCGTACTGCGGCGATGAGGACATCCGTCCGTTTGACCCCACCGACGGGTCGGCTGGCCACGGGCAATGGCGCTGCAATTCCTGCCAGCGGGCGTTTGCCTTGAAATACCTGGGACTTGTCAACCGTTCCGCACTCGTGAACACCGGAGAGAAAGCATGAGCGCGCCTGCGTCCGAGCATGGCCGGTTGGCCGATCTGGCCGACTGGGCCGGCCGTGAGTTCGAGGGGGCGCCGGCGCTCGAGATCCTGGAATGGGCTTCGGCCGAGTTCGGGCCGTCGTGGTGTGTCGCATCGTCCATGGCCGACGCGGTCGTCCCGCACCTGGCCTCGCGCGTGCAGCCGGGCGTGGACGTGATCTTCCTCGACACCGGGTACCACTTCGCCGAGACCATCGGCACCCGGGACGCGGTCAAAGCGACCATGCCGATCACGCTCCGCACGATCACCCCCGAGCTGACCGTGGCCGAGCAGGACGCGCAGTACGGACCTGATCTTTTCGCCCGCGACCCCGACAAGTGCTGCGCGATGCGCAAGGTCACCCCGCTGGGCACCGCGTTGGCGCCGTATGCGGCATGGACCGCGGGATTGCGCCGGGACGAGTCGTTCAGCCGGTCGCGTACGAAGGTGGTGCACTGGGACGCCCACCGCGGGTTGGTCAAGATCAACCCGATCGCCACCTGGAGCCAGGACGACGTCGACGCCTACATCGTCGAGCACAACATCCTGGTCAACCCGATCCTGTCCGAGGGATACGGCTCGGTCGGCTGCGAGCCGTGCACGGCCAAATCCGTCGGTGACGACTCGCGGTCCGGACGCTGGGCTGGATTCGCCAAGGTCGAGTGCGGACTGCACGTCTGAGCCGGTCAGCACGATTCGATCGGCCTGCGCGCATGAACACGATCCCACAGCCTCTAAGCTTGCCCACCGTGGCCGACGCCGCGCGTCTGCGCATCGAGGTGTGGAGCGCGGACCAGTTCCACCGCTACGCCGAAGACGCCATGGCCATCTACGCCGAGGCGATGGGGTACGTGGCCCAGGCCGGCGTCGTGCGAGCGCGATCGGCCCGCAGCCAGTCCACGTTTCCACACTTCGCCGCCCGGGCCGCGTTCGACCAGCAGGACCGGCTGATCGGGTTCGGGTACGGCTACCTGAGCGAACACGGCCAGTGGTGGCACGAGATGGTCCGGGAGGCGCTCACCGACGATCAAGCCGCGCAGTGGATGACCGACGCGTTCGAGCTGTCCGAGTTGCACGTGCACCCGTCCGCGCAGGGCCGCGGCGTCGGTCGCGCGCTCCTGGAATCGCTGGCCAGCGGACTACCCCACCGCACCATGCTGCTGTCCACGCCGGACGCCGACACCACGGCCATGCACCTCTACCGTCGGATGGGCTTCATCGACCTCGCCCGCCGCCACTATTTCCCGGGCGAGGTCCGTCCCTTCGCCATCCTCGGCCGCCACCTCCCCTTCGACCGCTGACGCGCTGCGGGCTCAAGGCTCACGTCCGGGCACCGACGAGAACGCTTCAGCTCCCCGCTAGATAGGCAGAACCGCGTCCACGCCGAGATGAACGGCCCCGGAGGAGACTGAGACTGGCGTCGTGCCGGCTGGCGTAGGCGGGGCCGTGTTCCACGCGACGCCGCGGTAACACTGCCCGACCGGCGCAAGTCCGGACCGCTGGGCAATGAAGCAGACGGTGTATCCGGTGCTCGAGGCGGGCAGCCCGATCACGGTGTAGACCCCGTGTGCATCGACCTGGGCCTGCCCGGCCTCGGCCCCGTTCGCGGGGTCATACACATCGACGTCGACGCCCTTGGTGATCGGCGTGCCGTGTGAATCGGTGACCCGGCCGGAGATCGCACCGTCCGGCGGCAAAACCATGGTGTTGATGGCCGAGTTGGCACCGGAGGCCACGACGACCGGGGTAGTGCCGGCGGGGATGTCGCTCCACAATCCCTCTGGCCAAAGCACGTTCTGGTAGCACTCATCGGCATAGCCGTACGGCGGCAGCGACGCTGCACCCGTGGCCACGCACACCGTGTAGGAGCCGGGAGCGAGGGTGGGAATCGTGAAGGTACCGGTAGAGCTGAGCTCGACCCCGCCGGCGGGGCCACCGTTCGGCAGGAACGCCTCGACCGCGCCGGAGCTGACGGCCTTGCCGGTGCTCGTGGTGACCCGACCGGAGATGCTGCCGTACGCGGGGATGACCTGATCGCCGGACACCGTCGCACCGGCGGTGACGGTCAGCGTTCGGCACACGGGCGCGTATCCGTACGGAGTGCTCCCCTTCGGCACGCGGTCCGGGTCGAAGCACAGGTCGTATGAACCCGGCGCGAGTTCGGCGTAGTAGGCCCCGGAGCCGTCGGTGACGAGCGGGCCTGGTGACGGGGTGGCGCCGTGGAGGGTGAGCGTCACCCCGACGCCCGCGAGTTCGGTACCCGCGGCGTTCGTGACCGTCCCGCGCACCGTCCCCGCGGCGATCTGCGGCAGCGCGAGGTCGATGGTCGTGGTCGACCCGCCGGTGAGCGTCACCGCGGTTGCTTTCGTCGGATCAGCCGACGTGGCGCCATAACACTCGTTCGGGTAGCCGGTAGCCGCATTCGGCTGAACGGCGTGCAGCGTATTCGCGCACAGGAAAAATGTGTTCCCGGCGTAGGCGCTGGGAAGGCGTACGACCCGTCCGCCGCGGTGGTGACCTGGGTGTACGTGGTTTCGGATTGATCCAGACCCTCCTGGCGTAGCAAGAGCAGGGTGACGAGGATGTGGCCGATGCCGCGGTGGGTACTCGCGTCGGTGATGTGGCCGGTGAGCGCGCCGATGCCCGCCGGAGCGACGTAATACCCGAAGAAGTCGCCGGTGAACCGAACGGACGCGGCCGTGCCGTTGTAGATCGTGCCCCCAGGCGTCTGGGTGAGCCCGGCCGTCACGAACCCGCGGGTCAGGTTCATGGTCGAGACCGCAGACGGGCGCGGTTTGTCGGTCCGGTAGGCGACCGCAAACCCGCTGGCGCTGACCCCCGAAGCGGTCAGGTTGACGACCTCGCTCCCGACGACATCGTCCGGGAACACGGGCGGAGCGAGGTAATTGTCGTAGCCGAACGTGTCCCGGGCGGCCACGCTGCGTTCGGAGAAGACGCGGGTGGGCGGGACGGGGACGTAGGTGCCACCCAGCCGTGGGGTTCCGGACACGAAGTAGCCCTGCACGTCGACGACCAACTGCACCGACCCGGCCGACCCGTTGTAGACGTCGACCTTCCCCCCGGTACCGACCGACGCCACCACCAGGTTTCCCACCGCCTGATGCGTAGCGAAGTCCACGTTCGACGTGCCCGGCCGAGCGCGGCCCGCCGCATAGACGCTCAGGTACCCCCCTGCGGTGGGCGAGAGCGCGGTCAGGGTGAACGCCACCGCCGAAGCCCCACCGACGGGAGTCGATCCCACTCCGGTCAGCTGCACCGCCCGCGTCGAGTGCCCGGGCAAGGCCCCGCCACCGGACGGGGACCGGGTGTCGAGCGCCCGGCGCGGGGTCAGCGCGACGAACGACCCCGCCGGCGCGTTCGCGACCTGCGCGAAATAGCCCGTCACGTCCACCAGCACGCGCATGGCGCCGGCGGATCCGTTGTACAGATCGATGTCACCGTTCGCCCCGACCGGCGCGTACACCTGGTCGGCCTGCGAACGGCCGGCGGCGAAGTTCACGTTCGATGTGCCCGGCCGCGTGCCCCCGTCCTGGTACACGGTCAGATAGCCGCTCGCCGCCGGCGCACTGACCGTCACCGTGACCACCACCGCCGTCACCTGCGCCGAAGCAGGCACCGCCCCACCGAGCACGTGCAACGTCGTGACCCCGTGCGGCAACGGTGCTCGTGCCCCCAGCGATCTGCTCGAGTCCATGATCCGCGTCGGCGCCACCGAGACGAACGTCCCTGCGCCGGCCGCGGCCGAGGCGCCCGAAGCGGACGCCACCGAATCCGTGCCGACAATCCCAGCCGCCCCCAGAAGCACGAGAGCCGCGACCCCGACGCCCACTGCGCGAAAAACGCTCATTGCCAACTCCAGACGGCCGAGCGGGGGGGTGAGCCGATGTTAGCTCCATACCCGTCCATCCGTGCTTACCCCGCGCGCGCATCGAGGCGGTGGCAGGCTGGCGCAGGTGACCGTCTACTCGCGCCCGGTGCCCGGCCTGCTGCTGCAGGAACACGTCGTATCAGCGCCACTGGATCACTCCCGCCCGGACGGGCCCACGGTGACGGTGTTCGCCCGCGAAGTGCGCTCGATCGAACGGGCTCAGGACGACCTGCCGTGGCTGCTGTTCCTGCAGGGCGGACCGGGTGGTGCTTCCCCCCGCCCCGTCCACCGCGACGGATGGATCGCCGAGGCGGTCAAGAACTACCGCGTTCTGCTCCTGGACCAGCGCGGCACCGGGCTGTCCACGCCGGTCACCGACCGCACCCCGGGTCGCTTCGCCGACGATGACGCGCTGGCCGACTACCTCAGCTACTTCCGGGCCGATGCGATCGTGCGCGACGCCGAAATTCTGCGCGCCACCGTCGCCGGCGGGCGCCCGTGGACCACGCTGGGCCAGAGTTACGGCGGCTTCTGCACGCTGACCTACCTGTCGCTGGCCCCGCACGGGTTGGCCGAGTGCCTGATCACCGGCGGTGTACCGGGACTGACCGCGACCGCCGAGGACGTATACCGGCGTACCTGGCCGCGCGTCCTGGCCAAGAACGCCGAACACTTCCGCCGTTACCCAGGCGACCAGAGCGTGCTGAACCGACTTCGCGACGTGATCCGGTCTCGTCCGGACGACGATCCACTTCGCCTACCCGGAGGTGACCCGCTGACGGTGGAACGCCTGCAATCATTGGGTATCGGGTTGGGGATGAGCTACGGCTTCGCTGAAGTCCACTACCTGCTGGAGACCGCGTTCGACGGTCATGATGTCGCGTCGGCGTTCCTGCTCGACGTCGAGCACCAAACCTCCCACCTGGACGGGCCGCTGTACGCCGTGCTCCAGGAGGTCATCTACTGCTCGGGCACCGCGTCACGGTGGGCCGCCCACCGCGTCCGCGCCGAGTTCCCGGCCGTGTCCCCGGACGCCGACGATCTTTGCCTCACCGGCGAGATGAAGGAACCTTCCATCTTCCGCGACGAATCCGCGCTCAAGCCCTTTGCCGGAGCCATGGAACTGCTCAACGCCAAGAGCGACTGGCCCGACCTCTACGACCCTGAAGTGCTGGCCCACAACGAGGTTCCGGTCGCCGCCGCCATCTACTACGACGATCTCTACGTCGACGCCCAACTATCGCTGCAGACGGCCGCCGCGGTGCCCGGGTTACGACCGTGGGTGA
This sequence comes from uncultured Jatrophihabitantaceae bacterium, assembly GCA_964252015.1. GTDB lineage: Bacteria > Actinomycetota > Actinomycetes > Mycobacteriales > Jatrophihabitantaceae > CAXSBR01. The sequence continues at coordinate 15,067 of CAXULW010000019.1, read as the reverse complement.
CCAACGAGTTCGAGCACGACGGGCTGCGCTCCGAGGAACGCGTCTTCACCCGCCTGCGCGACCTGGCCACGGGTACGGCCTAGTCCGCCGCCACGCTTGCCCGTGAAGCGACGCTTCCAACCGAGCCCGTGGCCCCGCTCCGCGATGCCGGTCGGGCTTACAGGTCCCAGCCGGTCGGACGGCCCATGAGCTGCTCGACCTCAGCCATGTCGTCGACGAACTCGCGGCCGAGCGCAACGCGAACCTGGTCGCTGATCGGGATATAGGAGCGCGCATTGCGCGGGCGGAAGTTGCGGTCGGTGACGTCTATCTGGGGCAGTCCGAGGTGGGCCCGGGCCCGGCTGAGCCCACCCTGCGGGTTCCGGTACAGCTCCTCCGCCGTCATGATCAGCAGTGATTCCCGGGGGAAACAGGCCAGCCAGCGGCGCAGTTGCGGCGCGTAATGGCTGCGGCGGGCGTAGCTGAACCACTCCACGTCAGGCTCACGTTTACCGGTCTTGACCAGGCGGGCCCAGGCTTCGTCGGTGCGCGCAGGTTCCGCCGCCATCGCGGCCCGGAAGTCGTCGATGGGTTCACCGCCGAGCACGCGGGAATGGTTGAAATGGGAGTACGCCCGCTGGACCGGATGCCGCAGCAGCGCGATCAACCGGGTGCCGGGCAGGTGGTCGACCAACCGCCGGGGCACGCTCGGATGGAGCATGTAGTAGGGCGAGCTCTCGCCGGTGATCCATCCGTCACTCGCCGAACGGATCGGGAAGTTGCTGCGGTACCACTGCTCCCCGCGGTCGACGTTGTGGTCGTAGTAGTGCAGTTCCTTGGTCAACGGCCCGCGTACATCCGGGCACTCCTCGAGGTACTGGAACAGCGAGGTCGTGCCGGCCTTCTGGGCACCGATGATCATGAAATCCGGAAGGGCGCGAGTGGCGGACCGGGGACCGCGGGCGGCCCGGATCATTTCCTGTACTGAGGACTTGATGTTCTTCGCAACGGGACGCCGTGGGTTGCCGTACCGGGAGCCGGTCATCGGGCCGGGGAAATCCACAACGGCTCGTCGCGGTTCATCAGGTCGAGGGTCACGGCGACCTTTTGCTCGCGAGGGTCAGGTCGGTCGGCGCCTGGACGGCGGCCAGGTCCAGGTTGGCCCACACTTCGCGGGTGGCCTTGGACCAGTTGAAGGTGATGAAGTGGATTCCGGGCACGCCCTCGTCGAGCAGGCGGCGGGCCAGCTTCGTGGTCTCCTCGATACCCAACGCGCGCACGGCCTTCGCATCGTCGGCCACGGCCTCGAACTTCGCCGCGAGCTCGGAAGGAAACGGCGCCCCGGAAAGCTGCTCGGAACGGGCCAGGGTGCCGATAATGGTCACCGGCATGATACCGGCAATAATGGGCGTATCGCAGCCTGAAGCGGCGACCCGATCGCGCAGCCGCAGGTAGTCGTCGGCGTCGAAGAACATCTGCGTAATCGCGTACTGCGCGCCCGCCCGGCACTTCTCGACGAAGAACCGAGTGTCGTCCTCGATCGTCGCCGACCGCGGGTGCTTGTACGGAAACGCCGCGACCCCAACCGAGAAGTCACCGCTGCGCCGGATCAACTCCACCAGGTCCGAGGCGTACCGCAGACCTTGCGGATGCGTCACCCACTCCCCCAGCGGATCTCCGCCGGGCGGGTCGCCGCGCAGGGCCAACATGTTCACCACCCCGGCCGCGGCCAGGTTGCCGATGATGGTCCGCAATTCGGCCACGGAGTGGTTGACCGCGGTCAGGTGCGCCACCGGGAGCAGCGTGGTGTCCTGGGCGATCCGTTCGGTCACCTCGAGGGTCCGCTCCCGGGTCGAGCCGCCGGCGCCGTAGGTCACCGAGACGAAGGAGGGGTTGAGCGGCTCGAGCTCGCGAATCGCCTTCCACAGCTGGCGTTCGGCCTCGTCGGTCTTGGGCGGCATGAATTCGAACGAAAACGTGGGGTTTCCGCTGCGTAGCTGTTCGACCACGGTCCGCGCCATGCCCCACAGCGTAGTGTCCGAAACGTGACCTCCGGCCATTCCCGCCCGGACGTTGGTGTGACGATCGCCGACGTGATGGCCGTCACCTCGCGCATCAACCGGGCGCTGGCCGAGTTCCTGGCCGGCAGCGCCGCCGGGCTCGAAGCCGCCGGTCCCGAACTCGTTCCCGTCACGGCCGCCGCGCGGGATTTCGTCCTGTCCGGCGGCAAGCGGATGCGACCGGTTTTCGCCTACTGGGGCTGGCGCTGCGTGCACCACGACGCCGCCGACGGCGAGGACGTGCTGGTGCGCGCCGCGGCGGGATTGGAGCTGCTGCACGCGGCCGCACTCGTCCACGACGACCTGATCGACGCCTCGGATACCCGCCGCGGGCAGCCGGCCGCGCACGCCCGCTTCGCCACGGTGCACCGTGACGCCGGGTGGTCGAGCGAGCCGCACACGTTCGGCAGTGCGGCCGCGATCCTGCTCGGCGATCTGCTGTTGTCGTGGTCGTGGTCGATGGTGTCCGCGGCGACCCGCGAGCTCGGCCACGGCGCCGGCGCGATGGCCGCGTTCGACGCGATGTGCACGGAGATGATGGCCGGGCAGTACCTGGACGTGCTCGAGCAGGCCCGCGGCGGGTATTCCGTCGAGACCGCGCTGCGGGTGGCCCGCTTCAAGTCGAGCAAGTACACGGTGGAGCGGCCTCTGCACGTCGGGGCGGCGGCCGGCGGTGGACCGACGCAACTGTTGGAATCGCTCTCCGCATTCGGGGTGCCGCTGGGCGAGGCCTTCCAGCTGCGCGACGACGTCCTCGGCGTGTTCGGCGACCCGGTCCACACCGGCAAACCGGCCGGCGACGACCTACGGGAGGGCAAGCGGACCGTCCTGGTGGCGCTGGCCCACGACCACGCCGATCCGGCCGGACGGGCCACGCTCGACGCCGGCCTGGGCAACGGTGATCTCGGCCCGGAGGGCATCTCGCGGGTGCGCGAGATCATCGTCGAGACCGGCGCGCTGGCCGAGGTGGAACGGATGATCGCCGAGCGCACGGAGGTGGCCCTGGCCGCTCTCGACGACGCGGTCATCCGTCCGGACGCCAAGGCCGCCCTCGCCGTCCTGGCCGGGGCCGCCACCGATCGATCGCGCTGACCGGCCGCGGTGTCTCAGCGCACGTCGGCCCGGGGGCGCCGGACGGATAGATTCGCCATCATGCGCACCGTGCCCGATCCGACGGAGTCGATCGTGATCATCGGCGCCGGGCTGGGCGGGCTGTCGGCGGCCTTGCGGTTGGCCGGCGCCGGCCGGTCGGTGACCGTGCTCGAACGCGAAGCGCGTCCCGGTGGACGGGCGAGCCGCCTGGATCGCGACGGTTACCGGTTCGAACTGGGACCGACCGTGCTGACCATGCCAGAGTTCATCGCCGACGCGCTGGCCTGTGTGGGCGAGGACATCGGACAGTGGCTCGACCTGGTGCCGATCACGCCGGCCTACCGGGCCCGCTTCGCCGACGGCTCCCACCTCGACGTCCACACCGACCCCGACGCGATGGCCGAGCAGATCGCGTCCGTCGGCTCGGGCGCGGACGTGGACGGCTACCGCCGGTTCGTCACCTTCCTGCGGGAGCTGTACGAGGCCGAGCTGCCCACGTTCATCGATCGCAACCTGGACCGCGCCCGCGACCTGGTCAGCCCGGCCGCGGCCCGGGTGGCTGCCCTCGGTGGCCTGCGCCGGCTCGGGCCCAAGGTGGACAGCTTCTTCACCGACGAGCGGCTACGACGGATCTTCTCGTTCCAGTCGATGTACGCCGGGATGGCCCCGGACCGGGCCCTGGCCGTCTACGCGGTCATCGCCTACATGGACAGCGTGGCCGGCGTCTTTTACCCGAAGGGCGGGATGTCCGCGGTGGCCGACGCCCTGGCCGGGGCGGCGGCGCGGCACGGGGTCACGTTCCGCTACGGCACGACCGCCGCGCGCATCGAGGTGAACGGCGGCCGCGCCCGCGCCGTCGTCACCGCTGACGGGGAGCGCTTCCCGGCCGACGCCGTGGTCGTCAACGCCGACCTGCCGACCGCATACCACCAGCTTCTGCCGGTCGAATACACCCCGAAACGGGTGGCCCGGCTGACCTACTCGCCGTCGTGCGTGGTGCTGCACGTGGGGTCGTCCGCACGGTACGACGGGTTGGCCCACCACACCATCGACTTCGGGCGGGCCTGGGGCGAGACGTTCCGCGAGGTGATCGACCAGGGCCGGGTGATGAGCGATCCGTCGTTCCTGATCGGCAACCCCACCGCGACCGAACCCGGGCTGGCGCCCAAGGACCGCCAGATCTACCACGTGTTGTTCCCGGCGCCGAACACGGTCAGCGGGGCCGGGATCGACTGGGACGAGACGGGTCCGCGCTACCGCGACCACATCGTCGCCACCCTGGAGTCCCGCGGTCTGGACGGGTTCGGCGACGCGATCGAGGTGGAGCACCTGGTCACGCCGGCCGACTGGTTGGCCGACGGGCTGGCCGGTGGCACCCCGTTCTCGGCCAACCACCGGCTGAGCCAGACCGGGCCGTTCCGACCGCCCACCCTGGACCGCCGGGTGGAGAACCTGGTCTTCTGCGGCGCGAACACCCAACCCGGCGTGGGCGTGCCGATGGTGCTGCTCAGCGGGCGGCTCGCGGCCGAACGCATCACCGGCGGACGCGAGCGCGAACGGATCCGCCGGGCGGTCAAGGCCCCCTCGGCCCGATCGCTGGCCCTGCGCCCGGCCGCGGCCCACCGCAGCTGGGAACCGGCCACCCGCTCGTCGGCGTCCTGATCTCCAGCCGATCCCGCCTCAGCCGATCCCGCGGCGGCCCAGCCAGACCCACGTCGTCAACGCGCACAGCACTAGCGCGAACCCGAAGCCCAGGTCTTCCACCGGCGCCCAGGCAATCCGCCAGCCGATGATCCGGTGCGGGTCGTAGCGGACGATGTCCAGGCCGGTCAGCACACCGTTCACCGCCAGTTGGAACGCGACCACGATGGCGTAGCTGACCCAGAACACGCGCCGGCGCACCAACCCCGTGCGCAGGATCCACAGGTCGGCGACGACGGCCAGCACCACCGCCAGCCCGCTGGCCTCGGTGTAACTCACGACCCGGGCCCGGTCACGAATCGCGGCGTCATGACCGTTCGGACGTTTCGTCGCCGACGAACCAGGCCGGGCGCAGGCACCGCACGGCCTCGAAGGTGAGGATGGCGCAGAGCGGGACGACCACGAAGAACAGCAGCTCCTCCAGCGGGAGCCGGCCCGGCAGCACCACACCGGACATGTACCGCTGGTCGAAGTGCCACCAATGCGCCCGGATCGCGGCCACGTCCCACACCGTGAAGAGCACCACCGCAGGCACGATCGCCAGCACGGCGCGCCGCCAGCGCCGGTACACCCGGGCGTGCAGGAACAATTCGAGCGGGGCGGTCCCGATCAGGCAGGCGGCCAGTACGCCCAGATAGGTCAGGTGCCTCACGACCGGAACAATCGCGCTTGCCGTCGTGGCGCGTTCCTGCGCCGAAGTCGCCTCAGCGGGATCAGAATCCGGCCGCTTGGGCGCGGCGTTTGATCTCGGTGCCGCGGTTTTCGCGTAACGCCTGGATCGGCGTTCCCGGCAGGGATTCGTCGGCCCGGAACAGCCAGTCGACGATCTCCTCGTCCTGGTAGCGCGCGTCACGGAGCAGGGTGATCACGGCGGGCAGGCCCTTCACCGGGCCCTCGTCACCGATGAACGCGGCCGGAATCGCCCGCGGCTGATCCGGGCGGGACACGGCCACCACGTCACCGTCGCGGATCAGTTGGTGCACCCGCGTGATCGGCAGGTCGAGCCGCGCCGCCACGTCCGGCAACGCCAGTAGGTCGAGTTCGTCCACGGTCACGTCCACCCGACCAGCCTAGTAACCCGAATCGGGTGCATACATGGACACCAGGTGTCCCTCTGTGCACCCGATTCGCGGTGGATGGGGTCAGTCGGGGGCTACGCGCCACGTTTCCTCGGGCGGGCTCGGCGAGCGGTGCGCGTCCGCATCGGTGAACGGGGCGGCCCCGCCGAGCCAGCCGGACAGCTCGCGGCCGGTGAGGACCTGTACCGGGAACGGCTCTCCGAGCAGGCCGCGGCGGATTGGTTCCAACGGCAGCCGGCGGCCCGATGCGGCCACCATGATGTTGCCGTAGCGCCGCCCGGTGAGCACGGATTTGTCGGTGACCAGGAGCGCGTGCGGCAGGCGCGTGCCCAGCGCGGCCACCAGACGGCGCGCGTACCGCATGTTCCCGCCGTCGCCGATGTTGGCCACGAACAGCCCGCCGAGACGCAGCACCCGGTTCACCTCGGTCGCGAACTCGGCCGTCCCGAGCTCGGCCGGCACCCGCCCGCCCGCGAACGCGTCCAGCACGACCATGTCGGCGCTGGCGGCCCGGAGCGCCGCAATCCCGGCCCGCCCGTCGATGGACCGGATGCGCACCCGCACGTCACGGCGGAACGGCAGCTTGGCCCGGACGAACTCGGTCAGCTCGGCGTCGGGCTCGCACACGATCTGGCTGCTGCCCGGCCGGGTGGCGGCGATGTAGCGCACCAGGGTGGCCGCGCCACCGCCGAGATGGGTGACGGCCAGCGGACCCTCGGGCGCGGCGTCGACCACGTGGGCCATCCAGCGCATGTATTCGAAGTCGAGATAGGTCGGGTCGTCGAGGTCGACGTAGGACTGCCGGATGCGTTCCAATAGCAACATCCAGCCGCCGGGACGGTCGGCGTCCGCGAGGATCTCGACCCGATCGGCCACGGGTTCGAGGTCGGCCTCGGGCTCGCCGTCGGCGTCGCTGTCGGCATCGCCGTAGGACCCGGTGGACGCCATCCGGGCCAGCCTACGCAGACCGCCCCGGGTGTCGTGACCAGGTCTGGACCCCGCCCCGGCCGTAGAATCAGCCGTCGTGCACCCGGCCGGGACAGACCCACTCCTGGGCCGCGTCCTGGAGAACCGCTACCGGATGCGGGCGCAGATCGCGGTGGGCGGCATGTCCACCGTCTACGCCGCGGTGGACGAGCGACTCGACCGCGAGGTTGCGGTCAAGGTCATGACGCCCTCGTTGTCCCGCGATCCGGTGTTCCTGGCCCGGTTCGCCCGCGAGGCACGCAGCGCGGCCAAGCTGTCCCACGTCAACGCGGTGGCCGTCTACGACCAGGGCGCCGACGCCGGCAGCGTCTTCCTGGTCATGGAACTGGTCCGCGGCCGTACGCTGCGCGACCTCATCCGCGAACGTGGTGCCCTCTCCCCGGGCGAAGCGGTGTCGCTCATGGAGCCGGTGCTGGCCGCGCTAGCGGCCGCCCACCGCGCCGGGCTGGTGCACCGCGACGTCAAACCCGAGAACATCCTGCTGTCCGACGACGGCCTGGTGAAGGTGGCCGACTTCGGGCTGGCCCGGGCGGTGGAGACGAACGCCGCGTCCACCCGCACCGGGCTGATGATGGGCACGGTGGCCTACAGCTCGCCCGAACAGTTCCGCCGCGGCAACGCCGACGCCCGCTCGGACGTGTACTCGGCCGGGGTGGTGCTGTTCGAGCTGCTCACGGGGCAGCAGCCGCACTCCGGGCCGGACGCGATGTCCGTGGCCTACCTCCACGTGCACGAGGACATTGCCCCGCCGTCGTCGTTCCAACGCGGGGTGTCCCCCGTCCTGGACCGGCTGATCGCCCGGGTGACCGCCCGTGACCCGGCCCGGCGACCAGCCAACGCGGCCGCGTTCCTGGCCGAGCTGCACGACGTCCGCCGCGAGCTGCGGCTGCCGGTGATGCCGGTGCCGCGGCGTCTGCGCATCCCGCGCGTCGGCCCCGAGGTGGCCCCGCCGCGACCGGGGCCGGCGGCGGCGCGGACTGAGGACGTCGCCGGCGCCGGCCGGACCCAACCCGAGCCCGGCGCCAGCCGAGCCAGCCGGACGGGTGCCGACCAGCGTGGTCCGGGCGGTCCGGGCGGTCCGGGTGGTCCAGGCGGCCCGGGTGGTCCGGGTGGGCTGACCGGCCCGGGCGGCGGTCCGGGTGGCCCGGGCGGGCTGACCGGCCCGGGCGGCGGTCCGGGTGGTCCGGTCGGCCTGCAGCACACCATGGTCGCCAACCCCGCCGGCACGGCTCAGCCCAACCCGGCTCATGCAAACCCCCAGGGCGGCGCGCCGGCGTCTGGTCCTCGGACTGGCCCGCCGGGAGCCGGCGGCTCGAGCTCGGCGCTGCCGCCGGCCCGGCGACGTAAAAGGCGCTGGCTGCGCACGCTGGTCGGCGCCCTCGTGCTCCTGCTGGTCGCCGCCGCGATCACCGTCGGCACGTGGTGGTTCGTGGCCGGACGGTGGGCCAGCATCCCCGACGTGCGCCAGTACACCGTGGCCAAGGCGACGAAGACGCTCGAGGCCGCCGGGTTTCGCGTCGCCAACGGGCCGGGCCAGCCCAGCGAGACGGTGCCCAAAGGCGCGGTGATCGCGACCCAACCGCCGGGAGGTCACCGGCTGGTCCACGGCCGGACGGTGCGCCTGACCGCCTCCACCGGCAAGACCTTCTACGCCGTTCCCGACGTGGTGGGCGACACCCGCACGGCCGCCGCGACGACATTGTCACCGTTGGGGGACAAGGGCATCCGCATCGTCTACCTCCCGCGAGCCGACGACGTGGTCGCCGACGGAAAGGTGATTTCCACCAGCCCGAAGGCCAACGCGACCCTGACCCGCGGCGGCAGGATCACCGTGGTCGTCTCCACCGGGCCACCGATCGTGACGGTGCCCAAGGTCGTCGGTGCCACCCAGGCCGCGGCGACGACGACGCTGACCATGGCCAAGTTCAAGTTCAAGGTCACGACCACCACCGCGTTCAGCGACTCCGTGCCGTCGGGTTCGGTGATCAGCCAGAACCCGGCCGACGGGGCCCAGGTTCGCAAGTTCGCGAAGATCGAGCTGGTCATCTCCAAGGGGGTCGACCTGGTGACCGTGCCGTCGCTGCCCAACCTGGACCCGGTCGCGGCGGCCACGGCCACGCTGAAGGACGCCGGCCTGGAAGTGCGGGTGCAGCGATCCTTCGGCGGTGCCAACGGCCTCGTCGTCGGGATGGACCCCCGGCCGGGCGAGAGGATCAAGCGGGGTTCCGTGGTCACGCTTTACATAATCTGAGCGCAGGTCGGCGCCGGTCAGGCGGCTCGGACGAGCGGACGCAGGACCTCGAGCGCTTGGGCGATCCCGTCGTCGTCCACGTCCAGATGGGTGACCAGGCGCAGGAACCGCGGTCCCAGGGCCGAGACGAGGACGCCCTGCGCGGCGGCCGCACGCGCGACCGCGCCGGCGTCGTCCACGTCGAGCACGACGATGTTGGTGTCGACGCGGGCGGGGTCGCCGCCGAGGCCCTCGGCCAGGCGACGGGCGCGGGTGTGGTCCTCGGCCAGGCGCTGTAGGTGGTGCGCGAGCGCGTAGCGCCCGGCCGCGGCCAGGACGCCCACCTGACGCATGCCCGCGCCGTAACGCTTGCGCCAGACCCGGGCTTCAGCGATGCGCGCGGCGGAGGATACGAGCACCGAACCCACCGGCGCGCCCAGCCCCTTGGACAGGCAGACCGAGACGGTGTCGAACCCGGCGGTCAGCTCGCGCAGCGGGGTGCCGGTGGCGACGTGGGCGTTCCACAGCCGGGCGCCGTCCAGGTGCAGGCCGAGCCCGTTCGACTGCCCTAGTGCGACCACGGCCTTGAGCTGGTCGGGGGGTTGCACCGCGCCCCCGCCGAAGTTGTGGGTGTTCTCCACCGCGATCGCAGTTGTGCTGACCTGGTAGGGCCCGGCCGCGGGGCTGATCAGCTCGGCGATGGCGTCCACGTCCAAGCGGCCGGCCTGGGCCTTCCAGGTGCGGAACGTAATCCCGGAGAACACGGCCGCCGCGCCCAGCTCGGCCCGGGCGATGTGGGCCAGTGAGTCGCAGACGACCTCGGCGCCGGGCTGGACCAGCAGCCGCAACCCGAGCTGGTTGGCCAGCGAACCGGTCGGGCTGAACAGGCCGGCCTCGAAGCCGAGCAGCTCGGCCACCTCGGCCTCGAGCGCGTTGGCCTCGGGATCGTCGCCGTACACGTCGTCACCGACCTCGGCCCCGGCCATGGCCGCCCGCATCGCCGCCGTCGGCTTCGTCACCGTGTCACTACGGAGATCAACGAGCGGTACCACCTGAAAATTGGTCACTGGTCAGCGGCGTCAGCGGCGTCAGCGGCGACGGCTTCGCGGCGGCGGCGCTCGGCCACCAGCCGCTCGGCCACCCGGAACGCCAGCTCGAGTGACTGCTCGATGTTCAGCCGCGGATCGCACGCCGTCTCATACCGTCGACCCAGATCGGCCGCGGTGAGTTCGGCCGTGCCGCCGATGCACTCGGTGACGTCGTCGCCGGTGAGCTCGACGTGCAACCCGCCGGGATGGGTGCCCAGCGCGTGATGCACCTCGAAGAACCCGTCCACCTCGTCGATGATCCGGTCGAGGTGGCGGGTCTTGACGCCGGTGACCGTCTCCTCGGTGTTGCCATGCATCGGATCGCACTGCCAGACGACCAGGTGGCCGGTGGCGGTGACCCGCTCGATGATGGGCGGCAGCGCGTCGCGCACCCGGGCGTCGCTCATCCGGCTGATCAGCGTGAGCCGCCCGGGGGTGTTGGCCGGATCGAGCCGCTCGACCAGCTCGGCCGCGAACTCCGGCGTCGTGGTCGGGCCGAGCTTGACCCCGATCGGGTTGGCGATGCGGGACACGAAGTCCAGGTGGGCGCCGTCGAGCTGACGCGTGCGTTCCCCGACCCAGACGAAGTGCCCGGACAGGTCGTAGGCCTTGCCGCCCTCGACCCTCGTCAGCGCGCGCTCGTACTCGAGGATCAGCGCTTCGTGGGAGGCGTAGAGCTCGACCGATTCCAACGCGCTGTCGTGAACCCCGCACGCGCGCATGAAGCGCACCGCGCGGTCGATCTCGCTGGCCAGCCGCTCGTAACGGATGCCGGTCTCGGTGTTGCGGGCGAACTCGGTGTTCCAGGAATGCACGCGGTCCAAGGCGGCCAACCCGCCGCTTGCGTAGGCCCGCAACAGGTTGAGCGTGCTCGCCGCGGTGTTGTAGGCCCGCAGGATGCGCTGCGGGTCGGGACGGCGCAGCTCCGGATCCTGGGCCAGGTCGTTGACCATGTCGCCGCGGTAGGACTGGAAGCCGAACGCGTCGATGTCGCTGGAGCGCGGCTTGGCGTACTGACCGGCGACCCGGCCGAGCTTGACCACCGGCATCGACGCGCCGTAGGTGAGCACCACCGCCATCTGCAGCAGGATGCGGACCTTGCCGGCGATGTCGGCCTGCGAGCTGGTCTCGAACGTCTCGGCGCAGTCGCCGCCCTGGAGCAGGAACGCCTCGCCCCGGGCCACGGCGGCCAACCGATCCCGCAACTGGTCTACCTCGCTGGCCACGACCAGCGGCGGCCGGGCGGCCAGCGTGACGGCAACCTCGCGCAGCGCTTGGTCATCGGGCCAGGTGGGCTGCTGCGCGGCCGGCTTGTCGCGCCACGCGTCGAGCCCGAGCGGGTCGACGGTCCGGCGGTCCATCGCTTTTCGCGCGAGCGCTCGTTGGTCGGAGAAGGTCGCGGTCACGTCTACAGGGTATGCAATTTCGCCAAGTCCGTTGTCCACCCGAACCCCTCGGTGTGAAGCTCAGCCCGTCTTCCGGGCCCGCACGACCGCGTCCCGAATGTGGACCGGTTCCCCGTCCGGGCCGGTCGTGGTGCGCGGCCGGGCCTCAGCGACGTCGATCGTCCAGCCCGCGCCGAGGAAGTCGACCACGTCGCGGGCGAACCATCCCATCTCCGCCAGCCCGGACCGCCGCATCGGGGTGTGCATATCGCTCGGATCGTGGCCGACGATCAGCAGCGTGCCGCCCGGCGCGACCGCGCCGGCCAGTTGGGCGAACACCGCGCGCCGGGGCTCGGCCGGCTGGTGGAGGTAGAACGCCGACACCAGGTCATACGTCGACAGGGCCTGCTCCGTGGTCAGGTCGGCTACCCGCCAGTCGATGTCGAGGCCGAGCCGGTCAGCCTCGGCCGCCGCCCGGTCGATAGCCGTGCTCGAGATGTCGAGTGCGGTCACCTGCCATCCGTGCGCGGCCAGCCAGCAGGCGTCCGCGCCTTCGCCCGCGCCGGCGTCCAGGGCTCGCCCGGGTTTCAGGTCGGCGGCCTCGGTGACCAGGACCGGGTTGGGGTTGCCGCTCCAGGCGTGTGCGCTGGAGCGATAGCGCCCTTCCCACGCCTCGGCGCCGTAGACGCGCTCGTAGCGGTAGGCCGCCACGACGTCTGCGGTCTCCTCAGCGATCAGATCGCGGTTGATCGCGGCGCCGGCCATCAGCCCCGCCGCAGCCGAGGAGATCACCTGGGCCTGGACGTCGGCGATGTTGCCGGCGACCCACACGCCGGGCGCCGCGGTCCGGCCGGTCGGGTCGGCGTCGATGCGGGTGCCGATGACCTGGTCGCCCATGACCACGTCGACCGTCGTCAACCCGAGTGGCGCCAGTAGCTCGGCGCGGGCCAGCGCCCGCGGTGCCACGACCAGCGCGTCGAGCGCGACCCGCCGGCCATCTGCGAGTCGGACACCGGTCAGGCCGCCCGCACCGGACTCGACCGCCTCGACGACGCCGTCCGCTATCTCGATGCCGAACGCGCGCAGCTGATCGGTCTGTTCCTCGTCCAGATCCGGTCCGGTGTGCTGAAGGAACACCACGCGGGTGGACAACTGCCGGAAGAGCAACGCCTGGTGCAGGGACGACGCACCGGTGGACAGGATGCCGATGAGGCGGTCGCGCACCTCCCACCCGTGGCAGTACGGGCAGTGCAGCACGTCGATCCCCCACCGCGCCGCCAGGCCCTCGACCTCAGGCAGTTCGTCGCGCAGACCCGTCGCCACGAGCAGTCGGCGGGCGGTGACGACCCGTTCACCCAGGTCGACGCTGAACCCGTCGCCATCCCGGGACACCCGGCTGACCCGGGCGTTCTCGACGAAGCCCCCGTAGCTGGTGACCTCGTCTCGGCCAAGCGCACAGAGCTCGGCCGGCGCCACGCCGTCGCGGGTCAGGAAGTTGTGGACGTGGCCGGCCGGGGCGTTGCGCGGGCTCCCGTCGTCGAGGACCAGCACGGACCGACGGGACCGGGCCAGCGCCACCGCCCCGCTCAGACCGGCCGCGCCGCCACCGATCACCACCACGTCGTACTGCTCTCCGTTGTGCGTATCAGTCATGGACCCCACCTTTCCGCGACCATGACGCAACAGCAAGTATTATTGCTGCAACAGCAACGATGACGAGGAGGACGATCGTGGACGACGCCGTGATCGACGCGGTCGGTCCCCGTTTGCGGGGTTTGCGCGAGGACCGCGGGCTGACCCTGGCCGCGGTGTCGGCTGCCACCGGGATCTCGGTGAGCACGCTGTCGCGACTGGAGTCCGGCGGGCGGCGTCCCACGCTGGAGCTGTTGCTGGCGCTGGCCCGCCTGCACGAGGTGCCGCTGGACGAGCTGGTGGGCGCGCCGCCGACCGGGGATCCGCGGGTGCGGCTGCAGCCCGTCGAGCGGCACGGCCGCACCCTGATTCCGCTGACCCGCCGGCCCGGCGGGGTGCAGGCCTACAAGATCATCGTCCCGCCGGGTGAGCCGTCCCGAGACCTGCAGACGCACGAGGGCTACGAGTGGCTCTTCGTGCTGGCCGGCCGCCTGCGCCTGCGTTTGGGCGAGCTCGACCTCACCCTGGGCCCCGGCGAGGCGGCCGAGTTCGACACCCACACCCCGCACTGGTTCGGCAGCGCCGGTCCGCGTCCGGTCGAGCTGCTGAGCCTGTTCGGTCCGCAGGGTGAACGCATGCACGTCCGCGCCCGTCCCCGGGGCGGCCCGGCCAAGAAATAGAGATTGCCGACGTGTGCCGAGGCGGGCAGGGTGGCCAGCATGAAGGTGCTCGTCCTCGGGGGAACGCGGTTTGTCGGACGAGCGCTCGTAGACAATGCGCTCCAGCGCGGGTGGGACGTCACCGCACTGCATCGCGGGCGGACCGGCGCTCTGCCGATGGCGGTGCACGCCCTGCGCGCGGATCGGGAGTCGGAGTCCGAACTCGCCGCGGCGCTCGGCGACGGCAACTGGGACTTGGTGGTCGACACGTGGTCCGGCGCGCCGGCCGTCACGCACGTCTCCGCGCGCCTGCTGCGCGGCCGGGTGGGCCGCTACGGCTACGTCTCCAGTGCTTCGGTGTATGAGTGGGGCCACCACCGGAACGAGGATTCCCCCGTCGTTGCCGGGGATCCGGGCGCGACCGCGGGCGATTACCCAGCGCTCAAGCGCGGCGCCGAACTTGCGATCACCGCCGCGTTCCCCCCGGCGTTGCTGGCTCGGGCCGGGCTAATCCTAGGGCCGTACGAGGACATCGGCCGGCTGCCGTGGTGGCTCGACCGCATCGCCCGGGGCGGGCGGATCGTCGCTCCCGGACGACCGAAACGGCCACTGCAGTACGTAGACGCGCGTGACCTGGCCGAGTGGCTGTGGTCGGCGCTGGCCGACGAGGTCAGCGGCCCCGTCGACGCCATCAGCCGCTCCGGGCACGCGACCACCAGCGACCTGCTTGACGCCTGCATCACCGCCACCGGATCGGCCGCGGAGCTAATCTGGATCGACGAAACCACGTTGGCCGCAGCCGGCGTCCAGCCCTGGACCCAACTGCCGTGCTGGACGCCCGAGGCCGGCGAGTTCGCCGGCTTCCTCGAAGCCGACACGTCGCGGGCCGCGCAGACCGGGCTGCGGTGCCGCCCGGTCGCGGACACGGTGGCCGACACCTGGGCCTGGCTCCAGCGCGAGGGCAAGCCGGCGCAGCGCCCGGACCGTGACGTCGTCGGCTTACCGCCCGACGTCGAGCGCCGCCTCCTCGGCTAAGCCAGCGTTCTCGGCCAGCCCGCCATGTTCGACCTCCAGCGGGCTCAGCCGCGCTGGCGGTTGAACCAGCCAGTCGAACGGGTCACGTCAGACGGTATGACGTGATCCCTCGTTGAGGGGTTGCGGGCCGGGGCCTCACT
>CAXULW010000018.1:0-72041 GCA_964252015.1 uncultured Jatrophihabitantaceae bacterium | reverse complement strand
CACCCATGATGAAGACGACCCTGGTGTCGGCCAGTGCCTCCGCCACCAGCGGCTGCACAGCCCGTGCGATCAGCGAATCACCCACGTGCAAAAGTCTAGAAGCACATGCGCAGTTTTCCAAACTTAGCTGCACGGATCTCTAATTCTACAGTTATAGGCGGCTGGAGCCATCTCCGGACGGGCCAACAGCGGCATCCGCCCGAGCAACGGGATTGTGCCGACCAACACGCGGCAAAATCCCCTATGTCGCAGGCGATCCAAGTTCCAGGTCGGCACAACCACGAGGTCGGCACAATCGGCGTTGTGCCGACATCGGCACAACGCCGATTCGGTGCGGCAGCCCGAGCACGTCGACGGGGTCGGTGCCCGCCGATATGCGCGCGGGTCGATTCAGTCACGGTGTCCCGTAGGGCCATCGCCTATGGGTGCAGCGGGTCTCGCATTTTGGTCAGCAGCGCGAGCAAGGTGTGCTGTTCCTGCACGGCAAGGCTGGCGAACATCCCGGAGGCGTGCAGCCGCGTTCTGAGCGCCTCCCACAGCGCGTGTCCTTGTTCGGTGAGGGCCAGGGTGCGCTTGCGGCCGTCGGTGGGATGAGGCTGACGGGCGACGAGTCCCATGCTCTGGAGTTTGTCGGCGGCGAGACTGACCGTGGACGGGTCGCAGCGTAGGCGCGCCGCCAAGTCCCGCATCGTCGGCGGCTCGGTCCCCGGGGCAAGCGCCCAGAGCGTGCCCGCGACGGAGGTCGGGACCCCGAACTCGTTGAGCACCTGGGCCATGGCGGCATCCGCGGCGTTTCCCACCTCGACGAGAACACGGACGATCTCGGCTTTGCGCTCGACGTCCGCGGTGCGAGTCGTCGGTTCCGCCACGTCACGGCCTACGGTCATGACTCTATGATAGCCTGCGAGTATCAATGAAAGACTCAATGATACTCAAGGCGTAAGTGACTGGCGGTCGCGTCAGCAAGACGGTGCTCGTCACGGGCGGCGATCACCAAACCCGCCACCGCGCTCATCGCCAAACCACGGACAAGGTAGTGAGGAGAAACGCTATGGACGTCAAAGGAAAGGTTGTTCTCGTTACCGGGGCGTCAGAGGGCATCGGCGCGGCGACGGCCCGTCTGCTGACGGCCCGAGGTGCCAAGGTCGCCCTGGCCGCGCGCTCGATCGACAAGCTGAACGAGCTAGCCGGTGAGCTCGACGACAGCTACGCCGTCCATGCCGATCTGACACAGCCTGAGTCGATCACCGCGATGGTCGAGGCGGTCGTCGAGCATTACGGTCGAATCGATGTCCTCGTCAACAACGCTGGCCGGGCGCTGCGAGCGCCCGTCAGCGACGTCAAGATCGCCGACTTCCAGAACATCATCGACCTCAACCTCTACGGCCCACTGTCGGCCATGCAGGCCGTCATCCCGCACATGCGAAGGCACGGTGGCGGGAGCATCGTCAACGTCAGCTCCAACGTCTCCAAGATGGCCATCCCGACGATCGGTGCCTACGCCGCCACCAAATACGCTCTCAACGGGCTGACGCTGACCGCCCGCGGCGAACTCGCCGACGACGGCATCGTGTAACCGTTATGTACCCCGGGCAGACCGCGACCAACTTCGGAAGAAACGCCACGGTGGACCAAAGCATGGCCTCGGCGCCGCCGCCATCGGGCGGATCCAACACCACACCCGACACAGCCCAGGACGTCGCTGAGCGCATCCTCGAGGCGATCACCGACGGGCCGGCTGAGCAATACATGAGCCCAGAAATGGAAGAGCGCTTCTCAATGGGCGGCGCCTGACAGCACCCGGATCAGGCGACCGACGTGGAGTCCCGATGGATCGGGTGCTCTTTAACATCGCAGGCGGCTGCCCGGCCACTTCGACTCACGGCCCAGCGTCCGCAAGCGGACCGCCCATCGGAACGTGCTTCGGCGCTGCTGAGGACCGGGGGTGGCGGTGGGGGAGACGTCCCGCTACACCCCCCCGGAGCGGGATCTCGAATGGGTTCGACAAGCGGGACGCCAGAGGTCATTACATCAGGGCTCGAATGTCACTCCGAGAACCCGCGGGTACTCAGGACTATGCAGCACTTGCGGAGAGCTTCGGCAGCATCGAGCATCCGCTGGAGCGCATTAGCCAGCGCGCGAGACGCTGACCTCGAGGCGTTGGCCCCAGCTGGGTCAGTCCCGCTGAGCAGGGTCGGCCACGTCGGCGTCTCATGTATCTGAGGCCACACTCTGCGAAATTCAGCAATCTGCATCGTGCCCAGGTTCGATGAGCCAGGACAGCTCGAAGGTCGGTGGCCGTGTCGCCTCACTCAGCCACCCGGGTCCTCGCGCGGGCCAGCGCATGTTCATGACCGCTGATTACGAGGGCGTCGCGTCGCGGGATTCCACGGTCGGCGTGGAGCGACGCTCAGTTCGCGTGGCGAGCGCGGCCCTGGCAGCCTTTGGATTCGGGTGAGTCAGAGGCTTTGCAGAACTCGGATGCGATCGGCTTGGGCGCGTCGGGCCCCGTCGGTGTCGGACCGATGCCGTCGAACTCGCGCGGCACGCCGGTGTGCAGACGCAGTTCGACCGGCACGCCGGCCTGGCTGAGGGTCAGGGTGAGGTGAGGGCGTACATGACGTCCTCGTCGACGAAGATGTCGAGCTGGCCGACCTCGATACAGGTCGGTGGAAGTCTGGTGGCGCCGATGAGGCGGCCTGGTGACGCGGTCGGGTCGACCTGCGTGTCCTCATGCCCCTCACCGAGCAGGGCGTTCCACCCGGTGATGTTGTCGTCATAGCTCCAGGCGGCAACTGGAACGAGGTGCTGGTCCGGGGTGGTGTTTCGGTCATCGAGCATCGGATAGATGAGGAGCTGGTGGGCGACCGCGGGGCGGTCGCGGTCGCGGCTGCCGATCGCGACGCGCCGGCTCCCGACGTCACCCGCCGCCGGCGGCGGTGGCATCGGTGCGTTGTCCGCCGCGAGAGCGGCCAGCACCGCGCCGACCTCGGGGTCCAGCTGGAATGTCATGACGGTCCGCCTCCGGGCGGCGGCAGCTGTTCAGTGCGGTACCGGGGGGCCAGCGACATCGACTTGGCGATGAAGGCGGCTTCTTCGTCGGGGTTGAGCGGGGGCGGCGCTTGCGTCCGCGACGCCACGGTCTGCCCGACGAGGAGGAAGAACTCGTCCTGCCCGGCGGGGGCGCAGAGGCACAGCAGCCGCGCGGGTGCGCCACCGGCGTTGGTGAACGCGTGCGGGGCGTTGGCGGGCACGTTGACCGTCTCGCCGGCGCGGGCGGTCATCTTCTCGCCGCGGAAGGTCACCTCGACCTCCCCGTCGAGCACCGTGAACATCTCCTCGAAGTCGTGGCGATGCGGCGGCGGGCCGCCACCGGGTGGCACGTGCATGTCGATGAGCGTGTACTTGCCGGCGGTGTCCTCGCCGCGGAGGAGGATCGTGTAGGTGTCACCAACCAGGCCGATGTGCGGCAGGCTCTGGTCCTGATCCGGGCGGGCGACCGTCAGCGATCGGGACAGGTCATCGGGCGGAACCGTCGCCGGCCGCGCAACGTCGTCGGTGCTCACAGGATCTCCTTGTCGAGGCGGAGGAGCGGTGTCACTTGGCGAGTTCGCCGAGATAGGCATCGAGGGTGCGGGGGGCGCGGCCGAGGATTGTGCGCAATACGAGGTTGTTGCCGCCACGGAATCCGTGTGCGCTGTAGTCAGCGAACATCGCTTCCAGACCGTCCCGCATCGCGCCGGCGGGCATATCGCTCAGCGCGACCTGAGGCGCGATGTCCTCGGCGACCACGGGACGTCCCGCGTGCCGGCTCATCAGGTTCGCGATGTCGCCCCGGGTCAGCACGCCGCCCGCCGCCAGCTCGAACGTGCCGTTGACGAGCTCGTCGGTGACGAAGGCGGTGGCTGCCACTTCGGCGACGTCGCGGTAGTCGACGAACGTCATCGACGAGTCCTTCGAGTAGGGCATGGTGAACGTGCCGTGCTCGACGGCTGTGGCCCAGGCGGCGCCCAGGCCCTGCATGAACATTGCCGGCTGAAGCACGGTGAACTCCATCGCCGCGCGGTAGAGCGCCTGCTCCACGGGGCGCAGCGCCGCGTGGTTCACCAGCGACAGCGACGGGTGATACACCCCGGAGAAGACGAACCGGCGGACCCCGGCCGCCTGCGCCGCCTCGACCATACCGACGCCGAGTTCGGTGGAGTCCGGCGCGAACGCCGGGATCACGTGGAACACGCCGTCGACACCGTCCAGCGCCGCGTCGATGCTGGCCCGATCTCGCAGATCACCGGAGACCGACTCCTGCGCGCCGACGGCCCGGACGCGGTCCGCTTTCGCCGGATCGTGAACCAGCGCCCGGACCTGGATGCCCCGGCTGACCAGAGCCGGCACGACCAGGCCCGCGAACTGACCGGTTGCCCCCACTGCCAGAATCCGCACGATGCACCACACTCCTCTCGTAATCGGAGGTTTTCATCCGCTTCGGAGTCTAATCCCGTCTACGCTGCGGTGGCCACGACGACCGGAAGGGTTGACTCAACGCGATGAACCGCGAACCCGCTCCGGACGGAACCATTCGCGCCATGCGCAGCGACGCCCAGCGCAGCGAACGCGTCCTGGTCCGCGCGGCGACGACAGCCATCCACCGCGAGGGCCTGCAGGTGCCGCTGGGCACCATCGCCGCCGACGCCGGCGTCGGCATCGGCACGCTGTACCGACACTTCCCCACCCGCGCCCACCTGCTCGCCCACCTCACCCACCGCTCGTTCGCGCAGGTACTGGCCAACGCGCGCGAGGCCGAACGGCTGGGCACGACACCGACGGACGCGCTCCGCCGCTTCATCGAGGCGGCGATCAGTCAGCGCAACGACCTCGTGCTCCCGCTGCACGGCGGACCGCCGATCACATCACCAGCCACCATGGCTATACGGGCCGAGGTCCACCACGTCCTCCAGACGATTCTCGACCGCGGCCTTGCCGATCACAGCCTCAAAGACGGCCTGACGCCACGCGATGTGGTCGTCTTCGGGGCGATGCTGGCCCAGCCTCACCCGCCGGACGAGGAATGGGACGCCACCTGCCGACGATTGCTCGCGAACTACCTTGACGGTCTGGCCGCACGGCAACCGTGACCGCCGCCTTACCGCAGCGCCGTATACGAAGATTCCGGCTGCGCACCAGCGACGATGCGGGCGACCCGGATTCGCGATCTCGCGGGCTCAGACGGTCAGCTCAGCGTTGGCGGGGCGAGACCTGGCCCGGCGATCCGAAGATCAGGTACGTGGCCCGAAGAACCTGTGGCGAGTGATCGTCACGATCAATTCCGGCAACTCGATCGCCTACTGGCTGTTCGGTCGCCGCTACTAGGGCCGCTCAATCGGAACACACACAACCCGATCTGCGCGCCGCCGAAGTTTGGGCGACGTGCTCGACAATAACGACGGTTAACGTTCGCGGGCTGCGGAGATACCGCTTTGGTCGTTCTGACGCTCTCGCTTCGTACGGCCGAGGGCTGCTGTGTCGGTGTCTGCGCGTCATGCCGACCCTGTCCTGGCGTTCCACCGTGTCGGTCAACCGCCTCGCTTGGTCTGCGAACAAGGACGTCGCACCGAGCCATACGCGCGAACAAGCGGCGGCTATCGCGTCGCAGGGCATTCGAAGTTGACGTAGACCTTGGTTGGTGTCCGGGCGTTTCGGGCGACGATGTCCTGTAGCGATTTCGTGTTGTTGATGACTTTCATCTCGGGTGCGGTGAAGGTGGCGTCGTTGAAGACGTTCCGGGCGAGTAGAGGGTTCGTGAGGGCCTGGGTAAAGGCATCATTCGCAACCATCGTGGTCATCAGTTCGCCCATCATCAGGTAGTCGGGGTAGTCCTCCGCGAAGATGCCGACGTACCACTCGACGTCGTCGACGGTGCGGTAGAGCCCGCGAAGCCGATCGCGAATGGCCTCGTGCTGGGTGAGCTGGTCGAAGGAGGTGTAGCGGTGGAGCCCGTACGCGGCTCGGTAGTCGTTGAACGACCGCAATCGGGCTTGGCGGCTGAGGGTTACGGTTCGTTCTTGGACGGAGGGCCAGTCGGGTAGATCGATCGACAAGGAATGTCGGGGTATTCGCTAGGCCGATCTTTCCTGACCGTTGCTTCGAGCAGAACGCCAGCAATGGTTCCAGCCCGGTGGAGAGGATGAGCGGGTTGTTGTTGCGCCAGTCGCGAAAGGTGATCAGTTCTCGGCCCTCACCGATGGCGTCGGGCACCAGGGAGTGCCACCTGTAGAGGATGTTGAATTCCACAGCGCACCAGTTCGGGCGGTTCCATCGTTCCTCGTCGGCGATGAAGGGAACCAGCTCTATCGGGGTGTCCCACGGGCCGATGTGCTCTATGTACTCCTCGACCACCAGCTTCAACAACAGCACGATCACGATGTTGCGGGCGGTTTGGAATAGTCTCTCGTCGTCCCAATCGGGGTTATCGGTAGCTGGTCGCCGGTCAACCTCCTTGCGGCCGCGGGTCTGCTGCACGACAACATCCGTCTGGTCCCGGGCGGGGCCGCGAGACGAGGCGGCAGCCGGGGTCGGGCACGATGAGGGCTGTCCGATCCTGATCGCGATGCGTCTGCTCGCCATCCTGATGTCCGAGCCGAGCCTGGTTGACGACCTCGGGAAGCTTATCGAGGCGGGACGTGAACCTGCCGCGCTCCGGTTGGGAACCAGCAGGATGCCGAGGCGCACAGGCGTTCACGCGGCAGAGGTCAGGACCCGGCCAGGCCGCGGTGCACCATGAACTCGACGGCCGGGTTCATGTTGATCGGGTTCAGTGTCTTGTCCGGGTGGTTCCGCGCCCAGACGCGGAAGACCTCGTCGACAAACCCCTGGCCGACCTCGGACACATCGGCGAAGTCGATGTCGATCTCGGTGAACTCATCGAGTCCCGCCATGAGCCGTCGAGCCTCGGACCGGGAGGCGAAACGCAGCCCGAGCGACGCCAGTTTCACCGACGGCTTCGTGTGGGTGAAGGCGTTGTCGTCGTTGGTGAATCGCGCGAACACCTCCGACGAGGTCCGAGTCGTAGTGGGGTCCACCTGGCCGTAGACCCTGGTGCCGACGGTGTCGCGAGTGATGCCGACGCTTTGGTCCTCGCGCAGGTTGTCGACGGTCCAGGTCTTGCCGTTGGCCGTGATCTTGAAGAGATCGACCATCTTCGAGGTGAAGAAAATGCCTTCGCCGCTGTGTCTCTCTCGCCACGTTGTCTGCTTCCCCTTGGTGAGCGCGGCGATGGCATCGAAGTCGTCTTCGAGACCTAGCCCTCTGCGCAGATGGGCGAACGCTCCTTCGCCGTCATCGGTGACTTGGAAGGCCAGCATGTCCGGCGTGGACCAGATGCGGACCGAGACGCGGGTGCCCCCGCTGTGATCGATGGCGTTGTTGACCATCTCCTGCAGCGAGTACTCCATCAACCGGGTCGCGGGCCTGTCGGTGTCGATGCCTGCATCGGCGACGGCTCTGCGCCAGACGAGATGTTCTTCGAGCCCGTCGAGCGGGTAGTCCTGCTCCCACGTGGGGGGAATCGTGGGTTCGGTCGCGGCCGGCGTGATTTCGCCGGGGACAGGGTGTCCAGGTTCGGGCTCGCTCGGGTCGGCCGCCCTTGGGACCAGGTCGGGTGCGCCGCTGTCCGTGTCGGCGCGCGCGCGATCGATCTGTGCGAGGGCGGCGCGCACGCGGTCCGGGTCGAATCGACGCTGCTGGCCCTTGGCGCGGACCACGGGTATTTGTCCGGCGTCGGCGTGGCGGCGCAGAGTCCAGTGGGGAATGCCGAGCATCTCGGACATCTCGCCGATGCGGATCAGCCTAGGTGGGGCCTCAACGGGAGCGGTCGTGCTGCTGGTCGTGGTGGTGCTGGCGACCGCAGCCGAGATGGTCGCAGGGTCGGCGGCGTCGGCGGAGCGCGGCACTTCGTCCGCACGAGTCATCGCCAAACCAGAGCCTCTCAAACTTGACAACTTAACGAGCCGCGAAATTGACAGCGAAACTGTTTTCGCACCTTAGCCGTCAGCTTCAGCGTCATTTTGTCAACTTATCCCGATGACTGTCAAGTTTTAGGCTGCTCGAGGCTCGTTTCAGTGTAGTTGTGAACTTGCTAGGTTCTGAGATTGTTAGATTCCAGGCTCAGGGGTGGGCACAGATCTAGGGCAACCCTGCTGGCCGAGGTCCTGGAGATGTCGACGCTGTTCTCAGGCCGCATCCTGGCTGACCAGCACGCCGCCCGCCCGCCGGGAGGCTGCTACCCGGTCGAGTGACGGCGCCCGAGGAACTCCAGTGTGGCCACTAACGGCACAATGCAGCCGCAGCCCCGGAACTTGATATACAGATGGACCTCATTCTGCTGCATAGCGAAGCACCAGGCGCGAGGTCACGGCCGCGATCTCAGCACGGCTTGCTGCCGGGCAGAAGCTGTACACCTGCCCGCTGGTCGACCTCGAGCTGCTGCGCTCGGCACGTGGCCCAGCCGAATATGACCAGTGGGCCACCACCCGTGCTCAGGCCTACCCGAGCCTGCCCCTCACGCCGGCAGCGGGCGAAAGAGCACTACATGTGCAGCGACAACTAGCGCACCTCGGGTTACATCGGGCCGCGAAACTGCCCGACCTTCTCATTGCCGCCATTACAGAGACGGCCGGCGCCACCGTGTTGCACTACGACTCCTACTACGACCACATCACCGCCGTCACCGCCCAGCCCACCGAATGGATCGTCACCCGCGGCAGCATCGACTAGCCAGTGAGCACGCCGCGCGATGGCGCGGCCGCCGCGTCTGCGAGTCGTGAACATGCTTATTGCCGCGACTGCTCACGCTCATGGTGCTTGCCTCAACATCCGCACTGCAGGCGATCTGGTTGGACTCGAGTCAGACGGACTGACACCCTCAGCTCCACATGGCCCACCCACTCTGGGTCCTGCGTGACGTCTGGGGCACGTCAAGATCATTTGAGCCCGAACGTCAGCTCACGAAGCAGCGAGGGGTCAAATTGTGCGATCGGCTTGTCCGGTCACGTCGAAACTTCAGCGTCCGGGCCGGGACCGGTGTCGTCCAACAGTCTGGTGCCGCGGCGGTGCAGCTGGCCCCGAACGCCGCGCACGATCAGCGCGAGGACCGTTGCCATTATGATGATAAAGACGACGAAGAAGTGGTCGTTGTCGCGGCCGACCGTCAGCTGGATCACGAGGCAGACCGCGATGACGACGGCCGCCATGATGGTGGGCCGCAACGGCAGATGGGCTTGCAGCGCAAAGGCCGCGACGATGACCAGCGTGTCGATGAGATAGGCGATCATGGCTGAACCCTTTTCGTGGTAGGTGCTTACGCGGTCAGGGTGGCGGTCACGGCGACACTGCTGCGCCGTGGCGCGAACCGCACGGTCCCTCTGCTGGCCACGTAACGGCCGGTCCCGCCGACGATCGCGTAGATCGTGTCCGGGCTTGAGGTGGTGACGCCCGCGAGTTCGAGCGTTCCGTCGGTCAGGACGAGCGTCGCCGCGCACTGGGCCAGCGGGTGGACCGCACTCGCCCGGATCAGGACGCACTCTGACGTGCTGTCGCCGGCGTCGCGGCCGCCGCGCGTCTTCAGGTGGAACAGATCGAGGGCGCGGTCGCCGATCGAGTCACCGGCCGGCGGGGCGTCCTGTTGGGTGCCGTTGACATAGCTGGCCTGGAAATAGAGCGTGTGGGTCGCCGTGGGCGTCGCGGCACTCGAGCCGTCGGCGACTCCAAACGCACCGCAGCCGAGCATCAGGATGGTCGCCGGGATGGCGATGGCGAATCGCTTGCGCATAGTGGTTTCCTCTGCTGCTGACGTGGTCGGCGCCGTGCCGGCCTCGATGAGGATGGCCCGCCAGGGCCGCTGTGGACATCACCCCAGCGGCCACGATTCGCACCCGCTCCAGTCCCGATCCGAGGCGGTCCAACGTGGTCCGCGGGCCATCGAGAGCTGGCCCTCGGTCAGGTGTCTGCTCGTGCCCGCGGTTCTATGCTTGCGCGATGGCGCAGGCCGAACTGATCAATCCGACACCGATATGGCATCGCCTCCGTCCTCACGTAGAGGCCGTCCTGGAGGCGTTTGTCGGGGTAGGACTGTTCGCGGTCAGCGTCGGCGAGATCGTCAGCACCCATCACTGGCGGGGCTGGCCGCCGTTGGCGGTCGCGGCGGCGGGGTTGATCACGTTGCCGTTGGTGGTCGCGCGGCGCTGGCCGGTGCCGGTTGTCGCCACGGTGCTGGCCTCGACGGCCGTGTTCTCGTCCCTCACCCGCACGCCGCAGAGCATCGGGGTGTTCTTCGCCCTGCTGGGCGCATCTTTCACTGCCGGTCTGCGGATCGATCAGCGGCGGGTGATCCTCCTCGGCGCCGCCGCGGTGACCAGCGTCGTCGCGGCCTTGCGCACTCAACCCGACAGCAGCCCGGGCGACTACTCCTTCACCTTCGGGCTCATGGTCGGCGCGTACCTGCTTGGCGCGCTGGCCCGCAGCCGCACTCAGCTTGCCGGCGCGGAATCAGCCCGGGCAGACCGGGCCGAAGAGCGCCACGTGCTGATGACACAGGTCGCGTTGCAGGACGAGCGCGCCCGGATCGCTCGAGAGTTGCACGACGTCATCGCCCACGCCGTCAGCGTGATTGTCGTGCAATCAGTTGGCGGGCGGGCGATGCTGGCACGAGACCCGGATCAGGCGGCCGGGGCTTTTGCCGTGATCGAATCCACCGGACAGGACGCGTTGCGGGAAATGCGCCGCCTGCTGGGGGTCCTGAGGACAGCCGACGAGTCGGCTCTGCTTGAGCCGCAGCCGACCCTGAGTCAACTGGGTGAGCTCATTGACCGCGCCGCCTCCGCCGGGTTGAACGCCAAGGTCACCATCGTCGGTGATCCGGTGCCGCTGCCGGCCGCGGTGGAGCTCTCGACCTACCGGATCGTGCAGGAGGCGCTGACCAACGCCCTCAAGCACAGCGGACCCTGCGAGGTGTCAGTGGAATTGCGCTATGAGGCCGACTGCGTCCGCACCCGGATCGCAAACTCCGGCGGAAGCTCAGGGCGTCAACGTGCCGGGGTTGTCGGGGGATCCGGGCACGGCCTGACCGGTATGCGGGAACGCGCGGCGCTCTGTGGGGGCGTGGTCACCGCTGAGCCGCACCAGGACGGCAGCTTCGTCGTCACCGCAGCCCTGCCGACGACCCTGACGTGATCAGGGTCCTGCTGGTCGATGACCAGGAACTCATGCGCGCGGGCTTTCGCATGATCCTGAACGCACATGACGACATCGACGTGGTTGGTGAAGCCGCAGATGGCTTGCAGGCACTGGAACAAGCTAGCCGCCTGCGACCCGACCTCGTCCTGATGGATGTGCGGATGCCCAATCTGAACGGCGTAGACGCCACCGCCGAGCTCATGAAGCGCGCAGACCCGCCGGCGGTGCTGGTGCTCACGACGTTCGACTTGGATGAATACGTAATCGGCGCGCTCAACGCCGGTGCCAGCGGGTTCCTGCTCAAGGACCTTTCGGCCTCTGGCCTCGCGGATGCGATCCGGGTGGTCGCCCGTGGCGACGCCCTCCTCGCACCGAGCGCCACCCGCAGGCTTATCGCGGAGTTCGTCCGGCGCCAGCCGACTGACCCGTCCCGCCTGGACGAGCTGACTCAGCGCGAACGCGACGTGCTGCAGGCGATCTCGAACGGTCGCACCAACAGCGAGATCGCCCACGAGCTGTTCATCTCAGAGGGCACCGTGAAGGCCCACATCGGCCGATTGCTCAGCAAGCTCGA
The DNA here is from genome assembly GCA_964252015.1 of uncultured Jatrophihabitantaceae bacterium. GTDB lineage: Bacteria > Actinomycetota > Actinomycetes > Mycobacteriales > Jatrophihabitantaceae > CAXSBR01. Next base: position 60,241 of record CAXULW010000018.1, on the reverse strand, counting down.
CGCGCGTGACCGGGTGCAGCTCGTCATCATTGCCTACCAAACGGGTCTGGCCTGATCGGTTCGACAACCGTCCGGCTCGCTCTAGGACAGCACGGTCTCGCGGATCTTGGCGATGGCCAAGCCCGAGCCCGGTGCGGGTTTGACCTTGCCCGGCAAGGGCCCCTCTCCGGGGCGAGCCTCATCGCGGGCCGATGCCGGGGCGTTCTGTTGACAACGCACCGTTAGGTGACGGTGAACCGCCCGTTCAGGCCGGCCTTGATGTCGACGGTGGGCCCGGCGCCCGCAGTCGAGAAGTCGGCGTATCGGCCCGGTCGCAGGTAAATGGTCAGGTAGTCGGTGGTGTGCGCGGGGATTTCGCTGATACCGCCGTTGATTCGACCTGAGCACCGGTCGACGGGGGTGTTCGCCACGAACGCGTGATCCATGCAGCGGATGAACCCGATGGGTCCGGTCCTGCCGAGTCGCAGCAGGGCCAGGTCGTGCGGGACGTGACCTGCGTTGTGCACGGCGAACGTCCCGCCGCGGGCGAATTCGCGGGGCAGCCGGATGGAGTGGTCGGTCAGCACTACGATCCCGTCCACCGCGCGCGGGTGCGTCGCCGAGAGCGGACCGCGCAGGGTGAACTCGTTGACCAGACCGAGGAGATCCTGCGGTACGCCGGCCGGCCCGGGCAAGAACGACGTCACGACGTAGTGTCCGGCCGGCAACGCAGCGGTGACCGTCTCCGATCGGTGCCCGGCGAGCGGAATCGGGCCGCTGATCTCGTGGTCGGGGTCGATGAGGAGCTTGGCGGCCGCGCTCTCGGGGTCAGCCGACGCCAGCGCCACCTTGAACTGCGCCAGGCTCGCACCCGGACGCAGCCGGGCCAGACTCATCTCGTGCGTGTAGCGGCCGACGTTGTCGAACGTGATCATGACCCGACCCGGCTGCGCGTGGCCGGACACGACGAACGTGGAATCGGTCGCGCGGATGAGCAGCCCATTCGTCGGCGCGCGGGCGGCCGAGGCCGGGGCAGCAAAGGCGAAGCAACTGGCCACCGTCAGAACCGTGGCGGCTAAAGCTCGTCGAGGAAGAGCACGTTTCATGATTTTCTCCTGATAGGGAAGGGCGTTTGCGGATCAGACCGAAATGGACGCTGCGGATTTGTTGGCGGTGTGTGCGTCCAGTTCCTCGCCACGAACGCTCGCGCGACGCAGGATCCACAGCCACACGCCGATCTCGACGCACAGCGGGATCTGGACCAGCACGCCCAGCGTCGAGTTGCTGTCCCCGCTGCCGAGGGCCACGAACCAGGCCACGGCCAACACGGCCAGCATCGGCAGCCACCAGCCGATCTGCCGTGCCCGCCAGAGTCCGAACGCAAGGACGACCGGACCGACGACGCTCAACGACGCGATGACGAAGAACGGGACCAGCGCGGAACTCGAACTGATCTGGTTGTAGGCGTGGATCATCGCCGCCTGGTCGGGCTGCTGGGCCAGGACGATCTGGGCAAAGCCGAGCAGGTTGAGGCCGATGGCCAGCATGGACACGTTGGTGAGCCAACCGCCGGTGGCGGTGAGCCGCGCGCCGCGGCCGCGGATCAGACCGCCCACGGTCACCGCGGCGAACGCCGCCGCGCAGAAGCCGATCACATCGGCCCAGACCGAGACGATGAACGCGCCTTCATGGGCTCGCGCGAGAGCGAACGCCTTGGCGGTACCCGATTCGGCGCCGGACGGCTCGAGCGCCGGCGCGGTCAGGATGCCGACGATCGCGACGACGGCGGCGGCCATCGCGATCCGAAGGCGTAGTAGCGAGAAGTTCATGACGGGCTCCGATCGAAGGCGGTGGGCAAGTGGGTAGGACGCTAGAAACGAGTGCCGCCCGGGCGCGTCGGGCAGAAGTTGGCCGTCCGTCACCACCGCGCGGTCATCTTCGGCGCTGGTCGGTACGGCTGGGGACGTAGCGTGTACCTCCGTGGAGGTACTCCGGCAGCGCGAAATACTCCGCCGTGGCGATGCCGGCGGGCCGGTTCCGACCTAGGCTCTGCGGCATGCTCACTCGAGCGTGGCTCCGGGTCCCGCCGCTGGTGGTCGATGTCATCCTCGCCGCGGTCGTTCTCGTCATCGGCCTCGTCGAATCGCAGCCCCGCGAGCACGCCTACGACGGAGCCAGCGACGGATACCAGATCGGTCCGCACGCCTGGAACGTGTTGGTCGTCGTTTGCTTCGCCGTGCCGTTCGTGTTCCGGCGAATCGCCCCGGGCACGAGCTTCCTGCTGGTACACGTGGGCTTCTTCGCCCTCGCCGTGGTTCACGACCATTCGAGCTTCTTCTTCGCCAACTCGCTGCCGTCGATGCTTAGCGTGTACAGCGTCACTCGCTACGGGCAGGGCTGGCTCACGAGGTGGTCCTGGTTGGTCGCGCCGGTCACGTTCACCGGGGCGGTGGTCTTCGGGGCGCCGACGGCTGTGCTCCACTACGAGGCCAGCGCGCCGTTCTCCTTCCTCGTCTGCGGGGTGGTGCCGTGGGTGATCGGCCGAATCCTGCGCCGACTGAGCGAACAGGGCGCGGAACTGAACACCGCGCTCGCGGAACTGGCTGCACAGCAGGCACATCGCCAGGCGGCCGCGGTCACGGCCGAACGGGCCCGCATCGCCGTCGAGATGCACGACGTCATCGATCACGCCGTCCACCTGATGATCAACCAGATCGGCGCGGCCCGGACCGAGCTGGAGCATCACCCCATCGACGTCAGCCGGCTGTGGGCGGCCGAGCAGACCGGGCACCAGGCGTTGGTCGAACTCGACCGCACCCTCGGTGTGCTGCGCGAGGGGGGCGGCGCGCGCGCCGAGTCGATCCCCGGGCTGGCCGATGCTGGCGATCTGGTCGAGGCATTCCGCGCCGCCGGATTGGACGTCCGGCTCGACCTCGGCGATGTCGACGGTCTGTCGCCGAGCGTGCAACTGGCGGCGTATCGGATCGTCCAGGAGGCGCTCACCAACGCGCTCAAATACGGCGACAAGACGTGGGCGGCCGCAGCGGTGATGGCCGACGGACGGGAGCTGACCGTCACCGTCCGCAACCCGATCGGCGAATCACGGACTGGGCCGGTCGTCCCGTCCGGGCGACACGGCCTGGTCGGGATGCGCGAGCGGGTGGCGATGTTCAGCGGATCGCTGCGGGCCGGACCGGCCGCCGGCGGGTTCGAGATCCGCGCTGTCCTGCCGTTGACGCCCGGTGGCGATTTTGTCCAGACGGTGGGGGTGACGTCATGACGACGCCGGCCCAGTTGCGCGCCGCGCTGACCAAGCGAGTGCCGACCCTGGTCTGGGACGTGCTACTCGGTGCGTTCTTCACCGTCCTGGTCGTGCTCGATCTGCTCTTTCCCCACGGCGACGACGGCTACAAAGGCGGTCCGACGTGGCTCAATGTCCCGCTCACCCTGTTGATGGCGGCGCCGTTGATGACCCGGCACGTCGCGCCGCGGGCCACCTTCGCGGTGATGACCGGTGCCGCCGTGCTGCCGGCCGTTTTCCTGGCGCACACGGTCTACTTCTGGGCCAACTTCCTGCCGATCGGCATCATGGTCTACACGCTGGCCCGGGTGGCCGACCGCTGGCCGGCCGGGTGGGCGTGGGCGACCGGGTTCGTCCTGGCCGGCGCGCTGGACCTGCACGTTCCGGCGTCGCGCGGCCTGGGCAACATCGCGTTCAGCGGAGGGTTGTACCTGATCGCCTGGATCGCCGGGCGCACGATGCGCCGCTTTGATGTACAGCAACGCGCGTTGTCGAACACGCTGGCCGCGCTGGCCGAGGAGCAAGGAGCCCGTGCGGAGGTCGCCGTCGCGTCCGAGCGCGCTCGCATCGCCGTCGAGATGCACGACGTCGTCGCCCACGCGGTCAGCCTGATGGTGGTTCAGGTCGGCGCGACGCGGATGGAACTCGAACGCGACGGCTCGACCCAACCCCGCCTGCGCACGGCCGAGCAGACCGGACGTGAGGCGCTGGTGGAACTGCGGCGGACGTTGGGTGTGCTCCGTCTGGACTCGGTCGACCTGCACCCCCAACCGGGGCTGGGGTCCGTGCCCGCGCTCGTGCAGGGCTTCCGCGACGCCGGCCTGGACGTCGAACTGCGGCTCGACCCGGTGGTCGTGGCGTCACCCGGCGCGGAACTGGCCGCGTACCGGATCCTGCAGGAAGCGTTGACCAATGCCCTCAAACACGGCGGCACCGCACCGGTAGTGGCGTCGATCCTGCGCAGCGAGGACAACCTGGTCCTAGACGTTGCGAACCAACTGCCCCTTGGCAACGGTGCGGCGCGCGAGTCGAGCTCGCGTAACGGTCTGGCCGGGATGCGCGAACGAGCGGCCATGTTCAGCGGCACGTTGTGGGCCGGGCGCGCGCACGGGCGATTCGAGGTGCACGCCGTGCTACCTCTCGCCGACAATCGTCCCATGCTGGAACCGACACCGTGATCCGCGTTGTCGTGGCTGACGACCAGGGACTGGTCCGCGCCGGCCTGTGCGCGATCCTCGCTTCGCAGGACGATCTTCAGGTCGTCGGCGAGGCGATCGACGGTGACGACGCCGTTCGGGTCGTGCGTTCGACCGTTCCCGACGTGGTGTTGATGGACGTGCGCATGTCCGGTACGGACGGGATCGAGGCCACCCGCCAGCTCGCCGACGTGCCCGCGCGGATCCTGATGTTAACCACGTTCGACCTCGACAAGTACGTCTACGCGGCGATGAAAGCCGGCGCCTGTGGCTTCCTGCTCAAGGACGCGATGCCGGAATCGCTTGTCGATGCCGTTCGCGCGGCCGCCCGCGGCGAGGCCTTGCTGGCGCCGCAGATCACCCGGCGCCTGGTCGAGGAATACGTCCGCCGTCCGGAACCCGGGGTCACGTCCACAGCGGTACTCGGCCCGCTGACACCACGGGAGCAGGAAGTGCTGACCGAGATCGGCCGCGGCTATTCCAACGCGGAGATCGCCGGGCGCCTGTTCCTGTCCGAGGCCACGGTCAAAACGCATGTGACCCGGGTGCTGACCAAACTGCGACTACGCGACCGCGCCCAAGCCGTGGTCCTGGCCTACGAGACCGGCCTGATTCAACCCGGCATGACCTGAGTGAGGCTTGGCTCCGGCATGCGGCACCGGGCTCGACGCGTGGACCGCGCCAACGCAGGTATCGACCTGCCGTACTGGTGACTGGGACCGCAGGACGTCCGCAACGGCAGTGCCCGGCCCGTTAGGGTCTGGACCCCGTCTTGGCCGCAAGCCGCCGCGGCCCGGATCGGACTTGATCAGCTCGCAACGGCTTGTGCTTAGTCCTGAGGCACGGACTGCTACCTGATCGGGATCGGGCGACGTCGGCGACCCACGAACGACAGCAGTCCCCCAGTGAGGAGGAGAAGAACTGCTGACCCGGCCAACGTCGGGATCGGCGCGCCGGTAGTGGGGAGGCGGCCGTCGCCTGAACCGCGGCTTCCTGATTCCCCCGCGGCACCTTGGCTGGAGTCAAAAGTGAACACGCGTGTGGTGCTGGTTCCGCCCGGGGTGGTGACTGTGACGGGGACCGGCCCGGCGGCGTGGGCCGGGGTGTCGAAGGTGAGGGTGGTGGGGCTGGTCACGGTCACCTCGGCTGCGGGCACCAGGATCCCGCCGATGGTGACGGTGGTTTCGCCCGCGACGAACCCGGTCCCGGTCACCGTCACCGTGGTCGCGCCCGCAGTCGGACCACTGGGCGGCGTCAACCCCGTCGCGGTGGGAGCGACCTGATAGGTGTAGTCCTGCGGCGCGGTCGTTCCGCCCGGGGTGGTGACGGTGACGGTGACCGGCCCGGCGGTGTGGGCGGGGGTGGCGAAGGTGAGTGTGGTGGGGCTGGTCACGGTGACGTCAGCTGCGGGCACCAGGTGTCCGCCGATGGTGACGGTGGTTTGGCCCGCGACGAACCCGGTCCCGGTCACGCTCACCGTGGTCCCGCCCGCAGTCGGACCACTGGGCGGCGTCAACCCCCTCGCGGTGGGGCCCGGGCGGGTGCAGGTGGCGTGCCCGGCAACGACCGTGCCCGCCGGAATGGTCACCGGTGCTCCGTCCAGGGTCCCGGTCAAGGTCAACGTGGCCGTCAACGCAGTGGCTGTGGCCGTGGTCGCGGTGGTGGTCTCCACGCCAGTGGTCACCGTCGCATGGAGCTGGGCTCCGGCCAGGCCGGGGACCGTGACCGCGGTGGAGACGACCGCGCGCCCTGTAGCGGCCACTGTGGTACCGCACACGTTCAACCCGACCACCGTGGTGACAGCGGCCGTGCTGCCGCTGGCGGGGCAGGTGGCGGTACCGGACAGGACGGTTGCGCTGATACCGGGGTTTGAACCCAGGATCGTGGCGTCCAGGTGGTCGACCCGTGAGGTGCCTCGGTTCTCGGCAGCCGCCGACGTGGCCGATGCGCTGATCGCCCCGTCAGCGGCGAACGCGACAGTTGGCCCCAAGGTGGTGCTGATGTCGGCGACGCTGGCCGTCCGGTCCGGCGGGGCTCACGTCGACCGGGGTGGCGTTGGCGGTGAGAACGGCGGTGCCGGAGACGTCAGCGCTCAGGGCGATAGCGAGCGGTGTGCCCGTAGCCTGCGGGGTCGAGGCGGCGTGCGCAGCCACCGGCACGAGCGACGCCCCGAGCTCTAGCGCCCGAGGCCAAGATCGAGATGGCCAAGATCAGAATTTGCCGTATTTGCCAACGGCCCTCAACTTGAGACCACACCAACGCTACCCGACTTCGATGGCGCCAAGATCAACAGGGTTCAGTCTCGGCCCCGGGCCGGCTGTGTGCCAGGTGACCAGGGCCTTGCCAAATGTTTGCTAAATGGGCGCTCTGCTAGAAGGGACGGGCGGTCCCGGCTTGGTGGCCACCGGTTATGGCCCGGCTCGCAGCGCCGTCACGGAACCGTGAGCGCCGCCCCGGCGTCATGGGGCAGTCGCCAAGCGTCCAGGAGCGCGGCCAGGCACACCAGCCCGATCAGCCCGAACCCGATCCGGAACGCAGTCACGCCCGCGGGCGTCGATCCGGCCGCCACGACCCCGGCTCGAAACGCGAGCGCGGCCAGGGCGATGCCGAGCCCCTGGGCCAGCTGTTGCAGGCTGCTTGACAACGTGCTGGCCTGGGTCATCTCGCCCGGCTCGATGTCGGCCAGCGCGATGGTGTTGTAGCTGGTGAACCCGATCGAGCGGGCGGCTCCGCCGGCGATGAGCAGCGCGGCGATTGCGACGACGGGCGTACCCGGATTCAGCGCGGCGATCGACGCGGTGCACACGGCGCTGGCGATGATGGCCGATAGCAGAACCCGGCGAAACCCGAACCGACGCAGCAGCCCGGTCGTGGTCGGCTTGATGCCCAAGTTGCCTACGAAGATGAACATCACGAACACCCCGGCCCGTAGGGGCGTCCAGCCAAAACCGTCCTGTAACTCCAGCGCCAGAAGGAACGGCACGGCGAACACCGAGGCGCGGAACAAGGATCCGCCCGCGTGGGGGAGCCGAAACGTCTGTATCCGCAGTGGGCGCAGATCGACGAGCGGGTGCGGTGCGCGCAACAGATGCCGCACAGCGCCGATGCCGAGGAGCAGACCAACGCCACCGAACGCGGCCGCGGCCGGCCAATGGTCCTCGGGCGAGGCGATGAGGTCGGCCGCGTAGACCAAGCTGGCCAGACTCGTGGCGCTGAGCAGTGCCCCCACTACGTCCAGCGGCCGGCTCGGATGCGGCGTGCGGCCCGGCACGAGCCGCGGGGTGAGGACCAACGCGACCGCGCCGAGCGGCAGGTTCACGACGAAGATCCACGGCCACGACAGGTAGGTGACGAGGGCACCGCCGATCAGTGGGGCAGCGACCGGGGCAGCCAGCGCCGGCCAGGTGAGCCAGGCCACGACCCGGATCAGGTCACGCCGGTCGGTGGACTGGAAGACGGTCAGACGCCCGACCGGCACCATCAGGGCCCCGCCCGCGGCTTGGACGACGCGGGCCGCGGTCAGTTCGGGCAGCGACGTACATAGCGCACAGGCACCTGAGGCGAGCGTGAACACCACCACCGCAAGGGCGAACGTCCGCCGCGGCCCCCACCGATCGCTCACCCAGCCCGACGCGGGGATCACCGCGGCCACCGTGACCAGGTAGGCGGTGATGGCGACGCCGATGGCCGTCGCCGAGACGTGCAGTGACCGCGCCATCGCCGGCGCGGCCGTGGTCACGATCGTCGCGTCCAGGTTCTCCATGAAGAACGCGGCCGCAACGAGCAGGAGCAGACCACGCCCGGGTCCGGACGGCTGGGTCATCGCGCACCTCCGGGGCTGATGGTGCCCGGTGCGGGCTAGGCCGCTCAAGTTCTCCGCTGGGGGCGGCGTCCGGTCGTTCGTCCACTACTTGTCTGCTGCAGCGGCGACCACGGCTGGGCCGATCGACGCAAGCTCGGCCGGAAACCGGTACGTGGTGTGGTCCGCGGATGGTACGACTGGCCGGTAATCCTTCATCATGCCGTCCAGGGCACAGGGCCGCCGGTGCTGCTGTTGCACTCCACGGCCGCGGACGCGCGCCAGTGGCGACCGCAAGTCCGCGAACTGAGCGCCGACCGGACGGTTGTAGCTCCAGACCTTCGCGGGTACGGCCGCTCACCGTTGGACTCAGCTCCGTTCTCCCATGCCGGTGATGTCGTCCGGTTGCTCGATCACCTCGGCATCGACCGCTGCGCGGTCATCGGCTCCTCGGGCGGAGGTGCGGTAGCACTGCAGGTCGCGTCCGCCGTTCCGGATCGAGTGAGCGCTCTGGTCCTGCTGTGCGCCGCGGCCGACGGCGTGCAGCCCACCGCCGACCTGCGCGCTTTCGCCGAGCAGGAAAGCACGCTGCTGCACGCCGGCGACGTGGCGGGAGCGACCGAGCTCAACGTCACGATGTGGCTGCAGCCCGAGGTCGACGCGTCGACGCGGGAGCTGTTCCGCGAGATGCAGTCGAACGCATTCCGCGTCCAACTCGCCGCCGGAGACGACGTGCACGAGGAGGACCCCGAAGTCGACCCGGCCAGCATCAGCTGTCCGGCCACCGTCGTGACCGGGGGTCGAGACCTGCCCTGGTTCCGCGCCGTCGGCGACCACCTGGCTGCCGAGCTGCCGCGGGCCGAACGTATTGAGCTGTCATGGGCCGGCCACCTGCCCAACCTCGAGCGTCCGACCGAGACGACCGAGCTGATCCGCCGCTCGATTCGACCCTGACCGAGCGCCGGGTCATCCAGTAACCGGACGCAGGCGCCGACCTCGCAAGTTGACGGCGTCTCGCAAGCCGAGGCGTGGGGTGGCCGGCTACCGCGCCGACCGCGGCCATTCAGGAAGTTCGGCTCATCAGACCAACAGCAACGGCTCTCCTGCACGGCCGCAGTCGAGGCGGGCCTGCAGCCGTCGCTGAACTGCCCGTCGGCTACGAGCGTGCGTTGGCGTGCCTAGCGATTCATCTGTGCGGGTCGATCAGCTAGCACAGATCGTCCAGAACGACGGGTGAGGCGCTGGCTGAGCGACGGATGCAGATCTGCCGCCCAGCTTGCACTGCGTGGGGGCGGTCCGATGGGTTTGTCCACGCCGGCGCGGCGGGCGACCCGTCGCACGATCCGGGAGGCGCAGTGCCCGTCCATATGCTGCCGTCCGAGCGGAGGAAGATCGGCCCGTCCAGTCCCTCGCCGATGGCCAGGTCGATTGCCCGGGCGGTCCGTGGGGCCAATGGGGTGACGACGATCTTGCCGCCCTTGCGCAGGACGGTAAGGGTGTGGTGGCCGCGTTCGATGCCCAAGGCGTCTGGGCCTGCGCGTCCGATCCGATTGTGCGTTCGTAGACGATGCGCGTCGGTGTTGGGGGTACGGCTGCGCAGCGTTTGCTGTGGGCTCACCACGCCGTTAGCCTGTCGATGCTGTTACCGAAGCTGGGAGCAGCATGACACTTGGGGGAAGTCATGGCTCGTCTCTCGGGATGTTCTGCGTCGACTGCTTACGGACGCAAGCGCTTTGGTCGGATCGCCGCCGCCGTGGCCGCAACAGGCGCCGTGGTCTTGGGCCTCACCGTGCCGACCGCCGTCGCGTCGCCGGCAGCCAGTAGCGCACCTGGCAACGGCGCACCCGGTTACGGCTCGTCGGGCAGCTCGACCGTGCCGAAGCCGCTGCTGGAGCAGAAACTTCACTGGTCCGTGTGTTACCCGGGCGAGGGGTACCCGACCCTGTTGTGTACGAAGGTCGTCGTGCCGCTGGACTGGAGTCATCCGTTTGGGCGCACGATTTCGATCGAGATCTCACGCATCAAGGCGGCCGAACCGGCGAAGCGCTTGGGCGTACTGTTCACCAATCCGGGCGGGCCGGGGGCCGCGGGCCTGGACCTGCCGCTGTTCATCCCTAAGACTGACCCGACCATCGCGGCCGCTTACGACCTGATCGGGATAGATCAGCGGGGAGTGGGGGAGTCCCGGCCATTGCTGCAGTGCGCCGATCCTTCGGTTCTTAACACGCTGTACAACCTCGACGGCCGCGACACGTCGCGCCAGAACCAGGCCAAGATCAAGGCGCTCGACGAGAAGTACGCCGCGGAATGCTCACGCAACCCGCTGACTCCGTACATCCAGCATTCCCAGACCGTCCAGGACTTCGACCTAGTGCGTCAGCTGCTGCACGAAAGCAAGATTAGCTATCTAGGATTCTCGGGCGGCACCCAGCTCGGAGCCTGGTACGCAGCAGTGTTTCCGCAGCACGTCGGACGGTTCGTGCTCGACGGCAATTTGGACTGGACGTCGCTGTCGTACGAAAGTTTCAACCGTCAGGCCAAGGGTTTCCAGACCAACTTCAACGACTTCTTGGAGCCGTGGATCGCGAAGTACAACACCAACTATCGTCTTGGACCTAACGCTAAGGCGGTGGACGCGACCTACGAGCATCGTCGCGCCGTGCTGGCCAAGCATCCGCTCACGCTGACCGACGGCACCAAGCTCACCGCCGCGGGCTACGACAGCGGTATCGCCGGTTCCCTGTACAGCACGTTGGAATACCCCTATATCGCTGAGGCGTTGTCGGCCATCGAGCATTATTCCACGGCGACCCACGACGAGAAGGTCTTGGTCACCTCGTTCTTCTCCTCTTCGTTCGGCGTGGGTGACGACCCGTTCTACTCGATCGTCTGCCAGGACGACCGTTCGCAGACGTACCCCGAGGTCCTCGCTGAGACAAACTACTCCCGCACGCATTACCCACTTATCGGAGCCAACTGGAACGTCAACCCGTGCCCATTCTTTACCCTCCCCGTCCACGGCTCACCGGTGGTCGGCGCCAAGTTGCCGAAGCTGCTCATGCTCAACAACGACAACGACCCAGCGACACCACTGAAGAACGCGCAGCTCGCTCGTTCCCGGACGCCGAAGGCGCGACTTGTAACGATCCGGAACCAGGCTGGGCACACGATCTACGGCTACGGCGACGACTGTGCCGACGGCTACGCCAACAACTACCTGCTCAAGGGCATACTGCCCGCACACGACGCCAATTGCCCCGGGCTACCGCTGCCGACACCCAACGAGTCGGGCACCGTGTCCGACCTCAGCGGATCGGCTCGCAGTGCGGTGACCGGTCGCCTAGACGCAGAGGCGTGGACGAAGCGATTTGTCGCCGAGCACGGCGCGCCGCACGTCGGGTAACCCCTTGCCGCCTCGCCACGCCCACCTCGACGAGGAACCGCGTCTGAACTGGATCTGCCGAGCGGCACCTGCGTCGCGTGCACAAAGGGCGGCGCAATAGGCGGGATCGACGGCCGGTAACGCGTCCGCGGCCAGCGATGACTTCACCGCTGCAGAACAGCTCATCTGCGCCGGGGCTGTTACGGCGCGATCATGCGTGATATCGACGAATACCGCCGCGCCAGGCCGACGTAGCCGCGGGGTGTGGTCACGTCGTTATCGCCCGAGGGATTGGGTGTCGGCCGTAACCCAGGATCGCTCTTTCGGTCTGGGATGATGCGCAGATGGTCCGGCGCGGTGCGCCCCGGATACCAGCCCGACGTCTCGAGTACGGCGCCGACCCGGCCTACCGGTTGCTCAGGTCTCGTAGCTCGACCGCGCACGGCTCCCGCCTGATCCCTGGCGCGAATTCGTGGCCGCGGGCCGAGGTCATCGCTCGGGGCGCTGCATCACCTGGCCGAGCACGACGAAGAGCACCATCCACGCCATGATCGCCAGTCGACCGCCGACGAAGGAGTCTGCGGCCATGGCCGGACCAAGGCCGACGAAGACGAACGCGCCGAGGGCGATCAAGGTCCACAGCAGGGTAGGGCCCAGGGTGCGTCGGCGCAGGAGGACGGTGCCGGCCACGAGCAGCCCGCCTCCGGTCAGGAGCACTGGGATCGTGTAGAGGCTGCTGATCGTGGTTCCGAGCGTGGAGTCGTTGGCGGTGGTGGCGGCCGACATCGCGATGAGCTCCATCAACGCGAGCAGGCCGAGCCCAGCGGTGGCCACGACAAGGGCGCGGTGGGCGAGCTTCTCCCGGCGCACCGCGGGCAGGGCGGCCACGACTCCCACCGCCACTGCGAGGGGTAGGTGCTGCAGGAAGAACGTGGCCTGAGCAATGACGTACCAGCTGGCGGTGAACGGGAAGCTGTACCGGCTGTCGTGGACCTGATGCGGCCAGGCAAGCACCGCGGCCCCTTGCGCGACGCCGACAAGACCGGCGGCGACGCACCACCGTGCTCGGCGCGTCTGATCGTGGTCAGGGACAATCTGGGTGGTCGTGGTGGTGATCATCTGCTCCTCCTGGTGTCGGTGCAACGACCGTAGGGACGGCGTAGGAGCTGCGGCATCAGGCAAAACTCGCGACCGTGATGCGTGCTAGCACCAATGCTCGGGACCCGAATTCGCTGACATAATCCCGGCATGTCACCGAAGGCAGCCCGACGGGTGGCGGCCGGCCTCGTCGCGGTGGTCTTAGCGCTCGAGGTGGCCGCGGTGTGCCTCACCGCGGGCGAACACGGCCTCGTCGAGGCCGTGCTCTATCTCGTCTACGCGGTGACCCAGGCCGGGGCCGGTGCCTTGATCGTGCACCGATTCCCGCGGCATCCGATCGGCTGGCTGCTGCTGCTGTACGCCGTGTGGAACGCCGCCGTGGCCGACTTCTCGTTGGCTTACGGGGTCCGCGCCGCGCACCAGGGATGGCCGCTCGCGTCCCTCACCCAGCTGTTCGGGCTGACATCGTGGATCGTGGCGGCGTCCGGACTGATCCTGCTGTTCCTGCTCTTCCCCGACGGCCGGTTGCCGGGCCGCGGATGGCGCGTCGTGGTGTGGGCCTGGGTCGTCGGAGCTGTCCTCGCCGTCCCGGGGTGGTCGCTGGACCCGCGGCTGGGGGCCGATTTCGTCAGCGGGGTCAATCCGTACGCCCGCGACGGGTTCCCAGCGGGCCTGCTGTTCGGTGTGGGCGCGGGCCTGGTCTGCGCCGCGCTCATCGCGTCCGTCGTGGCCCTCCTGGTACGCCTTCGGCGAGCCCGCGGAGCCGAGCGCGACCAGCTCAAGTGGGTCGTCCTCGCCGCCGCCCTGGTCGGTGTCGTTCTCCCGGCGTCCGCGGCGCTGTGGACGGTGTGGGCGCCGATCCAGCTGCTGGCCGCGGTCGCGCTCGTTCTGATCCCCGTCAGCGCCTGCGTGGCCATCCTGCGCCACCGGCTCTACGACGTCGACCTCGTGATCGTGCGAACCGTCGCTTACGCCGTCATCGCCTCGCTGCTCGCGACGGTGTACGTCGCGGTCACGCTGATAGCCGCCGGCTTCGTCTCCGCGCCGTTCGCCGCCGCCGGTGCCACGCTGGTCGTGGCCCTGACATTCCGGCCGGTGCACGACGCGGTGCAGTCGCTGGCCGACCGGTGGCTGCGGCCGGCCCGGCACCGAGCCGTCAGCGCGACCGCAGAGTTCGTCGACGCCGTCCGCTCCGGCGACGCCACCGTCGCGGGGCTCGAGGCCGCCTTTCGTAGGGCACTTCGCGATGACCGGCTTACGCTGGCGCTCGAGCTGCCGGACGGCATGGTCGTCGACCCCGAAGGGCACGAGCCGCCACTCGCCACCGCGACGTACGGCGCCGGCCGTCGAACGCTGCGTGTGTCCACCGCCGCCGGAGCCACCGCCGTGCTCAGGCACCGCGATGGCGACGAGCGGTTGGTGGCCGCTGTCGCCGACGCTGGTGCACTGGCGATCGAGATGGCGGCGTTCCAGGTGCAGCTGCGGCGACACCTGCACGAGGTCGAGACATCGAGGCGGCGCATCCAGTCGGTCGCTGACGAGGAGCGACGACGGATCGCTCGCGACCTGCACGACGGCGCCCAACAGAGGCTGGTCGCGATCGGACTGACGCTCCGGCACGCGCAACTTCGGGCTGACTTGGCGCTGGGGACAGCCAAGGACCGGGCAGCCACCGAGCTCACCACGGCGATCGACGAAGCGGTAGCCGAGCTCACCACCTCGATCGACGAGCTGCGCGAACTCGCGGGCGGGCTGCGGCCCGGATCGCTCGACGAGGGACTCGGCACGGCGCTGCGCGAGCTCGCGGCCCGCACGCCGGTCCGGCTCGACGTTTGCGCGCTGCCGCAGCGTTTCCCCAGCCACGTCGAAACGGCGGCGTACTTCGTTGCGTGCGAAGCGGTCACGAACGCCGTCAAGCACGCGGAGGCTTCGCAGATATCGGTCGAACTCTCCCGGGAGGACGGCTCGCTGGTCGTCACGGTCATCGACAATGGCCGCGGCGGCGCCGAGCCCCACCGCGGTACCGGGCTCCTCGGCCTGGCCGACCGGATTCGCGCCCACCACGGCAACCTCCGGGTCGACTCGCCCCTCGGGGGAGGGACCCGCCTCGAAGCGCGCCTGCCGTGCGGGTGATCCTGGCCGAGGATCAGGCCCTACTCCGCGAAGGACTCGCCCGGCTCTTCGTCGACCTCGGGCACGAGGTCACCTCGGTTCTGGCGGATGTTTCCGAGCTGACCAGCCGGATTGCCTCCGATGACCCCGACCTTGTCGTGCTCGACATCAGGATGCCGCCCACCCATACCGACGAGGGCGTTACCGCGGCCCGCGCCATCAAGGCCGAGCGGCCCCAACTTGGCGTCCTCCTGCTGTCTCAGCACGTCGAGATCGGGCCCGCCGCCGACCTCCTCGGACACCCTGCGTTCGGCTATCTCCTCAAGGACCGCGTGCTCGACATCCGCGAGTTCGTCGACACCTGCGAGCGAATCTCCCGCGGCGGCTCCGCCCTCGACCCCAAAATCGTTGCCGCGCTCATCGCCGGAAACGAAGTGTCACCGCTCGGCCAGCTCTCCGAGCGCGAGCGTCAGGTGCTCGCCCTCATGGCGCAGGGACTCTCCAACACCGCTATTGCCGACCGGCTCGTCCTCAGCGCCCGCACCGTCGAGGCCCACGTCGCGCACCTACTGGCCAAGCTCGACATCTCCGATTCCCAGGAGACGAACCGCCGCGTCCTTGCTGTCCTCGCCTGGCTGGGCAACGAACGCGATTCTGCCGCACGCGCCGGGAGCACGCCCGGCACCGAGCGCGCCAGCACCCAAGAACGTAGGCGCGGACGCGACACAGGATGATCGCCGGCCGCCGTACATGATCACACTGCGGTGAACGGAGCTGTGCGGATGAAAGTGGCCACGATTGCCAGGCCCATCGCCCAGACGGCTGACCGCGAGACGGCCTTATCTGTGGCCTTCAAGGGGTCGTCGTCCTCGTCTGGGTGCGCGAGTCGCCGTAGACGGATAGGTTCTGTCTACATACGAGGTCGTGTCGATTGAACGGGGACGGCAAGAATGGCGATCAAACGCCGGTGTATGCGCTACGCAATTGCGGCGAGTCTGGCGGTGGCGAGCCTGGGTTCGAGCATCACGGCTGCCTCGGCCGCGCCGCTCGAAGCACCGCAGTATGCGAGCTTCGGTATGGCAGTGACTGGCGGGAAACCAGCCCTACTTGCCAGTGCTGTCGCTAATGGCTTGCCCGTGCAGTGGGCGCGGCTGTACGCCACCAATACGGTCCCGGCATCTTTCACGGCGTTTCCGGGTGCCGCTGCAGCGCTTCAGGCAGGCGAGACTCCCTGGCTGAGCATATGGCTCGATCCAACCCAGCTTGCCGCGGGAACTTTCGACGCGGCGTTGGCGCAGTTCGCAGCGACCGTACCGGCGGGGGTGCGGTTGACACTCCTGCACGAACCGTCCACCCATGCCAAGAATATCTCCATCGCTCTGTACAAGGCCGCATACGAGCACGGCTCGGCCGTCGTCCAAGCCGCAAACCCGGCTGTGCTGCTGGGGCCGATCGACGTCCAATTCAACGTGATCCGTTACCACTTTCTTGACACCCTTGATCCTCGTTACGTGCAGTTTGTTGGGATAGACGCCTACGACGGCATCAACGGCGTAGCACCCGGGAAGTCATTGCAGACCGTGGCTTCAGCGGCACTGGCGCACCTCAAAGCTCAGTTCCCGCTGGTCCCCGTTGGTTTCGCAGAATTCAACTCGTCGCGCACCGTGGGTCGCGCGCAATGGGCTGCGGATGCGTTGACCTGGGGACACTCAGTCGGCGCCACTCCAATGGTGCTGTTCACAGCGCAGCCGATCTACACGCTGACCGCTCAGGAGCAGAAAGACCTGGCTACGTTGATCGACCTCCCCGTCGTGGCTCACAAGTAAACGACAAGACCAGGGGAACGACGGCAGTCCCGTAGCCGGCACGAGCGCTATGCCATCACGTGCCGATGCAATCATCGGCGAATGATTCACGGTTGACAGGCCCGCGAGTTCCGGCTCAACGCGCTACATGTCATCGGCGTCGCTTTATGTGGTCCGACAGCGCACGCTCGATGTCGCGACGGTCGTCGCGTTCGGCGAGGTCGTGCCGTCGATCCCAGGTCTTCTTGCCGCGGACGAGTGCAAGTTCGACCTTGACGCGGCCATCGCTGAAGTAGAGGGCTAGGGGCACCATCGCCACACCGCTCTCGCGCACGATTTGCTCCCATTTCACGATCTCGGCGCGGTGCAAGAGCAGCTTGCGCTTGCGTCGGACAGCGTGGTTCGTCCACGTGCGAAGGCGTACTCGGCGATGTGTAAGTTGTGCAGCCACATCTCGTGATCCTCGACGGTGGCGAACGCCTCACCCAGAGACGCACGGTGTAGCCGCAGGCTCTTCACTTCGTTGCCGACCAGGACGATCCCGGCCTCGACGGTGTCCAGCACGACGTAGAGGTGGCGCGCTTTGCGGTTCGTGGCAACCGGGGTACGTCCACGCTCTTTCACACCCGGAAGTGTCACAGCCCTGCGCGACTCCGGGCGACGGGGTGACATCCCAGTAGCGGGCAGCGCTCAAATCTTCGGTGGCGAGCAGAATGGGCCTGACGTCGCGCCGCGCCGTCGGAACGCGCTGGAAGATCATTGAAGGTCGAAGAAAAGACGATGCCCAGCCCCGAGCTACCGATCGAGGGATCGGAACATTCGCACTCCGCACTCACGGATGCCGTGCTTGCATCGCTCTCGCCGTCCGAACGTGCACACCTCGTGCACCGGCTGGAGCAGCTCGCGGTAGCCGACGTCGTCTTGCGGCGACGAATCCACCTGGCCCGGCGCTGGATGCCACGGTTCCTGGCTGTCGCCTGCCTGATCTTGGCCGTCTGGATCGGTGTGCTCGCCGCGACCCTGCCCCGGCACTACGTCGCGGGGCACTGGAAGGCGGCGTGGACGGGCTTCGACCTCGCCTTGTTCGCCGCCCTCGCCGTCACGGCCTGGGCGTTGTGGCGGGAGCGTCAGGTCGCGGTCGGTGCGACCCTGGTCACCGGGACCCTGCTGCTGTGCGACGCCTGGTTCGACGTCACCACATCTGATTCCGGGCGAGACCTGATGGCCAGCCTCGGATCGGCCATTCTGATCGAGATCCCGCTGGCCCTTACCCTGCTCTGGCTCTGCCGCCGGTTGAGCCGGGTCAGCTCGCAACTCAGCCACGGCCTGTCACTGGACTCGTCGATGACGTCGGTCTGGCGTACCCCACTTCCCATTGCTGCAGTGGTACTGCCGCCGGACCGGTCCGCCTAACGCTCGACGCCGCGTTTCTCGCACGGCGCCGAACGGGACCCACGGCTCCGGATAGCGACCATCCACAACGAGGCCGCTACGACCTGAGCGTCATCCTCCCTTTGGCAGCGCGTGGCGGCCGCGACCGTCATCGCGATGCCGTCTCGGTGGTATCACGTAGGTTTGAATCGTCACGGTCGCGTCCGGTGTGCTTGGTGAATGGTTGGTGATGACGAGCAACAGCCCGGAACGAACCGCGGCTCCGGCGAACCCGTTTGCCTCATTGGCGATTGCGCCGTTCCGGTGGTGGTTCACCAGTCAGGTGCTGTCCGCGTCCGGGTTGATGACGCAGTCGGTTGCGGCCGCATGGCTCGTTCTCCAGCTCACCGGCCGCGGCGTGGACCTGGCGTTGCTGTCGGTGTTCACGATGCTGCCGGTACTGCTGGGCAGCGCATCGGCCGGTGCGCTGATCGACCGGGTGGACCTGCGCAAACTGCTCATCGTCACTCAGGTGCTGTTCGTCGTGCTGAGCACGGCCTTGTTCGTGCTCACCGCGACCGATCGGGTGACGTTCCCGGCGATCCTGGTCCTGTCTGCACTTACCGGCATCGTCACCGCCGCCGACAGCCCGGGCCGTCAAATCTATGTTCAGGAGCTGGTCGGGCGAGACCGCTTGGTCAGCGCGGTCAGCCTGTACGAGGTCGTGCTGAACGCATCACGGGTCGTCGGACCTGGGCTCGGCGGTGCTCTGCTGGTTGCGGATGGCCCAGCCGCATGTTTCCTGGTCAACGCCCTGTCTTTCCTACCACCACTGGTGGTGCTCATCGCTCATCGGCGCCGTGGCACAGTGAATGGTCCTGCGCCATGGCACCGGCCCGCGAAGGAGCCGGGCTCGACGCGGGCCGGTCTGCGTTACGCCTGGTCCGTGCCCGAGATCCGCGCGTGTCTGGTACTCGCGGCGGCTACCGGCCCCCTGTTCAACCCAGGCGTGCTGTTCCCGCTGCTGGCCCGCCATATCTATCACCTGAACGGCGGCGGCTACGGCGGCCTCGTCGCCGCGTTCGGCGTGGGCGCCCTGCCCGGCGCGGTGCTGGCCGCCCGCACGCACGGCGAACTGAACGGACGTACGGTGGCCCGCCTGGCCGCCCTGACCACCGCGTCCACCGCACTCGTCGCCCTCTCCTTCGACCTGGTTGTCGGAGTAATCGCGATCGCGCTGACCGGTTTCATGTCCATCTGGTTCATCGCGAGCGCCAACACCCTGGTCCAACTGCGCGCCCGCTCGGACATGCGCGGACGCGTTATGGGAGCTTGGACGATGGCCACACCCGGGATGGGACCGTTCACCGCGATCATCGTTGGCGGCATCGCCGACTGGGCCGGGGTTAGAGCGGCCACTGCAGCCGTCGCGGCCATGCTGCTCGCCGCAACCGCAGCCGGCTGGCGCCCCCTGCACCACGCAGTCCACTCCGAAACCGCCCTTCGTGACAGCTGAGCATGTTTCAGCCTGACGGCGGGCCAGAAACTGGACCAAGGAACAACACGGATAGTTGCTCGCAGTCGGCTTGTTGTTGGGTTATTCGTCTCCGGCTGTTTGTTGTCACCGACGAGCGCGCGGGGCAGTTTGCCACTCATGGCAACCACGTCGAGGACGCCTCACCGCGGGTCACCACAGGTCGGTTCGGGTGGGGTCGTCGGCCGTCTCAAGGAACTGTCCGCGGATCCGGGGCGAGTGGCCCGACAGCTTCGCCCAAGGAGGGCGGTGGCGGCCGTCAGGACGCGCTCGCTTCTGTCCGATCCCAAGACCCGGACCGAGGGTGTGCCCCTGAGCCCTTCGGATGCGATCCGGCAGAACGGGTTCACTGTGTTTCGTGGTCTGGTCCCCGTCGACGAGTGCGCCCGCCTGGCCGCCCAGCTGAAGACCGAGGCCGGGATCGAACCGGGGGTCGAGTACACCCGGGTGGACGCCACGAACAAGTTCCCATCCACCCGCGACGTGCTGTTCGACCCGCGGGTTCTCGGCGCTGTTCGTGCTTCGATCGGCGTTGACGCCCGGTTTCTGCAAGTGTCCGATCTGCATTATTTGCACGACACTGCCGGATGGCATCGCGACAGCGTCCACCGCGCGCACGACGCCTCCGACGCCCCTGATTGGAGTGACGGCCAGTTCGCCGTCGTGAAGGCGATCCTGTATCTGGAAAGTGACAACGCGGCCATGGGAATCATGTGCGGCTCGCACCTGTCGCCCCTGGAGATGGACCGGGACCTGGTCAAGTCGATCGAGCGCCGCTCCGGGCAACTGGTGATCGAGCCACCGGCCGATCCGAACCGCACCTTCACTGACCGCCAGAAGACGATTCCGCTCGCCTGGAAGGCCATGGCCGGGGACCTACTCGTGTTCGACGAACGGATGTATCACGCCGGCCGCCGGGTCGCTGACGGCAAGGTCACCGGATACCGCCAAGCGGCCAAGTTCACGTTGTCGCTCGTTTTCGGCCGGGACAACCACCACTCCGAGCGGCTTTACTCCTACTTTCGCTATGCCCGTCGGGAACTGCACTACAAGGACTTCTCGTTCGAGTACCGGCGGGCGCTCGAGGACCAAGGCCTGCTCCTTCGCGCCGGGCTCGGCAACTACTACCGACGCCATCCGGAGGAGCTGCGGATGGCCCACCTGCGGCATCCGGAGACGATGGACGCCCTGGTCGCGGAGTTCGCGCGTTAGCGGCGCACGCGCTTTGATCTGTGGGTTCTCCCGGGCTACTAGCGCAGGAACGCCGGCGCGTGAACGCCGACTTCGTACAGGTAGCTGACGACCATGAACCGCACGCCCGTCGTGTGGCCGGGCCAGCCGGCGTGGGCCAGGCGTTGATCAGCAAATATGGCCGTGCCCGCCGGCCCCGTGAGGCAATGCGCTTCTGCAAGCGAGTACTCGAAGTCCACATCGGTGCGCGGCCGGTGATGACGGTGATCTGCCAGCACGGCGCGGACCTTGCGGATCCGATGGCGGTGGCTTCCCGGCACGACCGAGAACGGGCCGTGCTCCGGGTCGGGCACGTCGCTGAGGTAGATGAACGACTTGTAGGTCGGGGGCCAGTGACTGTCGACGTGCAGGCCGCGCTTGGTCGACGTGTCCGGCCAATCGATTTGGACCGTCATTCCGCCCATGCTCAGCACACGGCCCGTCAGCTCGCTCATCGTCGCCTCGATCCGACCGGATCGGAACAGATCTCCCAGGATCGGGCTGACCGTTTCGGCGCGCATCAACTGGCGCACCTGCTGGTCGCGGCCGTCGCGACGGTCACGATCCACGACCCTCGATTCGGGTGTCGGGGCACTCACGGTGCGACGGTCCCGGTACGGAGCGAACGCCGCCATCGCCGTCTCCACGTCGACGCGGTCGAGGAAGTCTTCGCGAACGACGTAACCGTTCGCGGCCATGGCCGGGCAGGGATAGCTACGCGCTCGGCGAGCCGTGGCCACGCTCACGCCCTGCTCGGCCGAGGAAAGCACGCGCTGCACGCTCGACGGCAGATGCACCCGCAGAGTGTCCGTCCGACCGCCCGGCCCTGGGTAGGCCTGGTGCGGGTTGTTCACCCCCCGGTCGCGCGCACGTCGTCTTCGGTGCGCCTGCAGTCGGTGATTATCGCCTTCTCCGGTAGGGGCCCGTGCTCGCGCCTTGATCTTTGGGGCGGACTGTAGGGCTACCTGCGAGACCGTAGACCGTCAAGGACGATAGCCAGCAGGTGGCGGCCGCGCTGGTCGGCCTCGGCCTGATCGATGC
The DNA here is from genome assembly GCA_964252015.1 of uncultured Jatrophihabitantaceae bacterium. Lineage (GTDB taxonomy): Bacteria > Actinomycetota > Actinomycetes > Mycobacteriales > Jatrophihabitantaceae > CAXSBR01. Next base: position 38,393 of record CAXULW010000018.1, on the reverse strand, counting down.
GCGACAGGTAACCGATGAGGAGCACGACGTCGCGAGCGTCGACGTCGGGACGGAGCGAGCCGGCGCGCTTTCCGGCGTCGAGCAGCAGGGTTATCGCGTCGCCGATCGGGCCTTGGCTGTGCGCGGAAAGATCGGTCCAGACACCAATCTCGACCGCAGCGAAGACCTCGCGCTTGACCTTGGCGTAGTCGGCCACCCGCGCGAACCAACGGCGGAGCGCCTCGAGTGGTTCGTACTGCGCCAGCAACGTCGATGCGGCGGCGACAAGATCGTCGACGTCGTTGCGGTAGACCTCGGCCAGCAACGCCTCGCGCGTCGGGAAATGACGATAGAACGTCGCCTGCCCTACCCCGGCACGGGTGGCGACGGCGCTGAGTTTCAGTTCGTCCGATGCCGCGATTATCGTGCGCGCGGCCTCGACGATGCGGGCACGGTTCGCCATGGCATCGGCGCGACGCTGCGGCTCGAGCAAGGGGCCTCGACTTTGATGAGAAGCTAAACGGACAGTTGTCCGCTACGGTGGGGAGAGAAACGGACAACTGTCCAATTCGGCCAAGGGGAGCTTACATGTCTGGAATTGACGGCAAGGTTGTCGCTATCACCGGCGCGAGCAGCGGGATAGGACAGGCCACCGCACTCTTGCTCGCTGAGCGGGGCGCAGCAGTCGTGCTCGGGGCGCGCCGGGTCGATCGTCTGGAGGCGAGGGCCGCCCGGATCAGAGACAAGGGCGGTCGGGCGATCACGGTCGGCGTCGATGTCACCCATCGCGAGGACCTTCACCAGTTCGTTGCTCGCGCCGTCGAGGAGTACGGCCGCCTCGACGTCCTCGTCAGCAACGCGGGTATCAGCAAGATCAGCTCGGTGGCCGACCTCGATGTCGAGGGCTGGTCGTCGATGATCGACGTCAACCTGCGCGGAGTTATGTATGGGATCGCGGCCGCGTTGCCCGTTTTTCGACGTCAGGGCCAAGGACACCTTGTCACGACAGTGTCTACCGCCGGTTTGAAGATCACCCCGACCATGGCGATGTACGCCGCCACCAAGAACGCCGTCCGAACCTTCCTCGAGGGTCTGCGCCAGGAGTCGACAGACGGCGTCCTGCGCACCACCTCGATCTCACCCGGGTACGTCCGGACCGAACTGGCCGACTCCATCGATGACCCCGCCGTGCGTCAGCAGATCCGCGACGGCATGGCCAAGTTCGGTCTCCCACCGGAGGCCATCGCCGGCGCCATCGCCTTCGCGATCGAACAACCGCAGGACGTCGAGATCGGCGACATGACCATCCGGCCCACCCTGCAGAGTTAGCGCTCCAGAGCGGCTGGCATACGCACGCCGCCGCACGCAACGGGCTCGCGCAGCACGACAGATACGCCGCGGTGCAACTGCGCCGCGTGTATGTCGATGTCGTACTCCCGTGTGAGCATGAGCAGCAGGAACCCCTTCGAGCGCTGGTGTGTGGTCAGAGACCGCCAGCATCGAAGGGGTCCCGCCATCTCGGCGGAGCCACACGGGTGGGGATATTCAGTAGGCAGGTCTGGGGAGATTCAGATGAGCGCGATCAGGACATTCACTCCTGCGCTCATGCCGGGTTGTATGGCTACGCTTTGACCGGTGATCTTGAACTTGCATGAGCGATGGCTGCTGAAACGTGTCGGCCTCACCGGCCGCGATCGCCGCGCGATGCTCGCGGCACTCACTGCCGATCACCAGTCCGGCGGAGATATCGACGTGGCCGCGCAGCTTCCGGGAATCGAGTTAGCCAAGCGCACCGTCCGAGACGACCTCCCTATGTGGTTCGACCGGCTTCTCAACCCCGTCGACCCACCCGTCGCCCACGTCGTCTACGGGCACCGGACTTACCGCAAGGAGGTCATCCTTGCCGCAGCGCTGCGGCAGGCGGGTATACCTCCGACTCGATACAAGCAAGGACGAGCGAAGGGCGCACGCCAGCTCGACCAGTTCAAGACCGTCTGACGACGGCCAAGGATCTGATTCAGCCTGAAACCGTGAACCCGGTTGTTGTTCGCGCGTGGCACCACATCGACCTGCCGTTCGCCATCGCCAGGTCCGCGTGCCGCAACCCGATCGCCTCGCCGATCCGAATCCCGCAGTCCAGCACACCGCGAAGAGCAGGCGATCCCGCAGATACTCGCGGGGCGTCAGGATCGTCCGCGCTTCGCGTGCGGGCAGGATCCGCGGTCGCCGCCGAGCCGGCGTGGCCGCTTGATCGTCCGGTGTCGCTGCGGGCCGCTCTTGCTGAGTGCAGGAACGGCTTGAACGCAGCCACGCGACGAACCCGGCGACGTCTTCCAGGGTCGCAGCTCGCGCGTCATGGACACCAGCCGGATGACTCAAGACAACGCGGAAGCACTTCACCGCGAACTCAGACTGGCTCGTCCCGGCCGCGATTGCGTTGACCTCATCCGCGCCGGCAGTGCGCTAGCCTCGGCCTTGCACTCGAAAGCCACCGCCGCCGTCCGCCGCCAATGGGTCAGCGTCGCTGCCCGCGTGACCCGCTCCTCCCGACGATCAACCCTGCGCCTACTGGGCGGACGACGGCTCGCGCCAGCCCGGCCTCACGCCGGCGAACGAACCCTGTTTCCTACGTGGTTGGCTGCTTGGACAGGGTCCGCACCCGGCGGACGGGCAAGGGGAAGACGGTCGCCGATGGCTTCGGCCGGGCGAATAAGTAACCCTGGCCGTACTCGGCACCGGCGGCGCGCAGCCGGTCGGCCTGCTCGAGGTTCTCGATTCCTTCGGCTACAACCGACAACCCGAAGGCGTGGGCCGAAGCGACCATGAGCATGACCAGGCCCTGCTGGGTCGGATCTTCCGAGGCGACGAAGCTGCGGTCAATCTTGAGTGAGTCAACGTTCAGTTTGGGCAGCTGGCCGATCGAGGTGAAGCCGGTACCGAAGTCGTCGATCGAGATGCGCACGCCCATCGCGCGCAGGGTCTTCAGATTGAGGGTGGCGACCGGGTCGTCGATCAGCATGGTCTCTGTGATCTCCAAGATGAGCCGCCGGGCCTCGATGCCGGAGCGTTCCAGTGCGCCGCTGACATCGCTGATGAGCTGGTGGCTGCTCAGGTGCCGTCCCGAAATGTTGACGGCCATCCCGAGCTGATCCCGCGCAACACCGGCCAGGTGCCATCGCGCGAGTTGGTCGGTGGCCTCGTTCAGCGCCCACCGGCCGATCTCGTTGATCAGGGTCGAGCGTTCGGCCACCGGAATGAATTCGTCGGGAGCAACGACGCCGTGGCCCGGGCGGATCCATCGGATCAAGGCCTCCACACTGTGCGTCGCGCCGGTACGCAGATTGACTACCGGCTGGTAGTGCAGGACGAACTCGCCCCGGTCCAGGCCGAACCCGAGCGCACGCTCGATCTCCGCCCGCTGAGTGAGTTCGTTGCGCAGATCGTCGTCGAATACGTCCACGCGACCCCGTCCGCCGTTCTTGGCCCGGTAGGCCGCGGCATCGGCTTCGCGAAGCAATCGATCCGCGTCGACGTAGCCGTCCCGGCAGACGGCGATGCCGATGCTGGCCCCGACGCGGATTACATTTCCGGAGATCGTCATGTCGACGGATATCTCGTCCACCAGTCGATTGGCCAACCGGACGACTTCAGCCTGGTCAGCGCCGATGCCTTCCAACAAGACCACGAACTCGTCACCGCCGAGACGCGCGACGCTGTCGCCCTCACGCACGGTACGGAGCATTCTGTGGGCTACCGTCTTGAGCACGTCATCGCCCGTCTCGTGACCGAAGGTGTCGTTAACGGCCTTGAAGTAGTCGAGGTCGACGAACATGAGCGCGGTTTCCCCCGAGGACCGCTGGGCCCGGTGCAGGGCCTGCCCGATGAGCGCGATGGCCTGTGGACGGTTGGGCAGCTCGGTCAGCGCGTCGTGTGCGGCGCGGTGCACGAGCTCAAGCTGGGCGATCTCGCGTTCGTTGATCGCGCCGATGATCCGGGCGGCCGAGGAGTGCACGACCTCACCCAACCGACCGGGCAGCGGCGTCCGGATGGCCGAGTTGGTCAGGTCTCCGGCCGCGACGGCCGCCGCGTACGCTTCGATATTGCGCAGGCTGGCCACCGAGCCAGAAAGGGCGAGCGCGACGGTGCGCACCTCCAGCGGACCTTCGACGTCGACATCGGCGAGTTCGCCTTCGCTGATCCGCGTGGCCTGCGCCCCGAGCCGCTGGAGGGGCCGGGTGATGGATCGACCGACCACGACGGAGATGATGACGCTAACCGCGACGATGGCTATGACGAACGCGATCATCTCCGCCAGCTGTACCTTGGCGCGGTGCTGCTGCGCCCGGCCTATAGCCAGCGCCCGTTCGTAGGCGGTGGCGAGAACGGCGCTATACGCCTTGTTGCGGGCTCCGTCCTCCACAATGAGTCCGACCACCCGGCTGCCCGAAATGATCCCGGTCGGCGCGACCTCGGCGGCCAGGAACGTGTTGACGGCCCGGACGTGGGAGTTGTTGTTCGTCGCGTTCCACGACGCGGCGACCGCCGGCGCCGCCTGGTTCGAGATGGCGGCCGAGGCGGCGGCGAACGCGCCCCAACCTTCGGCCCAGTCCTGCAAATGGGAGGCATGCGGGCCGGTCGACGAGAGCTGGGTTGCGCTGTAAAGGCCGACCTCCTGCACCGCGGTGTTGATGGCCCGGGCCACCAGCTCGACGTCGCGCAATGCCGCGACACCAGCCACGTCCAGCCCGGCGGCGGTGCCCGACTCGAGTAGGGCCGTCTCGACCACCGCCATCGACCCCAGGAACGTCGTCGCCTCGCTCAACGCCTGCGATAGCACCGATGCTTGATCGATACTCGCGCGCACTTCGTCCAGCATGAGCGAGAACCGGCTCGCCGCCTCGACCTCCGGCGTGTCGTCGGCCATCCGGGACAGCGCGGCGTCGGTCGCCACCCGCAGCGTCGGCAGCTGATCGGCGACCGAGTTGGCCGCAGCCGAGACGACCGCCGGCGGAGGCCTCCTCCCGTTGAACACCACGGGATCGCGCACGGCTGCAGCCGACAACGCCGGAAAAATCTCCTGTTCGAACGCGGCCCGGACCGCGGCCACGGCCGCAGCACTGCTGATGGCCTCTGCTGCCCGGCCGGCCGCCCGCGCGCTGTTCGACGACGACACGAGTCGCGTCACCGCCACCGCGCCGCAACCCAGCAGCGGAACGAAGACCAGTGCGAGCAGCCGCTGGCGGACGCTGACGCCGTTGCGGATCGCAAACCGAGCTGACACCCAGAACTCTTCTCACGCCTCACCCGCAGAGAGATCGTAATTGATCACCGACGTACGGGCCAGTCGTTCGGATGGTTCTTGGCACTCGCCGTGGTGAGGGGTCGGCCGAGAGCCGGTGCGCGGCGTAGCCCGGTCGCTAAACCCGGATGCACCATGATCTTGCGCGGGTGAGCGTGCCGTAGTGCCGAGATGCCCTTGTGTGGCAGGAGAATCGCAGCTGTCGAGGATGCGGCTCTGGCTGTCACGAAGGGCATCTAGCGGGGGCCCCTATCTCATGCTGTCGGCCCGACCTAGCGAGGGGTTGTCATGTTGCGGGCCCGCGACGACCACGGCGGCGAGCACGTTGTAGACCCATCTGTCCCTACCGCCCTACCGTCTGCTGTGGCTGACAATCGCCGAACAGCAGGACCTCGACGTGCCCGAGGTGCCGCGGAATCGTGTTGATGAAGGCTGGGCGCAGCTATTATGTGAACGTTTGCTTGTCCGATCGGGCTCATCCGCCGGTCCTGCCGTCGATTCCCTCACGAAGCAGGTCGAGGTGCCCACAATGCTGGGCGTACTCGGTAATTATCCGGAGCATCAGCCAGCGCAGATCGACTTCCTCGTCCCAATCCAAGGGCCGCGCTGTGTCGTCGAGATCGTGAACCGCAACGATCTCGCGGGAGACCGCACACTCCGCGCGCCACGCGTCCAGGTCGGCTACGAAGTCGGCGTCCCAGGGCGGGTCGAAGTCGAGATCGGGGTTATCTGCGGTGATGAAGAGGAACGGCACGTCGCGGCGCTCGAAGTTCTGCTGAAACCACCAGCGCTCCACGCCGGCAAGGTGTCGGACCAGGCCATGGGGAGACAGTGCGGACGGCGGCATGGATCGGGTCCGGGCGTTCTCCTCGGTCAGGCCGCGGCACTTCAGTTCGACCGTGCCCCGGTAGTACTCCAGGTACGCGGTGAGCGCGTCACGCTCGGCGGCAACCCGTGGGATGCGCGGGCGGTCGTCGTCGGCCCACATGGGTGAAAAGTCGCCGTCGGTCAGGCCGGACTCAGGCCGGGCCGTGCCCTGCGCGGGGTGATCGGTCATACGCCGCACTCTGCCATCCGCATCCGACCGTAGGACCGTATCTTGCGCATTCGCGAGATCCAGCGACGCTCAAGTTCGGCGTCCCGCCACGGGATGATCTCCTTGCGACACACGGCACGTCGTCACGGACAGGCTTAGATTCACTACTGCGCCCGCTCCGCAACTCAGCTTGGCACGTCCCGCCCGTTGCCACCCGGACGGAATGATCGTCGATTCTGCCGGGCCGGTGTGGAGAGCGACGGCCGACGGGGCATTGCTGCCGCGGGCCTGCGGCGCGGGTTTGAGAAACCTGCTGAACCGTCGAGGCCAGCCCTCTTGACTTCTCACCACAACTATCCAATACTTTCCACAAGATTGGTAACCAGTCCACGAGATCGGTCAACCATGTTGGTGGTAGAACGGCACGCCAGGATCCGCGATGTGGTCGAAGCGCGTCGTGTGATCAGTACCGAGGACCTTGCCCGTGCTCTGGAGGTGTCGGCGGAGACGGTGCGTCGCGATCTGGTGCAGCTCGGCAATCAGGGTCATCTGCGTCGTGTGCACGGCGGTGCCGCGGCCCGGTCGGTGCACGTCGGGACGGAACCGGCGTTCGAGGATCGCGCAACTCTGGACGCGAACGCGAAGTCGGCCATTGCCGGGATCGCCGGTGGCCTGGTGCAGTCCGGACAGACGATCGTTCTCGACGTCGGAACCACCGCCGTTCAAGTGGCGCGTGCCTTATCGGACTCCTTTACCGGCACCGTGGCCACCTGCTCGTTACTGGTCGCAGCCGAGCTGGCGACCAGGCCGAACGTCGACGTGCTCATTCCGGGCGGACGGGTCCGGCGCGGCGACCTCGCGGTATCCGGCGCCCTGACGGTGGGGTTCTTCGCCGACCTGCGTGCTGACGTCGCGTTCCTCGGCTCCGGAGGTATCGACGCGGACGCGGGCCTGACCGATTTTCATTTCGATGAAGTCGCCACCCGGCGGGTCATTATCGCCCACTCGGTGCAGTCCTATGTGCTGGCGGACTCCAGCAAGTTCGCCCGGGTCGCCCCGCATCGCGTCTGCGGCCTGGACGAGTTGACCGCGGTGATCACCGACCGGCAGCCGCCGGCAGCGCTGCTGCGTGCCGCCACCCAGGCCGGCGTCGAGATCCACACCGCAGCGACGGGGCGTCCGATCCCCGCCCCGGAGAAGTCAACGGTCAGGGGGACGCAGCAACGTCGCCCGAGCTGAGACCCGCCCCCACTTCGCGAGCAAGGACATTCAACCCGATGACGCAGGCTTCCACACCACCCCACGCATCCCCCGATGCCCCCGTCGACCACGTCGCCGAGTTCGGCTACGCGGAAGAACTCGAACGCGGCACCGGGAGATTCGCCTCCTTCGCCGTCGCCTTCGCGTTCGTCTCCATCGCCACCGGCCTGTTCACGACCTACGGCTCGGTTCTCAATTCCTCCGGGCCGCTGGGCATCTGGACCTGGCCGATCAGTGTCGTCGGCCAGCTCGCCGTCGCCCTGATCTACGGCTCGTTGGCCAGCCGCATCCCGGTCACCGGTTACTCCTACCAGTGGATGTCACGCGTCGCGAACCCTGTCCTCGGATGGATCATCGGCTGGGTGTCGTTCACGTTCCTGGTCATAGTCGCCGTCGCCGTGGACTACACGATCGCTTCGACGGTCGCGCCCTCGTTGTTCCACTACACCGGCTCGGCGAACACCTCCTGGGTCATCACGGCGGTGATCATCCTCGTCCAGGGCCTGCTCGTCGCCTACTCGACTGCCTGGTCCGAGCGCATCAACAACTTCGCCGTCACCGCCGAATTGCTTGGCATGCTCGCGCTGGTCGTGCTGCTGCTCATCGTCGGCGTATTCGCGCGGGACGTGAGCCTGCACAACCTGTTCAGCAAGGGCGCGGTTCCTTCGGCGGGCTACTGGAGCGTCGGCGGGCTGACGCAGGTCGGGCCGTGGCTGTTGGGCAGCCTGCTTGGCGCGTTCACCATCGTCGGCTTCGAATCCGCGGCCAACCTGGCCGAGGAGACCAAGAACCCCGAACACGTCGTGCCCCGCGCGATGGCCCAGGCCGTCCTCGCGTCCGGCGTCCTCGGCTTCCTGTTCCTGCTGGCTGTCACCCTTGCCGCCGGCGACCCGACCGAACTCGCCAAGTCGGGGACACCAATCGCCGACGTGATCAAACACGTCCTGGGCACCGTCACCGGCGACATCCTGCTCGTGCTGGTGATGATTTCGATCTTCGCGTGCGGCCTGGTCATCGTCATGACCGGCGTGCGGCTGACATGGGCCATGTCGCGCGACCAGCGCTTCCCGGGCTGGCAGGCCCTGCACGTGGTTTCGCCGGCCACGCGCACGCCGCGTAACGCCACCTTCTTCATCGTCATCGTCACCGAGGTGGTGCTCGCCGTGTTCGCCCGGCAGAGCGATGCGCTGACGATCCTGTTCTCCGCGGCCAGCCTGTTGCCGGCCGTCATCTACCTCGCGACTGTGATCATGTTCGCGGTCAAGCGTCACGCCCTGCCCGCCGCCACCGGCTTCGACCTCAAACGGTGGGAGACGCCGGTGCTGGTGCTGTCCTTGGTGTGGCTGCTGTTCGAGCTGTCGATATTCCGGGACTCCTCGTTCCGGGATCCGTGGATCTACGCCGTGGTCATGACCGTGGCCGGGCTGGTGTACCTGGGGTACCTGATCGCCCGCCGCGGGCGGGCTGGATTGGCGATGCCGAGCATGCGTTCCATCGACGCCGACGTTTCCGCGGTTGACGCATCGACCGGGCCCTTGTCGTGAGCGCGCAAGCGATCCTGGCCATCGACCAAGGCACCTCGGGCACGAAAGCGATCGTGCTCGACCCGGTCGACGGCGTCGTCGGCGTGGCCGAGGAGGTCGTGCGACCTACCTACCTGCCCGGCGGCGGAGTGGAGCAGAACCCCGAGGAGTTGCTGAACTCGGTACTCACCGCCGGGCGCCGCGCCATCGCGGACGCCGGTCGACCCGTCGGCGCCGTATCGCTGGCCAACCAGGGAGAAACCGTCCTCGCGTGGGACCGCGCCACCGGCCAGTCACTTTCCCAAGCCATCGTCTGGCAGGACCGGCGCGCCGAAACCGTCACCGCCGCCATGACCGACGCCACCGACTGGGTCGCCCAGCGGACCGGGCTCGTCCTCGACCCCTACTTCTCCGCCCCGAAGATGGCCTGGCTCCGCCGCAACGTCACCCGCGACGGTGTCGTCACCACGACCGACACCTGGCTCATTCACCACCTGTGCGGTGAATTCGTCACCGACGCCTCGACCGCGAGCCGGTCCCTGCTCACCAGCCTGGACACCGCCGACTGGAACCCCGACCTGCTCGAGCTGTTCAGCTGGACCGACGAACCGCTACCGACGATCGTCGACTGCGACACCACCGTCGGCACCACGGCCGCGTTCGGCGCCGACATCGCGGTCGCCGGGCTCGTCGTCGACCAGCAGGCCGCCCTGCTGGCCGAAGGATGCGTCGAGCCGGGAATGGCGAAATGCACGTTCGGGACCGGGGCGTTCCTGCTCGCCCACACCGGCGCGAACGCGGTGCGCTCCCGCGCGGGGCTGACCAGCTCGGTCGCGTGGCGGGCCCGAGGCGAGCTCAGCTACTGCCTGGACGGACAGGTCTACACCGCCGCGTCGGCCGTGCGGTGGATGCGCGACCTCGGCCTGATCAACGCCCCCGAGGACCTGGACCGCCTGGCCGCCGCCGACAGCAACGGCACCCTGTGCGTACCGGCGCTGGCCGGTCTGGCCGCGCCGTGGTGGCGATCGGATGCGACCGCCGCGCTGACCGGGATGACGCTGGCCACCCGGCCCGAACACATCATTCTGGCAGTCCTGCAAGGCATCGCCGCGCAAGTAGCCGAGTTGATCTCGCTGATCGCGACCGACCTGGGGATGCCGCTGCAGCGGCTGCGCGTCGACGGGGGTCTCACGCGCTGCCGCACGCTGATGCAGAGCACCGCCGACCTGCTGCAGATCCCCATCGACGTGTACCCGTCCCCGCACGCCACCGCCCTCGGCGCGGCCGCGATGGGCCGGCTCGCCGTGACCCCCCGACTGGGCCTCGCGGACGCTATTCCCGAGTGGGCACCATCCCACACCTACGAGCCGAATTGGTCACTGGACCAGACGTCGGACTTCATGCACCGCTGGCGCCGCGCCGTCGCCGCGTCCATACCCGAGGAGACCCACCGATGACCGTTCCCACCACACTGCCGGTGTATGACGTCACCGTCATCGGGGGCGGCATCGTCGGCGCCGCGATCGCCCGGGATCTGCTGGCCTACGACCTGCGGGTGGCCATCGTCGAGGCCCGCGACGACGTCGGCGACGGCACCAGCAAAGCCAACACCGCTATCCTGCACACCGGCTTCGACGCCACCCCCGGCACCCTCGAATCGCGCCTCGTGCACCGCGGGCACGAACTACTCTCCGCCTACGCCAAGGTCACCGGCATCCCGGTCGAGCCCACCGGTGCCCTGCTCGTAGCCTGGACGCAGGACGAGCTCGACGTACTGCCATCCCTGGCAGACAAAGCGGTCAAGAACGGCTATGACGAGTGCAAGATCGTGGACGCCGATGAGGTTTACCGCCAGGTCCCCGCCCTCGGGCCCGGCGCCCTCGGCGGCCTGACCGTGCCCGACGAATCCATCACGTGCACCTGGACCGCGACCCTGGCCCTGGCCACCGAGGCCCGGCTGCGCGGCGCCGAACTGCTGTTCCGCCGCAGAGTCACCTCCGTCGACCTGAGCGCCGAGGACGGCGTCACGGTGCTGCACACAAGCGGCGGCGACGTCCGCGCCCGGTACGTGATCAATGCCGCCGGGCTGGGCTGCGACCTCATCGACACCATGTACGGCTACGACCGTTTCACCGTCACCCCGCGCCGCGGGGAACTGTTCGTGTTCGACAAACTCGCCCGGCCCCTGGTCGACAAGATCGTGCTGCCCGTGCCGTCCAAGCTGGGCAAGGGCGTTCTAGTCAGCCCGACCATCTACGGCAACGTCATGCTCGGTCCCACCGCGGAAGACCTCACCGACCGAACCGCAACCGCAACGTCGGAAAAAGGCTTCGAGTTCCTGCTGAGCAAGGGCGAGAAACTCATGCCCCGCCTGCTGCAGGAAGAAGTGACGGCCAGCTACGCAGGTCTGCGCGCCGCGGTTGACACCGGTGACTACATCATCGAAGCCGACCCGGGCCAGCGTTACCTCCTGGTCGGCGGTATTCGCTCGACCGGCCTCACCTCGGCCATGGCCGTCGCCGAGCACGTCATCGGTGTCCTCAAAGCCACCGGGTTCGTCCTCACGCCCAGATCCGAACTCCCCGCCACCCCGGTCATGCCGAACATCGGGGAAGCGTTCCTGCGGCCCTATCAGGACGCCCCGCGCATCGCGGCCGACCCCGCCTACGGCCGCATCGTCTGCTTCTGCGAACGCGTCACCGCCGGCGAGATCCGTGACACTTTCACCTCGCCCATACCCCCGGGCGGACTCGAAGGGTTACGCCGGCGCACCCGGGTCATGAACGGTCGCTGCCAGGGCTTCTTTTGCGGCGCTGAGGTCACCGCCCTCCTCGAACGCCGCGACCATGCCGACACCGACCTGAGCGAGGCGTCCGGATGACCGCGCCGTCCTTGGGCGGGGACAGCGCCGACCAGCCGGCCGCGGCAACGCTGCGGCCGGACGTGCTGATCATCGGTGGCGGCCCGGCCGGCCTGACCGCGGCCACCGCCCTGGCCCGCACGATCCGTGGTGAGGTCCTCGTCGTCGACCGGGAGCAGAACGCCGGCGGCATCCCCCGCCACAGCGACCACCCCGGCTACGGCATCCGCGACCTGAAACGGTTCATGAGCGGCCCCGCCTACGCCCGTCGCCTCGTCGACACCGCCACCGCAGCCGGCGCGACCATCCGCACCGAGGCCATGGTGACCGGGTGGACGGCAGATGGCGCGGCCGCCGTTACCACGCCCCAGGGGCTGCTCCACATCCAACCCCGCGCCACGGTCCTGGCCACTGGCGCTCGCGAACGTCCCCGGTCAGCGCGGCGCATCCCGGGCGACCGGCCCCACGGTGTCTACACCACCGGCCAGTTGCAGAACCTGGTCCACCTGCACCACAGTGCTCCCGGCGCCCGCGCCGTCGTCGTCGGCGCCGAACTGGTCAGCTGGTCGGCGGTGGTCACCCTGCGTGAGGCCGGTGCCCGCACCGTGCTCATGACGACCGAGCAGCCTTCGCCGGAGTCGTACGCCGCCTTCAACGTCGCCGGAAAGGTGGCCTTGCGGGTCCCGGTGGCCACCCGCACGCGTGTCGTTCGCGTCATCGGGACGGGCCGACTGCACGCCGTCGAGATCGAAGACATCGACACCGGCCAACGCCGCACCGTCGACTGTGACACCGTCGTGTTCACCGGCGACTGGATCCCCGACCACGAACTGGCCCGCCTGGCCGGCATCGACCTCGACCCCCACACCCTCGGCCCGAGCGTCGACGCCGCCCTGCGCACCAGCCGAGACGCAATTTTTGCGGCCGGCAACGTCATCCATCCGGTCGACACCGCCGACATCGCCGCCCTCGACGGACGCCACGTCGCTGCCCAGGTCACCGCCTACCTCGCCGGCGTCCGCCGCCAGGAGCGAACGGTCCGCATTCTGGCCGACGCGCCGTTCACCTGGATCGCACCGAACCTGCTCCGCGCCGGTGATCCGGCGCCCGCCCGGCACCGGCTGCTGCTGTGGACCGAACACCTCGTCCGCCGGCCCCACGTCAGCATCCGTCAGGACGGACGAGAAGTGGCCCACCGCAGGCTGCCCTGGCCCGCGTCACCCGGGCGTGTCTTCCGTATCCCGTCCCGTCTCCTCAACGACGTCGACCTCACCCGGGGAGACGTCACGGTCGCCCTGCGCTGACCGCCGCCCGGAGGTCGAGACGGCACGGTTACGTCGCGTTCGCCGCGGCACTCAGGACCACGACCCCCGGCAGGTGCGGGCCCGCGGCCGGATAGCGCTCGAGTACGAGCGGATCGTGGCCGGGAATGATGTCGGCCGGGTTCTCGACCAGCGCTTCAAGGCGATCGAATGCCGCGTACATGCCTGGTACAGAATCGGCCAGCGCATAGGGGCTCTTGTCGCGCAGGTTTTCATAGAAGTGGCAGGCGTCGGAGGCGAGGACGATCGGACCGGGTTCGGTACGGACTCGCACAACCTGCGTGCCGGCGGTGTGCCCACCGACGAGGTGCAATGAGATGGTGTCGGTGATGCTGGCGTCGCCGTCGACCAGGCGTACCTGCCCGTCGAGGATGCCCCTGACGACGTACTGGATGTCGGTGACCTCGACGACTTCGCGGAAACCGCGTCGCGCCGCGTGCGGCTGGGTCCAGAAGTGGATCTCCTTCTGCTGTAGCCAGATTCGGGCGTTCGCAAACGCACCGACGTACCCGGTGTGGTCGTAGTGGAGGTGGGTGAGCACGAGGTCGTCCACCCCGGCGGGCTCGACTCCGAGTTGCCGCAACACGGCCAAGGGGTCGCTGGTCAGGTGGCGGCCGCGCCGGGCGGCGGTGGCCGGCGTGAACGCCGCGTCGACGAGCACCGTGCGGGTCCCGTCTCGGATCAGCCAAAAGTAGTAGTCGATGGGCATGATGTCGGCGCTGTCACCCTGGCGGAACAGGAAATGCTCCGCGCGGCGCGCGTCGGCGCGATGGGCGTAGCGGATGGCGTAGGCCGTCGGGGTCAACGCTCGGCGCCTTTGATTGCTCTACGGTCGAGGAACTGCGCGATATGACCCGCTAGTTCCGTAGGCTTTTCGACGCAGATCATATGGCCGGACGTGATCTGGACGAGGGTCGAGTCCGGGATGAGCCCGGCGAGCTCAGCCGACTTCTCCACGGTCGTGAGAATGTCGTAGGTTCCGGCGACGACCAGCGTCGGCACCTTGATCAGGTGCAGATCGCTGGTGACGTCGAACTGCCGGCATCCGTGCGCGGCCGCTACGAAGCCGGCAACGTTCTCGATCGCCGGGTACTCCGCCGTCTCGGTATCGAAGTTGTCGGCAAGGTAGGTCTCGCTGAAAGAAAAGACGCTCGTACTCTCAGCGAGCCGGGCCAACTGGCCCGAGCAAGCCAGCGCGATCCAGTGCGCGAGGATGGCCCGGGTCATGGCGTTGGACCGTGCCACCGTGTTGCACAGCGCCAGCGCGGCCACCTGCGCGGGATGGGTCAAGGTCAGGGTCTGGGCGACCGTGCCGCCCATCGACGACCCGACCACCGGACCGGCTCCCAGCTCGAGCTGGGAAAACAATCGGTGGGCGTCGTCCGCGAAGTCCGTGATCGTGTACGGCCCGGGTGGGGTGTCGCTCGCTCCGCACCCGCGGTTGTCAAAGGTCACACAGGTGTGGTCGCGGTGCCATTCGGCAGCAACTGGGGCCCACGAATCCAGACCATCGCCCAGACCGGCGATGAAGTACAGCGGCGGCCCGGACCCGGTGACCGAGACCTCCAGCTCGTGGCCGTCGTCCCCGATCCCTACCCTCATCGGGCGCCGGCTTTCTCGAGGCTGACGTTCGACGCTCGCGAGAACCGCTCGCGATTGGTCAGCCACAGCACCCCAAACAGGATGGCTCCGACCGCGAGCGTCCCGCCGGCGTACTTCTGTGCGTTGTGGAACTGGGCGGGCAGGACGAAGATCGCCAGCGCCGCGAGCATCCAGGCGACCGCGACGACGATGACTGGGACCTCCCAGCGGCCGAGTTGAAAGTCGTCGCTACTACCGGCGCGTCGCCGCGTAGCGATGTAAACGCAGATTGTGCCCAGGTATACCAACCCGCCCAGAGTGCTGGACGCTCCGATGAACTGACCGAGCGTGTTCGGGCTGCGCAGGAACGCCAGCACGATGAGGATGGAGATCGTCGCACACGTCACGACGGACCAGGTCGGACCACCCGTGGGACGCGGAACCCGCTTGAGCAGTGCGGCTGCGGGAAGCCGGTTGTCCCGCGCCATTGCGTGGGTCAGCCGGCTGTAGCTGACCATGATCACCAGGCCGCAGGCGAAGACCGCGATGCACACGACCACGAGCGTGATCTTGGTGATGACGTCGCCCAGCCGCAGACCGATGATGGAGGCCACGGGAGCGGAATCGCCGGCCAGGCTGTTCACCTTGCTACCGGCGGCTACGGACAACACGATGAGGAACAACATTCCGACTACTGCGCTGATGACAACCGCACGCACCATGGCTCGCGGGATGACCTGCTTCGGGTTGTGCGTCTCCTCGGCGAGATTGGCCGCGGCCTCCCACCCACCAAGGGTGAACACGCCCAGCAACCCGCACAGCATGAACGGGCCGAGCCAGCCCCAGTAGCCGTGCGCGGGCAACGTCCCGCGCGAGCCCAGGTTGCTCCAGTCGCCGCCGTGGCCGAAGATCACCGCCGCGCCGAGCAGGATCACGAGGCTTGCCATCGCGACCAGCTCGGCCACCACCGACATGCCGTTGATCTTGGCCGTGATCGGGGTGGACCAGATGATGAGCACGGCTTGCACCAGCACGACCGCGATGGTGATGGCCGCACCTCGGTCGGCGGTATAGCCGACGCCGAGCAGCGGGAACAGCGCCGTCTGGGTGAACGCGTAGTCCACGGCCACGGTAGACATAGCCAGGCAGCTGAACGACATCCAGCCGAAGCACCACCCCAACGACGGTGACACGAGTTGGCTGACCCATTGGTAGCTGTAGCCGTTGATCGGTATGCGGCTCGCGAGCATCCCGTACACCAGGGCAACACACGTCAGTCCGACCGCAGCAATCGGCCACGTCCAGATGCCGCGGGGGCCGCCATCGGACAGCACCAGCCCGTACGTGCTGAAGATGCCGGTGGTGATGGATACGAATGAGAACGCGATCGCGAACGACTCGAACTTGCCGAGTGTGCGGGCAAGGCCGACACCCTCGTCCCGCTGCCGCTCACGCTTCGAGCCCTTCCCTACACTGATCACGCTGTCCGTTGCCATGTCCTTACGACCTTCCTACGCCCGGTGGTGGTGTGGTGGGTGACCTGATCTGACCTAGATGAGTGCGAAAGAGCTGGGCAGTTGTATCGGCATGGCCAGCAGCCGCGAGCTGAGACCCTTGCCGTGGGCGTCCAACGCCAGCGACGTGGTGACCCCGCCGCGCAGGGCGTTCGCGCACACGAATTGCAGCGCGGACAGGCCGGGCAGCTCGTACCGGACCACCGGTCCACGCAGGCTGTCGGCCAGCCAGGAACGAACTCGGTCGGCTGTCACTTCGCGCACAAGGTGTTCGAACCACTCCGGCTGGTACGCGATGACCGACAGCGTCGACGTATCTCCCTTGTCACCCGCGCGGGCGTGGGCCAGGTCATGCAAAAGCAGGCGCATTTTGCGGCTCCAGGAACGTAGTTGACGCCGACACGTCCGAGCGCGCGATGAGGGTCGACACGATGCCGACGACCTGACGCACACCCAGCCGCACACCGCCGCCGCCGGCCGGTCCATTGGTGTACAGCGACTCGACCTCGTGACAGATGTCGTCCGCAGTCGTGCGGCTCGGGCCCATCCCGGCAACACGAACGATGCTGACGTCGTGCACGTCCGGCCGCTCATCGAGCAGCGCGGAACTGGTGCCGTCGAATATCCGGAACTCGATCCGTGACGCGGCGTCGCCGAGCCGCTTGGCCAGTACCTCGACCGCGAGACGGGCCCGCGCCCGCGCATTGGCCCCCGCATAGCTGATCTCCGCGTCGGCGCGCAGGCCGGCGATGTAACCCACGCTGACCTTCAAGCTCTCGGGGCGGGTCCTACCGGTTGCGCCGCACGCCTCGACGCGGTCCGCGCCGCGCTCGTGCAGCGAAGCGCCGCGCAGATCCAGCACCACATCGGGAGTCACGTACCCACCGGGGTCGGTGATCTCGTACAGCAGCTGCTCGGTAACCGTGGCCACGCTGACCGCGCCCCCGGACTGCGGAAGCTTCGTGACGACCACCGATTGGTCCCGACCGACCTCAGCGAAGGGGAACCCGACGCGGTCCAGATCCGGGACGCCCTTCTTGCCGGGATCGGCGAAGTAGCCACCGCTCACCTGCGCTGCGCATTCGAGTAGGTGCCCCACCATGCTGGCGGTGGCCATGTGTCCCCATTCGGCGAGGTCCCATCCCAACCGGTCCGCCAGCACCGCGACGTACAGCGACGGGTCGGCCACCCGGCCGGCGATGACGAGATCAGCCCCGCCCCTCAGTGCGGGCAGTAACGCCTCCGCGCCGAGATAGGCATTGGCCGAGATGATCTCGCCATGTGCCGCCAACGCAAGGCCGTCCTCGATCGCCGGCCTCGACAGGTCCAGTCCATCGAGCACGTCATCGCCGGTCACCGCGGCAACCCGGGTGGAGAGTCCGAGTTCCCCGATTACCCGTTGGGCGAGCTTCGCCGCGGCGAGCGGGTTCGCTGCCCCCATGTTGGTGACGATCCGGGTCCCGTGCTCCTGGGCCGCCGGCAGAAGTGCGCGCAGCCGGCGCTCGAGCCGCTCGTCGTAACCCAGGTGCGGGTCGTGCATGCGGCGTAGCTGGCTGAGCGCAATCGTGCGTTCGGCCAGGCACTCCAGGACGAGGTCGTCGAGTGCGGCGTGTCGCAGGAGGTCGATCGCCGGGCCGAGCCGGTCACCGGCAAAACCGGCGCCGGCACCTACCCGCGTTCGCGCAGACCCTCCGCGGCCGCGCACCGCACCCAGGGCCGATCCCGCCACGCTTCACCTCATCAATTGATCAACCAGCTCGACTGGGCAAAATTCTTGCAATCGGGTTTGCTGCTGTCGAGCATCAATACTCGCTAGACTCATGCATCGTGGTTATAGATCTCACGCTGCGGGAACTTCGCGTCATCGCACTAGTCGACGAAGTGGGTTCGTTCACTGCCGCCGCGGAGTCGCTGCAGGTAGCCCAGTCGTCGCTGAGTCGTACGGTGCTTCAGCTCGAGCGGCGGCTGCGGACCCCGCTGTTCGAACGGACCACGCGGCGGGTCAGCCCAACACCCGAGGGCGCGCAGCTTGCCCAAGCCGCGAGAGCGGTGCTCACCGAATACGACAGCCAGACGCGCATGTTCACGGAATTCCTGGACGGTACGAGCGGACTGGTAAGGATCGCGACGCTGCCCAGCCTCGCGGCTACCCTGCTGCCGCCGATCATCGCCGGCTACCGCACGAGGCGACCCGATGTTCACCTGGACGTGCGCGACGAAATCCACGGCCACATCACCGATCTACTGGCAGACGGGGACATCGACCTGGCGATCAGCGTGCATGAAGCCGCACACGCTGGTCAGTGCCAGCCGCTGACGGCCGACCGGCTTCATGCCGTGTGCGAGCAGACGCATCCGCTGATGGAGCGCGAGACCGTGCGGTGGTCAGACCTGAACGACCAACCGTTCATCGCGTTCGATCCCACCAGTAGCGTGCGCAGGTTGGTCGACCGAACACTCGACCGCGCGCAAGTGCGCACCGGCCCCGTCATCGAGGCCCACAGCATCGCCGCGGTAGCCGGACTGGTGAAAGCTGGGCTCGGCGTCACCGTCGCCCCGACGTTCGTCCTGCCGCTCATGCAGTTCGCCGACCTCGCCCACCGCCCACTCGTCGACCCGACCGTCAACCGCCAGATCTGCATCCTGGCCGCGCCCCGCCGCAGACAGCCACCTGCCGCCGCCGAGTTCCAGCAGGCCGTGCACGACCACTTCGATCACCTCAACTTGGATCGGACAACGCAGGACACCTCTGTCCTGGACCCAGGCTCGGTCTGGATGACGGGTCGGCCACGCTGATCACTGTTGACCACGGACGTGAGGAGCTGCACCTTTCGCCCGACCGGGCCGGTCTCCGCCGAGGAGCCGGTGAGTGCGTCCCGGCGCACGAAGACCTCACCCCAGCCGAACTGGATCAGCCACACCGTCGCGCCGGTGGCCCGCACCAGGTCGTTGTCGACCAAGCCGATTCGCGCTGTCGAGCGAGCACGACGTCCTGGCCGTCCGCAATCCTGTCGAGCAGCTGCGGCACCGTGATGTGCGGCGTTTGGTAGACGTCCTCGATGAAGTTTCCGAAGGCCCTGACCGGTGACGTTATCTCCACCGGCCTGCAGCAAAAGTCGTCTTCCTAGCATTTTCCGGCGCCTGCACCACATGTGGTGACACGTCGACCGAGCGGCGGGCACGACCGCAACCGGGTTTATCGCCGACGTCACGGCTTGGTGCTCTGGCCGGCGGTGCGGAGGAAGACGACGCGGTCGAGCTCACGCCCGAGTTGGTTGATGAAGCGCAGCGTCATGGAGGTGCGAGCTCCGTGGCAGGCGGGGACAACGTCCAAGGCGATGAAGCCGTAGTCGTCGTAGCGGGCCTGGGACCAGTCGACGGTCTCGAACTTCTGGGAGAAGTCGCGTTGGGTGACGTACGGGCCGATCTTCTTGGTCGGGTCGGCGACCACGGTGGTGCCGCTGCCTTTGCCGGCGGCGAAGTTCCGGTCGGTTTCGTCGGGGCGTGACCAGGCGTAGCGCGGCGTACCTGCGGTGCCGACCACGACGTAGGTCGTGCCGTCGGTCGCGGGTTGCACCTCGGCTGGTTCGGCGGGGGAGTGGGCGACGGCCTGGATGCTGGAGTGCCCGGTATTGGTGCGGGCGTCGTAGCGGATCGGGTTGCTTCGTTCGTAGAGGTGGTTGTGCCCCTGGACGACGAGGTCGACCTCGTAGCGCGCGAACAGGGGAGCGAGCGCCGAGCGGACGCCGCCGTCCGAGGAGTGGTCACCGCACGTGGAGAACGCGCACTCGTGAAAGAACACCACGATCCAGTCGATCTCCCGGTCGGCCCGGTGCCCGGCGAGGGTGCGCTCGAGCCAGTGCAGCTGCGTTCCGTCGCTGTAGCCGGTCAGGCCTTGGATCTCCCAGGACAGATCGTTGGCGTCCACGCTGATGACCGCCACGTTGTTGTAGGTGAAGTCGTAGACCGAGGGGCACTTGCGGGGTCCAGTGGTGGGCAGGTCGAGTCGTTTGGCGTGCCCGCCGTAGCCGATGGCGTCATAGTTGGCGATGGTGATCGGGTCCGCGGCGACCGCGGAGGTGAACAGTTCGGAGTCATGGTTGCCGGTGGCGAACATCCATGGGACCGAGGCGGCGCTGGGCTCGATCATGGTGAAGTAGCTGGTCCACACGGTCGGGTCGTAGTAGTCCCAGCCGCCACTGTTGGCGGCCGGCATCGGGGTGTTACCGGTCGACGGTTGCTCGCCGTCAGGCCCGTTCGGGTTGATGATCGGTTGCAGGTCGCCTTCTGCGTTGGCGTAGCAGATGTCGCCGGCCAGCAGGTTGAACCGAGCCGGCCGGTGGTCGGTGAGGTTGCGGACCCGGGTGATTTGCTCGATCACACCGACGGTGGTGGCCACGCCGGTGATCTGCGGGCTGAGCGGGTCCCCGTCGTAGTCGGCCGGGTCGTTGGTGACTCCCCAGTCCGCCTCCGGCAACAGCGAGGCGTCCTGGTGCGGGTTCGGTCCGGGCACACCCTCGTCGGCGAACGCGGTGAACGTGAACGGCTCCAGCGAACGCAGCGGCGCGGTGCTGAAGGTGGCGTCAGCGGTTGCCCCGACGTGACGGCCGACCCGGTAGCGGAACCGGTAGTGGTAGCTGCGCCCCGGCGTCAGCCCGCGCAGGTGGGCGTGCACGTAGAACTGGTCGGCGTTCAGCGTCCGGGCCGCGGACAGGGCGCCGGGCTTGCCATCCCACACCGGCACATGCGTCACCAGTTCCCGGATCTCGGCCTCGACGCGGTGCCCGTAGCTGCGGTCGTGTCCGAACTCGACCCAGACCCTGATCTGGCGATGAGGTCGGCCGTTGCTGTCGTTCGGGTTCACCAGCTGGCCGGCGACCCACATCTCGCGGGTCGGGTCGTCACCGAAGGACAGATGCCGCCCGTTGACCAGGAAATCTCCGGCCACGTGGCCGTCCGTGCGCGCGGCGGCGGCGAGCGCCTGCCCAGGCACGCCGCCGGCGACCAGCAGCGACCCGGCCGCCCCGGCCGCGGCTCCCTTGAGGATGGTGCGGCGACTGACCGCGTTGGCCCTCAGGTAACGCAGCCAATCATCGTGCTGCTCGGCCATCGGGATCGCCCTGCGCGCGTCATCGGTCACGTTCCAGATTCTGGCCCGCCACCGCCCGCCGAGACGTGAACGCCAGCCGTCGGTTCAGTGACGGCTCGGCGACCCGCCCAGTGTCCGAAACGTCAATGCTCGCGGCTCTAGCGGTTCGGCCCGACGGTTTCGTCCCAGAGTTCTTCGTAGCGAACGGTGACCGGGCTCCGGGGTGCGAAGTGGGGTACCGGTTCGCGCCGAACCGTCATCTGTTCGATCACGGACAAGGCCGGAATGGTCGTGGTGGCGAGGTCGTCGTGGTCGGCCGGACGCGCGTCAACGGTGTCGCGGTGCATCGCCTTGCGACGATCGACCATGGAGAAGAAGCCGCGCACGCTCGGTCTTGGGCTGGGCTGGTCTCGGACGAAGTCACGCAGCTGATCCATCGTGCGCAGCGACAGGGGCGTGGGAATGAGCGGGACGAGGACCGTGTCGGCCGCGCGCAGCACGTTCTCCGAGAGCAGCGACATGCTGGGCGGGCAATCCAGGAACACGTGGTCGTAGTCCGCGCGCAGGGGCCGCAGCAGGGCGGCCAGGCGGCGGGTCGGCTTCTTTCGCTGGTCCAGCAACAGATCCAGATGGCGGTAGGTGAAGTCGGCCGGTAGGAGGTCGAGGTTCTCGTAGTCGGTGCCCTTGACGGCCGTGTTCAGCGCGCGGCGCGCTTCGACCAGAGCCTCGCCACCGCCCTTCACCCGCGGGCGTACCCGCAAGATGTAGGTCGCGGCTCCTTGCGCGTCCAGGTCCCAGAGCAGGGTCCGCTGGCCCCGCACCGCTGACAGGTAGGCCAAGTTGACGGCGCTGGTGGTTTTCCCGACGCCGCCCTTGATGTTGTAGAGCGCGATGATCCTCATGGGCTGGGTGCGGTCAGCGCCGCGACATTCGCGTTCATTTTCGGCGCGGTGAACGTCTGCAGGCGTCGACGTAGATCAGCTCGTGCGGCGTGGTCGCGGGTGGCGTTGCGATCGCGTAATGCCCCCATCGCCAGCACCGTCGCGACCGGAACGCCGCGGCCGCTCAGGGTCGTGGCGATGTCGGCGAGTTGGCTGCGTTGTACGTCGCTGTCCTGGATGTCGCCCAGGCAGTCCTGGAGCCTCTTCAGCGCGGACAGCACGGCGCGGTGCGGTTCGGGGGCGTAGACCGAGCCGTAGCCGTCGAGCAGGTACCGCATTTGCTTGCATCGTCGCCGCAGCCGGTGCAGGTCGTCGGCCGGTGTCTCTTCGGTGACGGGAGCGGCGGCCTTGACGATCCGGCGGTAGGCCGATCGTGCATGCTGTGCGGCCAGGTCCAGCGTGGTCGGCTCAGCCGTATAAGTGAGTTCGGTCAGCGTGCGGTGCCACTCGCCGGACAGGCGCACGCCGCGATCGGATCGCAGCCCGGCCCGCACCGCCCGAACGGCTTGCCCGCGCCGGTGCTTCAGATGCCGCACGAGGGGCTCGAGATCGTCCAGACCGGAGACGGGCAACGCTCCCCGCCCGGCCAGCTCCTCGAGGTAGACGTCGATGTCGCGAAGTGGGGTGGTGAGTTGGCCGAGCCAGGCGAACTCAGCCGCGAACCGCTCCGAAACGGTGGCGCCCAGCACCAGGTCGCCGCCGAGTTTGAGGATCGACCGCGAGGCCCGCACGGCGGTACGCAGGTCGTGGAGGTATTCCGGGTCGACGTCGCCGAGCACGCCGGCTCGCACCGCGTCGATGATGTCCATCCACCGCCCGAGCACCGCGGCCATCGACACGGCGGCCGGGTCGGCCGGGTTCAGCGACAACGCGGGGACGGACGCTTGCCCCGGCGGCCGACCGGCGGCGGTCATGGCGATCGTCGCGGCCGGATCGTGCGAGTCGAACTGCGGCATGGCTTCGGCCAGGAGCCGGGTGCACCGATCGGCGTCACGGTCGTACCCGCGCAGCGGCGCAATGAGAACCTGCAGTGGCAGCGGTTGATCGCCGGACCCGATGAGGCGTTGTTGATCGACGCGTATCCGCACGCGAGTCTTGTCCAGGTCATCGGTGAGACGCAGCGGGATCGACCGGACCTGGACCTGAGCCATGGGTAGCAGTGCTCGAACGCCGACCGCTTCGGCCAGTTGGTCGCGAATCTTTGACGCGGGCAGCGTGTCGGCTCGGCGCGGCCAGGACCAGGCCCGGGAGGCGACCGCGATCTGATCGCCTGAGCGGGTCGACAGGACCAGCTCTGCGGCGGACCCCTTTCGGCTGTCGCGAAGCGACATGCCAGCGCGGTGGAGCCGCCAGTCAACCGTGTCCAGGTAGGTCCACTGCGCAACCTCAGCGGCCTCGGCCGCAACGGTGTATCGAGTGGACAGAACTGCGAGCACCTGCCTGGGATCACCGGTCGGCGCGAATAGCAGTTCCTCCTGCTGCACCCCGACGCCTCCCCGTGTTCGTCCAACGTGACGTGACTATAAGGCGCACTGGAGATGGTGGACAGAATCGACGCGGCCACCGGCGGTGCCAATCCCGGCCGGGAGGCATCCGAGTGCACGCCCCGCGAGTCACCGGGGCTTTGCGTCGGGCCGCGCCTACTGACGGGCGCAGACCCTCCAAGGCGGTTGTCCGGGCCCCTGGCCCTGGTCATGCAGTTGTGACCCGCCCGCGCGGCATCGGTCCTGCGAGGGCCAACCGCCACGGCGGAGCGACAAGGAGACCTGCGAAGTATGCGCTACGTCAGGTCAGCCCATCGGCCTAACCGGCCGGCTCGAGTCACCTTGGCCCGACGACGGTCATTCCCAGCTCGGCCGCGGAACGGGCCATCCGCTCGTCGTAGGTACAGACGCGCGATCCGGATGACGTCTAGACGACTCATCGTGTCCTCGCCTCGCGCGAGGGCGGCGGGGCCGAGCGGCAACAGCGCTCGAGCGACTTCCGTGTGGGCGAGAGCACTGGTAACGAGCGGATGTTTGCGCCGCAGATACGGCCGTAGCGCCGTTGACTCGGTTTCCAACACCGCCAGCTTCACGATGGCTGAGGAATCGAGATACGTGGCCCACTCAGCGCTCATCGCGCCGTAACGGCGCGAGCACGTCTGATGGCGACGGGTCAATGAGCTTGGAGCTGACGGCCTTACAAGTCGAGAACGACGGCGGAGTCGGGGCGGGTGCAACACAGCAACACCTGGCCGGAGTCCGGTTCGGTGAGCGGATCGATCGCGTAGCTGACCGAACCCGACAGGATCGGGGTCGAGCAGGTATGGCAGACACCGGTGCGGCAGGACCAACGGGTCGGGACATCGCAGGCCTCGGCCATCTCGAGCAGGCTGGACAGGTCTTCATCGAAGGCAGCGGTAACCCCGGCGCGGGCGAAGGTGATCATCGGCCCGGTCCCGCCCACCGCCGGCGCATGCGGGGCCGGGCGGTCGGTGGCCACGACACCGGGGTTGATCGCCGATAGCGACGCGAACACCTCGGTGTGAATCCGGCTCGGGGCCAGGCCCAGATCAGCCAGGGCCGCCGCCATGGCGTCCATGAACCCGGTCGGGCCGCACAGGTACACGGTGGCCTCGACCGGCAGATCGAGTCCAGCCAGCGCGGCCCGATCGAGGCGCCCCTGGACGACGCCCGACCCGGACCGCCCGCCGGCATCCGCGGTGTAGAAGACCTGGCTGCGGGCATTCGGCAAGGACCGGACGAGCTGGTCGGCCTCGTAGGCGAAGGCCTGCGTGGACGGGCGGGCGGCCGTGTGCAGCCACCACACCGCGCGGGTGCTGCCCACCTCGGCGAGCGAGCGCAGCATGGCCAGCACGGGCGTCTGCCCGATACCGGCGGACAGCAGCACCACCGGGCCGGCACCATCGGCGAGGACGAACTCACCCCGAGGCGCCGCGACATCCAGCTCCGCGCCGGCGGCCAGCGTGGTGCCGATGTAGCCACTGGCCACGCCTCGGCTCTCGCGCTTGACGCTGATGCGATAGCTGTCCGGGCCGAACGCCGACAGCGAATAGCTGCGCACCGGAGCGGGATCGCCGGCACCGCCCAGCCGGACGGTCACATACTGTCCGGGCCGCGGGACCGGCAAAGCAACATCACCCACAGCCTGCAGGTAGACGGACGTGACGGCGTCGGTTTCGCGCACCAGGCGGGCCACCCGCATACGCCGAAACCCAGCCCACGCCGGCGCCGTCGTCTCGGGCCGTTGATCGGGCCGATGGTCGGCGCTGTCGGCTTGGTCGTCGAGGTCGCGAAACGACCCTTGCCAGCCCGGACTGAGTGCAGGCACGGTCAGTAGCCGGCGCATGGCCGCGAGATCGGCCCCCGGCAGGTAGAGCAGAGCGTCGGTCGAGGACACACTGACCCGTTCGGGAGCGGTGCCGACCTTGACGATCTCGTCGCCGGCTTGCACCAGCCCCTCACGCAGCACCCGGAAGTAGAAACCGGGACGGTGGTGGCCGACCAGCAGCGACGCCATCCGCGGCTCGTTGAGGCGCACACCCACGCGATAGCAGGTCGTCCGCGGCTGGGTCACCTCGAACTCGGCCGCGCCGATGCGGTAACGATCGCCGATGCAGACCTCGTCGTCGGCCAACCCGCCCACCGTGAAGTTCTCACCGAAGATGCCGTAGCTCAGATCTGACCGGCCCAGAAATTCGCCCCAGTGCTGGTACGACTCGGCCTGATAGACCATCACCGCGCGCTGCTCGCCACCGTGACCGTTCAGATCGCCCTGCCCGTCACCGTCCAGATTCAGCCGGCGAGCCATGATCGGACCGTCGACCGGCGCCTTCCAGATGCCGGTGTACACGGTCCGGCCACGCCACGCGACGTCGCGCGGGCGGCCTACGTTCACCGACAGCAGCGTCGCCACGAACTCACCCGTCACTTGCTCGGACCCGTCGGTTCCGGCAAGCAGCATGGCCCGAGCTCGCCTGCCGATAACGCCCGAATCAGGTAAGCCGAGAGGTTCGTCAACGTGGCAATCCCTTGCGGACATGGACGGCGCGAGCGGGCTGCGTCGTCGCGCACAGCGTAGGTCTGGCTAACCGGGGTCTCGCCTGCGAGAATCCCTGGTCGACATCGAAGATCAACCAGAGGTTTCACGGGCACGATCGGCACCGCATCGTGTGACCGCGACCCGTCAGAGGAATCAAATCGGAGGCCATGATGAGCGTTACGGCAGCAGCCAGTCAACCGTCGACCGACGTGCCCGCCGCACCGACGATGGACATGAAACTCGAGGTCATCGTCCTGCCCGTGTCCGATGTCGACCGGGCCAAAGACTTCTATTTGCGCCTGGGCTGGCGATTGGATGCCGATTTCCCCGGTGAGGCGGGTTTTCGGGTGGTGCAGGTGACCCCGCCGGGTTCGCCCTGCTCGGTCATCTTCGGTTCCCACGTGACCGATGCCGCGCCCGGTTCGGCAGATGCGTTGATGCTGGTGGTGAGCGATATCGAGGCCGGGCGGGCTGATCTGGTCGCCCGTGGCGTGGAGGTCAGCGGCATCTTCCACGACGCCGGCGGCGTGTTTCATCACGCCGGCACCGACGCCCGGGTGCCCGGCCTGGATCCGCAGCGGCGCTCGTATTCTTCATTTGCGTCGTTCAGTGATCCCGACGGTAACGGCTGGATACTGCAGGAAATCGTCACCCGCCTCCCCGGCCGGTAAAAGGCCATGGACGTCGCGACGCTGGCGGACCTGCTGCACGAGACCGCTGATCACCACGATCCCTTCGAGAAGTCATCGCCCCCACACAACTGGTGGGACTGGTACGCGGCGTACCTCGATGCCCGACTATCGGGTCAGACCTCGCCGGAAGCGACGGCTGCGGCGGGCCGCTACATGCAGCCGATCCTCGCGCAGCGCGTTTAGTCCCAATACACGAACCTGTTCGACCGAGAGGCGACCAGCGCATGCGAGCCGACATCATTCCGGGCAGCGTCTTTCCCGACTACGCCCTACCCGATCACACCGAGACCGTCCGCTCGCTCAGTGAGCTGCAGGGGGACGATCCGATGATCCTTACCCTCGCCCGCGGTCACTACTGCCCGAAGGAGCATCAGCAGCATCTCGACCTGGCGGCAATCCAGCCGAAGATCGCTGTGGCCTATACGCAGATCGTCACGATCTCGACCGACGTGCACCACACGTTGCAGGAGTTCCGAGCCTCAGTCGGCGCGCAGTGGACATTCCTCTCCGATCCTGGACGGACGATCCAGAAAGACCTGGAAATCCAGGAGTACACCGACCCCGACAACGACCCGATGATTCCGCACACGCTCGTACTGAAGCCCGGGCTGGTCGTGTACAGCATCTACAACGGCTACTGGTTCTGGGGACGCCCGTCCGTCGATGACTTGTGGCGCGACCTGCGCGCCGTGGGCAGCGAGGTCCGCCCGGACTGGGATCTGGCTGCACCCGGATTACGCGAAGAGTGGGCCGCGGGCGACCACTCGCACTTTCACGGCTGGAACAAACGCGATCACTAGCGCGCCGCGCCAATGGTGGAGGAACACCCATGGAGTACCTCGTCACGATGACCACGAACGTCCCGCACGGAACGTCGGAGCAGAGCGTCGCGGACATCCGAGCCCGGGAGGCTGCTCACACGCAGGAGCTCGCGCGTCAGGGCAGCGTGCTCCGCCTGTGGCGTCCACCGTTGCAGTCCGGCGAATGGCGAACGATCGGCCTCTTCTCAGCCGGTGACTCAGCTGAGCTCGAGCACGTGCTGGTCTCGATGCCCTTGCGCGTGTGGCGCACCGACGAGGTGGTCGCGCTCGGTCCGCACCCGAACGACCCGGCGCGGCCGCAAACGCTCGACCCGGCAAGCACCGAATTCCTGACCACCTTCGTCCTCGCCATTCCCGCCGGGACCAGTGCGGTCGAGGTCGACACGCTCGTCGCGGAAGAGGCCGAGCGGACCCGTGAACTGGCCGACCAGCACCGGTTGATCCGGCTCTGGACGCTGCCGGTCGGGGGCCACGCCCTCGGCCTCTGGCAGGCCCGAGACGGTCGGGCGATGCAGTCGATTCTGGCGTCGCTGCCGATGGCCGGCTGGCTCAGCGTCGACACCGTGCCGCTGAGCCGACACCCCAACGATCCGGCGCCAGGAGCGCGCGGCGGCGGCCACTTCGATGACGCCGCCGCGGCCGACCGGGCGCTGAGTAGCAGCTCGACCTGAGCCGCGGCGCTCGGGGCCGCGACGGCCACACTCCGCCGGGCCCGCTGAGGGCGATGTATAGCGTTATGGGCGGTGCAGCGCCCAAAACGCTGCGTCACCCGGGGGGTTGATCCTGACGCGACGTCGGGTTCTAACGTCCTGCCCATGGAGCGTTCGTCGGGCGGCGCGGGCCGGACCTGGAAGGTGGGCGTGCTGGCGGCGTCGAGTGGCGTCACCGTCCGGACGCTGCATCACTACGACCGCATCGGGCTGCTCTGCCCGCAGGGTCAGACCGCGAGCGGCCATCGCCTCTACGGGGCGGGCGATGTAGTCCGGTTGTACCGGATCCTCGCGCTGCGCCGGTTGGGGTTCGGGCTGGGTGACATCGCCGCGATGCTCGCTGACCCGAGCTGGGAGCTCGACCCGATGCTTCGACGACACAGCGAAGCGGTTGAACACAGCATCCAACTTGCTTCGCGGCTGCGGGCCCATCTGCGGGCGATCACCACCGAGTTGGATCAGACCGGCGCCGCGGCTCCGGAAGCGTTGTTCACGATTTTGGAGGAGATGAGCATGCTCGACACCCCGATCCGCAGCACGACCACGTTGCTCGTGTACGAAGATCTGGCCGCCGCCCATGCCTATCTCACCGATGTCTTCGGTCTCGGTGCCGGGAAGCTCGAGTTCGACGCGAGCGGGCGGGCGGTACACGGCGAGCTGTTGGCCGGGGACCACGTCATCTGGCTGCATCCGGCTGGCCGTGGCTATCAATCGCCCCGCAACCTCGGCGCGGTCAGCAGCATGACGGTGGTCTCGGTCGACGACGTCGACGCGCACTACGCGGCCGTGCTGTCGGCCGGCGGCGACGTCGTCAAGGCGCCGGTGGACCAGCCGTACGGGGTTCGTGAGTACGGCGCCCGCGATCTGGAGGGCCACCTCTGGTATTTCCACGCACCGCTGAGCTGAGCGCAGCGTGGTGTCGCACGCCGCTGCCCGTCGCCTGGCGCTGTCCCTGCCTGAAGGGGTCGAGCAGGACCACCACGGTTTCCCGTCTTCCCGGGCGAACGGGCGGATCTTCGCGACCCTGCCCGCTCCGGATCGGTTACGGGTGAAGAGTGAACAACACGCCATCCGTTCCGCGGCCGCGTCCGCGCGCGGCCCCTATTTGAGGACGGCGTCGATCGTCTTCTTCAGCGCGGAGGGCTGGGCGGGGCTGCGCGGCGCCGTGCGCTTCATCTCCAGCATCCGCGCACCCAGCTCGGACAGCTGCTTACGGCCCAGTCCGGCGCGGACCTTGGGAAACCAGTCCTGTTCTTCCTCGTCGATGTGGTGGGTGACGTTCTCGATCAGGACGGTCGTCTTGGCGTCGAAACGCTCCGCGTCCGGGCTGAGCACGGCCAGTTCCATACACAGGATGTCGGCGACGTGGTGCTCCTCGTAGGACTCCAACACGTCGTCCTCGAGGGCGGGCAGGAGCCGGCGCACCTCGGGGTAGATGAGTTCGTTCTCCAGGTAGGTGTGCACGGTGAGCAGCTCGATCATCCTGGTGACCAGTGCACCCTTGGCCTTCACGGCGTTCTCGCCTGCCGCTTCGAACTTCGCGAACACGGACTTGATCTCTTTGTGGTCAGCCTTGAGTAGAACGATCGCGTCAGTGGACATCCATCTCTCCTGGGGGGTCGGCGGTGGGAGGGGGCGGTGGCAACGAAACGACGAGCTACTCCGACAGTAGGCGGGTGTTGTTTCAGCGGGGCCTGCGGTAGCGGGCCGGCGCCTCGGCATCTGCTGACGGTAGGGCCGTAGCCGCCGTAGCCCTGCTAACAGACTGGTGAGCCAGCCTCAGATCGTGCCCGGACACTCTCCGGTAGGTGGCACGGAGCCTGAAGAGCACGACCGGGTCCGCACGATCCGGCAGTGTCTCATCGGCACTGACGACGCCACTGCTGACGGCCGGACCCGACGCGCGGCGCACGCGATGCCGATGACCCCGACCTGCACGCGCTCATCCGGGTGTTCCTCGCCAACCGCGGCATCTGGGAGTCGGGCTGGTGGCTCGGGCCAACGGTGTCGGTCGCCCACACGGCGCAGGACGTCGACGCCTACCTGGACACGATCGGGGAGTTCACCGACGCCGTCACCTGAGCCGTCTAGTCGGTCGGTGCCGGCTCCCAGAGTTCGATGCGATTGAGCTCGGGGTCCATCACCCACGCGAAGCGACCGTTTGCCTCGACCTGAACGATGGGGTCGACCGGCGCGCCCGCGGCTCGAAGCTGCGCCAGCATCGCGTCCAGATTGTCTACCCGGAAATTGATCATGAACGCGGAGGGGCTCGGTTCGAAGTAGTCCGTGTCGGCCGGGAATGGGGAGAAGACTGTGACGGCACCATCCTTCGCGTCCGCAGGAGTTACGCGGAAGATGGCCGCACCGTAGTCCTCCATCGGTAGGCCGAGATTGTCCGCGTACCAGGCGGCGAGCGCCTGGGGATCCGCGCCTTGAAGAAGATGCCGCCGATGCCACGAACCTTTTCCATGGCGCGGCAGTCTAAGCGCGGATCCCGGGGTCTTGGTCACCTCATCTCTTCTGCGACGGTGGTGATCAAAGCGGTCACCGCCCGGACGAGGACACCAGGGCGCGGACGGCGGCGGCGTCGTCGAGGGCGAGGGCGGCGTGCGCGAGCGAGGTGCAGCGGGCCAGGTCCAGCTCGCGAACCCGGGCCTTGACCTTTGGCACCGCTCGCGGCGAGACGCTCAGTTCGCGAACGCCGAGTCCCAGTAAGACGGGAATGGCAGTTTCGTCGGCGGCGGCCTCGCCACAGACCGCGACCGGGACCCGGCCCTGGGCGGTGTCGCAGACGTGGCGGATCAGTTCGAGCACGCCCGGGTCGAGCGCATCCGAGAGCGCTGCGACGGCGGCGTTGCCGCGCTCGGCGGCCAGGGTGTACTGGGTCAGATCATTGGTGCCGATGCTGATGAAGTCGAGGTAGGGCAGGAAGGTCTCCACCTTCAGCGCGGCGGCCGGCACTTCCACCATCATGCCGACGCGCAGCCCTTCCGGCAGACCGTCGGGCCCGGCCGCGTCGATGAGCAGGCGGCGGGCGGCGCGGATCTCGCCGACGGTGGTGACCATCGGGAACATGACACTCGTCGGCGCCGCGCGCGCCACCGCGCAGATGGCGAGCAGTTGATCTCGCAACAGACCCGGACGGTCGAGGAACAGCCGGAGTCCGCGTTGGCCGAGGAACGGGTTGTCCTCCGCCGGCATCGGCAGGTAGGACAGCGGTTTGTCCCCACCCACGTCCAGGGTGCGCAGCGTCACCCGCCGCCCGGACATCGCGGTGGCGATGGCGCGATATTGCGCCACCTGCTCCTCGACGTCGGGGGCCGAGTCGCGCTCCAGGAACAGGAATTCGGTACGCACGAGGCCGGCCCCGTCGGCACCCCGGGACGCGGCCTCGCGCGCCTCTGCCGACGAGGCGAGGTTGGCCGCCACCTCGATCCAGGTGCCGTCGAGGGTAACCGCCCGCTCGCCGGCGGCCGCGCGCTGCCGACCTTCCTGCTCGGCCAATGCGGCCGCGCGGCGGCGGAAGACCGTCAGCATGGCGGCCGGCGGGTCGACGATGAACTCACCCGCGGTGCCGTCGATGATCGCCGTGGTGCCCTCGAGCACGTTGAGCACCTCTGCGCCCGCGGCGACGAGTACCGGTATGCCTCGGGACCGGGCCAGGATCGCCGCGTGTGAGGTGGGGCTGCCGTAGGCGAGAACGATGCCCTGGACCGCGTCGCGGTCGAGTTCGGCCACCTGGGCCGGCGTGAGTTCCGTGGCGACGAGAACTCCCGGTCCCGCCATCGTGGCCGAGCCGGCGCCGGTGAGCGCGGTGAGCAGCTGAGCGCCCACGGCGCGCACGTCCTCGGCCCGGGCCCGCAGGTACTCGTCGGGCAGTTCGGACCATTGCTGCTCGACCACCGCCACGGCGTCCGCCCAGGCGGTGGCCGCGTCAGCGCCTTCGCTGACCCGGCGCTGGACGTCGTCGAGCATCTCGGTGTCGTCGAGCAGCATCAGGTGGGCGTCGAAGATGCGCGCCTCCTGCGGTCCCGCTTCTCGGGCGGCGACGGATCGGACGCGCTCGATCTCGCGGCGGACCTCGGCCAGCGCGTCGACGACCCGTTGCCATTCCGCGGCCGGTTCGCCGGCGGGAGCGTGGTCGGCCGCGGCGGTCAGTGCCAATTTGCGGACCGGCCCGATACCGATGCCGGGTGAGGCTGGTAGCGGTCCGCGGCGGGGAGCGGCAGGCGTGGTTGGTGCGACCTCCGACGGCTCGTCGAAGCGGCGCGCGGCGAGCGCGAGCAGCTGGTCGATCGCCTGCTGCGCCTGCGGACCGGAGGCCAGGATCTCGACCTCATGGCCATGCAGCACGGCCAGGGTGGCGACCCGGCTGAGACTCCCCGCCGGGACCGGCCCCGACCCGGTGGTCAGGTTGCGAAGCCGCACCTGCGCGTCCAGACCGCGCAGTTCGGTGACCAGTCGCGCGGCTGGTCGCGCATGCAGTCCGTGCGGGTTGGTGACCGTGAACGTGGCCACCAGGTCGGCATCATCGTCGGCGCTCCCGGGGGCTGGCGGGGCGTCCGGCGGGCCTGTTAACTGCGCGGCTTTGCCCAGCAGCGCATCACCGGCCTCGGCCGCCACCTCCGCCCGGCTGGCCCCGCCCGCAGCGGCGACGGCGGCGACGACCAGTCCCTCGACCAGCGGCGCCGCAGACAGCAGCACCCGATCGCGTGCCGCCGGATCCGCCATGAGGTCGAGGGCCAGTTCGGTACTGAGGACGGCACTGCCCAGGTCCATCAGGACGACCACCCCGGCCGGGCCGTCGACCTCCTGGATGGCCTCCTTGATGCGAACGGCATCCGTACCCAGCGTGACCTCGTCGAGGCCGGCGGCTATGGCGATCCGAACCGGACGGTCGCGCACCATCTCCTCGGCCAGCCCCACCGCGGCGCGGGCGAGCGCGCGGCTGTGCGAGACGACGACCAGGCCGACGAGTGATGGCGAATCAACGCGGTGGTCGGTCAACGACGTTGTCCCCTCGGTCGATCGCCTGTGAGTATGCGATCCGCTCAGAGCAGTGCGCGGGTGGCCGCCGCCATCAGCAGCGCGACGGTGGTGGCGCCCGGATCCTGGTGGCCCACACTGCGTTCGCCCAGGTAGCTGGCCCGACCCTTGCGGGCCAGCAGCGGCGTCGTCGCGTCGCGGCCGCTCGCCGCGGCGGCCGCGGCCGACGTCAGCGCTTCGGCCGTGTCCGCTCCGGCCGACACCGCCGCCTCCAGAGCCTCGACTGCGGGCGCCAGCGCGTCGAACATGGTCTTGTCCCCGGCTACGGCCTTGCCCCGCGCGACGACTCCGTCCAAGCCCGCGTGCAGGGCGACCGCGAACTGGGACAGCGTGACCTCTTCGGCGTTGCCCAAGGACGCGCCGATCCTGAGGAACAGCGTGCCGAACAGGGGGCCGCTGGCGCCGCCGACGGTGGACACGAGGGTCATGCCGACCTTGGTGAAGAGCTCCCCGGCGGTGGCCGGCTTGGTGTCGTCGAGCGCGACCACCACCGCGCGCATCCCGCGGTCCATGTTGACCCCGTGGTCGCCGTCGCCGATCGCGGAGTCGAGGTCGGTCAGCGCGTCCTTGTTCTCGGCCACGGCCTGGGCGAAGCTGCGCACCCATTCGCCCAGGGCCTGGGCCGACACCGTTCCGGTCATCGGTCAGATACCCCAGCGCAGGCCCGGGGTGTTCACCGGGGCGTCCCAGAGGGACAGCACGTCGTCATCGACCTTGAGCAGCGTGATCGACGTGCCGGCCATGTCGAGGGAGGTGATGTAGGAACCCACCAACGACCGGGCGATCGGAATGTTGTGCCCGCCCAGGATCCGCGCCACCTCGTTGTACATCACGTAGAGCTCGATCAGCGGCGTGCCGCCGAGCCCGTTGACGAACGCGAGGACGCCGTCGTCGCCGGTGAAGTCCAGGTCGGCCAGTATCGGCTCGACCAGCATCTCGGCGATCTCGCGGGCCGGGGCCAGCGGGATGCGCTCGCGACCGGGTTCGCCGTGGATGCCGACGCCCAGCTCCATCTCGTTCTCGCCGATTTCGAAGGTCGGCTTGCCGGCCGCGGGGACGGTGCAGGACGTCAACGCGAGGCCCATGCTGCGCCCGTTGGCGTTGACCTGCCGGGCGATGTCGGCCACCTGGTCGAGTGGGCGGCCCTGCTCCGCCGCGGCGCCGGCGATCTTCTCCAGCAGCACGGTGACGCCGACCCCGCGCCGCCCGGCCGTCCAGGTGCTGTCCTGCACCGCAACGTCGTCGTCGGTGATGACGGACTGCACCTCGGCCCCGCTGGCCGCCGCCAGTTCGGCCGCCATCTCGAAGTTCATCACGTCGCCGGTGTAGTTCTTCACCACGTGCAAGACACCCGCACCGCCGTCGACGAGCTTGGTCGCGGCCAGCATCTGGTCGGGCACCGGGGACGTGAACATCTCGCCGGCACACGCGGCGTCGAGCATGCCCAGCCCGACGAAGCCGCCGTGCAGCGGCTCATGACCGGAACCGCCGCCGGAGATGATCCCGACCTTGCCGCGCCGGCCTACGTCCCCCCGATAGACGATCTTGTTGGTGTGGTCGACGCGCAGGTCGGGGTGAGCGGCCTCGATGCCGAGAAGTGCTTCCGCGACGACGTCCTGCGGGTCGTTGATGAGCTTCTTCATGACTGTCTCCTTCGGATCGGTCGAGGCGGGGGAATCGGTTGTGGCGGATCGCTGAGGCGGATCGGTCGTGGCGGCGGATCGGTGGCGGCGCTCAGGCCGTGACGGGTGGGGCGTACGTCGGTTCCGGATCGGCTGCGGCCTTGGGATCGGCTAGGTCGATGCCGGGACCTGCGGTTGCCCCGTCCGCCGGGGTGTGAGATAGCACACCGTAGACCAGCGCGGCGGCTACGCCAGCCAGGAGTTCGGTGAAGACCAGGATGAACGTGCCGATGAACTCGGCCGTGAACGCCTGGGTCCAGCTGATGTGGGCGTAGGACGCCACCCCGAGCCCCAGATCGCTGGCTTTGTTGCCCAACACGCCCATGATGGCCGCCGCGCCGACAATCGCGCCGATCACCTGCGCGGCGATGTAGTCAGGCACCTGGTGCCACGGCAATTGTCTCGACACGGCCAGTCCCACCGTGGCATCGCCACTGCGCAGCATGACCGGTGAGACGCTCACCTCCGCCGTTGATCTGGTGACCCTCGCGTTGCTGTAGAGGTCGGCACGCTGATCGTTGCTGCCCCGGCGGGCCCGCCTTTCGCAGCAGAAACCCGACTCGCAGCTGTGCGTCTGGGCTAGGTGGTCTCGATCGCAATCACCGGAACGTGGTGAAACAACGTGGACAGCAGCGAGCGGATCTCGGTGGCGAGTTCGTCGAGGGCGTCGGCGTGGCCAGACAGGTGGCGCAACAACGCGCGCTGGAACAGTCCGTCGAAGATGGCGTACGCGGCCGTGGGCGTGACCGACGGCCGCTGATCGGCGAGCTGGGCGTACCGGTCGACGACGCGCCAGATCATGGACCGCAGCGCGTCGTCGATGTCGAGAACGTCAGCGCGGAAGGCCTCCTCGAACATCGACTGGGAGCGCATGTCGTACCAGAGCCGATGCAGCGGTCCGTCCCGTTCCGCGGTGTCGGCCATCGCGGCGGCGAAGTCGTCGGCGAGCTCAGCGGGGGTGCCGGCGCGGGTCACGATGTCGTCGTAACGCTGCACGCAGTGGACCTTGTACTGCTTGACGCAGTGGGTGATCAGGTCGACCTTGTCGGTGAAGTAGTAGTGCAGCACGCCGTGGGAGAACGCTGAGTTCTGGGCGATCTCGCGCAGGCTGGTCCGGGCGTACCCGAGCTCGGCCAGGGTCTGCAGGGCCGCCGCGGCCAGCTCGTCACGGCGGGCGCCGAACTTGTCGACCTGGCGTCGCGATACCCGCTCGGCGTTGCCGCTCACCGTTGCGGTCACGCCTCACCTACCTCGCCTCGGCAACCCACCCGATCCGCTGATCGTATCGGTTTGGCTGAGAGTGCTGGACGGACGGCCAGGAAAGTCTTGACAGTCGTCCAAAAACGCTCCTACGTTGTGGTCCACGCCTCCCACCGAGGCTTTGCGTCCGACCCGTGGCCTCCCGGTCGCGGGTGCGCTCCGGGCGGTGCGTTCGGCGGTCGGCCTGATCTCGACGAGGAGACACCTGTGGCTGGAATGGATCTAACCGGCAAGCACGCGCTGGTCACCGGCGGAGCCCGTGGCTTCGGCCAGGGCATGGCCCAGGCGCTGGCCGACGCGGGGGCGGCGGTGATAATCGGCGACATTCTCGATGAGCTCGGACACGAGACCGCGGACCTGATCGCCAAGTCCGGCGCCACCGCCCGCTTCACCCACCTGGACATCACCGACGAGGCGTCGTGGGAAGCCGCGGTGGCCACCACCGTCGAAGAACTCGGCGGGTTCGACGTCCTGGTCAACAACGCCGGCGTCGAGGTCACCGATCTCATCGTCGATCTCGACCCGGCCGAGCTGACCCGAATGGTCGGGGTCAACGTCGTCGGCACCGCGCTGGGCGTCAAGCACGCGTTCCGCGCGATGCGGCCCGGCGGGCCGGCCGGGCGCGGCGGGTCGATCGTCAACATTTCCTCGGTGGCCGCGACCATCGCGTTCCCCGGCATCGCCGGGTACTCGGCAACCAAGTCCGCCGTCGACCGTTTCACCCGGGTGGCGGCGATGGAGTCGGGCAAGCTCGGTTACGGGGTGCGGGTCAACTGCATCTACCCCGGGCTGGTGCCCACCGAGATGGGGGTGAAACTCGCGGTGGACTGCACCGAACTCGGACTGTTCCCCTCCGTCGACGCCGCCATTGCTGCGGTGGTGGACCTGACCCCGCTCGGCGCGCTGGGCGAAGTCCGGCACATGGCCGACGCCGTCGTGTTCCTGGCCTCCGACGCGGCCGCGTTCATCACCGGTGCCGGCCTGCCGGTCGACGGCGGAATGGGGATGTGACGATGACTGCCACCCAGAACTCGACGACTCAGAATTCAACCAAGCCCGTCGTCGTCTACGGCGCCTCGGGCTACACCGGCCGCATCATCTGCGAGTACCTGCGCGAGCTCAACGTGCCGTTCATCGCCGCCGGCCGGAACAAGGACCGGGTGCAGGACGTCGTCAGTCACATCCCCGGCATCGAGACCGCCGACTACGACATCGCCGAGGTCGAGCACACCGCCGAGGCGCTCACCGAACTGTTCGCCGGCGCGAAGGTCGTGTGCAACACCGTCGGTCCGTTCATCTCCTACGGCGACGAGGTGGCGCAGGCCTGCCTGAACGTCGGCGCGCATTATCTCGACACCACCGGGGAGCAGAACTGGCTGCTGCACGCCCAGGACAAGTGGGGCGCGAAGTTCGCCGACGCCGGGCTGCTGCTCTCGCCCGGGCTGGCCCAGATGTACACCACCGGTGAGATCGCGGCCAATATCGCACTCGACAATCACGGCCTGGACACCCTGGAGATCCTGGTGTTGTGGAAGGGCGCGCCGACGTACGCCTCGACGCAGACCATCTTCACCATCCTGGCCGCGGACTGGTTCCACCTGGTCGAGAACCAGTACGTCAAGTGGGACGGCACCGCGAACTTCGAAGCCGTCGTGCCCGGTCAGCACGAGCTGTCGATCGCCGTGCCGTGGGGCGGCACCAGCCACCCGGTGTGGTTCAAGGACGACCCGCGGG
>CAXULW010000017.1:0-72169 GCA_964252015.1 uncultured Jatrophihabitantaceae bacterium | reverse complement strand
CCCGGGCGGCGCCTCGCCATGCCTACTTGACAAAATCACTTACATATCAGCCGAGGAGGACGAGGTCGAGGGTGTCGGCGCCGGCCGCGATGATGCGGACCGGGATGCCCCAGTCCTGGCGGCTCAGGTAGCAGGCCGGGTTGGCCACGTCCGGGTCGTGATCGCACGAGGCGGCCTGGGCACTCACGTGCAGCACGCCGACGGCCGGGCCACCGTCGGCCGGGTCGGCTTCGTTGGCCGGATCGGCCGGGTCGGCCAGGCGCAGCGTGCGGGTGAGGTCGTCGGATGCGCCGGCGCCGTCGATCAGCAGCTCGGGCGGTGACGCGCTCACGTCGAGCCGGGTGGCCGGGCCGAACCGGTCGTCCACCACGCGGCCCGGCGCCGGCGTGAACGCGATCCGCAGCTCGACCCCGCCGGGACGGAGGTCGGTGACCGGTCGCGCTACCCGCATCGCCGTGCCCCCCGCGTGCGTGCCGCCGGCCGTCATCACGGCAGGCGAACTCAAGGCGCTCAGCCGATGGGCCGCTGATTCGACCACGACCAGGCGGTCGCCGATGACGACCAAGCCGCTCGGTTCGCCCAGCCCCTCGGCCAGGCTGGTCACCGTCTCGGTCGCGGGGTCGAAACGGCGAACCGCCCCGTTGAAGGTGTCGGCGATGGCGACCGAACGGTCAGGCAGGACGGCGACCCCGAGCGGGTGCTGGAGCCGGGCGTGCGCGGCCGGTCCGTCCACGTGGCCGAAGTCGAACAGGCCCTCGCCGACGGCGGTGTGCAGCGGGCCGTCCAAGTCGAGCCAGCGCAGCGCGGAGGTCTCGGCGTCGGCGAACCACAGCCGCTCGCCGTCAGGGGCGAGCCCGGACGGTTGGGCCAGCCAGCCGTCGAGCGCGGGCCCGTCACGCAGGCCCTCGACCGTGGTGCCGGCCAGCCGGGTGACGGCCCCGGAAACCGGGTCGAAGGACAGCAACAGGTGCACCCCGGCCGCGGCGACCACGGCCGTATCGGCGCCCGGCCACCAGGCCACGTCCCACGGCGACATCACCCCGGGCACGCGACCGGTGACGGTGTCGAGCTCGACGGTGGTCAGGTCGGCGACAGTGGTCACCGTGCGGTCAGCCAGCCGCAGTCCGCGCAGCAGGTGGTTGGCGGTGTCGGCCACGAGCACGTCGTAGCCGACCTGCGCGGCCAGGTCCGGCGGCAGGAGCGTGAGGCCGCTCGGCTCGGCGAACCCGGCCCGTCCGCCCGGCCCGTCGACGCGTCCGCGCTTACCCGCTCCGATCCGATCCAGCACCGTCTCCCCGTCCAGGCTGAGCTCGGTGAGCGCGTGCCGGCCGGCGTCGGCGACCAGGAGCGAATCGGTCGCACCACCGGTGCGGGCGGCGGGCAGCACCACGGCCTTGGCCGGGAAGTAGAGCGCCCCGGTCGGCGCCGGCCGGGCCGTGGCCAAGGCGGACTCGGCCCGTAGCGACCCCCGGGCCCGGTGGCTTTCCAGCAGCTCGGCGATGATGGCCTGCAGGGCGCTGACCTGGCCCTCACCGGCGGCCTGGGCCACCACGTAGCCCTCCGGGTCGATCACGACGAGAGTCGGCCACGCTTTGATCGCGTACTGCCGCCAGGTGGCCATTTCGGGGTCGTCCAGGACCGGATGGCGGATATCGAGCCGGGCCACCGCCGCGACGACCGCCGCGTGCTCGGCCTCGTGGGCGAACTTCGGCGAGTGCACGCCGATGACCACGACGTCGTCCGGGTACGCGGCCTCGAGCACGCGCAGCTCGTCGATCACGTGCAGGCAATTCACGCAGGCGAACGTCCAGAAGTCGAGGACGACCACCCGACCGCGCAGCGCGACCAGGTCCAGGGGCCGGTCGGTGTTGATCCAGCCGCCCGCACCCTGCAGACGCGGCGCCCGCACCCGGACTCCGGTGTGGACCAACGTGACCTCCGCGGGACTCTGCCGTTCTGGGGACGGCATTCTGTCGTGGCCAGACAGTACTTCGAACGCCGGCCCGAACCGCCGGCGACGGGACGCAGAAGGCCCGAACCCAGCTATGGGTTCGGGCCTTGAAGTCGGCCTTTGCTCAGACCGAGTGCGAAATCAGCTCATGTGGCGCTGAGCGATGGTGAGCAACTCATCGCGCAGGGCCGGCGTGCTGGCCCCGTCGATGGCGCGCATCAAATCGAGGCGGGCGTTGCGAGCGCGCACCTTGCGGACGATCTTGTTCATGCTGTTCATGCCAACCCCTTGGTTGTTCGTAGGTACGGGGCGTAGTGCGGTGTTTCGATACGGTGCGGTATTTCGAA
This sequence comes from uncultured Jatrophihabitantaceae bacterium, assembly GCA_964252015.1. GTDB lineage: Bacteria > Actinomycetota > Actinomycetes > Mycobacteriales > Jatrophihabitantaceae > CAXSBR01. Next base: position 69,871 of record CAXULW010000017.1, on the reverse strand, counting down.
GGCCGGCCGGTCGATCCTGCGTCTAGCTCCTGGTTCGAAGGGAACTATACGTTTCAACCATCGGATCTGCTACTTCATTCCCGTTGGGGCCGCTGTTTCAAAGGTCCTAGGACAGCGCCAGCCCGGGATCGGTCACCACTGCGGCGACGTCGGCCAGGAAGAGCGAGCCCTGCTCACCGTCCACGACGCGGTGATCGAACGACAGGGCCAGCTGGGTGACCCACCGCGCCTCGATGGCTTCGGCGTCGCCGCGGCGCACGACCCACGGCGCCCGCCGGATGGTGCCGAGGGCGAGGATGGCCGATTCCCCCGGGTTGAGGATGGGCGTGCCCGTGTCAACGCCGAACACGCCGACGTTGCTGATCGTGAACGTCCCGCCGGCCATGTCCGCCGGGGTGGTGCGCCCGGCCCGGGCGGTCTCGGCCAGGTCGCGCAGGGCTTCGGCGAGCCCGCGCAAGGACAGCCCGTCCGCGTCCTTGATGTTCGGCACGACGAGGCCACGGCCGGTGGCCGCGGCGATGCCCAGGTTGACATAGCGCTTGACCACGATCTCGCCTGCCGCCTCGTCCCAGGTCGAATTGACGATGGGAGTGCGCGCGATGGCCCAGATCGCGGCTCGGGCCACCAGGGCCAGCGGGGACAGCTTGACGTCGGCGAACTCCCGGCGGGCGGCCAGACGGTCGCGCAGTTCCATCATCTCGGTGACGTCGGCGGTGACGAACTCGGTGACGTGCGGCGCCGTGAACGCCGAGGCGACCATGGCCGCGGCCATGTGCTTGCGCACGCCCTTGATCGGGATGCGCTCCTCCCGCTCGGGACGGGCGACCGTCGCGGCCGCGGCCCTCGCGGCGACGGCCGTTCCGTTTAAACCGGCGACCGCCCGCTCCACGTCCTCACGCGACACCGACCCGTTCGGTCCGGTGGGCGTGACGGCGTCCAGGTGGACGCCGAGGGATTTGGCCAGCTTGCGAACGGGCGGCTTGGCCAAGGCCCGGGGTGTGCCGTTGCCGTTCACCGCCGGGACGTCGACCCCTGTCGGGACCGACACCACCCCGGTCACCGCCGGAGGTTCGGCGGTGGGGGCTTGCGCGACGTGCGACGGAGCGACCGCGAAGGCGGCTTGCGCGGTCGGGGTCGGGGCCTGCTCCTGAGGGCTCGGCGCCCGGCGGACCCGGCGGCGGACCGGTCCGGACCTGGGTCCGTAGCCCACGAGGACGGCCTCTCGCGGCGCCTCGGCCGCCGGCACTGACGCGGTCTCTTCGGGCTTGGTGCCTACGGGCTTGGTGCCTACGGGCGTTGCGTCTTGGGGCGTTGCGTCTTGGGGCGTTGCGTCTTGAGGAGCGGTGTCGATGGTGATGATGGGACGGCCGACCTCGACCGTCTCTCCCTCGGCGGCGTGCAGGGCCGAGACGACCCCGGCGAACGGCGAGGGCAGTTCGACCGCCGCCTTGGCCGTCTCGACCTCGACCAGGGTCTGGTTCACGACGACCCGGTCACCCGGCGCCACCGACCAGGTCAGGATGTCGGCCTCGGTCAGCCCCTCCCCGACGTCGGGGAGTCGGAACTGTTTGAGATCGGGCACGTCGATGTACTCCGCTCGGTGTCGGTCGGTCAGGTTCAGCCAGGGCCAGTCGGGGCCGCGTCGTCAATCCGCCTCGTCAATCCGCCTCGTCAATCCGCCTCGTCAGTCCGCGTTGTCAGTCCGCCTTGTCAATAGGTGAAGCTGTGATCGACCGCGTGCAGGATGCGGTCGACGTCGGGCAGCCAGTCCTCCTCGATGCGGCTGGGGGGATAGGGCGTGTCGAACCCGCCGACCCGCTGTACCGGGGCCAGCAGTGAGTAGAACGCACGTTCCTGCACCCGGGCAGCGATCTCGGCGCCCAGCCCGAGGGTCACGGAGGCCTCGTGCACCACGACCAGCCGCCCCGTCTTCTGCACCGACGCCACGATGGTCGCGGTGTCGATCGGCGAGATCGAGCGCAGGTCGATCACCTCGATGTCGCGGCCGTCCTGCGCCGCCACGGTGGCCGCGTCCAGGGCCGTGGCCACCATCGGTCCGTAGGCCACGAGCGTGACGTCGCGGCCGGGGCGCACGACCCGGGCCGAGGAGATGTCGAGCCCGAAACCGGCGGTGGCGTCGATCTCGCCCTTGACCCAGTAGCGGCGCTTGGGTTCCAGGAACACCACCGGGTCGTCGCAGGCGATGGCGGCCTGGATCATCGTGTACGCCTCGGCCGGCGAGGAACACGCGACCACGCGGAGGCCGGCGGTGTGGGCGAAGTAGGCCTCGGGCGACTCGGAGTGGTGTTCCACCGCCCCGATGCCCCCACCGAACGGGATCCGGATCGTGATCGGCATCTTCAACGCCCCGCGGGAGCGGTTGTGCATCTTGGCCACCTGGCTGACGATCTGGTCGAACGCCGGGTAGACGAACCCGTCGAACTGGATCTCGCAGACGGGCCGGTAGCCCCGGATGGCCAACCCGACCGCGGTGCCGATGATGCCGGATTCGGCCAATGGCGAGTCGATGACGCGGTCGGTGCCGAAGTCCTTCTGCAGCCCGTCGGTGACCCGGAAGACCCCGCCCAGCTTGCCGATGTCCTCGCCCATGAGCAGGACCTTGTCGTCGTCCTCCATCGCCCGGCGCAGGCCGGCGTTGATCGCCTTGGCCAGAGTGATCATGAGCGGCCCGGCCCCGAGATTGGTCGCCCACACTCATATCCGGTGGCGGGTGACCAAAACTGAGTCATGAGCTGGGCTCGAATTCGGCCAGGTAGGCGGCGTGGGCGTCGCGTTGCTCGCGCAGCTCGTCGGTCAGCTCGACGTAGACGGTGTCGAAGACGGACATCGGATCGGGGTCGGGCAGGGCGCGGCAGCCGGCGCGGATGTGTTCGGCCAGGGCTTCGGACTCCGCGTCGAGCTCGGCGAAGAACGACGCCGGCGTTCCGGCCGTCCGGGTCAGGTAGGAACGCACGCGCTCGATCGGGTCCTTGAGCCGCCAGCGTTCCAGCTCGTCGGTCAGCCGGTACCGGGTCGGATCGTCGGACGTGGTGTGGGCTCCCATCCGGTAGGTGTACGCCTCGATCAGGGTCGGCCCCTGCCCGGAACGGGCGGCCTCCAGCGCAGCCCGGGTGACGGCCAGGCAGGCCAGCACGTCGTTGCCGTCCACGCGCAGGCCCGGGAACCCGAATCCGCTGGCCCGCTGGAACAACGGCACCTTGCTCTGCGTCTCGACCGGCTCGGAGATGGCCCACTGGTTGTTCTGGCAGAAGAACACCATCGGCAGGTTCCCGGCCGCGGCCCAGACGAACGCCTCGTTCACGTCGCCCTGGCTGCTCGCCCCGTCACCGAAGAACGCGATGACGGCGGCGTCCCGATCGGGGTCGCCGGTACCGACCGCGCCGTCGCGCTGGACGCCCATCGCGTAGCCGGCCGCGTGCAGGGCCTGCGCGCCGATGACGATGGTGTACAGGCCGAAGTTGTTGCTGCGCGGGTCCCATCCGCCGAGGTTGGTGCCGCGGAACAACCCGAGCAGGACCAGCGGATCGACGTCGCGGCACCAGGCCACACCGTGCTCCCGGTAGGTCGGGAACGCCATGTCCTGGGCCCGCATGGCCCGCCCGGCACCGACTTGGGCCGCCTCCTGACCGAGACACGACGCCCACAGCCCGAGCTCGCCCTGGCGTTGCAGGGCGGTGGCCTCGGCGTCGATGCGACGGGTCAGGACGAGGTCGCGGTACAGGGAGCGGATCTCGTCATCGGCGATGTCGAGGGGGTACGCGGGATCGGACACGCGTTCGCCCTCGGGGGTCAGCAGCTGGACGAGGTCCGGTTCCGACGCGACGGCCGGCTCGACTGACAAAGGCAGCAGCACTCCTCATGTCGGGGGCGTCGACGGGGTGTCCGCCGGTGGCCCGGGACGACATCTGGACCGCTACGTTCCTACATGGGTGGCGCCGGAGCGCAACTATCCAGGGGTCCCTAGCATATGCACGCCAAGCCGATTTGTACCGCCTCAGCCATTCGGCGCGGTGTAGGACGAATGCCGTTCCAACCACCCGGCCGAGTCCGCAACCGTCGATCGCCCGGCCACGATGTCAGCGACGAAGGCGACGATCGACGCCGAGTCCGCACGAACGTGAACACCATTCAGCAACAGAAAGAGCTTGGTCAGGATCCAGCACGCCCGCTTGTTGCCGTCGACCAAAGCGTGATTGCGGGCCAGCGATTCGGCCATCGCCCCGGCCTTGAGGTACACCGTGGCGTAGGCATCAACCCCGCCGATGCTCGTCTGCGGCCTCAGCAACGCTGAAGCGAACAAACCCGCGTCGGCCAGCACGAAACCTTCATCGTCGAGAAGCAGCGCCGCTTCTTCTACGACGAGCCAGACCGCGTCCGTAGGCCCGTCAATCGTCACATCTGGCCCAACTCTCGGATCGCGTCCTCGTCCTCGGCGTGGATCTGCGCGACCAAACCGCGCAGGTAGCTGATGCGCTCGGCCGTGCCGATGCGTTCCTGGACGGCCAGCCGGGCCACCTCGTGCATGGACCGATGCTCGCGCTCGGCCTGCAGCCGCAACGCTTCGGTGTCTTCCGGGCTCAACTTCAGGACGAAGGCCATATCGAAACGATACTGCCCGCAACGATGGCCCGTCGACCCGCTTTGCGGCGCGGTCTCCGGGCGCGTGCGACGATCACCTGACCCACATCCGGCCCTGCTGACCAACGGAGCGACGCATGCCCGCAATTGGCACCACCGCCATCATCACGGCCAAGCCCGAAGCGGCGGGCGAGGTCGAGTCCGCGCTGGCCGAACTCGCCGAGGCGACGCAGGCCGAGCCCGGCTGCATCCTGTACAGCCTCAACCGGGGGCTGGCGGAGCCGAACGTCTTCGTCACGGTGGAGAAGTGGGAATCGGCCGAGGCGCTCGACGAGCACCTGCACTCGGCGCACATCGCCGCCGCGTTGGGCCGCACGAGCGAGCTGCTGGTCGAGCCGCCGCGGATCATCGCCACCGAGCCGATGCCGATCGGCGATCCCAGCAAGAACACGTACTGACGTGGGCGAGCCTGCGCTGTGGGCGCGCTGCGTCGCGCTGGGCCTGGCCACCGGGGCCCGGGCGTCCGCGCCGCTCACGGCCCTGACCTGGACCGCGGGAAAGGGTGATCCCGCCTGGCTCGGCCATCCGGCCACGAAGGCGGTGGCGTCAGCCCTGTCGGCCGGCGAATCGATCGGCGATCAACTGCCGTCCGCGCCGAGCCGGCTCGAGCCGGCCGGCATCGCACCCCGGTTGGTGCTCGGCACGGCCGCCGGCGCCTTGCTCGCCCGGCGTCATCGCGGGTCCCTGCATCGCGGGTCCCTTCATCGCGGGTCCCTGTGGACGGGCGCGGTGATCGGCGTTGTCGCGGCCGGCGTCGGGGCCGTGGCCGGCGCGCGCTTTCGCGCCTGGGCCGCGGCCAAGCTGGGTTCGGACCACCCCGGTGCCGTGGTCGAGGACGCCATCGTCGTCGGGCTGAGCGCGTACGCCGGACGCTGACGTCTTCCGGTTGATGCCCAGCCGCGGGTCGAGGCCCAGGTGATCGTGTGTCCGGCGTCCGCGGCGACGGGGTTACCGGTCGTCAGGTGACGACTGGGTTTTAGAGCTCCAGTTCGGCCGGTAGCGGTTCGTCGTGGACAACCACAAGCCGTGACACCGCGCGGGTGAGCACGACGTAGAGCCGCCGCAGCCCGTTCAGGCGGGCCGCCTCGGCCCCGACGATGCGCACCGGTTCGACCACGACGACCGAGTCGAACTCCAGGCCCTTCGCTTCACTCGCCGGAACGACCACGATCGCTGCGGTCGGCGCCGGATCCGCGAGCTCGTCGTGCCCGGCGTCCTCGGTGCCCTCGGCGACGTGGACCGCGTCGAGGCCGGCGCGGCGCAGCTCGGCCAGGGTCGCGGCCGTGTCGACGTCGGCAACGATCACGCCGATCGAGCCGTCGAACTCGGCGCAGCGACGCACCGCTTGGGCCAGCTCAGCCCGGGGCGCGTACCCCACCGGGTGCGAACCGGCGCGTACTGACGTGGCCGGCGGCAGGTCGGGCGCGATGTGGACGAGCAGGCGGTTGGCTACGTCGAGCACGGCACCGGGCACGCGGTAGCCGGTGGTCAGCGGTCGCACCCGGGCCCCGGGCCGACCCAGGTGGGCCAACGTCGCCGGCCACGAACCGGGCGCCCACGGCGTCGTCGCCTGGGCCAGGTCGCCGAGCACGGTGAGCGAGCCGAGCGGACTGCGACGGGCCACCGCCCGGCACTGCATGGCGGACAGGTCCTGGGCCTCGTCGACGACGACGTGCACGTAGCTGGCGGTGCCGTCCAGGATGCCGGTGAGCTCGTCGAGCAGCACCCGGTCGGGCCCGCTCCACACCGGACGGCGGCGGTTCCGCTCCACCGGCCAGGCCAGCCGCGCCTGTTCGTCGGCAGCAAGGGTCGGCGCGCAGCGAGCCAGGAAGGCGGCGTCGGAGTACAGGCGGGCCAGCAGGCCGGGAGCGGTCAGCGGCGCCCAGACCGCGTCGATCGCCTCCCGCACCGGGGCGGCGTTGGCCAGCTTGCGCGTCTCGGCGTCGGAGGGGGCACCGCCGACCGCCTCGCGCTGGCGGCGCACGTCCTCGGCCACCTGCAGCCGCAGCCGCTCCCGCCCGGCGTTCCAGCGCAGCTCGCCGGCGCCCAGTTCGCGGCGGGCGTCGTCGACGTAGCGGCGCAGGTGGTGCGCGCCGACCCGGTAGCGACGGGTGCCGATGATCGCGACGACATCGTCGACCGGGCGGGCGATGTGGGAACGGACCGCCCGCAAAAGCACGTCGGCCATGCGGGCGTCGCCCTTCAGCACGGCCACCTCCGGCGGGTCGACCACCTCCGCGGAGCTGCGGACGCCGGCCTCGCTGCTGACCAGTTCGTCGACCGTGGCCTGGGCGATGCCACCCTCGCCGAGCGCCGGCAGGACCTGGGCGATGTAGTTCAGGAACGCGGCGTTCGGCCCGACGACGAGCACGCCGGTGCGCCGCAGCCGTTCCGGGTAGGTGTAGAGCAGATAGGCCGCGCGGTGCAGCCCGACCGCGGTCTTTCCTGTGCCGGGCGAGCCCTGGATGCACAGGGAAACGTCCAGGTCGGCGCGCACGAGTTCGTCCTGGTCGGGCTGGATGGTCGACACGATGTCGCGCATCGGCCCGACCCGGGGCCGTTCGATCTCGGCCCGCAGGATCTGCGAGTCCAGGCCGAGATCCTCGCCCCGGTCGAGGTGTTCGTCCTCGTAGGAGGTGAGCCGCCCGGCCGACGCGCCGCGTCCGAAGCCGAACCGGCGGCGCAACGTCACGCCCATCCGATCGGCCGGGGTGGCCTGGTAGAACGCCCGCGAGATCGGCGCCCGCCAGTCGATGACGACCGGGTTCAGGTCCAGGTCGCGGACGTGACGGCGGCCGATGTGCAGCGCTTCCCGCTTCGCGCCACCGCCCGTTCCACTGCCGTTGGCTCCACTGCCGTTGGCCCCACCGCCGTTGGCTCCACCGCCGTTGGCCCCACCGGCGCCGGTGTCGTCGCGGTCGGTCCGGCCGAAGAACGGTGGCGCGTCCGGGTCGGCCGCGAGCGCCTTGAGCCGCTGCGCCCGCATCCGCCCCAGGCTCTGGCTGGCCAGTTCGTCCACGCCGTAGTCGGCGATGGCGGCGGCGGACGCCTGCATGGTGAGCAGGCATTCCCGGGCGTGTTCCAGGTGTTTGGTCTCGGCCGCCAGCACCGGATCATCCACTCGGGCGATGCTATAGCGCGAATCGGGTGCATAGACGGACAGCTGGTGTCCATCTGTGCACCCGGATCGGCAAAGATGGCCCACATGAGCGACGCATTCACCGATGTCCTGGCCGCGAACGAGGCGTTCTCGGCGGACTTCGACGACCCGCACCTGAAGGGCTGGGCCGAGCGGGGGCTGGCCGTGGTCACGTGCATGGACTCGCGTATCGATCCGCTGGCCATGTTGGGTCTGGGCAAGGGCGACGCCAAGATCCTGCGTAACGCCGGCGCCCGGGTGACCGACGACGTGCTGCGCACCCTGGTGCTCGCCGTGCACCTGCTCGGGGTGCGACGGGTGATGGTCGTCGCCCACACCGACTGCCGGATGTCCAAGCAGGACGACGCCGCCGTCCACGCCGCCATCCGGGCCGAGTCCGGCATCGACACCCGCAGCCTCGACTTCGGCACCGTCGACGACCAGGAACGCGTTCTGCAGCAGGACGTGCAGCGAATCCGCAGCTCGCCCTACCTGCCCGCGGGCCTGCCCGTCATCGGTTGCGTGTTCGACCTTGGCACCGGCCACCTGGACGTCCGCGTCCCCGACTAGTCAGGCCGCTACCGCCAAAACCGGGCCAGCGCGGGCGTGCGACGCTAGCCGGATGAACAACCCGGAACGGGCCCGCTTGGACGAGGCGCCGACGGCCACCAGCCCGTGGCGGCAGTGGGGGCCGTACCTGTCGGGGCGGCAGTGGGGCACCGTGCGCGAGGACTACTCGGCTGACGGCGACGCCTGGGCCTACCTGCCGTTCGAGCAGGCGCACGCCCGGGCCTACCGCTGGGGTGAGGACGGTCTCGGCGGGATCAGCGACAACCTCGGCTTCCTGAACTTCTCCGTAGCGCTCTGGAACGGCCGCGACCCGATCCTCAAGGAGCGCCTGTACGGGCTGACCAATGGCCAGGGCAACCACGGCGAGGATGCCAAGGAGTACTGGTGGGCCCTGGACGGCACCCCGACCCACTCGTGGATGCAGTGGCTGTACCGCTACCCGCAGGCCGAGTTTCCGTACCAGCGCCTGCGGGACGAGAACGCCGCCCGCAGCCGCGACGACCGCGAGTTCGAGCTGGCCGACACCGGGGTGCTGGACGGCAACCGGTTCTTCGACGTCACCATGACCTACGCCAAGGCCGCCCCGGACGACGTCTGCATCGTCATCGACGTCACCAACCACGGCCCGGACGCCGCACCCCTGCACGTGCTGCCGCAGCTCTGGTTCCGCAACACCTGGGCCTGGGGCCGCGACGACCGCCGCCCCAGCCTGCACCCGTTCGGCCCGCACGACCTGGGCATCGGCCAGGTCGCCGCGATCGCCTCCCAGCACGACTTCCTGGGCCGCTACGTGCTCAGTGCCCGGGCCGAGTCCGGGCAGCCGTTGCCGGTGCTGGTCTGCGACAACGAGACCGACGACGTGGCCCTGTTCGGCTCGGCCGCCAACCCCACCGCGTTCACCAAGAACGGGATCGACCAGACCGTCGTCCACGGCGACAACGCGGCCACCCACCAGGACGGCGCCGGTACCAAGGCCGCGTTCTGGTACCGCTACGACGCCGTCGCGCCCGGAGCGACGGTCCGGCTGGAACTCAGGCTGAGCCGGGACGACCCGAGCGAGCAGACCTTCGGCCGCGGCTTCGACGCGGTCGTGCGCGACCGCCGCGAGGAGGCGGACGCGTTCTACGCCGACGTCATCCCGGCCGACACCAGCCCGGACGACCGTCTGATCGCCCGGCGCGCGTTAGCCGGGTTGCTGTGGGGCAAGCAGCTCTACCGCTACACCGTGCGGGACTGGCTCGACGGCGACCCGGCCCAGCCGCCGGCGCCACCGGGGCGCCGCCGGCCCGGCGCCCGCAACGTCGGCTGGTCGCACCTGGCCCTGGCCGACGTGATCTCCATGCCCGACGAGTGGGAGTACCCCTGGTTCGCCGCCTGGGACCTGGCCTTCCACTGCGTCGCGTTGGCCTACGTCGACCCCGCGTTCGCCAAGAACCAGCTCGTGCTCATGTGCCGCGAGTGGGCCATGCACTCCGACGGTCAGCTCCCCGCGTATGAATGGGCGTTCGACGACCTCAACCCGCCCGTGCACGCCTGGGCCGCGTGGCACGTCTACCAGGTGGATGGCGCGAACGACACCAACTTCCTGATCCGCGTCTTCACCAAGCTGCTGCTGAACTTCTCGTCCTGGGTCAACCGTGAGGACACCGACGGGTCCAACCTGTTCGAGGGCGGGTTCCTGGGCATGGACAACATCGGACTGTTCGACCGTTCGGTCCCGCTCGCACCCGGCTACCGGCTGGAGGAGTCCGACTCCACCAGCTGGATGGCCTTCTACTGCCTGACCATGCTCCGGATCTCACTCGAGCTGGCCCGTCACGACAAGGTGTGGGACGACCTGGCCACCAAGTTCCTCGAGCACTTCCTGGCCATCGCCAGCGCCGTGAACAGTTTCGGTGCCGCGGGTGTCGAGCTCTGGGACGACCAGGACGGCTTCTGTTACGACGTCCTCATCCATCCCGACACGAGCGTGGAACGGCTGCGGGTGCGCTCCATGGTCGGCCTGGTGCCGATCCTGCCGGCCACCGTCATCGCGCCGTGGGTGAGCGAGGAGCTGCCCGACTTCACCGCGCGGCTGCGCTGGTTGACCAGACGCCGCCCGGACCTGATGAACGGGCTGCTGTCCAGCACCGACGCGGGCGGCACCCACCTGCTGCTGTCGCTGCTGGACCGCGACCGGCTGACCCGGGTGCTGCAGCGCATGTTCGACCCGGACGAGTTCCTTTCCCCGTACGGCATTCGCTCGCTCTCGGCCGCCTACCGGGAGCCGTACACGACCACGGTCGACGGCCGCGAACTGAGCATCGACTACGAACCGGGCGAGTCCCGAACGGCGCTGTTCGGCGGCAACTCCAACTGGCGCGGACCGGTCTGGATGCCGGTGAACGTGCTGCTCAGTGAGGCGCTGCGCAACTATGGGGCCTACCAACCCACTGACACGGTGGAAGTGCCTACCGGCAGCAGCACCGCGATCAGTTTCACCGCGGCGGCCGACGAGCTCGACGAGCGCCTCATCGCGTTGTTCCGGCCCGGGCCCAACGGCGCGGCCCGGCCGAGTGACGGCGCGCGCATCGAAGCCAGCCCGGACCCGTTGTGGCGGGCGCATCCCACCTTCAACGAGTACTTCCACGGCGACACCGGCGAGGGGTTGGGCGCGACCCACCAGACCGGATGGACGGCGCTGGTCGCGCACCTCATCTGCCGCCGCTGAAGGTCTCGACAGCGCAACTGCCGCCGGACCTTGGTGGTCCGGCGGCAGTTGCACGTTTGTTGCGCTTCGGTCAGGCCAGCTCGATCAGGCGTTGCCGAGCACGACGATCGATCCCGCCGGCGGTGCACCGGTTCCGGTGAACGTGACCGCTGGCGCGGTCGAGGCGTACAGGTGTCCATTGGCCCACTCGAGCGCGGCCACAGCTGGCAGCGACGCCACCGGAGCCGGGGTCGAAGTGCCTGCGGGGATCTCGAAGACCAGGCCGGGGAACAACGACGCCACGAAGACGTTGCCCGCCGGGTCGACGGCCAGGTTCGTGGCGGAAGGAATGCCCGTCGCGAGCTGGTGCGGCGTGTTGTAGCCACTCGAGGACAACGTGTAGACCTTGCCGTAAGGGGCGATGCCGCCGGCCAGGGTCGACACGTAGAGCGTGCCGTTCGGTCCGACCTCGACGTCGGTCGGTACTGCTTCGTTGCGGTAGGTGACGCCCACCGTGCACTTGGGCAGCATGTTGTCCTTCGCGATGGCCGCCGTTATCTTGATCGGTTCGGCCGGCAGGACAGCCAACGTGTACACCTTGCCGTTGGGCTCGACCCGCAGGATGTCGTTGCCCCCTGCGTCCGCCACCGCCCACGCGCCGCCACCGAGCGAGGCCACCCCGTACGGGTGCGTGTCCAGCTCACCCTTGTACTTCGCCTGCCCGCCGGCTTTCTCGATCGCCTTCTTCACGCACGAGCTCACCGGTCCGACCACACCGTATTGGAGGATCCGATCCGGGTTGTGGGTCTTCTCGAACTTGAACAGGTCGACGACCAACGCCGGTTGCCCCGGCGTCAGGATGGTCAGCGCCGAAGCCGTGTGAACGCCCTCTTCGCCAACCGCAGTCGAAGTCGAGTAGGCGATGGCACCGGTCTTCGGATCGACGGCAACGCCGGCGATCTCATGTCCGGTACCTGGGTTAGTCGCGATCGGCGTCTTGACGCCCACCTCGCTCAGTACGGACAGGAAGTCATCGGCGACGTAGACGTGCTTTCCGTTCACCGCGAACTGGAGTGGACCGATTACATCGGACGTGATCGTCTTGACCACCTTGAGCGGTGGCGGCGCCGACGTGCTGGCGGCGGCGGGGGCGACGGTGGCTCCCACCAACGCCGTTCCCGCGATCATGGCGACGGTACAGACAGTGCGTTTTCTGATGTACATCCCTTTTTCCCCCTGAGTATTGGGCCGAATGTCGCCAGAACAATGACACCAAGCCGTGCTTCAGTAAAGAGGTTGGCGGGAATTCGGCATAGGCGTACTTCTACCCGTTCGTGGTTGATCATGACGGGGTAACGGTTACGGTCACGGCGGTGGCGCTACGATTACTGTCGCTATTCCCTAGATCGGTAGGATTGGTAGAGTTTCCCCGACCCTGGAGCCAGCTCGATGCCGCTGCCCGACTTCCTCATCATCGGCGCCCCGAAGGCCGGATCCACGGCCCTGCATGCGGCGCTGGCCCACCACCCTGACCTGTTCCTCTCACCGGTCAAGGAGCCGAAGTTCTTCCTGCACGACGGCCGGCCCCCCTCATTCCGTCCGCGCCAGCGCGGGCCCGGCGACGCGCACAGCGCGCGCGAGTGGATCTGGGACGAGGACCACTACCGAGGGCTGTTCGACGGCGCCCGCCCCGGCCAGCTACTGGGCGAGAGCACACCGTTCTACCTGTGGAGCGCGGAAGCCCACGCCCGGCTGGCCGCCACTGTGCCGAACGCCAAGCTCATCGCCGTCGTGCGTGACCCGGTCGACCGGGCCTACTCCAACTGGACCCACCTGTGGTGTGACGGGTTGGAGCCGGAGAAGGATTTCCTGACCGCCTGCGATCTCGAACCGATCCGGGCCAAGGCCGGGTGGGCACCGTTCTGGCGCTACCTCGGGCTGGGCCGCTACGGCGAGCAACTGGAGAACCTGTACACCCATTACGATCCGGCCCAGGTGCACGTGCTGCGTTATCGCCAGCTCGTGGACGAACCGGCCGAGACGCTGGACCTGATCTGCCGGTTCCTGGGCGTGCGCACCGGTACGGTCCAGGCGATCGGATCGAGCAACGTCTCGACCTGGGTGCCGGACTCGCCCGTCAACACCGTGTTGCGGCGCACCATCCGCGCCGGCGCCCATCTGGGCCAGTACGCGCCGCCGCAGGTGTGGCGCGCGGTGGAACGGCCGTTACGCAAGGCTCTGCACCGCGGGCACCGCAACCGCCCCGAGCCGGGCCCGCAGGTGCGGGCGGAGCTGGTGGCCCGCTTTGCCGACGACATCGCCCTGCTCAGTCGGTTGACCGGGGAGGACTACTCCGACTGGCTATCGGAGAAGGGTCGCGGGACGTACTCGGTGCGCAAGTCATGAGCGCCGTCCGGGCGCGAGGTCTCGAAGTAGACGCGTAGGCCGCCGCCGGGATCGGCCAGGAAGCTCGAGTAGCGCAGGCCGGTCGCCGCGCGCAGGTGACCGCCGATGGGCTCCATATCCACTGGCTCGAAGTGCGCCGGGTCGGAGCCCAGGGCCAGAGCGGTGCGTTCCTCCCAGTTCTCCGAGGCGTCGGCCCGCCCGTCATAGAGCATCATCCAGACGCCGTCCACGGGCGCGACGCCGCCCACCCGCCGGCCGCGGCGGTCCCACTCCTCGGACGCGGCGTTCGCGGCGAGCGCGGGGCCGTCGGTGAACGTCCAGGCCAGGCCGTCGGTGCTGGTGGCGTACCAGGTTTCCATCCGGTCGGCGGCGTCGTCGCCGCCGTCGAGCGGGTGCCGGCAGGCCCACATCTGCCAGCCGTGCTCGGCGGTGTGGCTGACCACGACGTCCTTCCAGGCGGTGGCGGCGTCGCCGGGCAGCACGATCGTGCGGTGGCCGCCGGCCAGTCCGGCCACCGTCTCCGCTTCGATCGCCTCCACCCACCAGTGCTTGGAGTTCACCGTCGAGCAGCTCACGTAGAGCCGCCAGCCGCCGCCGGGCAGCGGGACCAGGGCCGGACGTTCCAGGGAAGCGCATCCGAACTGGGCGCTGGTCACCGTCGCGACGGTCTCGAAACGCACCCCGTCCTGGGACCGGGCGACGACGTTGGCGTACCCCCGGCCCTCGGTCACCGGGCGGCGCAGCCGGTAGGCCAGCCAGTACGTCCCGTCGTGGTAGACCGCGCTCGCGCCGCCGGCCCAGTAGCCGTACCCCTCCCCGGGCGGTTCGATGACGACCGTCCCGTCGGCGGTGCGCAAGCGGTCGGTAACGTCGAGGGCAAGAGCGGGCGGTTTCACGCGCCAATGTTACGGATGGACCTTTGCCTGCGACTCGACGCCGCTCGCGTCCCTGACCCGGTGTGGTGAGCGAACTCCCGCGTCATTGCCGATTGCCGTAGCGCTCACCGCGAGTACCCACGATCGAGAGGACCGCCGATGACGCTGCCTTCGAACCCGTCCGTCGCCAACCCGCTGCTGGCGCCGTCGCGCCTGCCCTACGAGCTGCCGCCGTTCGCCCAGATCGAGGCGGCGCACTACGGCCCGGCGCTCACCGAGGGGATGGCGGCCCACCTAATCGAGATCGCCGCCATCACCGCCGACCCGCGGCCGGCCACCTTCGCCAACACGGTGGAGGCACTGGAGCGCTCCGGTCAGGCGCTGCACCGGGCCACTGCGGTGCTCTTCTGCCTGACCTCGGCCGCGAGTACGCCGGCGATCCGCGCGGTGGAGGCGGAATTCGCCCCCAAGCTGGCCGCCCACAGCGATGCGATCCGCCTGGATCCGGCGCTGTTCGCCCGCTTGGACCAGGTCCATCGTCAGCGGGGCGACCTCGGCCTGGACGCCGAAGCCGTCCGGCTGGTGGAACGGCTGCACACCGACTTCACGCTGGCCGGGGCCCGCCTGGACGACGCCGGGCGCGACACGCTACGCCGGCTGAACCAGGAGATCGCGGTCCGCTCGACGCAGTTCGAGCAGAACCTGGTGGCCGCCACCGAGGCGTCCGCGATCCTGGTCACCGACCGGGCCGAGCTGGACGGGCTGGGCGAGGACGCGATCGAGGGCGCCGCGGCCGAGGCGCGGGCCCGGGGGCACGAGGCCGGCTACCTGATCCCCCTGGTGCTGCCGACGCGTCAGCCGCTCCTGGCCGTGCTGCGCGATCGCGAGCTGCGCCGGCGCGTGTTCCAGGCCTCCGTCGACCGCGCGTTGACCGGCCCGCATGCGACGATCTCGCTCGCGACCGAGATCGCGCTGCTGCGGGCCGAGCGGGCGGCCCTGCTCGGTTTCGCCAGCCACGCCGATGCCGTGGTCGTCGACGAGACCGCGGGTACGGGCGCCGCGATCGACGCCATGCTGGCCCAAGTGGTGGCACCGGCGATGGCCAACGCTCGGAGCGAGGCCGCGATCCTGGCCGAATACGCCGAGCGGGACGGCGTCGAACTCGAAGCGTGGGACTGCGCGTTCTACTCCGAACGGGTGCGGGCGGAGCGGTACTCGGTGGACACCGCGGCGCTGCGGCCGTACTTCGAGCTGGAACGGGTGGTGCGCGACGGCGTCTTCTTCGCCGCCACGGCGCTGTACGGCATCACCTTCACGCTGCGCCCCGACCTGGTCGGCTACCACCCGGACGTCCGGGTGTGGGAGGTGCACGACGCCGACGGGACGCCGTTGGGTCTGTACCTGGGCGATTATTTCGCCCGCGAGGGCAAGCGCGGCGGGGCGTGGATGAGTTCCTTCGTCGACCAGTCCCGGCTGCTGACGCAACGACCCGTCGTCTTCAACGTCGCCAACATCACCCGCGCGGCCCCGGGGGCGCCGACTTTGCTGACGTTGGACGAGGTCGTCACCCTGTTCCACGAGTTCGGGCACGCCCTGCACGGGCTGTTCTCCGACGTGACCTACCCGCGATTCTCGGGAACCAGCGTGCCGCGCGACTTCGTCGAGTACCCGAGCCAGGTCAACGAGATGTGGCTGCTCTGGCCCGAGGTGCTGGCCAACTACGCCCGGCACGTCGACACCGGTGCGAAGCTCGACCCGCACACCGTGGCCGCGATCGAGACCGCGCAGAGCTGGGGGCAGGGTTTCCGCACCACCGAGTACCTCGGCGCGACGCTGCTCGACCAGGCCTGGCACCGCCTCAACCACCCGGCGACGATCGCGGACCCGGTCGCGTTCGAGGCCGAGGCGCTGCAGGCGGCCGGGCTGGCCCACGAGCTGATCCCGCCGCGTTACCGCACGGCCTACTTCCAGCACGTCTTCGCCGGCGGCTATTCGGCCGGGTACTACGCCTACATCTGGTCCGAGCTGCTGGACGCGGAGACGGTCGAGTGGTTCACCGAGAACGGCGGGCTCACCCGGGCCAACGGCGACAGGTTCCGGCGGCAGCTGCTCGGCGTCGGCGGATCGGTCGACGCACTGGGTGCGTTCCGTTCGCTACGCGGTCGCGACGCCACCATCGAGCCGCTGCTGCGCCGCCGTGGCCTGGCCCCCGTCGACGCCACCTGACGCCTGCCACTGCGATTCGTTCGACCTTGCGCGTGGTCGGGCCCGCCTTTGGTCGAACGACTTGGCCTCAGGAGGCGGCGCTCACCGTGCTCATGTTGAAGTCGGGAATGCGGATCGGTGGCATGACCGCGCGGGTGAAGTAGTCGTTCCATTCCCGCGGCAGCGTGGCCTCGGTGCGGCCGACCTCGGTGGCCCGTCCCAGCAGGCCGACCGGGGATTCGTTCCAGCGAAAGTTGTTCACCGCGCCGGTGACGGCACCGTTCTCGACCAGGTAGACACCGTCGCGGGTGAGGCCGGTGAGCAGCAGGTTCTGCGGATCGACCTCGCGGATGTACCACAGCGTGGTCAGCAACAATCCGCGCTCGGTGCTGGCGATCATGTCCTCGACCGAGGCGGTGCCGCCGCCGTCGAGCAGCAGGTTGTCCACCATCGGTCGGGCCGGCGCTTGCGTCTTGGCCGCCCAGGCCCGGCCCCGGACCAGGTCGTTCAGCCGGCCCTCGCGCACCCAGTCGGTGCGTTCGATGGGCTCGCCGTTGTCGAAGACGGACTGCAGCCCGCCCCAGGATGCGGTGGCCAGGCTGAACGGGGCGCACTCCACTCCGGGCGCCTGTGGGTCCGAATACAGGTTCAGCGGCAGCGGCGAAAGCTGCTCGCCGATGCGGCTGACACCCTCGGCGGCGCCCGAAAAGACGCTGCGACCCTCCTCGGCGTCGCGGGCCGAGGCGGCGGCGATCAGCACGTAGATGAGCAGATCGGACACCGCACACGGCGGCAGGATGGTCTCGTAACGGCCGGCGGGCAGGTCGATCTGCTTGGCCGCCCAGCCCAACCGGGTGGCGAGTTGTTCCGCCGTGGCTGCGGCGTCGACGTCGGCGAAGTCCTTGGTCTGCGCGCCGGCCCAGGCCGAGCGGGTCAGGTCGCTCGACTTGGCGTTGAGCTCCAGCCGTCCGGTGGGCTGGTCCCAGCGCCGGCGCAGTCCGGTCGACGTGCCGAGAAAGCTCGACGTGACGACGTGTTCGGCAAAGCCGAACAGCGCGCGCTGGTCAGACCGAGCCGCTTCGAGCGCCGCGGCCAGCCCGTCGGCGAACTGGGTGAACACCTCGACCGACGTGCGGGCCGGCTCCCCGCTCCAATCGTCGGCGTGTTCGTACGGGGCGACCAATGGGGCGGCGTCGTCCGCTGAGCTGGATGCCCGCGCCGCCGCCTCGCTGTCGCGCACGAGCGCCGCCAGCTCGTCCGGCCCGTCCACACTGCGGGTGACGACGCCCGCCGACGTACCGTCCGCTCCGTCCACCGTCGAGATGACGGTCAGGCTGCGCGAGGCCATCTGGCCGTTCGTGGTCAGGCTGTTGTTGGCCCAGCGCAGGTTGGTCTCGCTGCGCTCGTTGGCGATGACGACGCACCCGTCCGCCTCTGACCGGGCCAGCGCCGCCTCGACCAGTTCCTGCGGCGCCAGCCCAAACCCAGACTCGCTCATCGGCCCTCATCGACGGTGTTGAGGATGTTGACGCCGCGGAACAGGGCGCTGGGACTGCCATGCCCCGCGGGCGCGACCTGACCCGGCTGGCCCTTGCCGCAGTTCAACGCCCCGTGCAGTTCATAGGTCTGCGGGCCGCCGACCACGTCCATCGAGTTCCAGAAGTCGGTCGTCGTCGCCTGATAAGCGGCATCGCGCACCTGACCGGCCAGGCGACCGTTCTCGATCCGGTAGAACCGCTGGCCGGTGAACTGGAAGTTGTAGCGCTGCATGTCGATCGACCAGGACTTGTCGCCCACGACGTACAACCCGCGTTCGACGCCGGCGATCAGTTCCTCCGTCGTCGGCCCGTCCGGGTCCGGTTGCAGCGAGACGTTCGGCATCCGCTGCAGGGGGATGTGGCCGGCGGAGTCGGCGAACGCGCAGCCGTTGGACCGGCCGCCGGCGAACGCGCCCTCGGCCATCGCTGCCATCTCGCGGTTGACCTGGTAGCCCACGAGCCGGCCGTCCCTCACGATGTCGAAGGATTGCCCGGCGACGCCCTCGTCGTCGTAACCGACCGTGGCCAGCCCGTGCGGGGTCACCCGGTCACCGCGCACGTTCATGGCCGCACTGCCGTATTGCAGCCGGTCGATCTGTTCGGGCGTGGCGAACGACGTGCCGGCGTACGCGGCCTCGTAGCCCAGCGCGCGGTCGAGTTCAGTCGCGTGCCCGACCGACTCGTGGATGGTCAGCCAGAGGTTGGACGGGTGGATGACCAGGTCGTACCGCCCGGCCTCGACAGTTGGTGCTTTGGTTCTTTCCAAGAGAAGCTCCGGCAGCTGGGCCACCTCGGCGTCGAAGTCCCAGCCCGTGCCGGTGGCGTACTCCCAGCCGCGCGCGGTGGGCGGGGCGACCGTGCGCATCGTCTCGAACCCACCGCGGGCCCGGTCGATGTTGGTGACGGTGAACTCGGGCTCGATCCGCACCCGCTGCTGCGTGGTGGTCGTGCCCGCGGTGTCCGCGTAGTACTTGTTCTCCTGCGCGTACTGGACGGCCGCGCTCACGTGGTCGACCCCGTCGCTGGCCAGCAGCCGCTCGGACAGTTCCGTCATCCGTGCGATCCGCTCGACCTCGGCCACGTCGAACGGGTTGACGTCGTACACGCTGACCCAGACCGCGTCGGGGTGAACGGGCTCATCGGCCAGCACCACCTCGCGGGCGCGCAGGCGACGGCTCACCCGGGCGACGGCGACGGCCTGCTCGGCCACCCGCACGGCCGCCTCGGCGGTGACGTCGCCGGACGCGGCGAAGCCCCAGGTGCCGTCGACGATCACCCGCACCGCCAGGCCGAGATCCACGCTGTCGCTGGTGGTCTCGACGCGGGCGTCGCGCAGGCTGAGCTGGCCCACGCGGGTGCGTTCCAGGCGGAACGCGGCGTGACTCACGCCCAGCTCCCGGGCCCGCCCCAGCGCGGCATCGGCCAGCTGGGCCCGCGGATAGGCCAGGAACACCGGGTCAAGGGCAGCGAGTTCGGACATGAACGCGACCCTAGTGCGAAGGTGTGACAGGTTCGGGCCGGCGGGCGATCAGCAGGCGGTGAGGCTGCCGAAGTAACCCTTCTTGAACGCATTGATCCGCTGGAAACCCGTGGTGTTGCGATCGCCCAGAGCGGTGTTCTGACCGACGATGCGCAACACCGCCACGGTGGCCTCGTCCATGTCCGGCGGGGACAGGGCGAAGCCCTTGACGTCTCCGTTGATCGTCTTGGAGTAGGCGCCGACGTAACAGCTGGCCCCGAGCAGCCCGGCGGCGGTGCTCGTCGACAGACCCAACTGGGACCGCACGGCGAGACCCCACCCATAGGCGAACATCGCGCCCAGGGCGTAGTCGGCCGCGGAGTTCTGCTTGATCGACACGACCTTGGTCGTCGGATCCTGGACCAGCACCGGCACGCTGTAATAGGCCGAACTGGCGAAAGCCGAGGAGAAGTAGACGGTGTTGTCAGACGCGCAGTAGTTGAACTCGGACCCCTTCGGCCCGCAGGGCGGGCTGTCCGCCTGTTTGATCGTCACCGGCTTGAACGTCTTGTTGATCGTCTTGAACGCCCGGGTCCAGAACGCGTTCAGGCTGGGCTGCAGGCCGCCGCCTCCGCTGCCGGTGGTGGTGGACGGTGACGCGTCCGTCACCTGGGCCAGCGTCTCGTTACCGCCGGTCTGGTAGTCCGTGTCGCTGGCGTACGCGCGTTCGGTGAACTTGCGGGTGTACCAGTCGTCGCTGTAGCAGTACTTGACGCCGTTGCTGAAGCCGTCGGCGAAGGCGCTGATCCGGTCGAAACCGTCGCCGTGCGTCCCGTTATCCGTGGCCGAGTGGGGGCTGTAATCACGCAGCAGGATCATGCCGACCATGAGCGCATCCAGGTTCGTAGGACTGATCCCGAAGTGGATGTTCTTGAGCTTGACCGTGCCGACCCCGGATTCCGCGGCCATGAACGCACCGGACGCGCAGTCGGCCTGCGTTTCCAGATAGATCGACGCGTGCTCGGACTTGTCGAGTCGGTTCTGGATGAGGTGGCCGAACTCGTGGGCAAACACCAGAGGCACGAAGTTCTGGCCCAGCTTGTCGGCGATGATCTTGACCAGACCAACGCGGTCGTAGGCGAACGTGTCGTCCAAGCGGCAGTAGAACGCGTTGTTGTCGGCCGCCTTGGGCTGGGCCTTCATACACGCGTTGTCCAGGTTGGGTTTGCCCGTCTCGACCGAGTAGACGCCGCCGGCCAATGGCCGCAAAGCCGTCCCGCCGGACAGCGACGGGTAGGCCGCACCCCAGAACTGCTCGACGTCGGTCAGCGAGTTGCGCACGAGCTGGTCGAACGGGGTGCCCCCGTCGCCCTTGATCGGCAGGCTGTTCGCGCTGGCATTGGGCGCGAGCTGCTCGCGCTGGGGGGAGCCGGTGCCGCTGGTCACCGTGCTGCACCCGGCCAGCACCAGCAGGCAGCACACCGCCAGCGCGGTGAACACCGGCGAGCGGCGAGCGGTGGTACGGCGCATTCCGGTCTCCCTCGTCACGATGCCCGAAGTGTATTGGCGCAGCCTGGGCCGCGCGCATCCTCAGCGAATCGATCAGCGGGTTCACCGGCGAACGCCGGAGGGACTTGCCGGCTGGAACGGCGGCCGGCTCAGGCGCCGGCGGCCAGGTGGTCCGTCGACGCGATGTTGGCCAGCCGGACCTCGCCGCGGGCGATCAACCGGGCCCCGTCGGTGCCGGGTTCGGCGTCGGTGATCTCGACCAACCAGAGTTGCTGCGTGCGGCCGCGGTGAATGGGCGTGCCCACCGCGTACAGCGTGCCGTTCCGGGTCGCCCGCAGGAAGTCGGTGTGGTTGGCCACCCCGACGACGTGCCCGCGATCGCCCAGCCAGACCGCGGCGCCCAGGCTGGCCAGCGTCTCGACGATCGTGCAGTAGACCCCGCCGTGGACGATGCCGTTGGGCTGGTGCAGCGCCGGTGTGATGGGCAGGCTCAACATCGCTCGGTCGGCGGTAACGCTGTCCATCCGGACGCCGAGCGCCCCGAGGAACCCGGCGTGCGCGGTGGTATCGATCTCGCTGGTGTCGATCTCGGGCTCGCTCACACCGGCACCTACTCCGCGCCTACGTAGTGGCCGGCGATAGTGCTCAGCGCATCGTCCAGGATGGCCAGACCTTCCCGGGCCTCGTCCGCCGAGACGGTGCAGGGCGGGACGACGTGCAGTCGGTGATAGTTGGTGAACGGCAGCAGGCCGCCCTTCTTGCACGCGGCCACGAGCTCGGCCATGGCCGGGCTGGTGCCGCCGTAGGGCGCGAGCGGTTCCCGCGTCGCCCGGTCGGTGACCAGGTCCAGGGCCCAGAACACGCCGAGGCCGCGGACCTCCCCGATCACCGGGTGCTTGGCGGCCAGCTCGGCCAGCCCAGGTCCGAGCACGTCACGTCCGATCGCCGCCGCGTTCTCGACGATGCCCTCGTCGTGCATGGCGTTGATCGTGGCCACGGCCGCGGCGCAGGCCAACGGATGCCCGGAGTAGGTCAGCCCGCCCGGGTAGACGCGATCGTCGAACGTGGCCGCGATCGGCGCGTTGATGATCACGCCGCCGAGCGGGACATAGCCCGAGTTCACGCCCTTGGCGAAGGTGATCAGGTCGGGGACGACGTCGAAGTGCTCGAAGGCGAACCACGCACCGGTGCGCCCGAACCCGGCCATGACCTCGTCGGCGATGAGGACGATGCCGTACCGGTCGCACAGTGCCCGCACCCCGGCCAGGTACCCCGGCGGCGGCACCATGATGCCGGCCGTGCCCGGGATGGACTCGAGGATGATGGCAGCGATCGTCGACGGACCCTCGAACCCGATGACCTGCTCGAGGTGCTCCAGCGCCCGCTCGCTTTCCTCGGCCTCGGTGGTCGAGTGGAACGGCGAGCGGTAGAGGAACGGGCCGAAGAAGTGGACGGCGCCGGCGCTGCCGTAGTCGTTGGCCCAGCGGCGCGGATCGCCGGTCAGGTTCACCGCGGTGTTGGTGCCGCCGTGGTAGCTGCGGTAGGTCGACAGCACCTTGATCCGCCCGGTGTGCAGACGGGCCATCCGCACCGCGTTCTCCACCGCCTCGGCGCCGGCGTTGGTGAAGAACACCTTGTCCATGCCGTCCGGGGCCAGGTCGGCGATGAGGCGGGCCGCCTCGCTGCGCTGGTCGTTGGCGTGCTGCGGGGCGACGGTGCAGAGCCGGTCGGCCTGCGCCTTGATCGCGGCGACCACCTTGGGGTGCTGGTGACCGATGTTGGTGTTCACCAGCTGGCTGGAGAAGTCCAGCAATCGGTTGCCCTCGCCGTCCACCACGTAGCTGCCCTGGGCCGAGGTGATCACCATCGGCTTGAACGCGGCCTGGGCCAACCACGAATGGAAGACGTGGGCGCGGTCCAGGTCGTAGGTGCGCTGCACGGCGTCTGTGTCTACTGCCGACCCTGTGCTTCCTGCTGACCCTGTGCTTCCTGCTGACCCTGTGCTTCCTGCTGACCCTGTGCTTACTGCTGACCCTGTGTCCACTGCCGACCCGGCCACGTTGTCCTCCGCTCGCCCGGCCCGTCCCAGCCGGCTCGGGTTCGACCTTAGAGGTCGGCCGCGCCGCGGAGGATCGCCGTCAGGGTTGGGCAACCGGCCGCCGGGCGCCACAGCGGCACACCGTCGGCCCCGGGACGCGCCCCGGCGCGAAACGCCCGTGAGCCGTCATCGGCGTTAGTTGCCGAACAATCGTCGCCATGTGAGCGGTTTCACCTGGGTTTAGGCGCCTCTGCGGTAGATTTTGCCTACGTATCGTATGAAGATGAAGGCATGAACACAACGACCTGCAACACCACCCGCACCGCCTCCATCGCCGCCGTCTGGGCCGACGTCCGTAACGCCCAGCGTCGCCTGAACGAGCTCAACCGCCCCTGGACCGCGAAGCACACCTCGCGCTGATCCAGGCCCGGCCGCCGACCCACTGGCGGCGGCCGGGAGGCCTTGCCCTGAGGCCGGGCGATGATGGCCACACCCGGGGTCATTCGCCACGGCCCTACCGCCGATGACAGTTACGGTGCGGTTATGCGTCACTTCGACCTGGTCGTCATCGGATCGGGCTCCGGCAACTCCATTTTGACCGACGAGCTGTCCGCCCGGACCACGGCGATCGTCGAGGAATCAACCTTCGGCGGCACCTGCCTGAACGTGGGATGCATCCCGACCAAGATGTACGTGTACGCCGCCGACGTGGCCAATACCGTCGGTGTAGCCGGGCGTTATGGGCTGGACGCCTCGTTGAACGGCGTGCACTGGCCCGCGATCCGCAACCGGGTCTTCGGGCGGATCGATCCCATCTCCGCCGGCGGCCGGAACTACCGCCGCGACAGTGCCGCCGTCACCCTGTTCGAGGGCCACGTCGAGTTCACCGGCCCGCGCCGCCTGCGCATCACCACGGGCCCGTCCGCCGGCACGGAATTCACCGCTGACGATGTCGTCATTGCCACCGGCTCGCGCGCCACCGTCCCACCGGTAATCGCGGACAGTGGGGTGCCGTTTCACACCTCCGACACGATCATGCGCCTGCCCGACCTACCGTCGCGGCTCGTGATCGTCGGTGGCGGCTATATCGCAGCCGAGTTCGCGCATATCTTCAGCGCCCTGGGCACGACGGTGACGATGATCGTGCGCGGACCCCAGCTGCTCGGACGGCTGGACGAAGAGATCGGCCGGCGCTTCAACGAGCTGGCTCGCCTGCACTGGGACATCCGCCTGAACACCACAGTCACGGCGGCGGCTTCAGCCGGCTCGGGTGTGGACCTGACCCTGAGCGACGGCACGACCGTCACCGCGGACGCGCTGTTGGTGGCGACCGGACGGGTGCCCAACTCCGACCGCCTCGGGCTTGCCGCGGCCGGGGTCGAGACCGGCGATAACGGGCTGGTCCGCGTGGACGAATACCAACGCACCACGGCCACCGGCGTATGGGCCCTGGGCGACGTCAGCTCCCCGGACCAGCTCAAACACGTCGCCAACCAGGACGCCCGCATCGTCGCCCACAACCTGGCCCATCCGGAGAAGCTGCAGCGCTCCAACCATGAGGGCATCCCATCCGCAGTGTTCACCGATCCGCAGCTGGCCAGCGTCGGTCTGACCGAACAGCAGGCCCGCGACCGCGGCGTTAATTACGTCAGCGCGACCCAGGAGTTCGGTGGCACCGCCTTCGGCTGGGCCATGGAAGACACCACCGGCGCCTGCAAGGTGCTGGCCGATCCGGATACCGGCTGCCTGCTCGGAGCGCACCTGATGGGGCCGTATGCCTCCACCTTGATCCAGCCGTTGATCCAGGCGATGGCATTCGGGCAGCATGTGCACGAGGTCGCCCGCGGCCAGTACTGGATCCACCCCGCATTGAGCGAGGTCGTGGAGAACGCCCTACTCCGCCTCGACGTCAACCACCGCCCCGACCGCCCATTCTGACCGTGGCGCCGGTCCACCCGGTCACCGTCGACATTTGCGTGTGGAATGTCCACGCATGGACACGCCCCAGGGCGGAGGGCCACCCTCCACTACAGCCGACGCGTCAGGAGCGTTCGGCGCGGCAGTCAAAGAAGTCCGGTAGCCATGCACCGCTCACGCCGCTCGATCCAGGCCGTCGACGCGATCGGCGTAGCCCTCGTGTGCCTTTGTGTAGTTGCTTTCACCGTGAAAAACACCACAAGAACACCGCAGCCGGATCGGCGACGGTCAACGCACCGTTACCCGTAACGGTGACACGGTCTCCGGCCGTGACCTGCTGCCGCTCACGGTGACGACCAGTGCGGCCATCGACGAACTGAAGTTCGTGCTCGACGGGAAGTGCCTGGGCGTCGAAAAAGCGATCAGTTCCGGCCCGCCACAAGCAGCCTGAGCGCCGGTCGGCACGATCTGCGCTACAGGGTAAAGCACAGCGGGGGGATGCCGCGACCACGGTCTCGTGAAGTTCACGGTCACCGGAACCCGGGGGCGCTCCCGGCTCGGCCGGTTCTGCCTCAGGGCCGCCCGTGGCGCCGTGGCCGTCCTCCACGTCGAGTAGCGCGCTGGCGACGTCGATGTCGGTCACGGTGTTCGACGCCCGAAGCCTGCAGCAAGCGTTGACACCCGGCGTAGGCATCTGGCTTCAGAACACCGCCGTGGGCCCACACAACGTGATCCGCTGCAACAACGTTGTGACGGGGGCAGCAGCCGGCCGCTTCGCCACCGAAGACCGACGAATTCGACCGGGTGTGGACTGGACTACTACCGCGGCTTGAACTTCGCCGGCAAACGTAACGTCTGTCTTTCGATCGCAGCGTTTTCGCCAGCCCATGGCGCCTTCGCTCGGGATTGTCACTCGGACGTGGTGATGATCTCAAGTCAGCCTTCCGACGGTCTGCTGACAACCGCCCAGACCGATTCACGCAACGCACGGGGCCGACAGTGCCGGTAACCTGACGCCGGCTCGTCGATCTGCGCGAATAGCCTGCCGCGGGGACAGCAGCCTCAAACCTTCGGCTGAGGGGCAGTTCTCTTGTCATTGAACCGCCGAGGCACTCCGGAAGTTTGTGCGTTATGGGCGAGCGAGAGGACTCCCCGATCAAACTTGAGTTCGTCCTGATATGGCTTTAAGTTGCGCGCCGACGAGGTCCGGCTAGAGTTTGCTTCGACGGGGAAACAAGAGGCTGGTCCCCATCAGCGATATCGAAATGAGAAGTATCATGACGCATAGCGCCTCAGTGCCCTAGCTGGCTTTCCGATAAAACTAGCCGCATGTGAACGTTAACGAACACGGCGGCGGTCAGGCTCCTTCCGAACTGGTTCGACCTCACTGGCGGCGCACCAGGCCGCATGCGCCAGGTAGTAACATCCGCGCCTCTCCCGATTCACGGCAACTGTATGCGGCGAGGCAACCGTGAGAGCGCCGAACCTGCTAACACCTGCGTATCGGTTCGAGGCTTAACCCAGTTTCAGGATCCGGTACTCCGCAGAGGTGGGGCGCAAGACCGGCCCTGCCCTGCGAGATACTTGCTATGTAGGTTCGCAGCCACTCTTGCGTCAACACCATCTAGGTCTAACGGTGCGCCTACCACGCGACGATCCGACGCTAAAGAAGCTCGAACGACCGCCCAGACCACCGCGAGTCGAGTTGCCGGGCTTTTTGAGCTAACGCTTAACTAATACGCAGTTTCTTGTCGCAGCTCTTCGCAGTGGTCGGCGACAACCGCGCCGACACTCGATACGGAAATGAACGCCGAATCAGGCGTTCTGCGGTGTCGAATGTTCAATCATCCGCTGCAAGCGCCTCAAATCAGCCCTCCGCACATTCGCCCGTCCGGCATACGCCGGCCCCGGTATTCCCGCACCCTGAGGAACACATCATGACCCTTTCACCAAGGCAAAGAATTATTCACCGTCCAGTTCGTCAACGAGACCGAGGAACGACCCGACACCGCCGAGGTCAAGGAAACCGTCAACCCTCGATGCGGCGCCGTGCCGGATTCCACTACTCAGAAGGAGCCTGACATGGAGCTACTGCCCACCGCTATGGTGACCCGCCGCAACTGCCTGAAAGGCGCCGTCGTCGGCGTCGCTGGTGCGCTCGTGACTGGCCGCCTTTCTACCGCTGACGCTGCGACTACCCGCGCCGGTGTCCCCCGCAACCTTGGTACAACAACCGCTGCCACGTCGGCGACTGTCACGTGGCAACCTCCCGCGCAGACCGGCGGTACACGTGTCACCGGCTACCGCTTAGCCCGAGACGGTGTCGATTCCACTGGATACGGCGCGTACACGACGACTGTGGCCGCCTCGTTACGGTCCTTCACGTTCACCGAGTTGGTTCCAGGAAGGACGTACAACCTGTCTGTCGCAGCGGTCAATGCGCGGGGCGCTGGTGTCGCAGCGTCAATGCCGGCCACGGTTCCCACGACCTCCACGCCGCCCACGCCGCCCACGCCGCCTGGTGGCGGGGCGACTCCCCTCTTTGCTGAGGACTTCAGCACCTTCGACACCGCGCTCTGGTACCAAAACCTGCCGTATTTCGGTTCGGGTGCGAAAGACCCGGCCGGATCGAGCTATAACTCGTTCAATGGCGAAAATGGCACGATGACGCCATTCACCATCATTAGCGATAAAACGGCCACGAACGGCTCTGCTTTACGGATTACGTGCCGCAAGACGACTTCATCGGAACAGACATACATCCACAGCAAGGGCGTCACCGGACAGTCAGCCTTGTGGGTCGGCGGAGCGACTACGTCCAAGACACAGTTCCAGTTCGGCCAAGGGTCCTACGCTGACAGCATCTACATCGAGTATCGGGCGCGAATTCCTAACCAGGGCGTCGGCATGTTCCCGGCTTTGTGGTGCAACGACGCCAACACTCTACCGTATCCTAGCGCCTCGCGGAACCCACAGATCCAGCAGGGCGCCGAAATCGATATGCTGGAAATCTTCGGCACCCCGCAGGGTGGACCAGGGTATTTCTGGTCAACCTCGGTTTGGTACAAGAACTCGGCCAATCAGTCTCCGCGGTCCGCCGTCAACGCCGGACGGCCCACCACCGACACAACTGGCTGGCACACATACGGAATCGAGTGGACTCCGACCACCTTACGGTTCTACCAGGATGGGACGCCAACCGGAGCGGCTGACACCCACGCGGCGTACTTCAACGGGGCGTGGATGGACATGCGTCTGAACTACACGATGCAATCCAACCCAAACAGCACGACGCCCAGCTCGCTCTACATGGACGTTGATTACGTTCACACTTTTCGCAGTCGCGCCGATGCGGCGACATCGCCTTTGGTCGCCTTCTAAGCCGAGCACCACCGACGCGGCCCCGCGCCATGGTTCCTTGTACTTTTGAAGAGCCGTAAGTCCCCTGCTTCCGGTCGAAGCGATTCAGTCACGCCCGACGAACGCGCTGATGCTCATCGTCAGCAGACGGGTCATCGGAATTGCCACGCGTCGATGTCCTCATAGTCCGCGCCTCCACGGTTTGGGGGGGAGGTTCCGATACCGAGGCTGGTGGGCGCGTGCGGCATCGACCGCCCCACGCGTGGCGGGGTTGGTGTCGGGTTTTGTTAGGCGGCCGGGGGGAGGGTCACGTGATAGCCGAGGGTTGCGAGTTGGTGCACCAGGTTGCGGGTGCGCCGCTCGTGTGGATGGTGCGGGAGTAGAAGTCCGCGCCAAGGTCATGGAAGCGGACGGTCGGGTCGGCGAGCAGGTGCCAGACGATGACCAGGATCGATCGGGCGACCGCGACGAGTGATTTTATCTTGCCGCGGCGTTTGACCAGCCGCCGGTAACGCTCGCCCAGGAACGTGTCGGTCCTGGCCACCGACGCCGCAGCGTCGACGAGCACACGTTTGAGGTTGAGGTTGCCTTCACCCGTCTTGCCCGCGCGGCTGCGTGTGCCGGACTGAATGGTGCGCGGCGAGAGCTTGCCCGAGGAGACCAGGTGCCCGGCGGTCGGGAACGGCTCATGTTCAGCCCGACCTCGGCGATGATGGCCTGGGCTCCGAGCAGGCCGATGCCGCTGATCTCATCTAGGCGGGCGACGGCGGCAAGCGGCGCAGCGGCCGGGTCGGTCGGGCCTGGCTTGGCTGCAGGTGCCGCAGCGGCGGGGATGTCATCGATCAGCTGCGTCACGCGAGCGGTCAACGCATCGATCTTGGCCGTCAGCGCGTCGACCTCCTCCAGCAGCATGTCGATCAGTTCGGCGCGGTGTTCGTGGAAGCGCCCGGTGAGTGCCTCTTTCAGTTCCGCCCGTTTGGGGCGCAGTTTGCCCAAAGCGAGGTCGGCGTGGACCTCGGGGTCACGTTCGCCGGCGGCCAGCGCGTCGAGCATTGCTCGTCCGGATTTGCCGAAGATGTCGCTGGCGACAGTGGACAGCTTGATCAAGCTGTCCTCAAGCAGCTTTCTCGACGCGCTGCTTGTGCCGGGTGCGGTCCTCGGTCTGGTTGACCCGCAGCCGGGTTAGTCGCGCAACTGCCGAATCTCGGCCGGCGGGACGAAGCTGGGCCGCAGCATGCCGCGCTCGTTGAGCTTGGCCCGCCACACCGCATCGAGCTTATCGGTCTTGGGGCGACCCGGGACGTTCTTCACGTCATGGGCGTTGACCAGCCACACCACCAGCCCGCGGGCTTGGTACAGGTAGACGAACGGCCGCCAATAGTCCGACGTCGTCTCGACCACGACCCGCCCGATGCCCTGCTCGGCCAGCGTGTCGGCCAGGTCCATTGATCGCGGTCGTGGTGGCCTTCAGCTCCCACACCTTGGTCACGCGTCGCCCCGCCGCGGTGGCATGCGGGACCCGCATGCACACCATCCCCGAAGCCTTGGCAACGTCGATCGCCGCGACTCGTTGAATCTAATCCTCGCCGTCATCGACATCGATCTGTTCCGGTTCCCGGTTCATCCGGCGACGACCTCCTCGCCTGGCAGTAACTGGACGCGGGACGCCCGGGGGCCTCGGTCAGGGAACCGAAAGTCTGATCCGCGTGCTCGAAGCAACAGTGCACGACCCTTCTGGTCGGGCCCCAGCACCAGACTGACTAACGGGCTGTACTACCAAGGAAGCGCCGGCGTCGCGGGCGACCCACCACCATCTTCACGTCGCCACGACGCGGCCGCCAAGGCCGAGGAGGACTGGCTAGATAAGGAGCGCAAAGAGTTCTAGGAACCGACAGGCATACGTAACCTACGAATGCGGGCGAACAGCGCACGGCGCGAGACCGTGCGAGTACCGGGGAGCCTCACGGTGAGCCATCACTTAGGCACAGCACGGTAAATCAGCCAATTGTAAGGAGAATATTTACGAACGGCGAAGGGCTGCACTACAAGCTTGTAGTTGGGAGACTTCTGCAGGAGTGACACAAAATAACTAGTCCGGTTATCCTCCACTGGGTTACCCGTTGAACCAGTCCTAATCACAAACCCCTCAAATGTCCGCTCCTTCAAGACTGCCTGCCACTCGGAGACCGGGGAAGCAAACAGTCCGTAGTGGTCCTGCCACACGATGTTTGGGTATTTCTGGCGGGTGTAGTAACTCAACGGCAGGGCTGAGTTAGACAGGTAACGACCGGGTATCGGGTCTTGCTCCACCACATGAACCGCATGATCGACGGGAGCCCACTGGTACTGCAGGTCGGACCGCACGAGCCCGGTAATGCCGACCAAGCACACCGCTACCAGAACAAGCACACTGGTAGTCCGCTTGCGAGTAAGTAAAACCAAACCCTGACCAGCTAGGGGAGCAATGAAGAGGGCCGAGTAAGCCATGTGCTTTTCAAAGGACACGAACTCACCGATCCGCATCTGCGAAGCAGGCAGGGCGGATGCGCCTGCCAACAAACACATGACCAACAACACGTTACGCCGAGCAGAAACCTGAACCATCAAAACGAAGATCCCGACCAAAGCCAGGATAATTTGCAAACCGAGGTCCAGCTGAACAAAGTGTAGGAGCCGACCCACTGAGACGTGATCAAGAGCCTTACGATTCGACGTGGTGAACTCAATCCCAGCCTTGATTCCGCTGCCAAATTTTAAATACCCCGTGACCAGCAACGCCACCGACACAGCCCCGGCCAACAAGACCCGCGCAAACTGCCTCTTGTAACTGCGATACATCGACACGTTATAGGGCGTAAATAGGGCGGCGCCGAGAACGACGGGCGCAAACACTGCCCCAGTATACTTCAATACCACTGCGGAAGCCAAAGCAAGACCAGCCAGAACGGCCGAAGTGACGCCTCGACGGGACACCAGAGCCCACAACGCCACTGCTATACACAGCAGGCAGCTAGCATCGAATGTCGCAAATGCCCCCAGAAACATCACCTGACCGGTAACCACAAATACAGCCACCGAGAGGAGAGCCACCCGCTCTCCCCACCAGTAGCGGGTGACCGACCGCAGGCAAAGCGTCACCAACAGCATGCAGAACAAGCTAAAGGCCCTCACTAGCTGCAACCCACCAATGGAGTCCAAGGCCCCGGCAAGAACCGGGTAGGCCAAAGGGGCCCCCGAGAAGTACGTACCGTACACAGGAACTGGCGTGCCGTGTAGCCAGTGGCTCCAGTAGTCATGCCCCGCACCGATATACAGCGCCTCGTCTTCGAAAGGCGTGTCACTCAACCGCAGGGTGAACGAAGCCTGCAACAGCAATAACACTGCTATGGGTAAGTGCTGGACCCATCGTGCGAGAGCTCGGTCCTTGACGGAGGTCGGCAAGAACGACACCACCGCCAACTTCCAAACCGCAGGCGGGCCAACCGCAACCGTGGTCACCGGCCCAACTCTCGACCGCGCTGGGTTCGGTCAGAACACCTATGACTAGCCACGTTGCCACTGTCTGAAGCGATGCGCATAAGCCGGTCGTTGCGCAGAACTGGAACTTGCATGTGTACCCCCCTCGCTGTATTTACGATTCCTGTATGCAACCCATCCGTTCAACGGCGACCCAGCCCTGCCGGAGCAATGAGGAAGCATGGTTCGTCCTCACGGGACCGTAGCCATCACGACTACTCCGAGCGCCGACCGCGAGGGCCGTTAAACAGCCACAGTCAGTGCACTCAAAGAGTCATCGGCGGGCGGCGCTTGGCTGGTCCTACGGGCACGGGCAGCCCTCCGCGTTGTTTTGTAAGCCAACCACCACACGGGAACAAAAATGTAGAAGTTCAACAGGGACAGCGCGGTTATCAGCCAGTAGTTCCCCACACCGTAATGCCAGAGGCCAAGTACGATCCCCACAGCTATGGCTGGCTGGGTTATCCCGATGTAGGCCAACATGAAGTAGCGGACCCACTGACCCAAGGGAGCCTTGACCTTGGCATTCGTAGGAACCCACTCGGACATCTTGTCCCGCAGTTGATCGTAGATGCAAAACAAGTGAGCAAAACCGTAGATGACCTGCACCCGGAGGACCTCCGTGCGCCATCGCCCGGTAGCTATGAACGGGTAGATCACGAGCCAGATTAACGTTGCGGGAATCAGCGGGTACACGTTGAACGCTCGCACCCGGTCGGGGTAAAGCAGCAGCATGATCAGGACACCCACCGGGGCCAGCAAAGACATAATTGCCGTGGAGAGGTAGTACAAGAAGCCAGACCAGTAGCACAACCGCTGCCCCAAGGACATGGTGCGATTGGCATGAAAACGCGACGAGGTGACCAGAGTCAGGGACCCCTCACACCACCGGTACTGCTGACTGATGAAGGAGTCCAATTCATCCGGACTGGCGCAGGTAGATGCCAACACCGGCACGTACTGGTTAACAAACCCAAGCTGCGCCATCTCTAACCCGGTGTAAATATCTTCCGAGGTACCGATGAGCGGGAATCCCCCGATGGCATCCAACGCTTTACGTCGGTAGAGCGCCGAACCGCCACAGCAAATCGTGGCGCCCACCGCGGAGCGGCTGGGCTGGATGAACCGGTAGAACATTTCCTGGGTCGCCCCCGCACACCTCTCGAGCCACTTCATGCGCTTCTCGGTAAGCTGATACTGGGGCGTCTGGACAATCCCGACCGACGGCTCGTCCATGTACGGGACGGTCTGCATGAGAAAGTCCGAGCGCACTGCGTAGTCCGCATCAAGGATCAAGACGATGTCACCCTCGGTGCGTTCAAGCGCATACTGCAGGTTGCCCGCCTTCTTGAAGTCGCTACCTGGGCGAGCAAGGTAGCGGACCCCGTAACGACTAGCGAGGCCCTCGACTACCGGGGATGCACCGTCGTCCAGGACATGGACTCGCATTTCCCCGGGGTAAGCCAGCTTGACCACGTGGCTAAGGGTGTTGTTCACCAAGCTGGGATCCTCACCGCAAACAGTGAGAAACACGTCCACCGAGGGAAACCGAGAGGGGGCCCAAGTCTCAACCAGAAACAGGTGGTCGGGAAGGGTAACCCGCCGCTTGTGGGTCGAGGTACGGAGGGAAAGCAGCTGCTCCACGATTAACACCGCCAAGGGCCCCAGGAGCGGCGACGTCCAATAGGAGTTACGAGCCAGCCCATAGAGGCTGTACGCAACACCGGCATAGGCCAGCACCTGTAATACAAAGAGCCAACGGTGCTGGCCCTTCGCCAACCACTGGTGCACGACCTCGTCCGAGGGCGGCTGCAGCCAAGTAAAGGGCGAACCGTCCGGGCCGGGATCAGAGTTAGCGTGGTGGTCGGGTGGCGGTTGTGCGATACGGGCCAACTGCCGACGCCTCTGGACTTCGTGCGCACGACGACGTGCTGCCGCTGCCGCCTCACGGGCACGGTACCTGTCAGGCGCGGGCATTATTGCAATCCTCGACAGCAGACATTACAAAAACTGACATGATGGGCCCCCCCGTTAGTCACAAACTCCTACAACCACTACGTCTTTATCATCAATGTTGTGGCAAAACGACTAGATAAAGTGCAAGCTGTTGGCTGATGTCCCCTCCCCGCCGGGTACAAATGGCCGAACGTGACTATCATGTCGACACGCCCTAAAATGGGCGGTCGTACTTCCGCACATAGTCCACCTCCATGACGAGCGGCGACGGGGTAGACGCATCTGAAAGGGTGCCAGTGTCTGCAAAAAAGGTCGCGTCCATCGAGAGGTTCATGCGGATAGACATCTGCGACCCTTCCAAGTATGAGACATATGGCCCGGTAGCCGACGCAACCAGACGACGATCGAAGTAAAGGTCCACACGACTCGCTGACCAGGCCACACCGTACGTGTGCCAGCCCCCAAGGTCTACTACCCTGCTAAAAACCCGCTGGCCTGACGAACTCGTTTTATGCAGCGAGGCGATCCAGGGGCCGTTGACACCACCAAATACTTCGAGCACGTCCAACTCCGCTTGACCCTTGCTGCCGTTCAGGTTATGGGCTGCATACAACCACAGTGCCGGAAACATACCCTTGCCGCGCACCGCAAAACGCACCCGAAATTCATAGTAGCCGTATCCAAAGATCATGTCGCCGCGGTTTGTGTTACTGATCAGCATTCCACCCAGCCAGGGACAGTTACCCGCATCAGTGAGCGCCGGTTGGGGTGTTCGCCTAGCTGTAATAGACAGCACAGAGTCCTTTACCGAGAACGGGTTGTAGGCGTGACCGCCTAATTCCTGGGCCGGGTTAGCTAACCACGTGGAGTGCCCGCCCGTGCCGAAGTCTGCATACCCCTGGTTCATAGGTTGCCACACATCACTCGGGCGCCACAACCCATTCGGGTTGGCCAGGGACACGAGATCCAACGACTTGAACTCGTCCGACCACATCAACTTCGGACCGGGCCGGCCGCAGGCAGCCAACACCGAACATGAGGCGGCAGCAGCTAGTGCCTGCCGCCGGGTTATCTGCACACCTGATAATACGTCTTGGCGGAACCAGAAACCAACTTGCGCGCCGCTCAGAACAATTAAGGGCCATGACATACTCAGAGCTGACGCGAATCGTGCAGCTTTAGCACAATGGGAATGTCCGAAGGCGGGCTGGTACCCAGGGCAGCAGAGGACGGCGATTCAGTGACGTTCGTCTTAGGACCGGGCCCCTGGGCATCATTCTGCGACTCCTAGCGCCATCACACTGCCGTTGAACAACCTTGGGAAGACTGTGAGGAACCGTGGGCCCTACATGGACTGCCACCGGGCGTTTGTATCAAGACCAGGCGGCAACTAGCACCCAACAAACTCTCGCAACGCATACTGCTGACTAATCAGTGGTCGCTCGTCCGGCTGCTACTACGTTGCGAGCAGCTGTGTGAAAATGATCAAGCAGCCTTCGGCAACCCCTCACTCAGTGCCGGTTCGCCCGCAGCTAGACGATTGATTCGGTAAACAACGCGGGCTTTGAAAACAAACCGCACCGTAAACGTTGCGGCCAGAGTCAGAGCTTGCGCGGTCTCACTGCGGCCGTGCAGTACGTGAACCAGTAGAACCAGAAGTGGCAGGCGGGCAACCGTCTCGAGGTTGTCGTAGCCGGCCGAGAGCGCAAAGCGGGAACGCCAGTCACCGATGCGAAGATCCGAGAACACCCAGCGTTCCTGCAACAAGAAGTTGAACAAGATAGACAGTTCTGCAGCGACCACCGCAGCTACGATGTAGTGCACACCACTGACCATTAAGGCATACATCGCACTGAGGTTGAGCGCTGTGCCCAAGGCGCCGATAAACGCAAAGCGGGATCCACGGCCAAACCGGAGGTGAACGAGTTGCTGCAAAAAGTTTTTTCCCTGGCGCAGGGAAGCCTTTGACTCACCGGAGAAACGCTCGCCGAACACAAAGGGCTCTTCAACCACGCGGAGATCTTGGCGAGCCAGGATCTCCAGCAAGATCTTGAATCCAGAGGGCCGTAGGTTCTGGACCGCCACCGCAGACCTGCGGAAGGCGAAGAACCCCGTCATCGGGTCGGTACAGTTACGAAGCCGCCGAGGGAACATCGACCGAGTCAAGAGCGTGCTAGCGCTGGACACCGCATGCCGAAATCCGTTGGCCAGGCCACGGGCGTCCCCACCACCGCAGTACCGGCTGGCGACCACAACGTCAGCGTCCTCCTGCAGACCACGGGCGTACAGGGCCGGCCCTAGCTCAGGTGGGTGCTGTAAGTCACCGTCCATTATCAAGCACCACTCAGTGTCAGCGGCGTGGATGCCGGCCACAACAGCACCACTCAGCCCTCCGACTGGGTCAGTGCGATGCAGGAGCGACACAGGCAGACGGGCAGTCTTAGCCTCCGACTGCACGACAGCTGGGGTTGCGTCGTCCTCGGGAGAGTCATCCACGAACAGAACCCGAGCGTTCACACCGTCGAAGGCCACGCCTAGTCGACGAATTAGCTCCGAGATGTTGCCGCTCTCTTCGAAGGTCGGCACGATAACCGTCAGGGATGTCACCGGGCACCGACGAGCATCGCTGTTGAGTGATCATGCATGCCTGTCAGGTTGCGGCATGCGTCGGTTGAATCTGCGACACACCAACGTCGTGTCTGCGGCGGTCGTTTATGGGCAGCCGTCCAGCCCGCCCTAGGTCCATGCCGCATCAGAAGCGCTCCGGGTGCCAATAGACGTCCTCTGGGGTGCCCTTCAGCGCGGCGTTGACTGCCTCCACGCCCTGCATGAATGAGTAATCCTGGTTGCAGGACTCGTAACGCCATCCCCCGAATCTCCCGCGGGACCGCATTCCGTTGGCCACGAGCTGAGCGTCCATAGCGCGTAATTTTTCGTCGCGTCCTACGGTGGGTACCGGGTACCCCATGGGCAAGGCGCTCGTCCATACGCTCACAAGATCGGACTCAGACGCGCCCAACTCCTTTAGCGAGCGCCGACAGCTGAGTATCGCTTCGGCCTCGTCGACCGGCCGGAACGCGCTTCGTCCGACCTCAAAAAGAACCGACCACCTTCCCGGTCCGGCGTTCGCTGGATCATAGTTCGCCAGCATCGTCGCCCGATGCCATGCAACCCCGGGATCCGGCGAGTAAATCCACGACATGTCGGCGATGCTCGGCGGCGGCGAACCATCGTATCCGAGTCCGATCAGCAGCGCCTGGGAGCTCAACAGCTCCGAAGGCGCGGTGATCCGTTGAAGGTTCGCATCGGATTGCGCGAGAAATGGTAACGGGGCACTGGACACGCACTGGTCGTAGACGATGTCCTCGCCGTTGCTGAGGTGGGCAACGTGGCCAGTTAGGTCGAACGATTCAACCTTTACTCCGTAGTACAGGCGGCTCGGGTCCAGGCCTTGGGCGATACCAGCCCAGAGCCGTCCGGTTCCACCCTCGGGGTATGGAAAGGTCACGGTGGCCTGAGGCAAAGACTCACCACTGCTCGCCGCCTTTAATGAGGGGACGTT
This sequence comes from uncultured Jatrophihabitantaceae bacterium, assembly GCA_964252015.1. Taxonomy (GTDB): domain Bacteria; phylum Actinomycetota; class Actinomycetes; order Mycobacteriales; family Jatrophihabitantaceae; genus CAXSBR01. The sequence goes on along the minus strand of CAXULW010000017.1, from coordinate 32,473 downwards.
TCGTTGCGACGACCCGCTGCGGTGTGACGTCCAGGTGTGGTCAACCATCGATAAAGGTGTGGCCCACATCTTCTCGGTGAACGGCTTAAAGAACTCGTTGTAAAGCGCAGAGCCGAAATGGTTGAGGTAATATTCCGCCAAGTTGGCGGCTGGCGCGTCGATACGAAGGTCCTCTGGCAAGCTCTCGACGTTGTGCTGGATGGGGGTTTTAATCCATTCGCCATGGGTCAGAACCCAACCGTTGCGTACAGGGGCAAGCAATCGCACGCCGGAGTCGGCGATGGCGTTGTCGAAGGTCTGAAAATGGCTATGCAGGACGTGGCCACCTAAATCCCAGTTGAATCCGTGCCGATCTCTAACCGACTTGGCTAGCCCGCCCGGCCCTGAGGAGGATTCCACCAAGAGCCAATCGACGTCGGTTCCATGCAACTGGTATGCAGCCCCAAGCCCGGTCGGCCCGGCACCGATCACCAGGACGTCGACACTGCGCGTCATACCGGCATCACATAGCGTGCGGCCTGGAACGCCTCGGCGGCACGGACACGCGCTTCGTGCCCGCGGTAACCGGCAGAATTGCGCACCTTGAACGTGTCGACCATTTCGCTGGCCTCAACCTGGCTCGAGTGGCAAAGAAGCGCCTCAACCTTGGTCTCGACCGTGTCTGAGATATCGACATATAGGGAGGGCTGAAACTGCAGTGAGGATGGCGCATCGTAACTGAGGATATTGGAGCACTTACGTGCCGCTCCGAGTGTGTTCACCGCAACCGTCCGGTGGTCCTGGTGACTATCTGAGATAGAGTGGGTGTAAATTAGCTCCGCGCCGGAACTACCGATCACCTGCTCGATGAGGTGAACCAATGCCAACTCGTGGAGTGAGACACGGCAATCCGGGAGCTCGCCCCAGACCAGGTCATCAACGCCTAGGACCTTGCAGGCGCGCTCCTGCTCAAAGATGCGGTCCATAGTCCGACCAGGCCCCACTTCGCCTTGGGTTATGACCAGCATGGTCACGCGATCACCGGACTGGCTGTGTTTGGCCAACGTGCCACCGCAACCCAGTTCGATATCATCTGGATGTGCTCCGATTGCAAGTACATTTCGGTTCAAGACATTTCCCCCATGGTTCGTGCCGTTAGGCACGCGGCCTAACGCGCTTTAACACTCAGTCTCAGCGAACTGATTAAGTAGGTTTGAGTCGGGTTAGCCGACCAGCCAACCCCGGTAATGACCAGCCAAGAGAGGTCGCCCCTATCGGGCCTGGCCTTATCCACGGCCCTCGCGATTGTGCGATCGGGCGTTAAGTGAGGCCGACGCCGGCCGCGGCGCTGCTCCGACAGCTAAGCTGTGTGCGCACCGATCCTCGCGCCCAGCCGCACCATCAGGATTACACCGCCGACCGGTTAAGACGATCAGGAAGCCACCGAATTGTGAGATGAGTCACCATCAGCAGGCAATGCGCCGTTGCTAAGCCGAAGCCGAGGATGTTGAACGCTCCAACTTCGCCCAAGCGGCTGTTCCGTATGTCAAAACAGCCGGGACATCGAACAGCCTAGGGTCACGCCCGACCTGATTCGGCGCGCCAAAATTCCATGATCCATCAGCTTGAACCCCCCGACACAAGCGTCATCCATTAAGTGATCCGGTGCTGTCGGCACTTGATCGATCCACAAGCTACGCACTTCGCTGGCCCGTGTCTAATTGATCTTGGATGGAGCAACTCAACGGCAGCTGGCCGGCCACAGGCTGGTCTGGGCACCGAAGACCAGCCCGTCCCGACCTATGGCGCTGCCGGTGGTCCTGTCGTCGCTCGCTACGGGGGCCGTTCGGCCGACCGGTTCATCTGCACCAGCGGCACAGGCATGGGCCTCTACACCGAGAAACTGCTGCCCACTGTCGCCCGAGGCCTGGAAGCGGCGGGGCGGCCCAAGGACGCCATCGACCGGATGATCGAGATCAAGCTCTCCTACAACCGCGCGCCTCGAACCCTGACGACGCCCTGGCCGCGATCGAGCCCTACGTCGACTCCGGCTTGAACCGCTTGGTGTTCCACGGCCCTGGCCACGACCAGGAGCACTTCCTCACCCAGTTCATCGCCGACGTCGTGCCGGGCCTGCGCCAGCTCGACTGACGGCAAGCGGCTCGCCCCGCCGACGGTAAGTCGTGAAGCTTGCCGTCGAACGATGACGCCGGTCATGGTCGAATGTTGGGCGGCCCGTCGTCGCGTGGTTACTCGGCCGGTCCTTCCCGCGCTCGCGTCATCCTCGATGCGCATGTCGCCGCAAACCGCCTTTGCAGTGATCCCTCGCCGCTTGGCGATCCCGATCACGGCACTGTGGACGCTAACCCGCGCTCTTCGGATTGATGGTTTAGGAGAACGCCTTGTCGTACTTGCGGACGTAGTCCACTTCCATCGTCAACTCGGACGGCGTGGACGAGTCAGACTTGTGGTCGGCGGAGAAGAACTCGGCATTCATGGAGTAATCCATGCGGATAGACATCTCCGTACCAGCAAAGAACGCGGGCATCTCTCCGGTCACCGAGCGGACCAGCACACGGTCCCGGTAGAAGTTCAAGCGCTCCTCAGTCCACTCCATGCCGTAGGTGTGCCAGCTCTTGGTGTCCTCGTACTCGGAAATGAACGCCTGCTGCTGCGGGCCCCTCCGTTCACTGTCCAATGCGTGCAGCGATGAAGCCCACGGCTGACCGTCTGCATCACCGAAAACCTCAACCAGGTCTATCTCCGCATCCGCCTTTGCATCCTCCGTCCCGTGCGCCGCGTAGAACCACAACGCCGGGAACATGCCCTTGCCGGTCACCGGGAAACGCATCCGGAACTCGTAATACCCATAGCCGAAGCGGAACTCAGGGAGGTTGGTGTTACTGACGAGTAGACCGCCCAGCCACGGACACCCGCGAGCATCTGCCAGGGCCGAAGCAGGCGTGGGCCTGGCCGTAATGGACAGGACGGAATCCGCCACCGAGAACGGGTTGTAGGCCGTACCTCCCAGCTCCTGCTCGGGCGTAGCCAGCCAACAGTTCGTCCCGCTCGCCCCCAGATCCGGATACCCCTGTCCGACGGGACGATTAGGCTCGCGCGGCGCCCACGCGCCATTCGGGTTGGCCGCGGTCACGAGGTCCAGACGTTCGAACTCATCCGACCACAACAGCTTGGGCGGTGACGCCGCCGGTGTCGAGTTAACCTGCTTGGGCGGTGATGCCGCCGGTGTTGACTTAACCGGCTTGGGCGGGGACGCCGCCGGTGTTGTCGATTTGACCGATGCCGCTGACGAGCACGCCGTCAGTAAGGAGGCAGCAACAGCGCTGAGACTAAGCGCACCAAACTCGCGCCGAGAGACTGCCACGTCTATGAATTCCTGTCTAAAGGACGTTGCGTAAATGCCGCACGTCGCTGGCACCCATGTACAAAGAATACGGAGTCGAACTGCCGGAATGGTGGGCGCCGGTCCGCCCGAGGAGATGATCGGGCCGAAACCGCGCCGACGCGGCCGAACCGAACGCCCGCAGCAACGTGCCCAGCGTCGAGAGCCCCGGACCCCGGTGGACAGCCAGGCCTTCCCACCGTGACGTGGCAGGTCCAGATCGGCCGGCGATCGGGTCGGCCCCGCCGGCCATGCCCGCGACCACTGCTCACCTTCGTCCCGGTCGCGACCCCGCAACCAGTTTGCTGAGCGCGGGGGTCACTGTCGGAAGTTTGTTGGTTATGGGCGGGTATTAAGATCTCGGCTAAGTGAATTTTTGATATCGCTTTGAGTTGCGCCGCTACCAGAACCGCCTAGAGTTCGGTCGGACGGGGAGACAAGAGGCTGATCCCCGGGCAGCAATATCGAAACGAGAAACGTGTGACGCATAGTGCCTCCGTTCCCCAAGCTGGATTTCCGATCAAGACGTGCCGCGTGCGAAAGTTGACGAGGCGGCGGCGGTCCACCGCCTTCCAAACCTTTTAGTCCTCCCTTTCCGGTGCGGCCGCATGCGCTAAGTCATGGTAAACCGCATCTCGCTTTCCGTCGTGAAAAGCTGCGGCGGATACTCGAATGTAGCCGCACTGAGAAATGTGCTGACACCCCAAGACCTTAGAAGTCTGCAGGATATGCGGCTTCCCGTCTATCCGGGGCAACGTTCCAAGCTAGTCCCTGCGCACCTCCGCCCGGTCCGGTATCCGCTGGCCCGGTATCCCCTCACGCCCTGAGGAGCACGCAATGACCTACCCCCCAAGGTCACGACTCGATCACCGACCAGCTCGTCACGCAGACCGAAAGCGACCGACCACTCGACCACCGAGGTCGAGGAATTACCCGATTCCGACTGCGGCGTCGCGCCGGATCCACCCCCCCAAAGGAGCCTGACATGGAGCTACTGCCTACCGCTATGCTCTCCCGCCGTACCTGCCTGAAAGCCGCCGTCGTGGGCGTCGTGGGTGCGTTTATCACCGAGCGTTCCGGCACCGCTGAGGCTGCGACTACACGACCCAGTGTCCCCCGCTCCCTTGCCACCTCAACTGCTGCCACGTCGGCGACCGTCACGTGGCAGCCTCCCGCGCAGACCGGCGGTACACCTGTCACCGGCTACCGCGTGTCCCGTGACGGTGTCGATTCCAATGGGTACGGCGCGTACACGACGACGGTGGCCGCTTCGTCGCGGTCCTTCACGTTCAGCGGGTTGGTTCCAGGATCCACCTACAACCTGACCGTTGCCGCGGTAAACGCGCGGGGCGCCGGTGTCGCAGCGTCGAAGCCGGCCACGATCCCGACCACCCCGCCCCCGTCGACCCCGCCGCCACCGTCGCTGCCTTCACTACCCACGAACGTCACCGCCACCGTAATTCCCGGATAAAGGAGAAACCAATGACTTTCGCCACCACGGGTTACACAGGGCTTTTCAACGGCTCAGTCGCCGGCATCACGTCGGACGAGAACTCCGCCGGCCACAAGGTCCCAGTGGCCTCGTTCTTCTACAACTATCTTTCCAGCTGGCCCAGCGACGTCGCTTCGGCGCTGAAGGCCAAGGGCAACTACGACATCCTCATGTGCTGGGAATGGTGGCAGGGGTCCATTTCGGGTTCCCCGTCGTTCGCGGACATCATCAAGGGCAAGTACGACACCCAGATCCGCAACTTCGTTTCGGGTGCGGCGGCCTATACGAACGGCACGGTTTACATCCGGTTCTTCCACGAAGCCAACGGTTCCGGCTGGTATCCATGGCAGCCCGGCACGTCGGGCAGTTCCGTCTCCGGCGGGGCCGCCCAGTGGAAGCAGGCGTGGCAACACATCGTCACCGTGGGCCGTTCGGTCGACCCGGGGAACAAGGTCAAGTGGTACTGGTGCATGAACGCCCCGTGCACGGAAGCCAGCCTGTACCCCGGCAGCGGCTACGTCGACGTCATCGGTGCTGACGCCTACGGTGGTCCCGACTACGGTGGGGACACGACGTTCCAGGGGAAGTTCCAGCCGAGTTATAACTTCCTGACCACTCTCGACCCGACCAAGCCCATCTGGGTGGGCGAGACCGGGTATGGAAACAACCAATCCGACTCGGCACAAGCGTCCTGGGTGAAGTCCATCTACGCCTCGACGTTCCCGCGCCTGCAATGCGTTGCCATGTTCCAGACGGGTGCCTTCACGTGGGGCGGCGCCACGTTCGCGGCGGTGAAGGCGGGGCTGGCCACTCAACCCGCTGGTCTGCCCTCGGGTACGGCGGGGCCGGGGCCAGGGCCGGTGCCACCCACCCAGGCCACTTCCGCGTCGCTGAACTGGAGCGCTCCCGCGTCAAACGGCGGCAGCCCCATCACCGGGTACGTGGTGAGCCGTGACGGCACGGACGCCAACGGGTCAGGGGCCTACTCCACCACCGTGTTGCCCTCGGTCACGTCGTTCGTGTTCAGCGCGTTGAAGCCCGCATCGGCGTATCACCTGACTGTGGCCGCTGTGACCGATGTCGGTACCGGTCCTGCCACCACGGCCACCGTCACCATGCCGTAACGGCGATTCGCCGGTCCCGGCCCGCGAGCCCTAAACGTCACCCTTTCCACAGGCGATGCCGTCCTTGTTGCCGTCCAACCTCGCTGGATCGACCCCCTTCTTGGTCAGCACCACCCCCTGTGGGAAATACAGACGAACCTCCGAGCACGTCCAGGGCATCTCCTTAACCGTCATGCCCATCTCCCCCGCGCTCGGAGGCGTGATCGGCAGACACACCACGCCGCGCCCGTACCCCGCCGTGCAGCCCGCAGTTGGCGGCACCTGCGCTCCCGACTGAGCCGGAGGCCTGACCATTTTGATCTTTGTTGCTTGTTTCTTGGTGCCTTGATTCACACCCTTGGCATCCGGAGCCACGGTAGCAACCCGAGCAGTCACAGTCGGGTGAGTCGCTGGTCCCCCGGAGCCCATAGCTGCCGACCTCAATGACTGCCCGGAGGTCGATGTCCCTTTAACGCTCGGAGAGCCGTGCGAAGAGCACCCCGTCGCCAGTAACGCAGACCCCACGGACAACCCCACCACTACACGCTTGAGCACTTGATCCCCTACTGAATTGTGATCATCGAAGCAACCGAAGGCACGCCGTTACTGTCCAACACGGTCAGCATGTAAACGCCAGCCGGCAAGAGGTTTGCGTTTGCCGGAACCGAAGCGTGCCACGTGTTGCCTGAGCCAGTTATCGGCAGATCCACGAGCCGTGAATTCACGTCCATCTGGTGGGTATTTGACCCAAGAGCAGTCAGCGAAGCACTACTAATCTTGAGCCCACTCTGGACCGAGGTCGTGAAGTCGAACGAGCCGCCCCACGTGGAGCTAGATGGCACTCCGCTCTGCGTTGGTCTTGTGGTGTCCTTATACAGATACGGCGGGTAGTACGTACTTATTCGATACTCCCAACTCCCGTCAGCAGGGTTCGAGCCCATGACCGTGACGGTGCCGTCAGGCATCAAGATCGACGTGGAGTGATAGTTACGACCCACCGGATCTGCCGGTATGTTCTGGGCCCAACTGTTCCCAACAGGATTGAAGATCGACGCAGTAAACACATTGCCGGTCCTGGTACCGGTCGCGCCATTGGCTTCTAACACCGTGCGGTCGAAGAGCGTAGTCAGATTGACGTACTGCTTGCCACCACCGGGCATATCAGCTATCTGAGTCCAGGACGGGTTGGCGGCATTCATGTTGATCACAGCCGCACTGTTCGTGGGTGCTGAACCGGCATCTATGTGGCCACCGCCGGCAATCAAGAAGGTCTGATTCTGGGCCGGCGGCAAAAGCACCGATCCGGCATGGTCTCTGAGGTCCTTGTCTGGCAGGCCAGGGACGGCACCGATGAGGGCGCTCTGCCAGTCGTAGATCGCCGAACCCGTCGAACCAACCTGATCACCGAACGTGTGTGCACCCGTATAGAACAACTTTCCGTTGGCCAGAAGGAACAATGAAGGGTACTGACCCCAGTAGTAGTTCGTCTGCGGCACCTGGCCGTACGTCTGCCACGACATGGTCTGGAAGTTGAACATTTCCACGTCTGTGGCGTAGTTGGCCTGCTCGTCCGAGCCGCCGATACCAAGAACATTGCCATTAGCCAAACGGGTAAGGGTTGGGTACCAGTGCCCCTCCTGCGGATCATTCAACTTCGTAAAGGCATTTGTCGCGGGATTGAAGACGTACGCCGTCTTGGCTCCCTCGTATGCCGCTGAGTTGTAACCGGAGAAACCGATAGTCCCGCCGAGGATCAGAACCTGGCCGTTGGGAAGCAAGACATGGCCTGAACAGAACATGTCGTACGGGGTCGGGATGTCCTTGAAGGTGTTGTTGCTTGGGTTCCACACGGAAGTCTTGAAGGTACCGGCAGCAAAGTTGTTGGCGTCGTTGCCCGAGCCCGCCATCATCAGCACGCGACCGTCCTTGAGCAGCGTCGTGTGCATGTTGCGAACGGGGCTGTTGACCGAGCTGACTTCCCACTTACCCGTCGACGCGAGGGACGAGGGCGGAGGTGTCGGGGTAGCTGCCTTGACCGTCAACGAGTAGTTCGTACTGAGCAGCGTGCCCACACCACCCTGAGCCACGCCGAAGGCAAGAGATTTCGTGCCTGCGGGCAACGCCGGGAGGTCCGCGGTGGCCGTGGACCAGGCAGCCGCGGCGGGGAGGTTTGACACCGTGGCAAAGAAGTTCCAGCCGGACCCGGACGAGGCAAAAACCGGTATGAAGCCGGCAGCTGAGGTGTTCTTGTACGCCACACTCAGGGAGTACGTCTTGGCTGGGTCAACCGAGTTCAAACAGGCGGCCGCGTCAGACGGCAACAGCTTCGTGTCGCCGCTCGTCCAACTAGTCACTGCGATCTTCCAAGACCGTGTGCCAGCCACTGAGCCCGCGGGTACATCCGTGCTCAACGCGGCCGTCTTGGTGGCAGTTCCCCAAGACCCGTCCTGCCAACACGTGGGAGTCCCGCTGCCCTGCGAGAGGTTTGCGTCAGCGATCAGATTCGAGCCAGTGGGTGGAGTTGGAGCCGTTGATGTAGCTGTCGGCGTCGGGGTTGGCGTAGCAGTGGGTTTAGGCGTAGTCGTGGGTGCCGCGTTCATTGCATACGAGAACTTGGCTGTGGCGTCATAGGTACTGTCGTAGTACTCATAGACAATCGAGTGAGCACCCGCCGTTGGCGTCACTACCGCCGTGTACGTGGTTGCGCCCTGATCCTTCCAGCCGTCCAGGATCTTGACTCCGTCCAGAAACACGCGGACACCGTCGTCACCGGTGGCGGTGAATGTGTAGCCGGATGACTGCAAGGTCTGTGTCGTTGTCCACCTGGCCGAGAACCCGTCCACATTCACACCCGTGCCCGGCGAGCCGGCGCCCCAAGCGTAGTTCGGAGTTGTGGCGTCACAACGGGTCAGTACCGGGGTGCCAGTGAGAGTTACGTTGTTCCAGAACTGGGCTGAGTACTGCGCTGCTGGGCAGGAAGCCGGAGGCGCTGTGGTGGTGGGAGTTGGTGTGGGAGTGGGGGTAGGAGTTGGCGTGCCGCCCGCTCCTACGTATGAGAACTGAGCTACCGCGTCATAGGTGCTGTCGTAGAACTCGTACACGAGCGTGTGAGACCCAGCAGTGAGGGCCACCGTCGAGGTGTACTTAGTAGCTCCCTGATCCTTCCACCCGTCGAGGACCTTAGCTCCGTCCACGAACACCCGTACGCCATCGTCACCAGTGGCAGTAAAGGTGTAGTTCTGGGCCGTGAAGGTCTGCGTGGATGTCCAACGGATCGAAAAGTTGTCCGCATTGACACCGGCCGCCGGTGACCCTGACCACGTGTGACTAGGTGTGGTCGTCTCACACCCAGTGAGGACTGGCGTGCCGGTTAACGTCTTGTTGTTCCAGTACTGGGACGAGTAACTCGTCGCAGCGCACCCGGCCGCACTTGCCACCTGAGTCGACGTAATCGAAACGCAACTCCACACGGCGAGCAGGACAGCTACGAGAGCTACGCGATTGCGTTTCATGCGACCTCAATCTCTATGGACGGTCTCGGCTTCAACATCAACCGATCTCCGCAGCCGGTACACCACGCCTGACTTGAACACAAAACACCATCTACGCCGGCCAAGGTCACTGCGTTGGCGCTGGCGCTGGCAGCGCCGGTATGCGCCCCAACTGCGCCTTATGAACTGCCGTCTGCAGAGGCCCAAACGGTAAGTCTTTATTCTCGAACCACGCCACCGCGACAAGACGAGGATATTTCCGGCTCGAGTACCACGAGGCCGCGTACTTCGCCGCCTCAGCGTCAGATCCGCGGTAGCCGGTCTCTCCAACCCAGACCGGGCGAGTTGATCCAGCAGCAATCACGGTATAGGTGGACTCGAACCCGTCGTCAACGTTGGCCGTTCCGCTAAACCCGGAACCGCCGTAGCTGTCGGTTCCGACAATATCGCAGAAAGAGTCGCCAGGATAGTAGTTATCGAAGTCCGCCTTGGTGAGAGGCGCGGTGGCGCAAAACATGAACTTGACCTTCGTGCTGACGGTGCGCGCTACGGTCACCACGTGCTGATAGGCCTGCTTCCACTGAGTCGCAGAACTGCAGTACCCGCGCCCGGACAGGTCCGTCCAGTCATACCAACTCCCGTTGTACTCATGGAACAACCGGAGATAGACCGTTCCACCGGTGTACGTAGAGGCGCTCTGAACAAACGACTTGATCACGTCGTCCTTCGCTCCGGAAAGGATCTCGCTGAACTTGACCCCGTGCGCTTCCCAGCAGCACAGGATGTCATACCCGCCCTTCTCTTGCAAGACACTGGCCGCCTCTGTCGCCCACGAGCTGCCCCAGGAGATAAACCAAGAAGAAATGGGCAGCTTGTGACCGACCGCCCTCTCCAGGTCAAACAATGGCTGCTCTGGGTAGGGAGTATTGCTCGCGTAGGCGCCGAACCGGCACCTGGTGACCAGCTCGCTCAGGCTTCGTCCTTGGGAATCTGCCTTAGACCCGGCGAGCAGAAACAAACCTGCAGCGAATGCGGCACCACCGAGGAATCGACGGCGACCGACACGGTCCCGGTCAGGATGAGTTTGAGCAAGTCGATTTGAAGGCACGGTCAGTTCTTCAATGCCGCTCCACGCGGCTCGTAGTTTTGGTACACGTAGTAGACCTCATTACCGTACTTGGAGTTATGCAGCGTAACCGTGTTGGTCAACTTGTACCCAAACGCAATCATCCGAGGCATCATAGCGCTGCTAATCTTCGTGCTGCTGTTGAAGTACACGTACTGCCAGTAGTGGTCCTGAAGGCCGGCGGTCGCGGCCGCCTGACCGGTCAAACCGTTGTAGTACACCGAGTCGGTACTAGACCACTGCCACAGCTTGGTCTGGTCGTCGTAGGCATAGCGCTGAGGCTCAATCGCGTCCCCCAAAATGTGGATGTAGGGATCCGCCCGGAGCGAGTACCCGAGCAGGGCGGTCATCTCTGAACTGTTCGACCACTGCGAGAACATCCTGCGGCTGGCCTGCAGGCCCGACAACACCAGACACACCAGCACTACCAGTGCACCAACCTTGACCCACATCCGGCGGTACGACGCCGAGATCAGCACACCGCACAGCGGAGCTATGAATACGAGCCCAAACCCGATGTGCTTGTCCAAGCTGACGCCCTCGTGGATACGTGCCTGGTTGAGGATGGGCGCGATACCCGCAATGAACAATAAAAGTGCAGTCCGAGCGCGGTGAAGCCGAAGTCCGACGTACACCGCTCCCAGCAGACCCGCCACAATAAACACACCCGCGTCCAGCCAAGCACTGTGGACGATCTGGCTAAACGTTTGATAAGTGATGACCTCACGCGACGTCGTTGTCTTTTTCAAGCCCTCGAGCTCAGGCCGACCCACCGTCAAACCCACCCCGGCCAAGATCCCGGCCGTTACCGAACCCGAGATCAAGCCCACCAGCCGAGCGGACCTTCGCCGAGCCGGCACGGCCAGCAGCAGGAGCAGCACGAACGGCACGAACAACGCCGTCGCGTACTTGGACATGACGCCCAGGGCGAGAAGACTGCCAACGACCGGCGCCAGCCAGTAGTTCGCGGTCTGAGATGCGCGGACTCCCAACGCAAGAGCGACCGCCATGCAGGTTAGAGCCAAGGCGTCGAAGGTCGCATAGTTGCCCAAGTAAGCCGTCGGACCAGCGACCACGAAAGCCAATGCTCCCCACACTGCCGCCTTCTGGTTGAAGAGTCGCTTCGAATACGCATAGACCGCGAACGTAGCGCCCAGCATCAGAACCAGGCTGAACAGGCGAACGAGCGTGAGGCCGCCTAGACGATCCAGACCCGCAGCGATGATTGGGTAAATCAAGGGCGAACCCGAGAAGTACTTGGCCGGCTCGTCATACAGGGGAGCACCATGCAAGATATGTGCGATCTCGAGGTGGCCCGTGTAGATGTACAGGCCCTCGTCCCGGTAAGCCGTGTTCGAGAGGCGCAGAGTTAACGCCGCTTGTATCGCGAAGATCAGCAGCAGCGGTGCCCGCCGGACCCACCGATTTGCAGCGGCACGCCGGTCAACCGGCAGGAAGCTCGCCACAATCATTTGCCACAGAGGCAACCGGCCAGGCGCTATCGGGTCGAGCACTGCGGTAGTCACGACTTCTCCCCTTCGAGCGCAAGGGCGCTCTTGACATCCACACCATGCGGACGCAAGGCGTTATCCGGTACGGACATAGCTGCAGCTTTAGCAGCAACCGTTTCCCTGCGTGCGATACGACCATCCACAAACAGCGTGCTCAAGCACACCCACACCACTGGAACGAACACATACGCATTCACCGCGGAGAAGGCTAGAAGACTCCACCAGTTGACCAGCTCAAAGCCGGGGCGGGTGGCTTGGTACGCCACCCCGGCCACGATGCCCACCATGCCGGCCAGAAGATACAGACCCATGATGGACTTCACCTTGGTCGCCAACGGGGTGGCCCGGTTCACTCCGTTGCTTGGAACCCACGCGGCCTGGGTCCCGAAGAACATGTCATAGATAGCCACGGCATGAGTGAAGCCGTAGATGATCTGGACCCGCACGGTAGCTAGTCGCCACTTCCCGCGCATCAATATGGGATACACGACCAGCCATAGAATCAGCAGGCCGATCAATGGAATCATGTTTGACGCCCGGACATACTGGGGGAACAGCCAGATCATCACCAAGACCGGAATGGGCGCAAAGAAGCCGTTCATCGCCGTTGTTATGTAGTAGAAGAACCCTGACCAGAAGCTGAGGCGCTGCCGAAGGGTGATGTTTGGGTGGAGGTGGAAGTCCGTCCCCTTCAACAACTCCATGGATCCTTCGCACCAGCGGTACTGCTGGCTGATGTACGGGTCAATGGCGTCAGGGCACAGGCCCTGGCTGACCACAATGGGCACGTATGCAGTTCGGTAGTCGTGCTTCATCATTTCAAAACCGGTGAACACGTCTTCTGAGTGACTGATCAGCGGAAAGCCGCCGATGGCATTCAAGGCCTCGCGACGATACAAGGCCGAGGTGCCACAGCAAATCGTTGCTTCCACCGTGTCCCGGCTGGGCTGAACGAAGCGGTAGAACATCTCTTGGGTTGAAGCGGCATGGCGCTCGATCCAGGTCAGATTGTCACCGCGAGACGGGTAATACTGGGGCGTCTGGATGATACCGATGCGAGCCTCTTCCATATACGGAACCGTCTCAGTAAGGCAGTCCGCGCGAGGCACGAAGTCAGCATCGAGGATCCAGATATGGTCACCAGTGCTGCGTTCGAAGGCCCACTGCAGGTTGCCGGCCTTCTTGAAGGCTGATCCAGGCCGGGCGTAATAGATGAAGTTGGGGTAGAAGGTCTCGACGAGAGATCGCAACTCAGGGCGATTCATGTCGTCAAGAACGTACACCGTCACTTCACCGGGATACTCGATCAAGTCCACATACCGGTAGGTATTCTCCAACACCTCTAACGGCTCGCCAGCCGTCGGAATGTAGACGTCCACCGACGGATACACCTGGGGGGTCCAGGTCTCCACCACAAACTGGTGATCCGGCAAACTGATGCTTCGCTTGTATGTGCTTGTGCGTAGACCGAGTAGTGTTTCGGCCGCGTACAGCGTCAGCGGCACCATGAATATCAGTGTCCAGTAGGTCATTTGGGCGAAGCCATACAAGCTGGCACCGATGCCAACGAACGACGCGGCATGGGCCCAGAAAAACCACCGGTGCTGAGGCCCCTTCAGGTAGTGGTACTTCTCGTCGTCCGTAGGCGGGGCCACGACCTTGGCCAGGCCGGCAGGAACAAAATCACCAGCCTCGAGAGCTTCACCGAGCGGTGACTCCTCAATCGCCGGCTCTAATCGGGCCAGGTGGCGACGCCGCCGGCCTTCCCGAGCACGGTGACGAGATACCGTGGCTGCTTCTGCGTCGCGATAATTATTACGGTTCTGCGGCATTTCTGAAAACCCCCCGTTAAGCGTTGAACATTTCTTGCGTTTGCCCGGTGCACCGCTTTGATTACGTCATCCGGCGCTCAGTGAATTGCGGTTTTGCGGCATTGCGAAGCTTCCCCCTGAAGACGTTGCGCACGATTGCCACCACCGCTGCAAGCAGACCGGCGGCTACTTAGGCAGCCTCCGGTAATGACTCAGGCACTTGCCGGGAGACGTCAGACCGTCCGATGCCGTAGACCACGCGGGCTTTGAACACGAAGCGAACCAGGAAAGAAGCGGCCAGCGTCAGGGCCTGGGCGGTGACACTGTGACCGTGCAACAAGCCAACAAGCATCACCAGAACGGGCAACCGAACCAAAGTCTCTAGATTGTCGTAGCCCACGGAGAGTGCGAAGCGGCGTCTCCAGCTCCCGCCACGGAGGTCGGAAAACACCCAACGCTCTTGGAGCAGAAAATTGAACAGAATTGATATCTCCGCCGCCAGAACGGAGGCCAGCAGGTAATGAAACCCAGCGGTGGTCAGCGCGAACATCAGCCCGAGGTTGAGCACGGTGCCCAAGGCACCGATTGCAGCAAACTGCGATCCTCGACCGAAGCGGAGGTGCAGCAACTGCTGGGCAAAGTACTTACCCTGCTGCAGACTCGCCTTCGACTCGCCCGAAAGTCGCTTACCGAACACGAACGGCACTTCCGCCACGCGCAAGTCCTGACGAGCGAGGATCTCCAGCAGGATCTTGAACCCGGACGGGCGCAGCCCACCCACAGCCACCGCAGACCTACGGAACGCGAAGAAGCCCGTCATGGGATCTGTGCAGTTACGGAGCCGTCTCGGAAACATGGACCGGGCCAGCAATGTCCCAGCGGTGGACACGGCCTGACGGAAACCACTGGCCAGTCCGCCTGCGTCGCCTCCACCGCAGTACCGGCTTGCTACCACCACGTCTGCGTCATCGGCGATTCCCTGCGCGTACAGAAGGGGGGCAAGTTCCGGCGGGTGTTGCAAATCACCGTCCATCACCAGGCACCACTCTGTTTTCGAAGCCAGGATGCCGGCCACGACGGCGCCGCTCAGCCCACCAACCGGCTCAGACCGGTGCAGCAGGTCTACGGATAGGTTGGATGTGCGGGACGCAAACAACACAGCATCAGGGGTCGCATCACCCTCGGGCGAGTCGTCCACGAACAGAACTCGAGCGTCCTCGCCCTCGAAAGCAACGCCCAGCCGGCGAACCAGCTCTACGACGTTCCCGCTCTCTTTGAACGTGGGCACGATAACGGTCAGAGACGTCATCAGAAGCGCTCCGGGTGCCAGTAGACGTCCTCGGGGGTTCCCTTCAATGCGGCGTCGACCGCCTCCACGCCCTGCATGAATGAGTAGTCCTGGTTACAGGACTCATATCGCCAGCCCCCGAACCGGCCACGGGACCGCATTCCGTTGGCCATGAGTTCGGCGTCCATAGCTCGCAACTTCTCGTCGCGTCCTAGGGTGGGTACTGGGTAACCCATCGGCAGGGCGCTGGTCCACACGCTGACGAGACTGGATGCGGACGCGCCTAATTCCGCCAGCGAGCGCCGGCAGCTATCTATCGCGTCAGCCTGGTCAACCCGCCGGAACGCGCTTCGTCCGACTTCAAAAAGTATTGACCACCGGCCAGGTCCCGCGTTATCCGGATCGTAATTGGAGAGCATCGTCGCCCGGTGCCAGGCAACCTCGGGATCTGGCGAGTAGATCCACGACATGTCAGCAATACTCGCCGGCGGTAAGCCGTTGAACCCAAGGCCGATGAGCAGTGCCTGCGAGCTCAGCAGCTCCGAAGACCCGGACATTTGCTGGACGTCTGAATTCGACTGGGCCAGCAGAGGTAACGGAGCGCTGGACACGCACTGGTCGTAGGCGATGGTCTCGCCGTTGCTGAGGTGGGCGAGGCGACCAATCAGATCGAATGACTCGACCTTTACCCCGTAACACTGCCGGCTTGGGTCCAAGCCCTGGGCGATAGCTGACCAGAGCCGTCCGGTACCCCCTTTGGGGTAAGGGAACGTCACGATTTCCTGGGGCGAATACTGACTGCCCTTGTTGACGTGGACGGCCGGGACGTTGCGTTGCGACGATCCGCTGCGGTGCGACGTCCAGGCGTGGTCGACCATCGGCAAGGGCGTGGCCCACATCTTTTCCGTGAACGGCTTGAAGAACTCGTTGTACAGCGCAGACCCGAAGTTGTTTCGGTAATATTCGGCCAAATTCGCCGCGGGCGCCTGGGTGCGCAGGTCGTCCGGTAGGCGTTCCAAATGGTGCTGAATGGGGGTCTGTACCCATTCCCCGTGTGTGCGAACCCAGCCATTGCGTATGGGCGCAAGCATTTGCACGCCGGAGTCGGCGATAGCGTTGTCAAACGTTTTGAAATGGCTATGCAGAACGTGGCCGCCCAAGTCCCACTTGAAGCCGTGCCCGTCTCGAACCGACTTGGCTAAGCCGCCTGGTTCAGGGCTCGACTCCACCAGGAGCCAATCCGCATCGGTTCCTTGCAACTGGTAAGCGGCCCCTAACCCGGTCGGCCCGGCGCCGATAACGAGTACGTCGACCTTGCGCGTCATACGGGCATCACGTAGCGCGCCGCCTGGAACGCCTCGGCGGCGCGCACTCGTGCTTCGTGTCCGCGGTAACCGGCAGCGTTGCGCACCTTGTATGTGTCGACCATCTCGCTGGCCTCGACCTGGCTCGAGTGGCAAAGAACTGCCTCAACCTTGGTCTCGATCGTGTCCGAGATATCGACATAGAGGGTGGGCCGGAATTGAAGTGAAGAGGGGGCGTCGTAGCTGAGAATATTGGAGCATTTGCGAGCCGCACCTAGCGTGTTCACGGCGACGGTCCGGTGATCTTGGTGACTATCCGAAATAGAGTGGGTGTAGATCAGCTCTGCGCCGGTTTCACGAATCACGCTTTCGATGAGGTGGACCAACGCCAACTCGTGCAGTGAGACCTGGCAATCGGGCAGCTCGCCCCAGACCAGGTTATCTACGCCCAGGACCTTGCAGGCGCGCTCCTGCTCGAACATGCGGTCCAGAGTCCGGCCAGGCCCTACTTCGCCCTGGGTTATCACCAGCATGGTGACGTTGTCACCGGACTGACTGTGTCTGGCGAGCGTTCCGCCGCAACCCAGTTCAATGTCATCCGGATGCGCACCGATCGCAAGGACATTACGTTTCATGACTTCCCCCGTGAATTTGTGCCGTGAGGCGGTTTCGCTTTAGCCAGTGCTATCGCTCAGTGTCTGGTGCGATTGATCTACTTATTAGTGCGAACAAGGACATGGTCTCGTCGAGCAATGGACGATCGGCCATCCGGCGACCGGCAGGCGGGCGACGGCCAGCCAAGCTGACACGTCGGGGGGGATTCGCGCACTACTGGCGACAACATAGGGAGGCCGTGCGATTGCCCGGGCGCGAACGCCCCGGGCATTATGTGAAGACTGGAGCCAGAAACCGGGCAGACTTCATCGTGTTAGCGGCCGGCCTGTACCCTCACAGAAAGCCGCCAACGAAGATTTCAAACCTGATCTGGCGTATTCGGTCGCCCCGGCAGGATGCAACGCTGCTCCGGCCGATGGCTAATTCAAGCGACCATGTGCTCCCGGCGGGCCTGACACCGCCTATGTTTTGCGCCCCACCCTTCTAGAGGATGGCCGGCGCGACGACGAACCCAGCGAGTCGTCGACTTAGACCGGTCACGCCTGACCTGATTTAGGCGTGCCGAAATCCTAGAACTCATCTGCTTGAACCCCCCGATACAAGCGTCACCCGTAGGCCTGACGATCTGGTGCTGTGTTCCGGCACCCGATCTGGTGTAGACGGTACGCAACTAGTTGATCTGTGTCTAGTCGAACTCTAGCCACGAATCGGGCAGAAGTGGCGCTAGGCCTGATTATCGTGCAGAACGCCCCGTAGGGTCACCGCGCTCAACCTCTACGAACTGTCTGCAGCCACCTGTCGGGGGCCCGGCCGAGTGAGATCGTGCGCTGCAACTCTGCCTACGAACACCGGCGCGGGTATGCGCACGACGCGTGATACCGCCGCCCCAGTCGAGCTGGGGTACCGGCGCCGTTTCTGCATCGGCGATCCCCACCCGGCCGAGACGCCTGGGGAATAGTTGCCGTTGGCAGCGGGCATGATGAGACGCATGTCACTGCGCATCGGATACAAGGCTTCGGCGGAACAGTTCGGGCCGCGGGAACTAGTCGAGCTGGGCGTCCGGGCCGAGGAGGTGGGGCTGGACAGTGTGACGGTCAGCGACCACTTCCAGCCGTGGCGCCACGAAGGCGGTCACGCTCCGTTCTCAATCGCGTGGATGAGCGCCGTCGGCGAGCGGACCGGCCGCGTCCAACTTGGCACCAGCGTGCTGACCCCGACGTTTCGCTACAACCCGGCCGTGATCGCGCAGGCCTTCGCCACCATGGCTTGCTTGTTCCCGGGCCGGATCATGCTCGGCGTCGGCACCGGTGAGGCGCTCAACGAGGTCGCCGTCGCCCGCCTGCAGTGGCCCGAGTTCAAGGAACGGTTTGCCCGACTGCGCGAATCGGTCCGCCTCATGCGTGAGTTGTGGGCGGGTGAACGGGTGACGTTCGACGGCGAGTACTACCAGACCACCGACGCCACCATCTATGACCGGCCCGATCAGTCCGTGCCGGTATACATCGCGGCTGGCGGCCCCGTTGTGGCGCGGTACGCAGGGCGCTCCGGGGACGGCTTCATCTGCACGAGCGGCAAGGGGATGGACCTCTACACCGAGAAGCTGCTGCCCGCGGTGAACGAAGGCCTGGACGCCGCGGGCAAGGCCACCGACGGCATCGACCGGATGATCGAGATCAAGCTCTCCTACGATCGTGATCCGGAGCAGGCCCTGGAGAACACGCGCTTCTGGGCCCCGCTCGCGCTGACGGCCGAGCAGAAACGGAGCGTGGACGACCCGGCCGAGATGGGCCGCATCGCCGACGAACTCCCCATCGAGCAGGTGGCGAGTCGGTGGATTGTGGCCTCGAACCCGGACGACGCGCTGGCGGCGATCAAGCCCTACGTCGACGCCGGCCTGAACCACCTCGTCTTCCACGGCCCCGGCCACGACCAGGAACGCTTCCTGAGCCAATTCACCGCCGACGTCGTCCCGGAGTTGCGCAAGCTCGGCTGATGACGGGAGGCACCGCGCGGGTTTCGCCTGCTCAGCGGTAGCGGCCGCACGACCGGCGTCGGGGCGCACCGAGCACCATCAGCCCGACACCGAGCAAGATGGCTGCACCGGCCGAACCCAACCAGGGTGCCGGCCGGAACCCGGTGTTGGGCAGCGATGCGGCCGCCGGCGAGCTGCCGGTGGCGCTGACTGCACTGGCCGACTGCGTCGACGTGGTAGCGGCGACCGTCGTGGCTGGTGCGGTGGTCGCGGTGGTGGTCACCGCGGCGACGGCGCTCAGTGCGGCCGTGGCGGTGTTCTCGCAGTCGGAGGTTTCTTCGTCGCACGACTCGTCGGCGGAGGTCGCGTCGAAGAAGAGCTGGACCTGCCCCACATATTCAGCCTTGACGACGACCTGGACCGACGCCGTCGCGCCTACCGCAATCGTCCCGACCGGCCAGAACCCGAACGACGCCGATGTGTCCGACGCAACGTTCCTGCCCGCCGACATCTTGCCCGCCGACGTCTTGGCCGAGGACGTCTTGGCCGAGGACCGCTTGGCCGCCGACATCTTGCCCGCCGCCGTCTTGGCCGAGGACCGCTTGGCCGCGGCCATCCTCGTCGGTAGGGAGCGCAGCAGGAACGCCGATGCGGAGGCGCCGGTGGATCCCGAGTCCTGGCCCGGGAATGGCTGCGAATTGGTGATCGTGAATGGCTGGTCGTCGCTGATTCGGCCGGAGGAGACAAAGCCGAAGGCGGCGGCCTCGACGGCTGCGTTCGGACCGCCATTGTGAATCGTGGCGGTCAGGGTCAGGCTCTTGCCGACCGTGACGCTGGCGTTGGCCGGTGTGAGTCGCACCTGCAGGTGCGCGGTGCCGACGAAATCCACCGTGGCCTGCACCGACGTGGCCGGGAATGTTCCAAGGGTCGGGCTGGATTGCAGCGCCAACGTGAGCTTTCCCGATGTGCCGGCGACCGCGTTGTCTTGAGCATCCAGGTCGATCAGCACGAGGAAGTTGGCTCCAGCCGGTATTGATCCCGTGGCGCAGGTCACGACTGAGCCGTCCTCGCTCGTGGTGCACGCCAGCGGCGTCCCGTCCTCGTCCGAGTCCTCGTCCCACCACTGCTCGAGCCGGTTGACCGCCTCGTTGCTCGGGTCGTCGAGGCGCAGACCCTTGGGCAGGGTGATCACGACCGTCGCGGCACTGACCGCGGGCCCGTTGTTCACGACCTGACCGGCGAACTCCAGGAAACCGTCCGTGCCGACCGGCGCCGGCTGATCCTCGCCGGAGCCGGTCGGGATGCACACGACCGGAGTCAGCACAGAACCGACCCCCGGACATTGCGGCCCGGGTGCGCTCCGCTCTCCGGTCGAGGTCGGGGCGGGTGTAGTGGTCGCCGGGGTCGTTGTCGCTGCTGTCGTGGTCGCCGCTGTCGTGGTCGCCGCTGTCGTGGTCGCCGCTGTCGTGGTCGCCGCGGTCGTGGTCCGGGCCGCCGTCGTGGCCGCCGTCGTTGTCGGGGCGGCGTGGGCGCCGGTCGAGCCGAGCCCGACCAGCGCCGCGGCTCCTACGGCCGCGGACAGGGCAGCGAGACGGGATGTGAACGTGCGTGAGCGCCGAGAAGTGCGCATGAGTCTCCAAGGGGGGCGACCGGTCGGGGGACGGTCAGCGGGGGCAGGCGGGATGATCTTAAGCAGAAGATGTGAAAACTGGCTGGTTTGGATCACAGAACGCTGAGCATGCCGCCGTCCACATAGAGGATCTGGCCGTTGACGAAGTCGGCCGCCGGGCTGCACAAGAACAGCAGCGGACCGACCAGGTCACCCAGGCGGCCCCACCGTCCGGCCGGTGTGCGTCGGCGCACCCAATCGCTGAACTCGGGGTCGTCGACCAGGGCCTGAGTCAGCTCGGTCTCGAAGTAGCCGGGGCCGATCCCGTTCACGGTGATGCCGTGACCGGCCAGGTCGGCGCACATGCCCTTCGTCAACATCTTCACCGCGCCCTTGGTGGCCGCGTACGCCGCGATGCCGGGCCGGGCGACCTCGCTTTGTAGCGAGCAGACGTTGACGATGCGGCCGCGGCCTCGGGACATCATGGCCCGGGAGACCGCGCGGCCGACCAGGAACGCACTCGTGACGTTGGTGGTCAGCAGCGCGTTCCAGTCCTCGTCGGCGAACTCGGTGAACGGCGCCCGCCGCTGCATGCCGGCGTTGTTGACCAGGATGTCGATCGGGCCGGCCAGCTCCTCGGCCCGAGCGACCCCGGCCGCGACCGACCCCGGATCGGTGACGTCGAAGGGGACGGCAAACACGGTCGCACCTGGACGTTCACCCAGTTCGGCGCGGGCACGTTCGAGGGCGTCGGCATCACGCCCGTTCACCACCACGTGGGCGCCGGCCTCGATCAATCCGGCGGCCAAGGCCCGTCCGATCCCGCGGCTGGATCCGGTGACGAGGGCCACCTGCCCGGTGATGTCGAAACTCGGGTGTGCCATGAAACTCAGCCTAGGTAGCGCCGCGCAACCACCGGATTTGTGGTGGCTGCTGACCCGGTTAGCTGGGTCAGTTGCCACCACGAACGGGCTCTGGCGGGGCGGCGGCGGATCTGGGACCGTTGCGCGATGAGTGACGTCATCGATCCCACCCTCGCCCCGAGCGGTACCGGCTGCGTGGAGTGCTTGGCCGGCAGCGACCCGGGCTGGTGGTTCCACCTGCGCCGTTGCGCGACGTGCGGGCACATCGGCTGTTGCGACACCTCACCCAGCCAACACGCGACGGCCCACTTTCGGGCCACCGGCCACCCCGTCATCACCAGCTTCGAGCCGGGCGAGAGCTGGTACTGGGACTTCGCGGCCGAGACGTTCGCGGACGGTCCCGAACTGGCCGCGCCGACCAGCCATCCCCGCGACCAGCCCGTCCCGGGACCGGCCGGCGCGGTGCCCCCGGACTGGCAGCGACACCTGCATTGACGCTCAGACCGCGGTCGCCGGGGTACGTCCGAGCGAGGCCGCGAGCACCCCGGCGGTGGTGAGCCCGGCCAGCGCGACGGCGATCACCAGCAGTGGCGCGGTCCACGAACCCGTGGCTGGCGCTCGTACCGCCCGTGCTGACGTCAGCTGCCTCGTCCTCAGCCGTCGTGGCCAGCGGGCGCATCCCTCGGCCGACGATCCACCAGACCGCGGCGGCGATGAACCCCATTGCCGACCACGACGCCAGTGCCCACCGCCACCCAACGACGTCGGCCAGCGGCGCGGTCAGCAAGGAGGACAGCATCGAACCGACGTTGAGCGAGGCGGTGTAGACGCCGGTGACGGGTCCCGATCGCCTCGGGAAGTCGCGACCGACGGCTACCGGCGCGGCCACGTTGCCCACGCCGACCGCGAGACCGAGCAGGACGGTTCCGGTCAGCGCTATCGCGAGCCCGCCGGAGGAACGGATGAGCGTGCCGAGCCCGATGCCGAGCAGGGCGAACAGCATGACCCGATCCAGGCCGGCCCGGGCCAGCAGGATCAGCGCGGGCGGGGCGGCCAGCGCGAACAGCAGGACCGGGATGCTGGTGAACAGCCCCGCCGTGGCCGAGCCGATGTGCAGGCCGGAGCGGACCGGCCCGGTCACCGGCGCAATCGCGATCAGGGCCCGCGCAGCGACAGCCCGACCAGCACCACCGCGGCCAGCAGGATGGCCGATCGCCGCCGCCCGGCGCGCAGGCCAGCCGGCGACAACGCCGTCGGCGTCGGTGGGAGGACGGGCGGGGTCATGATCGACAGCTTGCCGTGCCGAGCCCCGCGCCGGGCCAGGCGGGCGTTGGATGGACTCTCTGACCATCTACCCGGAAGGGTCCCCCGTATGACCGCAACGACATCCGGCGCAAACCAGTCCGATCCGAGTTCGACCGATCCGACTTCAGTGACCGAACCGGCGATCGCCCATCACCCCACGGTTGCCGCCGAGGCCGCGCAGAGGTCCAGCGACATCCAGCTGGCCATCGCTGACAAGATCACCTCGTTCGCGGGATCGATGTGGTTTGTGTACGCGCACGCCATCCTGTTCTCGGCCTGGATGCTCTTCGTCGAGAAGAGCCCGTGGCAGACGCTCACCCTCATCGTCTCGCTCGAGGCGATCTTCCTGTCCACGTTCGTGATGATCGGGCAGAACCGGCAAGCCACCTTCCAGCAGGCCAAGGCCGACCGCGACTTCTCGACCAGCGAGCAGGAGCTGCACACCAACACCGAGCTGACGCGGCAGATCCACGACCTGACGAAACAGATCCAGCAGCAGACGCGGGCCGGCGGTACGTCGGCGGCCTAGGACGGGGCCTACGACGTGGCCGGCGGCGGGAACCCACCGGTGGCCACCGGGCCCCACCGGCGGGGCGAGATGCGGATGAGCGACTTGTTCTGGGTGACCATGGCCGCGCGGTACTCGTTCCAGTCCGGGTGTTCGCCGGAGATACAGCGGAAGTATTCGACCAACGGCTCGACCGCGTCCGGTACGTCGAGCACCTCGGCGTCGCCGTCCACCTGCACCCACGGACCGTTGAAGTCGTCGGACAGCACGATCACTGAAGCCGTCCCGGCCCGCCGGACATTCGTCGTCTTGGCCCGTTGCGGGTAGGTCGAGATGACGATGCGCCCGTCCCCATCGACCCCGCTGGTCACCGGCGAGGCCTGCGCCGTGCCATCGGCGCGGGTCGTGAGCAGGACGGCGTGATGGCGCGGGCGCAGGAACGCCAGCAGCGCGTCGAGATCGACCTCGGTGTTCTTGGCGTACGTGGGCATGGCCATCTTCCTTTCACATGCGTTCGCCCGCCAGGACGGGCGCGGTGATCGTGTTGCCGGGCGGCGCCAGCGGGCACACCCAGGCCGGGTTGTAGCGGCAGGACGGGTGGTAGGCGAAGTTGAGGTCGACGACGATCGTGTCGGCTGCGCGGCCCGGGCCGAGGTCCGCGCTCTTGGCCGTGTCGAGCAGGTAGCGCCCGCCGCCGTACGAGGTGTCGCCAGAGCTGCCGTCACGCAACGGCACGAACAACCCGCCGCCGTATTGGGCCATCCACCAGACGTCGAGGCGGGCGTCGAACGGTGCCGGCAACTCGACGTGCCCGATCCGTCGCAGCACGGTCACCTCGTCATCGCCGGTCGGTATCTCCAGCCGGTCGTCGTCGTCGTTGGCGTCGGGGTCTGCACCGGCATTGGCGTCAGCGTCCGCGGGGACGGGGTCGGCACCGGCATTGGCGTCGGCGGCCGCAGGGACGAGGACGGGTTCGAAGCGCAACGCCGGGTCATACGGCCAGTAGGGCAGCCCGGTCTCGCGCAGGGAACCGGCCGCGGGCAACGGGCTTTGTTCGTGTCCTCGAAACAGCCGGTCGCGCCCGCCGCGCCAGAGCGCGTGGCCGGCTTCCGGATCGGCAGCGGCCCGCACCGCGGCGTACAGCCGGCTGACTTCTCGGCGCCAGTCCGTCAGTTCGAGCTCGGCGACAGCCACCGCCCGAACATACCCAGCGGGAACGACCAGGCTCCGAGGCCGACGCCGCGCACCGGCCCAGGCCGCGCGGAAGTCGCGCACCGGCCCAGGCCGCGATGGCGGACGTCGCGCACCGGCCCATCACTCGCCGGTCAGCACCACTAGCACGCCGGCCACCGCGTCCGCCATCGCGTCCGAGGTCGAGCGTCGGACGCGGGCGCGGGCTGCGTAGCGTTTTCGGCGCCATAGCGCGCAAAACGCTATACACCTGCCGGCGCGGGTCAGCCCAACTCAGGCGCGGGCGCGGGCGCGGGCGAGGGCGAGGGAGAGGCGCGTAGGGTTTTCGGCGCCATAGCGCGCAAAACGCTATACACCTGCCGGCGCGGATCAGCCCAACTCAGGCGCGGGCGCGGGCGAGGGAGAGACTGCGTAGCGTTTTCGGCGCCATAGCGCACAAAACGCTATACACCTGCCGAGCTGACGCCGAGGTCCGCGGCTGAGCGCCAGGATCGTCGGCACGCCGACCCGGCCGGCTTCGTCGATGATGGCCTCGGCGTGCTCCAGCCTGATCACGTTGAACGCCCCCACGCCGACCCCGTGCCGGGCCGCCGACGCGACGAGTTTCCCCCGGGTTGGCCAGCACTCCGGCTCTACTTTGTGCACCCGGCCGGCGCGACACCGGGCCCGCTGTGCCAGGCTTGACCCATGTGCCGCAACATCAAGGTCCTGCATAATTTCGAGCCGCCGGCCACGTCCGACGAGGTCCGCGCCGCTGCCCTGCAGTATGTCCGCAAGGTCAGCGGTTCGACGCACCCGTCGGCGGCCAACCGGGCCGTGTTCGAGGCCGCGGTCAACGAGATCGCGCACGTCACCCAGCACCTGCTGGAGGATCTGGTCACCCCGGCCGCACCGCGGGACCGCGACGTCGAGATCGCCCGCGCCCGGGCCCGCAACGAGAAGCGCTTCGGGGTCACGGCCGTCAGGTGATCGCCTGCGGGTGAGCACGGACCGGGCCGAACTGACCGATCACGGCGCCGGGTAGACGTCCACGTCGGTGGCCTTGGCCGACAGCCACACCGTCATGCCCTCGACAAGGCCGAGATCGGCCACGGCGTCCGGGGTGACGTCGACCAAGGTGCTCGGTGACGCGTCGACCTGCAGTCGCACCCGGTCGGTCAACAGCTCCATCCCGTCGATGCGTCCGGACCAGACGTTGCGCGGGCTGCCGGGCATCGGGGGCGAGGTGTGCACGGAGACCGCGGCCGGGCGCAACGCGACCCACACCGGGCCGTGCGGCTCCGCGTCGGCCGCCACCAGCGACCCGCCACCGCTCAGCTCGACCCGGGTTGCCCCGGTGGACCGCGTCCCGGCGTACAGGTTCAGCCCGACCAGGCGGGCGACGTACTGCGTGGCCGGGCGCCGGGCGACCTCGGCGGGTGCGCCGACCTGGACGATGCGGCCGCCTTCGATGACGACGAGCCGGTCGGCCATCACCATCGCCTCGAGCGGATCGTGGGTGACCAGCACCGTCGGCCCCGCGAATGCGCTCAGGTGCCGGCGCAGGTCCGCGCGCACGGCCAGCCGGCTGCGCGCGTCGAGGGCCGCCGTCGGTTCGTCCAGCAGCAGCAAGGCGGGTTCCGCGGCCAACGTGCGGGCCAGCGCGACCCGTTGGGCCTGACCACCGGACAGCTGATCGGGCTTGCGATCAGCCAGTCCGGACAGCTCGAACTGCTCCAGCCACCGCGCGGCCGTGACGCGGGCCGGACCGCGTCGCACGCCGCGGGAACGGGCCGCGAACGCCACGTTGTCCACCACGGTCAGGTGTGGGAACAGCCGGTAGTTCTGGAACACCAGCCCCACCGGACGACTCTCCGGCGCCACGAACACGCCGTTGTCCACGTCGTCGAGCACCTGACCGGCCAGCGTGATGCGCCCCGAACTGAGTGCGGTCAGGCCGGCCAGCACCCGGAGCAGCGTCGATTTGCCCGCCCCGTTCGGGCCGAGCACGGCTACGATCTCGCCGGCGCCCACGTCCAGGGCGACGTCGAGCACGAACTCGCCCCGCCGCACGAGGGCCGACACCGACAACCCGTCCGCGCCCAACCCCTCCGCGCCCAACCCCTCAGCGTTCGGCCCCGACGCGCGTTGCGGCGGCGGCGTCACGCCGCCGGTCCCCCACCGAGCCACCGTTCCCGCATCGCCCCCAACACGATCAGCGCCACGACGAGCAGCACCAGGCTCAGCGCGATGGCCGGCTCGGGATCGTCCTGCATCGCGTTGTAGATCGCGATCGGCATCGTCTCGGTCTGGCCCGGAGTGTTGCCGGCGAACGTCACCGTGGCCCCGAACTCCCCCAGCGCCCGGGCCCAGCACAGCACCGAACCGGCCAGCAGTGACGGTCGGATCAGGGGCAGCGTCACCCGCCAGAACACCGCGGTCCGGCTGGCGCCCAGGGTGGCCGCGGCTTCGTCCAGGCCCTGATCGGCCGACCGCAACGCACCTTCTACCGTGACGACCAGGAACGGCATGGCCACGAACGTCTCGGCGATCACCACCGCCGTGGTCGTGAACGGGATGTCGTAGCCGAACCAGCGGTCCAGGTACTGCCCGAGCACGCCGAAGCGTCCCAGCGCGAACAGCAGGGCGACGCCGCCGACGACCGGCGGCAGCACCAGCGGCACGGTCACCGCCGCGCGCACCAGCGACCGTCCGGGGAACTGCACCCGGGCCAGCATCCAGGCCAGCGGCACGCCCAGGACGAACGACGCGATCGTGGCCATCGTGGCGCACTCCAGCGACAGCCGTAGCGCGGTGGTCGCGGTGTTCGTGGACAGCAGCTGGAACAGATGCGACCACGGCGCCCGGATCAGCAGCGCCACCAACGGCAGCAACAGGAACGCGATACCGATTAGCGCGGGGACGGCGATGACCGCCGGAGCGCCCCGGCGGGCCCCGCGCGCCCCGCGCACCTCGAGCACCCCGCGCGCCTCGCGCGCCCCGCGCACCTCGCTCAGGGCTTGGCGAAGCCCGCGGCCAGAAGCACCTGCTGCCCGGCCGGAGAGAGCACGTAGTCCACGAAGGCTTTGGCCGCGGCGGCGTTGGGCGCACTCGTCAACGTGGCGATCGGGTACTCGGTGGAGGCGTTGACGTTGGCCGGGATGACGATGCCCTTGACCTTGGCGCCGGCCGCCTTGACGTCAGTCACGTAGACCAACCCGGCGTCAACGGCCTTGAGCTCGATCTTGCCCAACGTCGACTTGACGTCGGGTTCCAGCGTTTTCGGCTTGACCTTCAGCTTGGCGTTGGCCAGCACTGTGGTCGCGACCGCGCCGCACGGCACCTGTGGCTGGCACAGCGCCACCTTGACGCTCGTCTTGGCCAGATCGCTCAGCGAGGTGACCTTGCCGGGGTTGTCCGGTGGCACCGCGATCTCGAGCGAGTTGCTCACGAAGTTGGTCGGGGTGGTGACGAACTTGGCCACCGACGTCATGTTCTTGGGCGAGGCCGAGGCGAACACATCGGCCTTGGCTCCGGCGGTGATCTGTGCCGCCGCGGCCGAGCTGGCCTCGAAGTTGAACACGATGTTGGTGCCGGGGTGGGCCACCTTGAACTGCTTGCCGATCGTCGTGAACGCCTCGGTGAGCGACGCCGCCGCCAGCACGGTGATCTTGCCCGACAGCGCGGGAGCTGATGAGGATGCGCCCGTGGTTGCGCCCGCGGGCGACGAACCCGTGCTGGTGGAGGTCTTCTTGCTCGACGAGCTGCACCCCACCAGCGCCAACGTGCTCGCGGCGGCGACCGCGACGATCCTCAGGGTGGTGCGACGCATGGGTGCTCCTTGCTCTGTGGTGTCAGCGGAATCAGGCAGGCAGTACGGGTACCTCGACCACGACGTTTGTGGCCTTGACCGACGCGATGGCCAGCGTGCCCGGCTCCAGGCCCAATTCGTCCGCGGCGTCACGGCTGATCAGCGAGGTGATCCGGAACGGCCCGGCCTGGATCTCGACCTTGGCCATGACGCCGTCCTTGACCACGCGGGTGACCAGGCCGGTGAACCGGTTCCGCGCCGACTCGGCGATCACCGGACGCGGAGCCGGCTGCTCCACGCTGGCGGCCAGCTCCTCGGCGAAGCGAGCCAGCTCGGCCCCGGCGATGGTGCGCTTGCCGTTGTCCGACGTCGCCGCCACCCGACCGGCGTCGACCCAACGCCGTATGGTGTCGTCGCTGACGCCCAGCAGCTCGGCCGCCTCGCGGATTCGGAACGTCGTCACGTCGCATACTGTAAACCGCGGTTACGGGAGAAATGCGCCGACCCCGTCTTGGATATTGCCTCGCGGGGCAATATCGGCCGCATCCGCGCGGTCCCGCGCCGCCCGCTCACCCGGTCTACTGGTCATGACTGCGCGGGGCGAAGATGGGGCGTGCCTGCGATGCTGGACGATGACCGGCTGCTGCCGGCCGAGCCGGGGCCTCGCGCCATCGCCCGCGAGCTGTACCGGGGAATCCGCGATCTGCCGCTGGTCTGCCCGCACACGCACATCGACGCGTGGGCGTTGGCCGAGGACCGGGCCTTCTCCGACCCGGTGGCGCTGTTCGTCACCGCCGATCATTACGTCCTGCGCATCCTCATGTCACACGAGATCTCCCGGCTGTGGGCGCACGAACAGACGCTCGAGGTCTACCGGCCGGTTCCGCAATGAGCGGCTCCCAGCCCAGGTTGTCGTCCGCCACGGCCCGATCGGTGACCACGGCCGCCCTACCGGCTTACGACCCGGCCGAACTCGAGACGGGGATCGTTCACCTGGGCATCGGTGCATTCCACCGGGCCCACCAGGCCGTGTTCACCGACGCCGCTGCGGACATCGTCGAATCGGGCTGGGGCATCGTCGGGGTGACCCAGCGCAGCCGCCGGGTGGTCGAGCAGCTCCGTCCGCAGGACGGCCTGTTCACGGTGGTCACCCGCGATGGCGAGGGTCCGCTGCGGGCGCGGATCGTCGGGTCGGTCCGAGCTGTAGTCCCCGCCCAGTCCGAAGCGTGGGCGTTGCGCGCGGCGATCGGCGCAGCGGGGACGCGGATCGTGTCGATGACCGTGACCGAGCAGGGGTACGCGGCCAACCTGTCCACCCGGGCGCTCGACAGCGGGAATCCCTACGTGGCCAGGGATCTGGCCGATCGCGAGCCGCACCGCAGCGTCGTCGGCCAGCTGGTCGGTGCGTTCCATCAGCGGGCCGAGCGGGGACTGGGCGGGCTGACCGTGCTCTGCTGTGACAACGTCGCGCGCGGCGGCGATCTGGTCCGTGCGCTGTGCGCCCAGTTCGTGCGGCGATCGCCGTTGGGCTCGGACGGTTCGCTGGCCGCCTGGATCAAGGTCAACGTGCGTTTCCCGAACACGCTGGTGGACCGGATCGTGCCCGAGACAACTCCCGCCGCAGTCGCGGCGCTGGGCGACCGGCTGGGGTATCGCGACGACGGTCTGGTGTGCGCCGAGCCGTACGGCCTATGGGTGATCGAAGATTCATTCGCAACCGGGCATCCGCAGTGGCCTGCCGAGAACGTCCAGCTGCTGAAGGACATCCGGCCGTGGAGTGACGTCAAACTCAGGTTGGTCAACGGTGGCCATTGCCTGCTGGCCTACCTCGGTCTGCGGGCCGGGTACCGCACCGTCGCCGAGGTGATGGCCGGGCCTGGGTTCCGCGACCTGTTGGTGGCCTGGCTGGACGAGGCGTCGACGTCGCTGCGCCAATTGCCCGACGGGCTCGACGTGGCCCGCTACCGCGAGCAGGTGGTGGAGCGGTTCGAGAACCCGGGCATCGCCTACGAACTGGCCAAGATCGCCGCGGACGGCTCGGCCAAACTGCCGATCCGGATCGGGTCCACCGCAGCCGACCTGGTCGGCCGCGGGGTGGCGGCGCCGTTGTGCGCGCTCGTCCTGGCCGGGTGGGTCGCGCACGCGTCCGGTGATGCGCTGGTGGATCCGATGGCCGACGTGATCCGCCGCGTCCTGGCCGAGGAGGCGGAAGCGGCCGGCCAGGTGCAGCGGCTGTTCGGCCCGGACGGGGTCATCCCGCTGCCGGCCGTTCTGGCCGGCGCGTTCCTCGACGACGTCGGCACGGCCTTGGTCTCGTTACGCCGCTCGACGGCCGCCGACCCGGTGCAGCTATGACCATCATCGGCGTCGGACAGGTCGACGCCGTTCTCGACGCAGACACGGTCACCGGGATCGTCCACGAGCTGCTCGCCGGCCGGAATCTCGACGGCCGGCACGTCGTCATCCTCATCCCGGACGGCACCCGCACCGCGCCGATCCCGATGATGCTGCGCCTTCTGCACGACGAGCTGGCCGGCCGTGCCCGCCGGATCGACGTCCTCGTCGCGCTCGGCACGCACCAGCCGGTGCCCGACGACGCGATCTGCGAGCTGGCCGGCATTTCGACCACCGGCCCACAGTCCGAACTGCCGGCGATGACGTTCGGCAACCACGAATGGTGGCGCCCGGAGGCGTTCACCGAGCTGGGCGTGCTGAGCCGCAGGCAGATCGAGACGCTGAGCGAGGGGCGGTTGCACGAGCCCGTCGTGGTGAAGATCAACTCGCTGGTGGTCGACGCCGATCTGGCCATCGTCTGCGGTCCGGTGTTCCCGCACGAGGTGGTGGGCTTCTCGGGCGGGAACAAGTACTTCTTCCCGGGCGTCAGTGGCCAGGAGCTCATCAACGTCTCGCACTGGCTGGGGGCGCTGATCACCAGCCGCACCATCATCGGCACGCTCGGCACGACCCCTGTGCGTCGGCTGATCGACGCGGCCGCGGCCATGATCCCGACCCCCCGGCTCTGCCTGGCCATGGTCGTGCGCCCCGGCCCCGGTGCGGAGTTGAACGGGCTGTACGCAGGCGCGCCGGAGCCGGCGTGGGCCGCGGCGGCCGCGCTGTCGGCCCGGGTCCACGTCCGCTACGAAACCCGGACCTACCGCAGCGTCCTGTCGGTAGTCTCGCCGCGATATCAAGACATGTGGACGGCGGCCAAAGGGATGTACAAGGTCGAGCCCGTCGTCGCCGACGGGGGCGAGGTGATCCTGTACGCGCCGCACATCACCGAGTTCAGCGTCACCCACGGCGAGGTGCTGGCTGCCGTCGGCTACCACGTGCGCGACTACTTCCTCGCCCAGTGGGACCAGTTCCAGGCCCAGCCGTGGGGAGTCCTGGCGCACAGCACCCACCTGCGCGGATCGGGCGAGTTCGTCGACGGGGTCGAGCGGGCCCGGATCGCGGTCACCCTGGCCACCGGCATACCGCCGCAGGTGTGCCGCGCGCACGGCCTGGGCTACCGCGACCCGGACACCATCGATCCGCGGGCGTGGTCGCGCGCGGGCGATCCCGACGTGCTCGTCGTGGAGAACGCGGGTGAAACGCTGTACCGCCTCCAGTAGCCGCCGTCTGGGCGGCGGCTCAGTGTCGTGGCCGCGGCTCAGGGTTCGAGCATGCGGGAGCGCTGGCGTTCGAACTCGTCGTCGTCGAGGATGCCCTGGTCGTGCAGTTCGGTGATCTCGGCCAGTCGCTGCTCGACGTCGCCCGGCCCGGACGGGGGTTCGTCGCCATCCTCGGGCGGCACGCTCTGGTGCGCCGGGCGATCCGCATACTGGCCCAGACGTTGCGCGGCAGCCCCCAGCGGGCCCAGCCCCTCGCTGCGCAGCGTGTGCTTGTTGGCGTTGTAACGCCGCAGCGCGACCAGACCCACAGCCACCAGAACGACCAGCAGCACGACGAAAACGACCCAGACGACGGTGACGGTCGCGTCGGTCCCGTCGGCGAGGATGCGGGCGGTCATGCCTGAAGCATGCCAGCCACGCGGCCGGTGCGGTGTCGTCTCAGCCGGTATGACGTGATCCCTCGTTGAGGGGTTGCGGGCCGGGGCCTCACTCACAAGT
>CAXULW010000016.1:0-75401 GCA_964252015.1 uncultured Jatrophihabitantaceae bacterium | reverse complement strand
CGGCGGGTGCCGCTCGTGGTCACCTGGCACAACGCGGTCCTGGCCACCGGCGTGACCGGCCGGCTGCTGGGACTGGGGGAGCGACTGGTCGCCCGCGGGGCCGACGTGAGCCTGGGCGCGTCGGCCGACCTGGTCGAACGCATCCGGGCCTTCGGCGGACGGGACGTGCGGCTGGCGCCGGTGGCCGCCCCGCGACCCGTGCCCACGCGGTCCGTGGAGCAGGTCCGGGCCGAGCTCGGCCTGCCCGCCGGCCGGGCCCTGATCGTCTGCGTGGCCCGCCTGCACCCGCAGAAGGGCCTGGACGTGCTCGTCGAGGCCACCACGAGGCTCACCCCGGCGCCGTTGGTCGCCGTGGCGGGGGACGGTCCCCTGCGGGTCGAGCTCCAGGCCTACATCGACAACACCAAGGCCCCGGTGCGCCTGCTGGGTCGGCGCAACGACGTGGCCGATCTGCTCGCCGCCGCCGACCTGGTCGTGCTGGCGTCGCGATGGGAGGCCCGCCCGCTGGTCGCCCAGGAAGCCATGACGTTGGGCCGTCCCCTGGTGGCCACCGACGTCGGCGGGGTGGCCGACCTGGTCGGCGACGGCGCCCGTCTCGTCACGCCCGACGACGCCGACGCGCTGGCCGCGGCCATGGCCGAGTTGCTGGCCAGCCCGCCGGATCGGGCCGAGCTCAGCGCCCGCGCCGCCGCCGTCGCCGCCGGATGGCCGGACGAAAGCGCGAGCGCGACGATCATCGAGAGGCTCTACCGGGAGCTGCTCGGCGCGTCGGCAATGACCCCCCCGGTCGACGGGCCAGAGCTGTTAGGGTGAACTTCCGTGGGTATCCGGGGCCTTTTCCAATAGTGGAGGCCCGGTCCGCCGGGCGTCGCGCAGGAACAGATCCCGTTACTCCAGCACCGTCGTTGACGGTGTCAGGACCCCCCGCACGGACGCGACCACGGGAGTTGCATTGGCGCCATCGCCGCTATCGACAAGGACCAGGACCGCCGTCACCAAGCACGTCTTCGTCACCGGCGGAGTGGCTTCCTCCCTCGGTAAGGGATTGACGGCCAGCAGCCTCGGCAGCCTGCTCAAAGCCCGCGGCCTGCACGTCACCATGCAGAAGCTCGACCCCTACCTCAACGTCGACCCCGGCACGATGAACCCGTTCCAGCACGGCGAGGTGTTCGTCACCGAGGACGGCGCCGAGACCGACCTCGACGTCGGCCACTACGAGCGCTTCCTCGACACCGACCTGGTCGGCAGCGCCAACGTCACCACCGGCCAGGTGTATTCGACCGTGATCGCCAAGGAGCGGCGCGGGGAGTACCTGGGCGACACCGTGCAGGTCATCCCGCACATCACCAACGAGATCAAGTCGCGCATCCGGGTCATGGCCGAGCCCAACGCTGACGGCGTGCGGCCCGACGTGGTCATCACCGAGATCGGCGGCACCGTCGGCGACATCGAATCGCTGCCGTTCCTCGAGGCCGCGCGCCAGGTCCGCCACGACGTCGGTCGCGAGCACTGCTTCTTCCTGCACGTGTCGCTGGTGCCCTACCTGGCCCCGTCCGGGGAGCTGAAGACCAAGCCCACCCAGCATTCCGTGGCCGCGCTGCGCAGCATCGGCATCGCCCCGGACGCCCTGGTCTGCCGCAGCGACCGGCCCATCCCGGTAAGCCTGAAGGACAAGATCGCGTTGATGTGCGACGTCGACGCCGAGGCCGTGGTCTCCTGCCCGGACGCGCCGTCGATCTACGACATCCCCAAGGTGCTGCACTCCGAGGGCCTGGACGCCTACCTGGTCCGCCGCCTCGGCCTGTCGTTCCACGACGTCGACTGGACGGTGTGGGGCGACCTGCTCGACCGCGTCCACCACCCGAAGCACGAGGTGACGATCGCGCTGGTCGGCAAGTACATCGACCTGCCGGACGCCTACCTCTCGGTGACCGAAGCCCTGCGCGCCGGCGGGTTCGCCCACCGCAGCCGGGTCAAGGTGCGCTGGGTCGAGTCCGACCAGTGCGGCACCGACGCCGAAGCGACCCAGGCCCTGAAGGACGTCGACGGCGTCGTCATCCCCGGCGGTTTCGGCATCCGCGGCATCGAGGGCAAGATCGGCGCGATCCGCTTCGCCCGCGAGCACCGCATCCCCACCCTGGGCCTCTGCCTGGGCCTGCAGTGCATGAGCATCGAGGCCGCCCGTGACCTGGCCGGTATCGCCGGCGCCAACTCGGCCGAATTCGACCCCGAGACCAGCGACCCGGTGATCGCCACGATGGCCGACCAGGTGGACATCGTGGCCGGCCACGCCGACCTGGGCGGGACGATGCGCCTGGGCGCGTACCCCGCCGTGCTGAGGAAAGGTTCGCTGGTGGCCGACGCGTACGGCACAACCGAGGTCAGCGAGCGGCACCGGCACCGCTACGAGGTCAACAACGCCTACCGCGACCAGCTCGAGGCGGCCGGCCTGATCGTCTCCGGCACCTCGCCCGACGGCCGCCTGGTCGAGTTCGTCGAACTCGACCAAACCCAGCACCCGTTCTTCGTCGCCACCCAGGCCCATCCCGAGCTCAAGTCGCGCCCGACCCGCCCGCACCCGCTGTTCGCGGCGTTCATCGCCGCCGCGATGCGCTACCACGCGGCCGACCAGTTCGAGCTCGAGATCGCCGACGACGACGTGCTCGCGCTGCCGGTCGCCGAGCGCGTGCACGAGCCCGACCTGACTTCCGTCGCCTCATGAGTGACGGCGCTCCGGGCTTCACGGTGGTGTCGTCCACACCGAACTTCTCCGGACGGATCATCGAGGTACGCACCGACCGGCTGCGCATGCCCGACGGCACCGAATCCGATCGCGACATCGTCGTCCATCCCGGAGCGGTGGCCGTCGTCGCGCTGGACGACGACGACCGCGTGGTGCTGGTGCGCCAGTTCCGGCAGCCGGTCGGTCGGTTGCTGGACGAGCTCCCGGCCGGACTGCTCGACGTGGACGGCGAGCCGGCGATCACCGCGGCCCAGCGGGAACTGTACGAGGAGACCGCTCTGCGGGCCGACGAGTGGCTGGTGCTGCTCGACCTGCTCAGCTCGCCGGGCATGACGAATGAGGCCATCCGGGTCTACCTGGCCCGCGGGCTCACTGAGGTCAGCGCCGACGAGAGGCACGTCGGCGAGCACGAGGAGGCGACGATGACCCTGCGCCGGGTGCCTCTGGACGAGGCGCAGGCGGCCGTCTTCGCCGGCGAGATCAGCAACGCCGCGGCGGTGGCCGGGATCCTGGCCTGCGTGGTTGCCCGGGCCGACGGGTTCGCCTCGCTGCGCGTGGCCGACGCGATCTGGGCCGACAAACCGCAGCTGACCCCGCCCCATCCGGACCCGTCGCCGTCTCATCGGTCGCCGTCTCAACCGTTGCCGGCCCAGACGTGATCGGCGCATGACGGCCACGGACACCCGCGCTGCCATCGACCGGGTGGTGACGGCGTACCTCGACCACCTGGCCGTCGAGCGGGGCTCGGCCATCAACACGTTGCAGTCCTACCGGCGGGACCTGCGTCGCTACCGGGACTTCCTGGCCGGGCTCGGCGTGCGCGATCTGGGCGCGGTCACCGGCGTCCAGGTCGGTCAGTTCCTGGCCCACCTGCGCGAAGGCGGCGACGGCCATCCGCCGCTGTCGGCCAGCTCGTCCGGGCGGGCCGTCGTCGCGGTACGCGGACTGCACCGCTTCGCGCTGCGCGAGGGCGTGGTGACCGCCGACGTCGCCCACGAAGTCAGCCCACCCGTGCCGGCCAAGCGGTTACCGAAGGCGATCTCGGTGGACGACGTCGAGCGGTTGCTGGAAGCGGCCAGCTTCGCCGACACGCCGCTGGCCGGGCGCGACCGGGCGCTGCTCGAGCTGTTGTACGGCACTGGCGCGCGCATCTCCGAGGCGGTCGGGCTGAGCCTGGACGACATCGACCTGGCCAATCGCACCGTGCTGCTGGCCGGTAAGGGCGGCAAACAGCGCCGCGTCCCGGTCGGGACCTACGCGGTGGCCGCGGTCGAGGCCTATCTGGTGCGGGTCCGGCCCCTGCTGGCCAGCGGGTCCGGCGGCGGCGCGGCAGCCCGGCGGGTGTTCCTCAACGCCCGCGGCGGGCCGTTGTCCCGCCAGAGCGCGTGGGCGGTGCTGCGGGCGGCAGCCGAGCGAGCCGGGCTGCGCGGTGACCTGTCCCCGCACACGTTGCGCCACTCCTACGCCACCCACCTGATCGAAGGCGGCGCCAACGTGCGCGAGGTCCAGGAGCTGCTGGGGCACGCGTCGGTGACGACGACCCAGATCTACACCCAGGTGACCGTCGACGCGCTGCGCGAGGTGTTCGCCGCAGCGCATCCGCGGGCCCGGTGAACGTCCCGGTTGCCTACTGCACCCGTTGTTTTGGCGGTCTCCGGCGCGCGCGGGTACGGCGTGGAGCCCGGGCCACGGACGGCCGTTGCGGTAGCGTCGCAGCCGGTCGAACCGTCCGCCGACCAGCTGGGCCGGACGACCATTTCCCGAACGCGATGACCGGCGAAGGCAGGTGAACGGCACCGCTCATGACCACGCCGAGCAGCATGCCTAACCCGGAACCGGACCCGGAACCGGCCTTGTTCCCGGCCGAGGCCGCCGAGCGTCCGACCGAGCCGGTCGACCAGCCGGTTGATCAACCGGTCAACGATGCGGCGATCGACGATGCCGCGATCGACCCGGCGGCGATCGACCCGGCGGCGATCGACCGGGCGGCGGCGGACAAGGCCTCGCCCGACCCGGCCCGCTCGCGGACGAAACGGCCCCTGCTCGCCCCGGAGCCGCTGGAACGTCATGGACCGGCCCGGGTGCTGGCGCTGTGCAACCAGAAGGGCGGGGTCGGCAAGACCACGTCGACGATCAACCTCGGGGCCGCGCTGGCCGAATTCGGGCGGCGCGTGTTGCTGGTCGACTTCGACCCGCAGGGTGCGCTCTCGGCTGGGCTCGGCATCGCGCCGCACAACCTGGACCTGACCACCTACGACCTGCTCCTGCGCCGCGACGTCGCGTTCGACGACGTCGTCCTCAAGACCGGCGTGAACGGCCTGGATCTGCTGCCCAGCAACATCGACCTGTCCGCGGCCGAGGTGCAGCTCGTCAACGAGGTGGCCCGCGAGCAGACCCTGCTGCGCGCGCTGAACCCCGTCCGCGACCGTTACGACTTCATCCTCATCGACTGCCAGCCCTCGCTGGGGCTGCTCACGGTGAACGCGTTGACCGCAGCCGAGGGCGTCATCGTCCCGCTCGAATGTGAGTTCCTCTCCCTGCGCGGCGTGGCCCTGCTCGTCGACACCATCGACAAGGTCCGCGACCGGCTCAACCCGCAGCTGCACCTCGAAGGCATCCTGGCCACCATGTACGACGGGCGCACCCTGCACAGTCGCGAGGTCTACGCCCGCGTGGTCGAGGCGTTCGGCGACGCGGTGTACGACACCGTCATCGCCCGCACGGTGCGCTTCCCGGAGACCACCGTGGCCGGCCAGCCGATCACGTCGTGGGCGCCGAGCTCGAGCGGAGCCCAGGCCTACCGCGAGCTGGCCATGGAGGTACTGGCTCACCGCGGCCCGCCGCCCTCATGATCGCCCGCCCATGACCATGACCGCCCGGGCCGAGGCGGCGACCCCGTTCCACGTCCACCTGTCGCAGTTCGAGGGCCCGTTCGACCTGCTGCTGAGCCTGATCGGCCGGCGGCAGCTCGACATCACCGAAATCGCGCTGGCCCAGGTGTGCGACGACTTCATCGCCCACATCAACGCGTCCGGGCCGGAGTGGGACCTGGGCCAGACGACGCGGTTCCTGGTCGTGGCCGCGACGCTGCTCGATCTGAAGGCGGCGCGGCTGCTGCCCTCGATCGACGCCGACGACGACGAGGACCTCGCCCTGCTGGAGGCCCGGGACCTGCTGTTCGCACGGCTGTTGCAGTACCGCGCCTACAAGCTGTCGGCGGCGCACCTGGCCGAGCTCCTGCGCCGCAACTCGCGTCGCTACCCGCGCACCGTCGACCTGGAACCACGCTTCGCCGGCCTGGCCCCCGAGGTCGTGCTCGACCTCGACCCGCCCCGGCTGGCCGAGCTGGCGGTCTACGCCATGCGCGAGCGGCCCGCTCCGGTCGTGGCCACGGACCACATCCACACCGTGCGGGTGAGCGTTCGCGAGCACATGGCCGTCCTGGCCAGCAAGCTGCGGGCACATCCCACCGCGACGTTCCGGGCGTTGGTGGCCGATTGCGGGTCGACGCTGGAGGTCGTGGCGCGTTTCCTCGGCCTGCTGGAGCTCTACCGTGAGGGGTCGGTGGCGTTCGAGCAGGCCGCCGCCCTGAGCGACCTGGTCGTGCGCTGGATCGAGCCCGGCCCCACATCGGCGGACGGTAACGATCCGGTCGCGGCGCCGGAGACCAGCGGAATCGATGTCGACGAGGAGTACCCGTGAGCAGCCCGACCGACCAGGCCGTCGATGACCAGGCGGTCGACGAGGCGCTCGGCGGGCCGGTGGACCAGGCGGTGGGCGTGGTCGGTGGTCCCGTCGATGACGTGACCCGCTCCGACCAAGACGGTCCCGAGCCCGAGGTCGACGAGCTGGACACCCTCGGCCTCGACGACCCGGCTCGGATGCGAGCCGCGGTAGAGGCGGTGCTGTTCGTCACCGACGCGGCGCTCACGGCCACGGACCTGGCCGTCGCGCTGCGCCGACCCGAGCCCGATGTCCGCGCCGCCCTGGCCGCGATCGGCGTCGACCTCGACCAGCGCGCCGCCGGCATCGAGCTGCGCGAGCTCGCCGGCGGCTTCCGGTTCTCCACCCGCACCGACGTCGCCCCGGCGGTGGAACGGTTCCTGCGCGACGGGCAGCGGACCAAGCTCAGCCAGGCCGCGCTGGAGACCCTGGCCGTCGTCGCCTACCGCCAACCGGTGACGCGCGGCCGGATCGCCGCCATCCGCGGGGTCAGCGTGGACGGCGTGATCCGTACCCTGCTCAGCCGCGGCCTGATCGCCGAGGTCGGGGTGGACGCGGATTCCCAGGCCGGCCTGTACGCCACCACCGACCTGTTCCTGGACAAGATCGGGCTCACCGGCCTGGACGAATTGCCGTCGCTGGCGCCGCTCCTGCCCGACCTCGATGACCTGAACGCAGACGACGGAGTGGATTTCGATGCCTTCTGAGCGCACGGGCGACCCGGCCAAGGAGGGCATCCGGCTGCAGAAGGTGCTGGCCGGAGCCGGGGTCGCCTCCCGGCGGGCCAGCGAGGAGATGATCGCGGCCGGGCGGGTCGAGGTGGACGGCAAGATCGTGCGCGAGCAGGGCATGCGCATCGACCCGGACACGGCCGTGGTCAAGGTGGATGGCGCCCGTCTCAACCTGCGCGAGGACCTGGTCTACCTGGCCCTGAACAAGCCGCGCGGGGTGTTGTCGACGATGTCGGACGACCAGGGCCGCCCGTGCGTCGGCGACTGGGTGGCCGACCGCAGCGAGCGGCTGTTCCACGTCGGGCGCCTCGATGCCGACAGCGAAGGCCTGCTGTTGATGACCAACGACGGCGAGCTGGCCAACCGGCTGATGCACCCGAGCTACGGCGTGCCCAAGACCTACCTGGCCGACGTGGCCGCGCCGATCCCGCGCGGGGTGGCCGGGCGGCTGCGCAAGGGCGTCGAGCTAGACGACGGCCCGGCCAAGGTCGAGGACTTCAAGACCCAGCAGATCGTCAACGGCCGGGCGCTGGTCGAGATCACCGTCAACGAGGGCCGCAAGCACCTGGTGCGGCGGATGCTGGCCGAGGTCGGCCTGCCGGTGAGCCGGCTGGTGCGCACCTCGATCGGGCCCGTCCTGCTCGGCCACCAGAAGCCGGGTACGGTGCGCAAGCTGGCCCGGCCCGAGCTGGCCGCGCTGTTCAAGGCCGCCGGCCTGTAACCACCCGAACCGGAGGCAGAGTCATGGCGGTACGGGCGGTGCGCGGGGCGATCCAGGTCGATGCCGACACCCGCGATGACATCCTCACCGGTGCGGCTGAACTCGTGCGCGGCGTGATCGAACGCAACCGGCTCGACCACGACGACTTCATCAGCATCGTCTTCACCGCGACGCCTGACCTGACCGCCGACTTCCCCGCCTACGCCGCGCGGCTCATGGGGCTGACCGACGTTCCCCTGCTGTGCGCCACCGAGATCTCCGTGCCGGGCGCGATGCCGCGGGTGCTGCGGCTGCTGGCCCACGTCGAGATCGACGTTCCCCGTTCCGCGGTGCACCACGTCTACCTGCGTGGCGCCGCCGGCCTGCGCACCGATCTGCCCCAATAATCGGTGATCCGGGTGCATAGATGGACCGTGGGTGTCCACGTGTGCACCCGGATCGGCCTGTAACCTCACGGCCCGTGCCTGCCTCGTCGTTCGCCGGAGTCATCGCCCTGGACGGGCCGTCCGGGACGGGCAAGTCGACCGTGGCCCGCGCACTGGCCCGACGCCTGGGCGTGCGTTACCTCGACAGCGGGGCCATGTACCGCGCGGTGACGGCGCTGGTCCTGCGCCGCGGGGTCGATCCGTCCGACGCCGAGGCCGTGACGGCGTTGTTGGACGATGCGGACGTGCGCCTGTCCACCGACCCCGCCGACCAGACCGTTTCGATCGCCGGCGACGACGTGACCGCGGAGATTCGCGGCGGCGACGTGACCAAGGCGGTCAGCGCGGTCTCGGCCATCGCGCCGGTGCGCACCGAGCTGGTGGCGCAACAACGCGAGCTGATCGGCAGCGGCGGCATCGTCGTCGAGGGCCGCGACATCGCGTCGGTGGTCTGGCCCCAGGCCGAGGTCAAGGTGTACCTCACCGCCTCGCCCGAGGTCCGGGCCGCGCGGCGCGCCGGCGAGCTCGTGTCCGCCGACGTCTCCGCCGTGGCCGCCGACCTGGCCCGCCGCGATCGCCTGGACAGCACCCGCGCGGTCAGCCCCCTGGTGCGCGCCGACGGAGCGGTCGAGCTCGACACCAGCCACCTCGACGTCGACGGGGTCATCGACGCCATCGTCGCCATGCTCCCCGCCTGAAGCCCACGAATCGGGTGCACCCAAACCACCTGCCGGACCTCCGTGCACCCGATTCGGGGCGTCAACGGGTTGTGCCGCAGGCTGGGACAATGGCGGGGTGACCGAAGTTGACCTACCTACCGATATCGCCGCTCCCGGGGCCCCGGCCGACATCCCGGTCGTGGCGGTGGTCGGGCGGCCAAACGTCGGCAAGTCGACGCTGGTCAACCGCATCCTCGGCCGTCGCGAGGCTGTCGTCCAGGACATCCCCGGCGTCACCCGCGACCGGGTGGCCTACGACGCGATCTGGAGCGGGCGGCGGTTCACCCTGGTCGACACCGGCGGCTGGGAGCCCGACGCGCGCGGCCTGCAGGCGCGGGTGTCCGAGCAGGCCGAGCGCGCCGTGGCCACGGCCGACCTGGTCCTGTTCGTGATCGACGGGAGAACCGGCGCGACCGAGACCGACCTGGCCGTGGCCCGCACGCTGCGCCGCGGCGGCCGGCCGGTGGTGTTGACCGTCACCAAGGTCGACGACGAGCGACTGGAGTCCGACGCGGCCGAGCTGTGGTCGCTCGGGCTGGGGGAGCCGTACCCGGTCAGCGGCCTGCACGGACGGGGCAGCGGCGACCTGCTCGACGCCATGCTGGACAAGCTGCCCGACGCCCCGCG
This sequence comes from uncultured Jatrophihabitantaceae bacterium, assembly GCA_964252015.1. Taxonomy (GTDB): domain Bacteria; phylum Actinomycetota; class Actinomycetes; order Mycobacteriales; family Jatrophihabitantaceae; genus CAXSBR01. The sequence continues at coordinate 65,712 of CAXULW010000016.1, read as the reverse complement.
CGACACCGACATCGAGGGCGGGCCCCGCCGGGTGGCCCTGATCGGGCGCCCCAACGTGGGCAAGTCCAGCCTGCTCAACAAGCTCACCGGTGAGGACCGGTCCGTGGTCGACGCCGTGGCCGGCACCACCGTCGACCCGGTGGACAGCATCGTCACGATCGGCGGCGAGGACTGGCGTTTCGTGGACACCGCCGGTCTGCGCCGACGCGTCCACCAGGCCGACGGGATGGAGTACTACGCCAGCCTGCGCACCGCCGGTGCCATCGAGGCGGCCGAGGTGTGTGTGGTCCTACTGGACGCCTCCGAGCCGCTCACCGAGCAGGACCAGCGGGTGATCGCCGAGGTCACCGAGGGCGGCCGGGCCCTGGTGCTGGCGTTCAACAAGTGGGATCTGCTCACCGGCTCCGAGGACGCCCGCGACCGGCACGAGGTGCTGGAACGCGAGATCGACCGCGACCTGGCCCGGGTCACCTGGGCGCCGCGGGTGAACATCTCCGCCCAGACCGGTCGCGCGGTCGACCGCCTCGCCCCCGCCTTGCGCACCAGCCTGGCCTCGTGGGACCGGCGGATCCCGACCGGGCGGCTGAACAACTGGCTCAACGACATCATCGCCGCCACGCCGCCGCCGGCCCGCGGTGGTCGCGCCCCGCGGGTGCTGTTCGCCACCCAGGCCGACACCCGCCCGCCGCGGTTCGTGCTGTTCACCACCGGCTTCCTCGAGGCGGGTTACCGGCGGTTCATCGAGCGCAAACTGCGCGAGGACTTCGACTTCACCGGCACGCCGATCGAGGTGTCGGTGCGGGTTCGCGAACGGCGCGGCAAGAACTCCTGACGGCCCGCCCGGATCTGTCCAGGAGCGGTCCCGGGGCGGTTCGGGCGCGGTCCGGGAGCGGCCCCGGGCCGGTCTCGGGGTGGTCTGGGCGCGGTTCGGGCGCGATCCGTGCAGCGGTCTGCGGCGGGCGCGTACGCGTAGGGCCGGGGCGATTGTGCGATAACCTCGGTGCCGCACGCTTCGGGATGTGGCGCAGCTTGGTAGCGCACCTGACTGGGGGTCAGGGGGTCGCAGGTTCAAATCCTGTCATCCCGACCAGAGACACGAACGCGCTGACGTGGGCCGGCCCGGCGCCGGCCCACGTCAGCATGGACAGCGTCGCTCGAACAGGGCCGCTCGCACGGGGCCGCTCGGAGGGGAGCCGCTCGGGTGCGAGCAGGCACATCCGCAGGGCAACAGCCGCCCCGATCGACGGGAGAGCGCAGGTGAACCAGGTCGACCCCTTCACCAATGCCGTCCCGGCGGCGCCGTCCACCGACCGCGTCGTCACCATCCCGAACGCGATCAGCGTGGCCCGCCTGCTCGGCGTCCCGGTGTTCCTGTACCTGCTGCTCGGCCCGCACGCCGACCTGGCCGCACTGTTCGTCCTCATCGCCGCCGGGATATCGGACTGGGCGGACGGGGTGCTGGCGCGCCGGCTCAACCAGTACAGCCGGCTCGGGGAACTGCTCGACCCCGCCGCCGACCGTCTCTACATCCTGGCCACCCTGGTCGGGCTGGTGCTGCGCAACATCATCCCGTGGTGGCTGGCCGCGTTGATCATCGGTCGTGACCTCGTGCTGGCCGTGGCTCTGACCGTGCTCCGCCGCTACGGCTACGGCCCGCTGCCCGTGCATTACCTGGGCAAGGCGGCCACGTTCAACCTGCTGTACGCCTTCCCATTCCTGCTGCTGGCCGCGCGGTCCGGGACGGTGGCCGACGTGGCCCGCCCGGTGGCATGGGCGTTCACGTTGTGGGGTACCGGGTTGTACTTGTGGGCCGGCGGGGTCTACCTGCTGCACGTCGGCCAGCTGGTCGCGTCCGTGCGACGGGGACAGACCGACCGCGGCGATGCCAGCCGCCCCGTCGACGACGGTGCGACAGCGTGAACGCACTGCCGCCGACGCCGCCCCCCGATTGGCGGCTGACGTCGATGTTGGACAGCCTCATGCGCGACACCCTGGACCCGGGATACGCCGAGGCGGCCCACCGCCGCGCGCAGGCCCCGCCGGTCGACGCGGCAACCGCGTTGGCCGAGCAGCGCCGACGAACTCGCGCCGAGCGACTGTTGAGCGCGGGCGGTGCCCTGTTGGTCGGGCTGCTGCTGGTCGTGGCCTGGCTGCAGACCAACCGCAGCGCTCCGGTGGATGCCCGGGTGCGCAGCGACCTGCGCCACCGCGTCGTCACCGCGGAACACGACAACACCGGCCTTCTCAACTCGGTGCGGGCGCTGCAATCCAGCGTGGACACACTGGGGTCGGGCGCCCTCGGACCGGCTGATGCCCGCCGCCTGCGGGCGGCCGAACTCGCCGCCGGCGCGACCGCCGTGCAGGGCGCGGGGCTGCGGGTGGTGATCGGCAACCCGCCCCTGTCCGCGTCGGCCACCGCGGCCGGGCGGCGCGGCACGACCGGGATCTCCTCGGTGTCACTGCTCACCGATACCGATGTGCGTGCCGTGGTCAACGAGCTCTGGTCCGCCGGGGCGGAGGCCATCGCCGTCGACAACGTCCGGCTCACCCCGACCAGCGCGATCCGCTTCGCCGGGCAGGCCGTGCTCGTCGACTTCCGCCCGGTGGCCGCGCCGTACTCGATCACCGCCATCGGACCAGCGGACGCGCTCGACACCGACTTGACGTCGAGCCGGGTCGCGGACCGGTTCCGGACGTTGTCCTCGGCCTATCAGTTCGTGTTCACGATCAGCCAGGAGGCTGACTTGCACTTGCCCGCCAGCGCCGGTGGTGGCCCGAGGTACGCCCGCACCGTCGCCCCCACCGCCACCGCCACCGCCACCTCGCCGTCGGCCACCGGCGCTCCCGGCTCGACCGCCAGCTCGGCCAGCACCGCCAGCTCGGCCAGCACCGCCAGCTCGGCCAGCACTGCCAACTCGCCGAGTCCCGGGCCGACGTCGTGATCGCCGCCGTCGCCCTGGTCATCGGCATCATCGTCGGCCTGGTGTTCCGCCCGACCGTGCCGGTGGTGTTCGAGCCCTACCTGCCGATCGCCGTCGTGGCCGCGCTGGACGCCGTGTTCGGGGGCGTCCGCGCCCGGTTGGACGGGATCTTCGACGCCAAGGTGTTCGTCGTCTCCTTCGTCTCCAACGTGCTCGTTGCCGCGTTGATGGTGTTCTTCGGCGACAAGCTCGGCGCGGGCAGCCAGCTGTCCACCGCGGTCGTCGTCGTCCTCGGCATCCGCATCTTCGGTAACGCCGCGGCCATCCGCCGCCGCATCTTCCGGGCCTGACGTGGCCGAGGAAGCGCAGCGCCCCGACCCCGCCGACACCGACCTGCCCGCCGGCCCGGAAGCACCGCCGGCCGGCAACGTCAGCCCGGCCGGCGCGACGGACGGTCAGCCCCAGCGGAGCTCGCACCGACGGGCCTCGGCGCTGATCGGGGTGTTGACGCTGATGCTCGGCTTCGCCATCGCCGTGCAGTTGCGCAGTACGTCCAGCGGCGACGCCCTGGCCGGGGCTCGCCCGGACGATCTCATCTCGATCCTCGACGACCAGAACAGCGAAGCCGCCCGCCTGCGCGCTCGGATCACCAGCCTGCAGGGCACTTTGCAGCGACTGCGCGACGCGGGCACGAACGGCCCGGCCGCGCGGGCCGAGGCCCAGAGCCAGGCCGACGGGCTCGGCATTCTCACCGGCACCGTCGCCGCCACCGGCCCGGGCGTGGTCGTGACGATCACCGATCCGAAGAACGCCCTCAAGGCCGAGGACCTGCTCGACGTGGTCGAGGAGTTGCGCGGAGCCGGTGCCGAGGCCATCCAGTTCGGACCGGTACGAGTGGGCATGACCAGCGCGTTCCGGGACGTGAACGGGCAGGTGGTCCTCGACGGCGCTGCGCTGAGCGCTCCGTACGTGGTGCGCGCCATCGGCCCGGCGGCGACGATGCAGACCGCGCTGGAGATCCCGGGCGGGGTGGCGGCGGTGGTCCGCAACGCCGGCGGCACGGCCAGCATCGCCCGCACGTCGCCGATCGTCATCACCGTTCTGCGCCCGGCCAGCAAGAACAAATACGCCCGACCGGCCAAGTAGCACTGCGGCCGCGGTTCTGACCTGCCCACCGAGCGCAACCGCCCACCGAGGGCAATGAGGCGCCCGGTCCCGGCCGGTATGGTTTCGCTGACCGAGTCGACGCCGAACGGAGCCCGCCGTGAGCGATGGAACCGACATCCCCGACGACCTGCGCTACACCGCTGACCACGAGTGGGCCGCGCGCAGCGACGGGGCCGACGACGTGATCCGGGTCGGCATCACCGACTACGCGCAGAACTCCCTGGGCGACATCGTTTTCGTGCAGTTGCCGGAGGTCGGCGCCACCGTGGCCGCGGGTGAGGCTCTCGGTGAGGTCGAGTCCACCAAGAGCGTGTCCGACGTCGTGTCGCCGGTCGCCGGCGAGATCGTCACCCGCAACGAGCAGGTGGAGGCCACTCCGGAACTGGCCAATTCCGACCCCTACGGTGATGGCTGGCTGGTCGAGATCAAGGTCTCCGACGCAGGCGAGTTCGACGGGCTGCTCGATGCCGACGCCTATCGCCAGGTCACCGCGTCCTGACGCGGTTCGCCGCCGACTGTGACCTTTGCTGCCGCAGACTGTGCGCCTCTACTGCTGCCGCAGACTGTGCGCCTTTACTGCTGCCGCAGACTGTGAGCCTCTACTGCTGATTGACCCTTGCCGTCGCGGCCAACTAGGGTCTTATTAACCCGCTGCTCGGTGGCGCGACGCCGAGGCGGTAATGATCAACGCACCGATTAGCTGACCTCCCGATCAGCTCAACCTCCCCGATCTCCCAATCTGTGCGACGAAAGGCGATGCGAGTGTTCTGCACCTCCTGCGGGTCGGAAAACCCCTCCGACAGCCGGTTCTGCGCCAACTGCGGCGCATCGCTGGACCCGTCGCCCCAGCTCACCCCGTCCGGTCGGGCCGACACCACCTCCATCTTCTCCGCCGTCGCGCCCGCCCCGGCCGAGCCCGACGTCACCGACTTCTCAACCGACGCCCACCAAGGTGCGGTCGACGCCCTGCCGCCCGGCTCGGCGTTGCTCGTGGTCAAACGCGGACCCAATGCGGGCAGCCGGTTCCTGCTCGACCAGGACGTCACCACCGCCGGCCGTCACCCCGACAGCGACATCTTCCTCGACGACGTGACCGTGTCGCGGCGCCACGTCGACTTCCGGCGTGAACCCAACGGCGGGTTCTCGGTCCACGACGTCGGCAGCCTCAACGGCACCTACGTGAACCGTCAGCGCATCGACTCGGCCCTGCTGGCCGGCTCCGACGAGGTCCAGATCGGCAAGTTCCGGCTGGTCTTCCTCACCTCGGACAGCAGCTCCATCCCCGCATGACGGCGAACGGTGACCTTCACACCATGACCCGCACACGATGAACCGCACCTCCATAACCTGCACACCATGACCCGCGCCTCATGACGTCGACACCGGATCAAGGCCGGGCCACCCTGCCGATCGGCGAGGTCCTCCAGCAGCTCAAGGACGACTTTCCCGACATCACCATCAGCAAGATCCGCTTCCTCGAATCCGAGGGGCTGGTAGAACCGGAGCGGACCGCATCGGGCTACCGCAAGTTCGGGACCGCCGACGTGGTGCGGCTGCGCTACATCCTGACCCAGCAGCGTGACCACTACCTGCCGCTGCGGGTGATCAAGGAACAGCTCGCCGCCATCGATCGCGGCCTGCGCCCGGCCGGTCCCGGCGGCGTGCCCAAGGCGGTGCGGTTGCAGCTGTCCGACGCGCCCGGTCCGGACGACTTCCGCCTGCACCCGGCGGCCCTGCGTCTCACCGCCGAGGAATTGTGCCACTCGGCCGGCCTCAGTCCCGAACAGCTCAACCAGCTCGAACAGTTCGGTCTGATCTCATCCGGTCCGGCCGGGCGCTACGACGACGACGCGCTGGCCGTGGCCCAGGTCGTCGCCGAGATGGCCCGGTTCGGGCTGGAAGGCCGGCATCTGCGCGCTTTCCGGAGCGCGGCCGACCGTGAAGTCGGCCTGTTCGGACAGGTCGTCGGACCGATGTCCAAGCAGCGCAACACAGACGCCCGGGCCCGGGCTCAGGACACTGTGCGCGAGCTGGCGGCCCTGTCCGTGCAACTGCACGCGGCGCTGGTGCGGGCCGGCCTGCGCGAGTTCACCGGCGGCCGCTGACGGGCCTCGGTTGCTCGCCTCGGCCCGTAGTTTTCGCTCACGCCAGACCAGCCGCGCGTGTAGCGTCAACGGCGCGCACTTGCAGTTTTGCCGACCGACGAGGAGAGCACGATGCAGCCGGTCGAGGTCGTCGGAGTCAGGGTCGAATTACCCGCCAACCAGCCCGTCGTCCTGCTCAAGGAGACCTCGGGCGTGCGGTACCTGCCGATCTGGATCGGCGCGGTGGAGGCCAACGCCATCGCGTTCCACCAGAAGGGCACGGTCTCGGAACGTCCGCTCACCCACGACCTGCTACGGGACGTCGTCGGCGCCCTGCACGCGTCGTTGACCGAGGTCCGCATCACCGAATTGCGCGACGAGATCTTCTTCGCCGAGCTGGTCTTCGGCGACGGCACCACGGTCAGCGCCCGTCCGTCGGACGCGATCGCGTTGGCCCTGCGCACCGAGTCGACCATCCTCGCCGACGAATCCGTGCTCGAGGCAGCCGGGATCCTCATTCCGGACGGCGACGAGGAGGAGACCGAGCCGGACGCCGAAGCGGCGATCCCGGAGGGTGAGGTCGAGCGGTTCCGTGAGTTCCTGGACCAGATCTCGCCGGACGACTTCGCCAGTGGTACCTGAAGGCCTCCGCAAAGCCTCAAGCTGAGGTTGAGGGTCACGTTTAGGCAACGGCCGCGCGGCGCGTTGACCACGGCGCGGCACCCACCTAGCGTCGAGGGATCACCACGTCTGAATTCCAGCGATGGAATTCCAGCGGCTGGATTTGCGGTCCTCGGATGACGAGGCCAGCGCAGAACAGGCGATCAGACGCGGTGGCGGCGTAGCGTCCAGCTGTCGGGGTAACAGCTCCGGTATCCGTCTGGGCCGAAGCAGAGAGTGGGATCGCTGGTGTCTGGAACGGACGAGCAGTTCCCCGAGCAGCAGGCGTTGTTCGCCTCCGCCGGGCTGGGCACCGATGCCTACGTCGGCTACCGCGGCCCGACGGCGTGCACGGTCGCCGGTATCACCTACCGCCAGCTCGACTACTGGGCCCGCACCGAGCTCGTCGTCCCGTCGGTGCGTTCCGCAGCCGGATCAGGCAGCCAGCGGCTCTACTCGTTCAAGGACATCCTGGTGCTCAAGGTGGTCAAGCGCCTGCTCGACACCGGGGTCTCGCTGCAGAACATCCGCCTGGCCGTGGAGGCGCTGCGCCGCCGCGGCGTCGAGGACCTGGCCCGGATCACGCTGTTCTCCGATGGCACCACCGTGTACGAGTGCACCTCGGCCGAAGAGGTCGTCGACCTGCTGCGCGGGGGCCAGGGCGTTTTCGGTATTGCTGTCAGCGGCGCACTGCACGAGCTGGTCGGGTCGCTGGCCAAGTTCCCGGGCGAGCGGGCTGACGCCCCCGACGACGTCCCGGCCACCCCGGGTCTGAGCGACGGGGCGGATGAGCTGTCGCGCCGACGCCTGCGCCGTACCGCCGGCTGACCCGCACCCCTGGGCCCTACCACCCCTAGCGTTGGCCCCCGTACCGGCCGACACGCCGCCCGCGCGACTGCACCGAGGCGGTGCGCGCTGACCCAGTGCGGAGCGAGCGTTGACCCAGTGCAACGCTGACCCAGCGCAACGCTGACCCAGCGCGCAGCGAGCGTTGAGCCTCGGCATTCAGGAACGTGGGCCACGTCGCACCTTCGACCGGGGTTCGCCTGGTATTTTCGAGGTGGCCGAACATCCCGGACGGGAGAGCTCGCCAGGGTCTCGTCTCCCACCGCGGGAACGAAACGCCGGCGGCGCCGAAGGGGCAACTTCCCCGTCAACCTCTCAGGCATGAAGGACCGCCCGGGCCTGGCCACTCTGAAGCGCCGCCACTTGTGGTGGGCCGACAGAGGGGGACGCGGGTTGCCGTCAGGCGCCCCGCTTCACAGCGTTGTCCCCTCTGTCAACAAAGCATCGGAGTCCGGCCCATGACCACGACCGAGCACGCCAGCGCCCAGGAATCCGCACTCATCGAGCCCGCCCGCGCGCCGTCACCCGCGGGGTCCGTCACCCCTGCCGGCAAGGCGTCGCTGCGGGAGCTGGACGCGGCGCGGCCGTTCTCCGAGCGGCACATCGGCGTCGGGGACGGTGCCGACCGGCAGAAGATGCTCGACGTGCTCGGCTATCCCAACCTGGACGCGCTGATCGACGAGGCCGTACCCAAATCCATCCGCTCGCAGCTCGCGCTGAGCCTGCCGCCGGCGGCCACCGAGACCGAGGTCGCGGCCGAGCTGCGCGCGCTGGCCGAGCGCAACACCGTGCTCACCTCGATGATCGGCTTGGGCTACTACGACACGATCACCCCGCCGGTGATCCGTCGCAACGTGCTCGAGAACCCGTCCTGGTACACCGCCTACACGCCCTACCAGCCCGAGATCAGCCAGGGCCGACTCGAGGCGCTGCTGAACTTCCAGACCATGGTCGAGGACCTGACCGCGCTGCCCGTGGCCGGCGCCTCCATGCTCGACGAGTCCACCGCCGCGGCCGAGGCCATGACCCTGTCCCACCGGGCCAGCGCGGCCGCCCGCAAGGGGGCCAACGTCTTCGTGGTCGACGCGGACGTGCTGCCGCAGACCCTCGACGTGGTCCGCACCCGCGCCGTCCCGCTCGGGCTCGAGGTCGTCGTGCACGACCTGGACCAGCCGTTGCCGGACGCACCGATCTTCGGCGTGCTCGGCCAGTACCCGGGCGCATCGGGGGTCATTCGCGATCTCGCTCCGCTGGCCGAGGCGGCGCACGAACGCGGGGCCCTGTTCACCGTCGCGGCCGACCTGCTCGCGCTGACGCTGCTGACCCCGCCCGGCGAGCTCGGCGCCGACATCGCCGTGGGCACCAGCCAGCGTTTCGGCGTTCCCCTCGGCTTCGGCGGCCCGCACGCCGGCTACCTGTCCACCCGATCCGGGCTGGAGCGTCAGCTCCCCGGCCGCCTCGTCGGCGTCTCGGTCGACGCGGTCGGCCAGCCCGCCTACCGGCTGGCGTTGCAGACCCGAGAGCAGCACATCCGCCGCGAGAAGGCGACCAGCAACATCTGCACCGCGCAGGTGCTGCTGGCGGTGATGGCCAGTATGTACGCGGTGTACCACGGCCCGGACGGCCTACGGACGATCGCGGCCCGGGTGCACCGGATGGCCGGCATCCTGGCCGCGGGCCTGCGTGAGCATGGGCTCGATGTCGGCGACCGGCCGTTCTTCGACACGCTCACCGTGTCGGTGCCGGGCGGCGCAGCCGGGGTCATCGCGGCCGCTCGCGCCGCCGGCATCGCGCTGCGGCCGATCGACGACTCCCACGTAGGGGTGTCGATTGACGAGGTCACCAACCGCGTCGATCTCGTCAACGTGTGGGGGGCGTTCGGCGTCGAGCTGGCCGCCGACGACGTCGACCGCCTGGACGCCACGCTCACCTCGACCGTCGACGCGTTCGCCCGCACGTCGTCGTTCCTGTCCCACCCGGTGTTCTCCGCGCACCACAGCGAGACGTCGATGCTGCGCTACCTGCGCTCGCTCGCGGACAAGGACTACGCCCTCGACCGGGGCATGATCCCTCTCGGGTCGTGCACGATGAAGCTCAACGCGACCACCGAGATGGAGCCGATCTCCCTGCCCGGGCTGAGCCGGATCCACCCGTTCGCCCCGGACGGCAGCTTCGACGGCTACCAGCAGCTGTTCACCGATCTGCAGACGTGGCTGGCCGAGATCACCGGGTACGACGCGGTGTCGCTGCAGCCCAACGCCGGTGCCCAGGGGGAGTACGCGGGCCTGCTGGCCGTGCGCGCGTACCACCGGGCCAACGGCGACGAGCACCGCACCGTCTGCCTCATCCCCGCGTCAGCGCACGGCACGAACGCGGCCAGCGCCGTGATGGCCGGGATGAAGGTCGTCGTGGTCAAGACCAGCGGCGAGCAGGGCGAGATCGACCTGGCCGACCTGTACGACAAGATCGCGGTGCACGCCGAAGACCTGGCCGCGATCATGCTGACCTATCCGTCCACGCACGGCGTGTTCGAGGACCACATCGGCCAGGTCTGCGCGGCGGTGCACGACGCAGGGGGCCAGGTCTACATCGACGGCGCCAACCTCAACGCGATGGTCGGGCTGGCCCGTCCGGGCCGCTTCGGGGCGGACGTCTCGCACCTGAACCTGCACAAGACGTTCTGCATCCCGCACGGCGGCGGCGGCCCCGGCGTCGGCCCGATCGGCGTCCGCGCCCACCTGGCCCCGTACCTGCCCAACCATCCGCTCCAGCCGCTGGCCGGGCCATCCACCGGAAGCGGCGCCATCACGGGCGCGCCGTGGGGCTCGGCGTCCATCCTGCCCATCACCTGGGCCTACATCCGGCTGATGGGTCCGGACGGTCTGACCCGGGCGACGGCGACGGCGATCCTGTCGGCCAACTACGTCGCCCGGCGCCTGGACGGCTACTTCCCGGTGCTGTACACGGGCGGCCACGGTCTGGTCGCGCACGAATGCATCATCGATCTGCGTCCCATCACTGCGGCCACCGGCGTCACCGTGGACGACGTGGCCAAGCGCCTGATCGACTACGGCTTCCACGCCCCGACCATGTCGTTCCCGGTCGCCGGCACGCTGATGATCGAGCCGACCGAGAGCGAGGACCTGCGCGAACTGGACCGCTTCGTTGCGGCCATGATCGCCATCAAGGGCGAGATCGACCGGGTGGCCGCGGGGGAATGGTCGGCGGCGGACAGCCCCCTGCGGGGCGCGCCCCACACGGCCGAGGCGCTGGTGGGCGACTGGAGTGCCGGCTACTCGCGGGCTGAGGCGGTCTACCCGGCCGCGGTCGTGCCGGCGACCAAGTACTGGGCGCCGGTGCGTCGGATCGACCAGGCCTTCGGCGACCGCAACCTCATCTGCGCCTGCCCCCCGGTAGAGGCCTACGCCTGACCCGTTTGTGGTGGCAACTGACCCATCAAACTGGGTCGGTTGCCACCACAGATTGGCGGTGTCGCGCGGTTCAGCGGCCGAGCTTGGCGCCGTGGTCGCGGGCGAGCTGGTCGGACTCGGCGCGCATGTTCGCGGCCAACTCCGTGAACTGGTCGAGCGCCGGGTTGACGCCGACCAGCGCGAAGTCGGTCTCCACCACGGTCAGGTTCAGGCCCCAGACGTCTTCGAGGATGCGGCGCATCCATGGGGTTGCGTGGTCCCAGCCGTCACGCGGGGTGCCGGCGCGGTAGTTGCCGCCGCGGACGACGACGAGCTCGGCCGCCTTGCCCGACAGCGTGGTCTGCCCGGGCCCCATCCGCGGGTCGGCGATCACCAGGTCGACGTAGGTCTTGAAGTGCTGCGACACGCCGAAGTTGTAGAGCGGCACGGCGAACAGCAACGCGTCGGCCTCGACCAGCTCGTCGACGAGGGTCGCGGCCAGCGCCACAGCAGCGCGCTGCTCCGGGCTGCGCTCGTCCGCCGGCACGTAGGCGGCCGTGACCGCGGCGGCCCAGGCCGTCGACGGGATCGGATCGGTGCCCAGGTGGCGCCGGGTGATCGTCTCGCCCGGGTTGTTCTCCAGCCAGGCCTGCTCGACCAGGTCGCCGACCGCGCGGCTGTGCGATCCTTCGACCCGGAAGCTGGCGTCCAAACGGAACAACGTCATCGTATTCTCCCGACTACTGCATCAATGGTTACTAGGAATTTCGAAGTAACCTTGACAACAGTAGCAGGGGTACCCTGGGCCCGTGAGCCAATCCGACACGCACGACATTGTGATGTGCGACGCCGGGCTCACCCAGGTGTTCGAGATCCTCGGCAAGCGCTGGAACGGCATCATCCTGGCCTCACTGTCGTCCGGCCCGGCCACGTTCTCGCGGCTCGCACGCGGGGTCAGCGGCATCAGCGACTCCGTGCTGTCCGAGCGGCTGACCGGGCTGGCGCAGGCCTCGATCGTGAGCCGTTCCGTGGATCCCGGCCCACCGGTGTCGGTGACGTACGCCTTGACCGACGCCGGCCGAGCGCTCCTGCCCGCCCTCGATCAACTGCGGTGCTGGGCCCAGACCCACCTGACCCCGCCGGGGAGTTAGGCCCGAGTACAAACCCGCGCGAGCGGAGCGACGGCGCTCGGTCGGTCGGAGCGAGTCTCCTACAGCGAAGCTAGCGCGCCGCGTCCTCATCAGTGCGGGCTTCGTCCACCGTAAGTTCCGCGGCCGGATCGGCGTCCAGGCGCTCGTCGGGGATCGGGTCGCCGTTGCGGATGGACACGCCGTAGCTGCCGTCGTCCAGGCGGGCAAGCGCGCGGTCGATGGCGGCCAAGCGATCGGTCAACGTCACCTCGATCGCGCCTTCGACGCCCTCGGCGGTCAACGGCTGAGCCGGATCGGCTGAGTCGCCCGGCCCCTGCTCGCCCTCCTGGTCGGCCGCGCTGGCCTCCTGGGATTCGGCCAATAGCCGCGCCACGTCGGCCCGTTCCGTGGTCAATCTGGTGCGGGCGAGATCGTGATCCATCAAGTTCCTCCGGGAACGGTCGACGAGGGTCACCGTCACGCTAGTCGCCGGAGCGCAATCGTCGGGACCGCCCGGGGTCATGCCCCATCAGCGTGGCTGTGCGGGGCGCTAGCCTCCCGCGTCGACCGTTGATGGAGCGGCAGTGTGAGTGTGAGGTCAGCGGCGGTGGGCCGCGGCGAGGGTCAGCTCAGCCCGGCGAGGATCGACGGCGTGGCCGTCGGGTAGGAGTTCGCCGGTGTCCTCGAACAGGACGATGCCGTTGCACAGCAGGCTCCAGCCTTGCTCCGGGTGCGGGGCCAAGACGAGCGCCGCGTCGCGATCCATGGCCTGCGCGTCGGGACATTGCGGCTGGTGCGTGCACATTGCGGTCTTCTCCTTGTATGCGGTCTGGACTCCTCCGCCAGGAGGGAGGAGCCGGGCCGAGGTGTGGCGATACGTCCGGTTAAGTGTCCGTCGTGAACCGCTCATACGCAACCGCTTCCGGGGGGCGATGTGCACCGTGACCGTGTCGTTATTGATCAAAAACGGTGGTACTCAGGTTCTTCCGTCCCGTTCCTGAGCCTGGGCCAGGGTCCGTTCGTGGGTCACCCAGTCGGCGAGAACGACCGGAAAGCCCGCCGCCCGCAGGGCCCTAACCACCGCAGGATCGTCGTCGAGGACGGCCGCGATCCCATCGGTGGCGGCCAGCCTGCGAACCACCTCGAGCTTGAGCTGTGCGGCGGGTCGGTAGTCACCGGTATGGCGCAGCAGCAGCCGGCCCGGGGGGAGGTGGTGTACTGCCAACCATCGCTCGGTCACGCCGCGCAGCTCCTCCGGCCGTCCGGACAGCCACACCACGGGATGGGCCGCGGCGAGCTCGCAGGCGACGTCGGCGCCGACGGCCAGCAATGGGTCATCAGCCGCGGCCGCGAAGAATCGGTCCCAGCGGGCCGGCCGGGCCCGCAGGTGGTGCAGGCGGTGCCGGACGTCGGCCACCACGCCGTCGATGTCCACCACCGCCACCCCGCCGGCGCCGGTGCCGTCGCTGCCGTCCAGACCGTCCAGACCGTCCACCCCAAGGACCCTAGGACCCACCGCCGCGCCGCGACGGGGATCGGGCCGGCGACCTGGGATGATGAACGGCGTGCGATTCCTCTCCGACGTGCGCCCGCCGTACGACCTGACCTACGACGACGTGTTCATGGTGCCGCAGCGATCGGCGGTGGCCTCGCGTTACGACGTCGATCTGAGCACCTCCGACGGCACCGGGGCGACCATCCCCATCGTGGTGGCCAACATGACCGCGGTGACCGGTCGCCGGATGAGCGAAACCGTAGCCCGGCGCGGTGGGTTGACCGTGTTGCCCCAGGACATCCCGGTGGACGTGGTCAGCGAGGTCATCGCCTGGGTCAAGTCGCGTCACCCGCTGTTCGAGACCCCGGTGACTCTCGATCCGCACGAGACCGTGGGCGCGGCGATCGCATTGCTGCCCAAGCGCGCCCACAACGCCCTGGTCGTGGTCGAGAAGGGCCAGCCGGTGGGCGTCGTCACCGACGCCGACTGCGCCGGCGTCGATCGTTTCGCCCAACTGGCGCAGGTGATGTCCACTGACCTGGTCACCCTGCCCGACACGGTGACCGCCCGCGAGGCGTTCGACCGCCTCGATTCGGCCCGGCGGCGGCTGGCCCCGGTGGTCGACGCCGACGGCCAGTTGGTTGGGCTCATCACCCGAACCGGCGCGCTCCGCTCGACGGTCTACCCGCCGGCGGTGGACGCGGACGGTCGGCTGCGGATCGCCGCCGCCATCGGCGTCAACGGCGATGTCGCCGCGCGCGCGGCCGCGCTGCTGGATGCCGGCGTCGACACCCTCGTCATCGATACCGCCCACGGCCACCAGGAACGGATGATCGACGCGCTGCGGACCGTGCGCCGGCTGGATCCGCAGGTGCCCGTCGTAGCCGGCAATGTCGTCTCGGCCGCGGGAGTTCGGGACCTGGTCGAGGCGGGCGCGAACGTGATCAAGGTCGGCGTCGGTCCCGGCGCCATGTGCACCACCCGGATGACGACCGGCGTGGGACGTCCGCAGTTCTCGGCCGTGCTCGAGTGTGCCGACGAGGCCCGCACCCTCGGGGCGCACGTGTGGGCCGACGGCGGCGTCCGCCATCCGCGCGACGTGGCCCTGGCCCTGGCCGCGGGCGCGTCCGCGGTGATGGTCGGGTCGTGGTTCGCCGGTACCCACGAGTCGCCGGGCGACCTGCAGTTCGACGCCGAGGGCCGCGCGTACAAGGAGAGCTTCGGCATGGCGTCGGCCCGGGCCGTGGCCAACCGCACGAGCACGGACAGCGCCTTCGACCGGGCCCGCAAAGGCCTGTACGAGGAGGGCATCTCCTCGAGCCGGATGCGCGTGGACCCGGCCCGTCCCGGCGTCGAGGATCTGATCGACGAGATCACCGCCGGCGTCCGCTCCGCCTGCACCTACGCCGGCGCCCGCAACCTGGCCGAGTTCACCGACCGCGCCGTCCTGGGCGTCCAGTCCGCAGCCGGCTTCCACGAGGGCCGCCCACTACCCACCGGCTGGTCGTGAGGAATGACGCTTTTGGTCACCCACACTCACATGGCGTGGTGGGTGACCAAAAGCGTCGCCCGCTCTAACTCGGGTTGA
Organism: uncultured Jatrophihabitantaceae bacterium; assembly: GCA_964252015.1. Classification (GTDB taxonomy): domain Bacteria; phylum Actinomycetota; class Actinomycetes; order Mycobacteriales; family Jatrophihabitantaceae; genus CAXSBR01. The sequence continues at coordinate 50,411 of CAXULW010000016.1, read as the reverse complement.
CGACCAGGGCGCTGCCGCCGCCGAGGCGGACGGGTTCGGCCGCGGCCTGGAAGCGACCATCGGGTAGGAGCTGAATCCCGGTGGCGTTGCCGATCCATTGGTCGATCGGCAGCACCGGCCCGGTGACCTCGTCGAACGCTTCCCCGTATTTCGACTGCAGCGTCTGGCGGAGCGCGCTGTTGTAGAACGCGGGCTCGGCGTCGGTGAGGGCGGCGTTGCGCTGGCTGGCCCGCGGCGCGGCGATGGCCTGCGGCAACGTCATCCCCAGGTCGACATGGTTGACCAGGATCTGCAGCACCGTGGTGATGATCGTCGAGCCGCCGGGTGAGCCGACCGCGAAGTCGGGCTTGCCGTTCTTGAGCACGATCGTCGGCGACATGGAAGACCGCGGGCGCTTGCCGGGCGCCGGCAGGTTCGGGTCGTAGGTCGTCGGCGTGGCCGGGGCGAAGTCGAAGTCGGTCATCTCGTTGTTCATCAGGAAACCGCGCCCGGGGACGGTCATCCCGCTGCCGGCGACCTGCTCGATCGTGTTGGTGTAGCTGACGACGTTGCCCCACTTGTCGGCGGTCACCAGGTGGTTGGTCTGCTGGCCTTCGTGGGTCGGGTTGGCCGCCGTTTTGGCCGTGGTGCAGGGCGCGTACGGGGCGTACGGCACGCCTGGGGTCACCGGCGAGGTCAGGGCCGTGTCACCCACCAGGCAGCGGCGGGTGGCCGCGTAGGCCGGGTCCAGCAGGCCCTGCTCCGGAACCGGGACGTAGTCCGAGTCGCCGATGTAGGCGTTGCGGTCGGCGAAAGCCAGCCGCGACGACTCCAGGTAGTGGAACGTGGCCTGGGCGCGGGACTCGCCACCCAGGTTCCACCCGGACAGGATGTTCAACGCTTCACCCACGGTGGTACCGCCGCTCGAGGATGGCGCCATCCCGTACACGTCGAGGCCGCGGTAGCTCACATGCGTGGGCGCCCGCACCTTGGCCGTGTAGTTGGCCAGGTCCTGGCGCGTCATGATCCCGGGCCGGACGTAGAACGTGTTCCCCTTGGCCACCGGCGGCTTCTGCACCGCCTTGGCGATGTCGGCGCCGAGCGCGCCGTTGTACAGGTAGGACCCGCCGTACTTGGCCAGCAACGTGTAGGTCCGGGCCAGGTCGGGGTTGCGCAGCGTGGACCCGACCGGCAGCGGTTGTCCGGACTTGGTCAGGAACAGCTTGCGGCTCGCGGTGAATGTCTGCAGGTCAGGCAGGGCCTGCTCCTCCTGCTGGACGAAGTCCGGGCTGATGGTGAAGCCGGTCTTCGCGACCTTGACCGCGGGCTGCAGGTCGGCCGCGAAGGTGCTCCGGCCGTATTTCTGCACCGCGGTCGTCCACGTCGCCACCTGACCCGGCACGCCCATCGACAGGCCGGACCGCCGGGCGTCCTCGAACGCCAGCGGCTTGCCGGTCTCGGGGTCCAGGAAGAACTGCGGCGTGCAGCCGGCGGGGCACATCTCGCGGCCGTCGATGGTGACGACCTGGTGCGTCTTGGCCAGGTAGATCACCATGTAGCCGCCGCCGCCGGGCCCGGCCACGAAGGGCTGGGTGACCCCCAGGGTGCTGGCCACGGCCACCGCTGCGTCGATGGCGTTGCCGCCGTTCTTCAAGACCGCGATGCCGGCCCGGCTGGCGTACAGGTCGGTCGAGGCGACCGCCCCGCCCGTGCCCACGGCCACCGCCTGCTTGCCGGGCGCGGCCGCCGCCGTGGCCCGATGTCGGGACGCCGCGGCCGCGGGGGTGAGGAAGGCGGCGGTGACGGTGGTGACGGCGACGGCAACGGGCAGCAGACGAGAGCGCACAGGTACCTCCGGGGGGTTAGCGTGGGGGCGCCCACCACAATCGCCCAGTTGGCGTGTCGCGTCAATGGCCGCACAGCTTGGGTGAACGGGCTGCGTGAACGGGCACTGGGTGAACGGGCGCAGTCCCGAAATCACGCGGCGCGGCGAATCGGCCCGGCGAGCCCAGCCCATCGCTGGACCGTGCCGTCATCCGATCCCGAACAGCTGTTGGAGCACCGAGGTGATCGTCCACTCCTCGATCTCCTCGCGGCTCCACTTCAGGTCTCGCGCCAGCTGGGCGTAGACCTGGGGCCCGGTGAGCAGGAGGAGGACGTCGCGCGCGCGCTCCGGGGTGATCTCGGGTCGCAGCGGGTGCTTGGAGGTCAGCGTCCGGATCAGGACCTCGTAGCCGTCGCGCCGCATACCTTCGTTGAACTCGTAGCCCTCCCTGGCCGTCTCGTCGCCCAGCACCATCCAGACCAGGGGGGCGGCCCGCACCAGGAGATCCATGGATCCACTCACCAGGGTCCGCACCGCGGCGACGACCTCGGGCTCGTCCACGACGGCGCGCCACCACCAGGTCAGGTGCGGCGGCACCTTTTCCGGACCGAGGACGAGGTGCTCGTAGACGGCCTGGAGGAGGTCGCCCTTGGTGTGGAAGACGAAATAGACGGTCTGCGCGGCCACACCTGCCTCAGCGGCAACCGCGTCCATCGTGGTGCCGGAGTAGCCGCGTTCCAGGAAAGCCGCCAACGCGGCCTCCACAATCCTGAGCCGAGTCGCCTGCGCCTGCTCCCGGCGGCTCTGCCTGGCGGGTCCGCCCTTGACACCGCTCACGGTCCGGCACTCTACTAGTACCTTCACTGGTGAACCCACTAGTGAAGACATCACCTATCGAGACGAGCGGAGCCCACCGTGGACGTCACCCTGCTCCGCCGTTGCGGACTCAGCGCGATCGCCGGGGCCGCGCTGGCCATCCTCGGCAACGCCTTCCTCTTCGTCGTCAACCCCGCCGTCCCCGACGACCGGCTGAGCTACCCGCTGTCAGCGCAGGCTTACGTTCCGATGCAGTTGTTCTTCGCCCTCACCCAGGCGCTGCTGGCGGCCGGAGTTCTGGGCCTGGTCCGCTCCGACGTCGTTCGACCCAGCCGGGCAGCCCGCGTCCTGGGCGGCCTTGCCGTGGTGGGAATGCTCCTGACCGTGCCCGGCGAGCTGGTGCTGATCCTGGTCCGCCGAGCGGCCGCGGACGCGAGCTCGGTCGATACCGCGAGCGGCGTCTTCGGCTTGGGTGCCCTGCTTGCTGACATCGGACTGGCGGGTATCGGCGTCATGGCGCTGCGGCAGGGCCGATGGCCGCGGCCTTGGGCCGCGCTGCCACTGGTTCTTAGCATCTTCCAGCTGTTCGTGGTCACGCCGGTCTCCTTCACGTTCGGCTTCGCCAGCGTCGCCTCCAACGTCGCCATCGGTATCGCCGACGTGCTCACTGCCCTCATCGGCGTAGCGGTGATCCGCCTCTCCGCAACGGCGGGCCAGGTGTCGCGCACAGGCGCACGGCGGTCGGTGGACGCATAGGTGTCAGCCCTGTTGGCCCGCGGCCGAACCACCTCCGTGCCCGGGTGTCCGCGACCAACACAACGACACGCGACTAGGTGAATACGACCGTGCGTCGGCCGTAGAGCAGCACCCGGTGCTCGGCGTGCCACTTGACCGCACGGGCCAACGCCAGCGCCTCCAGATCGCGGCCAAGGGCGGCCAGCTCGCGCGGCTCGTGGGTGTGGTCGACGCGCACGAAGTCCTGCTCGATGATGGGTCCCTGGTCGAGCTCGGCGGTCACGTAGTGAGCGGTGGCGCCGACGACCTTCACCCCGCGGGCATAGGCCTGCTCGTACGGACGGGCGCCGGTGAAGCTGGGCAGCAGGCTGTGATGGATGTTGATGGCCCGCCCGCGCAGCTCGTCACACAGCGCCGGCGACAGCACCTGCATGTACCGCGCGAGCACCACGCAGTCCGCGGCATAGCGATCGATCAACCCGCGCAGTTCGGCCTCGGCCTCGGGTTTGGTCGTCGGCCCGACGGGGACGTGGTGGAACGGCAGGCCGTGCCAGTGCACCAGGTCCTCGAAGTCGCGGTGGTTCGACACCACGGCGGCAATATCGCCCGGCAGGGCGCCCGAACGGGACCGGTACAGCAAGTCGTTGAGGCAGTGCCCCTGGCGCGACACCATCACCAGCAGACGGGGACGGACGCCGAGGTCGTGCAGCGCCCACGTCATCGCGAACTCGCTGGCCAGCGGGCCGAACGCCGCGCGCAGGTGATCGACCCCGGCGGCGTGGTCTTCCTCGCGCACGTGCACCCGCATGAAGAACTGCCCGGTGCTCGGATCGCCGAATTGCTGGCTGTCCACGATGGTGGTGCCCTGCTCGGCCAGGAACTCGGCCACGGCCCGCACGATGCCACGCCGGTCCGGGCAGGTGAGGGTGAGGACGAACGATCCCAGAGCGTCGGGCACGACCGTCACGATAATGCCCGCACGACGCCGACCCGGGCCCCGTTGATCTTGCCGCGGGATCCCGAGGACCCGCGTTGACCCCACGGCGACCGGCCTGCGATGGTGACGGACGTGTCCGATGCCGAACCCCTCACCGCACTGGTGACCGGCGCCGGTCGCGGGATCGGAGCCGCCGTGGCGCACCTGCTGTCGGCTCAGGGGCATCGGGTGGCCCTGACCGCGCGCAGCGAGGGCCAACTGCGGGAGGTGGCCGATGCGCTGCCCGGGCCGAGCCTGATCGTGCCCGCCGACATCACCGCGCCGGGCGCGGTGGGTGACATCTTCGCCCGCGTCGAGGCCGAGTTCGGCCCGGTGCAGATTCTCATCGCCAACGCCGGCGCGGCCACCTCGGCGCCCGTGCATCGCGTAACCGACGAGGACTGGCAGCGCAGCCTGGATCTCAACCTGACCGCGCCGTTCCGTTGCATCCGCCGGGCCGTGCCCGCGATGAAGGCCGCCGGGTTCGGACGGATCGTCGTCATGGCGTCGATGGCGTCGCGGGTGGGGGAGCCCTACATCTCGGCCTACGTCGCGGCCAAGCACGGTGTCCTCGGGCTGGTCCGCTCGGCCGCGGCCGAGCTCGTGCGCACCGGGGTGACGGTCAACGCGGTGTGCCCGGCCTACGTCGACACCCCGATGACCGACGGGTCGGTGGAGACCATCGTGGCCACGACGAGGATGACCGCGGCCGAGGCCCGGCACTACCTCGAGCACAAGCAGCCGATCGGTCGGCTGATCACCACGGACGAGGTGGTGCTGGCCGTGCAGTACTGCCTGGCCAATGCGGCCGTCACCGGTCAGGGCCTGAACGTCGACGGCGGCCTGGTCCAGTCGTGAGCCGTTGTATCAGGACGGGGGTCGGAAGGCGGCGAACGGATCGGTGACCTGGACCTCGGGGTGGGCGAACCGGTACGTGCGCGCCGGCCGTCCGCCGTCCGTTCCGGGCGCGCTCATCGCTCCAGTGGCGACCAGGGCGTGGCGGCGACCCAGCACCCGGGCCAGGTTCGTGGCCGAGACGTCGTAGCCGAGGACGGCCCGGTAGATCCCGCGCAGGCCCGAGAGGGTGAACTCCGGGGGAGCCAGGGCCCACGCGATCGTCGTGTAGGAAAGCTTGCCGCGCAGGCGATCGCGGGCCGCGTCGATGATGGAGGCGTGGTCGAATGCCAGTGGTGGCAGGCGATCCAGGCAATGCCAGGCCGTGTCCGCGGGCAGGGCCGGGTCCGTACCGAACGGGACGAGCCCGAGGTAGGCGGTGGCCAGAACCCGACCGCGGGGGTCACGGCGCGGGTCGCTCCGGGTCTCCAACTGCTCCAGGTGGGTGAGCTCGGCGACGTCGACCTGATCGGCGCCGAGCTGAGCCGCGAGATGCCGGGCCACCGAGGTGCCGAGCCGCTCGCGCGCACCGAGCGGGCCCCCCGGCAGCGCCCACCGCCCGCGCTGCGGCGCCCGGCCGCGGCGCCACAGCAGCACCGACAGCGCGTCGTCGCGGACCCCGAACACGACCGCGAGGACGTCGTGGGCGAAGGTCCCGCTGTCCTCGGCGGTGCTCACTCGCCGTGCAACGACGGCGTGCCGATCGCGATCATGGCCTCGACCGCAGCGCGGGCCTTGGCGGCAACGTCGGCGGGCACGGTGACCTCGTCCACCCCGTCACGCAGGCAGCGCAACAGCTTGGCCGGCGTGTTCATCTTCATGTACTGGCAGACCGCGCGCGGGTTCACCGGCTCGAACGACGTGCGCGGGTTGGCCTGGCGCAGCTGGTGCAGCATGCCGGTCTCGGTGGCGACGAGGACCTTGGCCGCGGTGCTGGTCCGGGCCGCTTCGAGCATGCCGCTGGTCGACAGGATGTGCGTGCGTTCCGGGGGCAACTCGCCCGTGCCGCTCATCCACAGGGCGGACGTGGCGCAGCCGCATTCGGGGTGGATGTAGACCTCGGCGTCGGGTTCGGCGTGCACCCGCTCGCGGAGCTCGGCACCGCTGATCCCGGCGTGCACATGACATTCGCCCATCCAGACATGAAGGTTCTCTCTCCCGGTCTGGCGACGTACGTGCGCACCCAGGAACATGTCGGGCAGGAACAGCACCTCGCGGTCGGCCGGCACGGACTCGACGATCTCGACCGCATTGGCCGATGTGCAGCACAGATCCGTCTCGGCCTTCACCGCGGCGCTGGTGTTGACGTAGGAGACGACGACCGCGCCGGGATGTTCGGCTTTCCACGCCCGCAACTGGTCGGCGGTGATGCTGTCGGCCAGCGAGCAACCGGCGTTGCGGTCGGGCATGAGCACCGTTCGCGTAGGCGCCAGGATTTTGGCCGTCTCGGCCATGAAGTGCACGCCGCAGAACACGATCGTCGAGGCCTCGCTGGCGGCGGCCAGCCGGGACAGGGCCAGGGAGTCACCGACCACGTCGGCCACGTCCTGGATCTCCGGTGACTGGTAGTTGTGGGCCAGGATCACCGCGTCGCGCTCGGCCGCCAACCGGCGCACCTCGAGCTTCCACTCGGCCAACGCATCGCCGGCGAGCAGGGGAACGGACGGCGCCATCGGTAGCGGCCTGCGCGCCGGTGGGGCAGTGGGCAGAGCGGTCATGACGGCTCCTAGGTTTTAGACTATGAGACGATAACCTATCCCAGCGCGATCCTGTTCCCAACGGGGAGCGCCCACCCCCATCGCCGCACTCCGCGCCGACTAGCGTGATAGCCCCAATCGGTCGCGCGAAGAACCATGGCCGGGGGTTTAGGGTCGGCCCATCGGTGGCCAGCAGGGGGGAGCGGACGTGAGTCGCTACGGAGCCCAGTTCGGCCCGGACATAACCTTCCTCGGCGTCGAGCCGTGCGACCTGGACGACACCGCGACGTACCAGGACGCGGACATCGTCATCGTCGGGGCGCCCTTCGACGGCGGGACGTCGCACCGGCCCGGCACCCGGTTCGGGCCGCAGGCGATCCGGATGACCGACTACCTGCCCCACGACGGTTCGCGACCCAGCCTGGCTCTGCGCACGGACGGCCTGCGCGACCTGCGCGTGTTCGACGCCGGCGACGTCGAGATGTACTCCGGCGACATCGAGACCGCGCTCGGCGCGCTGGAGGACGCGGTGGAGAAGGTCGCGCGCGCGGGTGCGATCCCGGTCGTGCTCGGCGGCGACCATTCGATCGCGTTCCCCGACGCCAAGGGCGTGGCCAACGTCCTCGGCCACGGCCGCGTGTCGATGATCCATTTCGATGCGCACGCCGACACCGGCGACATCGAGTTCGGGTCGTTGTGGGGGCACGGTCAGCCGATGCGCCGGCTGATCGAATCCGGTGCGTTGCGCGGCGACCGCTTCCTGCAGGTCGGCCTGCGTGGGTACTGGCCGCCGCCGGAGACGCTGGACTGGATGGCCGAGCAGTCCATGCGCTCCTACGAGATGACCGAGATCGTGCACCGCGGTCTGAACGAATGTCTGAGCGAGGCGTTCACCATCGCCACCGACGAATGTGACGGGGTGTTCCTGTCCGTCGACATCGACGTGTGCGACCCGGGCCACGCCCCCGGCACCGGAACACCGGAGCCGGGCGGGCTGTCGGCCCGGCAGTTGCTGGACGCGGTGCGCCGGATCTGTCTCGAGCTCCCCGTGGTGGGCGTGGACGTGGTCGAGGTCAGCCCGCCCTACGACCACGCCGACATCACCGCGGCGTTGGCCAACCGCGTGGTGCTCGAGGCGCTGTCCGCCATTGCCCGCAAACGCCGCGACGAGCGCGACGGTACGACCTGGGATCCGGCTCGCCCGTTGCTGGCCGACCGCCCGGATCAGACCGCGTGATCGCCACCGGAGGCGAGTAGGTCCACCAACGCCGGACGGCCCAGGTGCTGCGCCCAGTCCATCGGCGTGCCGTCGAAGCGCCGATCTCGCAGGGTTGGGTTTGCGCCCAGCTCCAGCAGCCGCTGGGCCAGCCGTGCGTCGTTGCGTTCGACCGCCGTGTGCAGCGCGCTCTCCCACGGTTGCTCGAGCATCAGATCGCTGCGCGCAAAGGCATTCACGTCGAAACCGAGCTCGACCAGCAGCTCTACCGCCGCAACCCGCTGGAGGCCGGCCGCCCAGACGATGAGCCCGGGGCGGGCCCGGCGGGCGGCTTGGATCAGAGCGGTTGGGGCGGCGTGCGCGGCCTCGGCGTCACCAGCCAAGACCGCTGCGATGAAGGCTTGCACGGGGTCGTCCTCGGCCGGGGCCGCGCCCACCGAGACCAGCAGCTCGACCATCTGCGGGTGTCCGCTGCGGCGGGCCAGTTCGACCGGGCGCAGGCCGTCATCCGACGGACGGTCGAGGTCCACCCCGTGGGCCGCCAGCAGGGCGACGCGGGCGCGTTGGTCGTGGGTGACGGCCCAGCTGATGAGCCCGTCCAGGATCGTGTCCGGGGCCGGCAGGACGTCGGGCAGCAGCCGCGGCCACGGACCGCCGTCGCCGCGGCCGAGACCGAACTCGAACAGCACCTCGAGGAAGTCGTCGGCCGGGCTGAACATGCGGTTGTACAGGGTCTGTCCGTCGTTGGCGTCGGCGCCGGCGGACAGCAGCAGCCGCGCCAGGGCGACGGCGTGCGGGTGCGGCGCCGGGTCGCGCTCACCGCCACCGAAGACGCCGGTCAGCACCGTGAACGGGGTGGGCAGCCCGAGGAAGAAGCGGCCGTCATTGGGATCCGCTCCCGCGTCGAGCAGGAGACGCGTGACGGTGAGCGTGCGGTCGGTGTCCACGGGAAAGCGCCCGTAAGTCAGGTACATCAGCGGTGGCCACCGGTAGGGACCGGACGGTGCACCAGCCGCATCGGGCCGGGCCGCCAGCAGTCGTCGTACCTCCGGCACATCGCCACAGACCGCGGCCGCGGCCAGCGATTGCGTCGGCACCTCGGGATCTTGCTGCAGAAGCGCGGCCGCGGCGGCCACGTCGGTATCCACCGCGGAGTAGTTCACGCAGGCCAGCCGCAGGAACCGATCGGGCGGGGATTCATCGGACTGGGCCGCGGTGTACACCCAGCTACGTTCGGTTATCGCCGCTACGTGGCGCTTGAGCCGGGACCAGCTCGGAAAGCCGTAACGGTGGGCCAGGACGCGCTGCGCCGAGTGCCGGGCGAATACGGGGTCGGCCTGGTCGATGCCGGCAGCGCCCAGCGCGCGCGGATCTCCGGATCTGACGCCCCGCTGCAGGTCCCGGGCCTGCTTGCGCAACTGGTCGAGGTTGGGCTGTTCGGGCAGGGACACGGCCGCCATCGCGACCTCCTCTCGAACCCCGTGGTCCGCGGAACGAGGCGAAAGGAGGTGGCGAGCGTGGTCACATCCCAGCCGTACAGGTGGGCTCAGCCCTTTCCGCGGACCCGGAGGCGTCCCTGCCACGCCTGACGCGATGTTAACGCCGCGGCGGAACGGGTGTCGAGGGTGCTCAGCCGGGCAACCGGCGTCGCACCCAGTCCAGGGTGGCGTGACCCTGCGCGGCCTGAAAGGCCCGCACCGTGGGCAGGCCGGGTGAACCGGGTTGGCGCGCCGCGTCCAGGAAGTAGCCGGTCAGGCCGACCAGGAACCCGGTGACGTCCTCCGGATCGGCGCGGACGTGCTCGGCGACCAGCGCTTCCACGTCGTGCCCGCCGAACAGGTTGACGTTGACCAGCAGCAACAGCGTGTCCAGCCACGCCGGTCCGCGCGCCGCCCACGGCCAGTCGACGATGACCACCGCACCGTCCGGACGCAGGAGCAGGTTGTCGGCCCGGATGTCGGTGTGCAGCAGGCTTTCACCGCTCAGCCGGGGTAGCACCTGGTCGGCCCGGTCGGTGAGGTCGTCGAGGTGGTCGCGCGCCCACGGCTCCAGATCAGGCGGCGGGTCCAGCGCGATCCGCCGCCACCCGGCCACGTCGTGGGCAATTGCCTCGCCTGCCGGCTTGTACTCGCGCTGCTCGGCCGACAGCGGTGCGGCCGCGAGTTGGCCGAGAGCGGCCAGTACGGCGGACAGTTCAGCCGCGTCCCACGGCGTGCGCGGGTGGCGACCTTCGACGTCCTCGAGCACGAGCGCGACCCAGTCCCCGTCGTCGTAGGAGCCCAGCAAGGTCGGCGCAGGAACGTCTTCGGGCAGGGCGGCCGACACCGCGATCTCCCGCCGGTGCAATCGGACGGTCTTTTCGTTGAGCGACCGACCGGCCGCCTTGACGAACGCCCGCCGTCCGTCCTCGGTGCGGACCCGGTCGGCCGTGCCGGGGGAGAATCCGCCGGTCTGGGATCGGGCCTCGACGACGGGCGAGCCCAGGATGTGCTCCACCGCGGCCCGCACGCGGACGGGGACGTCGCCCCACCCGATCCGCTGGCCCGCCGCCGTTATCACCCGGCTATGGTCGCGCGAATCCCGACCACCGGCACCGCCTTTTCGCACGCCGCCAGCGGGATCGACGGCGGTGGCCTTGAGGTGTGGCCCGGGCCGGGACATTCTGGGTTTCGGGCAATTGCCCGTCAGCATCGAAAGGCCGGGCGACGTGGCTGACGACGAAGATGAGATCCGCACCCTGATCCACCGCTGGGCGGTGGCCGCCCATACCGGCGACCTGGCCGCGGTGGTGGCCGATCACACCGCAGACATCGTCATGTTTGACGTGCCGCCGCCGCACGACGGCGTGCGCGGCATCAACGCGTATCGCGAGACCTGGTCGGGTTTCTTCGCGTGGCAAGCGGCGGGTGCGTGCTTCGAGATCGTGGATCTGGACGTAATGGCCGGCGCCGACATTGCCTACGCATATGCGCTCCTGCGCTGCGGCACAGCGGCGGAATTGGCCGCGCGACCGGACCAGCGACTGCGGCTCACGATCGGGCTGCGCAAGGAACACGGCCGTTGGATGGTGGCCCACGAGCACCATTCGTTCGCGTCCACCGACTAGTTGACGCCTGGGTCTGTGCCCTGATCAATCTCGCTGTAAACGTGCGTATTTTAGTTACATGGTTGTTCTCATCGTTGTGTTGTTGGTACTTCTCGTCGTGCTGCCGATCGTCGGCTGGGCGCTGTGGCTACTGATCAGTGCCGCCGTGGTCGGGGCCATCATCGGCGGCTTGGCCCGCCTGGTCCTGCCCGGTCGTCAGGAGATCGGGATCTTCAGCACCGTGGTCATCGGGTGGATCGGATCGCTGTTCGGCAGCCTCATCGGCCGGCATCTGTTCCACGTCGGGGGTTTCCTGACCGTGATCTGCGAAATTGCGGTGGCCGCGGGATTGGTTCTGGTGGCGAGCAGCCGGGCCGGGAACGCAGTCGCGCACCGCAACTCCAGCCTGCACTGGTAGTCGCCGCGCCGAGTCCGTCCGGTCCGGATGGGCCGGTAGTTCATCGGCCCGGACCGGCGACGCGCGGACCTGGCCCGGACGCCCGTAGGCTCACATTCCCCCAGACAGTCAGGACGTCATGACCGGCCCTTCCGTTGCCGCGCCCGTCTCGGACCGAACCTCCGCCGCCGTTCGGGCGACCTATGCAGCGTTCGCCGCGTCCGGGTTTGCGTTCGCGACCTGGGCGTCTCGTATCCCGCAGGTGCGTGACCGGCTGCATCTCTCGCCGGCCGGTCTCGGCCTGGTCTTGTTGGCGATCGCGATGGGATCGTTGGTGGCATTGCCGCTGTCGGGCATCATCGTCCATCGCTTCGACTCACGCCGCACGGTTGCGGCCATGGCGGTCGTGCTCGCAGTCGGGCTGGGGGTCGTGGCCATCGGCTACCTGGGCGGTGTCGTGCCGGTTATGGTCGGGTTGTTCCTGCTCGGGTTCGCGAACGGAGCCTGGGACGTGGCCATGAACGTGCAGGGCGCCACGGTCGAACGCCACCTCGGCCGGGCGATCATGCCGCGCTTTCACGCCGGTTACAGCGCCGGCACCGTTGCCGGCGCACTGGTCGGGGCGGCCATGGTCGCCGGGCACGTGTCGGTCACCGTGCACCTGCTCGTCGTCGCCGTGACCATCGCCGCACTGGTCCCGTTCGCCGTGCGCGGTTTCGTCCCCGATGTCGACCAATCTCTTGCCGCGACGGATTCTGCGCGCCCGGCGGGAACCGCGGGCCGGGTGATGGCCCGGTGGAGCGAGCCGCGCACCCTCGTCATCGGCCTGGTCGTGCTGGCGTTCGCGTTCTCCGAAGGCAGTGGCAACGACTGGATCGGCGTCTGCCTGATCGACAGCTACCACGCCCCGGCCGCCATCGGCACGCTCGGCTTCGCCGCGTTCCTCACCGCGATGACGACGGGTCGCTGGTTCGGCACCGGTCCGCTCGATCGGTACGGCCGGGTCGCCGTACTGCGCGGCCTCGCCGCTGTTGCCGTGCTCGGGTTGGTCCTGTTCGTGTTCAGCCCCTACACGCCGCTGGCTTTCGTCGGCGCGGTGTTGTGGGGCCTGGGTGCGTCGCTCGGTTTCCCGGTTGGGATGAGCGCGGCGGCCGACGATCCGGCGGCCGCGGCCGGCCGGGTGAGCGTCGTGGCCTCGGTCGGCTACTGCGCGTTCCTCGGTGGACCGCCGCTGATCGGGTTCCTCGGCGACCACATCACCGTGCTGCGCGCGTTATTGGTCGTGGCCATCCTGCTGGCCCTGGCCAGTGTGGTCACGAACGCCCTGCGACCACTCCGGGTGCCGGACACCCATTGACATTGCCGTGTGGGTGTCCATGATCAAGAGATCGCCAATTACGGAGGACCGACATCATGACCGAGCACGCCGCGCCGCCGCACGACGCTTCGCCCGACGAGGCGGCGATTCGCGAGCGGGTCGAATCGCTCCTGGGTGACATGACCCTGGCCGAGAAGGCCGGGCAACTCACGCAGTACTTCTACTTCGGCGGGCTGCCGGACACGGGCGGAGGCCCGGCCGGAACGCCGCACGCGTCTCAGCAGGGCGCGGAGGTGGAGGCGGCCGCGGCCCGGGCCGGGGTGGGTTCACTGCTCTTCGTCACCGACCCGGTCGAGGCGAATCGCCTGCAACGATTGGTGATTGAAGGCAACCGGCACGCCATTCCGGCCTTGTTCGGTTTCGACGTGATCCACGGGCTGCGCACGATCTTCCCGGTCCCGATCGCCATGGCTGCCTCGTGGGACCCGGACGTCATCGAACGCGGTCAGGCCGTGGCGGCTCGGGAAGCCCGCGCGGTCGGAATCCACTGGACGTTCGCGCCGATGGTCGACATTGCCCGCGATCCGCGCTGGGGTCGGATCATCGAGGGCGCGGGGGAGGACCCGGTGCTGGGCGCGGCGGTGGCGGTGGCTCAGGTCCGCGGTTTCCAAGGGGATCGGCTCGGGCTGGACGAGCACGTGATCTCGGGTCCGAAGCACTTGGCCGGCTACGGCGCCGCAGTCGGCGGTCGCGACTACGACGAGGTGAACCTGTCGGACTCCGAGCTGTGGAACGTCTACCTCCCGCCGTTCGCCGCCGTGGTGGCCGCCGGCGCCGGCAACATCATGACCGCGTACATGGACCTGAACGGCATTCCGGCCACCGGCAACCGGTGGCTGATCGACGACGTCCTGCGACGTACCTGGGGCTTCGAGGGCTTCCTGGTCAGTGACGCGAACGCGGTGCACAACCTGGTCACCCACGGCTTCGCCGCCGACCTGGCCGACGCCGGTGCCCGCGCGGTGAACGCCGGGCTCGACCTGGAGATGGCGATCACCGACCCGGCCTACGCGCACCTGCCGGACGCGGTCGCCCGCGGCGACGTGGACGAGCAGGCCATCGACGCCAGCGTGCGCCGCGTCCTGGCGGCCAAGCTGCGGATGGGCCTGTTCGAGCACCCCTACGTCGACGAAGTCCGGGCCCGCGAGGTCCTCAGCGATCCGGCCCACCGCGACGCCGCCCGGGTCGCGGCGCAGCGATCCGCGGTCCTGTTGCGCAACGAAGGCGGTCTCCTGCCGTTGGATCCGGCCACAGCGGGCTCCATCGCCGTCATCGGCCCGCTGGCCGACTCCAAGCGCGACACGATCGGTCCGTGGTGCTTCGACTTCGACCTGGAAGAGACGGTGACGGTGCTGGAAGGTCTCCAGCACGTGGTCGGCGACCCGGCCCAGATCTCCTACGCGCCAGGGGTTCGCCCGTCGCAGCGCACCTTCCCCTCCTTGTTCGACATGTTCCCTGGCAACGCGCCGGTGGACCCCGAAGGTTTCGACGACGAGGCTGAGCTGGCCCGGGCGGTCGAGTTGGCCCGCACGTCCGACGTCGCCGTGGTCGTGGTCGGGGAGTGGCAGAACATGATCGGGGAGGCGGCGTCGCGCTCGGAGTTGGATCTGCCCGGGCGGCAACTCGAGCTCCTGCAGGCCGTGGTGGCAACGGGGACACCGGTCGTGCTGCTGCTGATGAACGGCCGGCCGCTGGACCTGCGCTGGGCCGTGGCGAACGTGCCCGCGATCCTGGACGTCTGGTACCCGGGCAGCCAGGGCGGAACTGCGGTGGCCGACCTGCTGTTCGGTGACGTCGTGCCGGGTGGGAAGCTGCCGTTCACGTGGCCGCGCACGGTCGGACAGGTGCCGATCTTCTACAACCACACGATCTCCCACGAACCGGTGAACCAGGGCAAGCGGTACTGGAACGAGGCGAGCACACCGCTGTTCCCGTTCGGGTACGGCTTGAGCTACACCCAGTTCAGCTACCGCGACCTGACCGTCGAGAGCGCCACCGTCTCCAGCGACGAGACGTTCTCCGTGTCCGTCACCGTCGCCAACACCGGTGACCGCGACGGCGACGAGGTGGTCCAGCTCTACATCCACCAGCGCAACGGTTCGGCGTCGCGACCGGTGCGTGAGCTGAAGGCGTTCGAGCGGGTCCACATCGCCGCGGGGGAGTCGCGCCTGGTCCGGTTCACCCTCGGCCCGGATCAGCTGCGGTACTGGAACGCCGCGAACCATAACTGGGTCATTGACGCGGCCACCTTCGACGTCTGGGCCGGCGGCGACTCCACGGCCCCGCTCGCCGCCACCTTCGAGGTCAAGGCGGGCTAGCCCCGGCTGGATCAGCGGGTCGCAGCTCGGCGGCCAGGCCCACGTGCCACGGTCGGACGTCGACCGTGAAGAACCCGCCGGCCACGCTGGCGTCGTCGATGCTGGCCAGGCGCGTGGCCTCGTCCAGCCGGTCCGCGCCGGGCAGGCGTAGCACGGTCATGCCCGCCCCGGGTTCGTCGCCGAACGGACCGGCGGCCACCAGGTACCCGGCGGCGTGCATCCGCTCCAGGAAGGCGACGTGCTCGCCGAAGCGCGGATCGGCAGAGATGCTGTCAACGCCGGCGGCCGCTGGGCCGGGACGGTGCTGCAGGGCGACCCACGTCCATTCAGCGGCGCCCTCGACGGCGTCCACGTAGCGGTCGAGAACATCCGGCCAGCCCTGTTCGTACTCTGACCTTGCCTGTGCTGGGTTCGCGAACCTCTCCCAGCCGGAGTGTTCGAGGCGCACCAGCGTTTGCTCCCCGGCCGCGGCAAACGTGACCCGTACCTGGCTGGCCCGATCCGGCTCGCCCCCGGGGTGCCAGCTGAACGCAACGGTGTCGGGCGGGTCCCAGACGGTGACTGTTCCCCATACGGCGTCGGGCTGTCCGGG
Organism: uncultured Jatrophihabitantaceae bacterium; assembly: GCA_964252015.1. GTDB lineage: Bacteria > Actinomycetota > Actinomycetes > Mycobacteriales > Jatrophihabitantaceae > CAXSBR01. The sequence goes on along the minus strand of CAXULW010000016.1, from coordinate 34,503 downwards.
TGCGGACTCGACCAAGGCGTTGCCCACGAAGGCCACCGCCGAACCTGCGCCGTGCACGCTGAACTCGGCCACCGGCCACCACGCGCCGATCCGGTCGGTGAACACGCGGAAGGCCACGGCCGGCGCGGCGGGGACGATCACGTCGCGTCGAATCGGCGCCAGTTCGCTCATCTCGTTCTCCTCTGGGGGGTGCGCTTGGTGGTGGTGGCACGACGATCGGCGCCCTGCTCGACCGCTTCGCGCACCGCGTCGGCGTAACCGCTCAGCGCGCTGTCCCACATGTCGACGAGCCACGTCTGAGCCGTGGTCAGGCCCGGTGGAGCGAGCGCGTAGAGGTTGCGGGTGCCGTGGCTGGTGTGCCGGACCAGGCCGGCGTCGCCCAGCACGCGCAGGTGTTTGCTGACCGCCGGTCGCCCGACCGGGAGCTGCGCGGCCAGTTCCCCGACCGGGCGCGGGCCGTCCCGGAGGAGCTCGACGATCCGGCGACGCACCGGCTCACCCAGTGCGTCGAAGACCGCTTCTGATTGGTTGCTCATGAGTAACGGTTACCCTAGAGACACCATTGGCCCGAGCGCAAGAGCAGCCGACCCCGGCCCGCTTCGGTCAGACCTGAGTCACCGCTGCCGCGAGGTACAACAGCTCGTCGCCCGCCACCACGCCGTCGCCGAAGCGGGCCGCCAGCGCCGGCCAGTTCTCGTCGTGTATGCGGAAGGCCAGGTACGCGGCATTGCCGGCAATCTCCAGCTGGCAGCTCAGCAGGCGGTCGACCTGCGCGCTGAGTTGGGTTCGTGGCAGTGCGCGCACCTGTTCGCTGAGCGCGGTGAACGCCTGCACGAGGTCGCCGCACTCGCGGGCCAGGTCACCTTTCGGTGCCGGCTCCGTCCGGCACCGATTGACGGCAACCCGCATCCGCGGCAGCAAGGACGCGCCACCGCGGATCGCGTCGGCCAGCCGCGGGTCGACGTGAACCCCGTCCAACCGGGTAGAGCTGCTCACCGTGACATTGTCCACCGGGGGGTTGGGGGATCATTCGAGCGTGGCGATGCACGACGATCAGCTCAGCGTGGACGTGGGCACCGTGCGTCAGCTCGTTGCCCGCCGGTTCCCCAGTGGCGACATCTGGTCGTGCGGGCCGTACCGGCCGCAGGAACGGTCAATGCGATCTTTCGCATTGGCGCCGACCTGGCCGCGCGTTTTCGGCTGCGGTCCGCTGACCCGGCGGGCGTTCGAGACGTGTCGCTGAGGAGGCCGGGGCGGCCCGGGAGCTGACGGCGGCCTCGACGGTACCGACCCCGGAACCGGTGGCAAACGGCGAGCCGGGCGGCAGCTATCCGCTGCCGTGGAGTAACGCAGGGGCGAGCATTTCATGGCCGGGGGCGCGGCGGGCAGCTGCCCGCGCACGACGAGTGGATGCAAACCTGCTTTCCGTAACAGCCGCGGGCTGTTGGATCTAGCACGCCTGGAGACGATGTGGACTCGGTTTGCGCGACTTGCCGGCGGTGTCCGCGGCGGCTTGAGCACGGTCTAGGCCGCTGGTCCGTATTTGCGGTCGAGGTAGGCGTTGGCGACGGCGGCGTCGATGTGACCCGGCACCGGCACCACACAGCTGGTCGCGTCCACCGCCTTGGTGGCGACGGCTTCGAGGCACCTGGATTGCAGGGAGAAGCCGAGGTCCATGGATTCGATCGAGTTGCCGATCGGCCGTGGCCCGGCCAGGTTGAACATGTGCCCGCGTGAAGCCACGTGGATGCGGCGGCCGTCGCGTAGGTCGAGCGCGGTCAGATCATCGGCGTATTCGACGACGTTCACGACGTCGGGCGATCCGAACAGTCCGTCGACGTCGATCTCCTGCGGGAAGTGGCCGGCGTTGGCCAGGATCACGCCGTCACGCAGCTTGGGCAGGTCGGCGGTCGTGATGATGTCGGGCGCACCGGTCACGGTGATGATCAGGTCAGCGGTGGCGATCGCGATGTCGCGCTGGGGGGTGCTGAAACCGTCGAGGTGCGCCCGCAACCGGGTGACCGGGTCGGACTCGACTACGGATACGCGTGCATACGCGCCGCGGAAGTTCGCTGCGACGCCACGGCCGCACCAGCCGTAGCCGAAAACGGTGACATTCTCACCGTTGGTGATGCGGTTGGTCAGTCGCAGGTAGGACTCGAGCGCGCTCTGCCCGACCGCGTGCTCGTTCTCGCCGAACGCCTTGATCGGGCTGTCGTTGATAACCAGGATCGGCAGCCGCAACTGCTCGCGCAGCGGCTCGAGCCGCATCCGTCCGGAGGTCGTCTCCTCGGTCCCGCCCAGGAGGCCTTCCCACGGCGCGTCGAGGTATTTGGCGAACAGGTCACCGCCGTTGTCCAGGATCAGGTCAGGCTTGGCCGCGACGACCTCGTCGAGGTAGCTGCTGTGCAGCTCCTTGTCCTGAGTGGGACCGCCGATCACGGTGATGCCCTCGGCCTTGAGAACCTCGATGGCCTCGGGCTGGGTCGTGTTCAGGTTGCCGGTCGATACGAGTCGTGCGCCCCCGTCACGCAGGGTGAGGATCAGGGCGACCGTCTTGGCTTCGAGGTGGATGCCCGTGCCGATCGTGAGACCGCGAAACGGCTGCGTTTCCTTGAACTCGGCCGAGATCGAACGCAGCAGCTGGCAGTGCTCGGCCACCCAGTCAATACGCGTGGAAACCATTGGTGTCTATGCCATTCGATAGAGGTGAACGGTTGTCGCCCCGGTTCGGAACGGTCAGCCCCGCCCACCGGGGTGCTAATCGCCATGACTCTAGAGATGGCGCTTGGTGCACAGGACGGCGTTGCCGGGGTTCATGGCCGTGCCGGCCGCTCCGGAGCCAGGCCGCGCGTGCGTTCGGCCGTGTCGCGGCCTCGTGCAGGGCCTCGGGACGCACGCCGGCGGCTCGGGCCTACGACGCATTGATCGCCGCCGCGGCGCTCGCCGAGAACCCTCCCGTCTATACCTGTAATCCCGATGACTTCGAAGGAATCGAAGAACTCGAGGTCCGCACCGTCCCCCACCCCGACCGATAGCTTGTGTTCGGTGCGCGTGACCGATGGGCCATCCCGTCAGCATTACCACAAGCTATACTTCTGGCATGTCCAAGGTGATGGTGTCGCTACCCGACGATCTGCTGGCCGAACTCGACGCTGAAGTCAAACGCCGGTCGACCAGTCGCAGTGCGCTGCTTGCTGCCGCTGCGCGCCGCGAGCTGGCTCGTCAGGATCCGGCAGACCTTGCCGCGGCCGTGGAGCGCTCCGAGCGTCGCTTTCGCAACGCCGGCAGTTTCGAGTCGGCGGATCTTGTCCGGTCCGACCGCGACAACCGCCGGTGACTCGCCTGCTCATCGACACGTCAGTATTGATCAAGTGGTTTCACGACGCGGGGGAGAGCGAAGTCGCAGAGGCGCGCGCGATACGCGATTCCCATCTCCGCGGCGATCTGGACGCCCATGTGCTGGATTTGGCCATCTACGAGATTGGCAACGTCCTGGCGCGGGTGCTGGCTTGGACGGCCAGCGATGTCGGCGATCAGCTCGCGGATCTATTGGCGATCGTCGGTTCGCCAATCGTGATGGCGCCGGGGTGGCTTCACGACGCCGCCTTCATCGCCGAGACGCAGGTGCTCTCGTATTACGACGCCAGCTGGGCCGCGGCCGCGGGTGCCCTCGGCGTCCCGCTCGTGAGCGCAGACCGCCGGCTCCTCGCCGCCGGGCTCGCGGAATCGCCGTCCGCTGTCGCCGTGCGGCTGAAGCTGGTGTTCTGACCGCAGGTTGGGAGGGCGCGGCCCCCATGACCGCCGGGGCTCGGCGCCTTTGGCGTTAGCAGAACTGCTACCACCGATCTATGCCCACGATCCCGCAGAAAGAGCTCCGTAACCGGGTCAGCGAGGTGCCACGCCGCGTCGAGGCCGGGGAGACCCTAACGGTCACGGTAGCCGGCCGCGAGGTTGCCGAGCTGAGCCCCGTACGCAAGCACCGCTGGGTGAGCGGTCCGCGCTGGACTACACCCCCACCGAGGTCGCCGCCATCGCGGTGGAAGCCGTCGCCGTTGGCCGCCGAGCGTTGGCCATCGGGAACTCATAGGCGCGCCTAACCAATTTGTCATAATGTCGATTATCGGCACTTCATGGGAAGGCCCGGTTTTTGAGACGCTGACCTGCGGGCTCGGGCGCGCCGTCTGTGCCGCTGGCGTGAGCCGACGCGATCGATCTCGAGTACGTCAGCTCGGACGGTAGCCGTGTCGTTGCTCCGCCGCGGACGTCCTTCCAGGTCGAGTTCGAAGACCTGCAGCCCGTGCAACCAGCGCATTCGTTCAAGTGTCAGCGCAGTTCTTCTGGCCATACATCCTTTATAGGGTTCATCTCGGTCAGCGTTCCTCTTGCGGACGGCGACCCGTTGCCTGACACGGGCGGGGCGCTTGCCGACGCCCGCCCGCAGGCGGATCCGACCGATCTCGACGAGATGCGTCGTCTTGGTGAGACGTGTGGCCGGCCACTTGCGTCAACTCGCTGAGACAGGCTCCGCAGAACGGGCCCTCACTGCGTCAGGTTCGATGAGACCAGGACAAACGAGTCGGCGTCACGGCGTAGGTCGTCGGCTAGCAGCGAGATACGGTCAAGGTTCCAGCAGGGTCCGCAGTAGATGAGCTCCGCGCCGCGACGTCATGTCGGGCTGGGTGAGCCTCGCCATCGCTTCGTCGATGGTGAACAGTCCCCGACCGAGACAGTCGCGGACGACGCGTTCAAGCTCCGCGCGGTCGAGGTCCGCCGCGATGTCGATCACTGTTCGCAGCGGTGTCGTGCACGCGACGCCGTGGACGGTCGTGACGTCCGAGTCTGGAAGGTCGGTCGTCGTAGTGAACGACCACTTTCTGGCCGTCGATTTCGATGTCTTCGGTGAGGCAGCCATTGGCGTCGACGCCGAGATCCTGGTGTGTCCATTTGCGTGGCATAGCTGCGACCATAGGGCGCTACGCCGAGCCTCCAGGGCTTATCCACAGGGGTATCGGGAGTCGATTCGATGCTGTGGACACGACGCTCCAGGCGTCGCTCGTCCGGGTCTCGATGGGAATCGGATGGTAACGTTTTCCCTATGGAAGCCACCCTGGATTCGGTAGGTCGAATCGTCGTTCCGAAGGCGCTTCGCGACGCGCTCGGGCTCCGGGCAGGTTCAACCGTCGATATCTCGCGATACGGAGCAGGTCTACAACTCATTCCCGTTGGCCGGACGGCACGATTGGTCGACGAGGGCGGCGCACTAGTGGCGACCGGCGAGACGGCAATCGACGATGAAGTCGTGTTTGGCTTGATCGACTCCGGCCGCCGGTGAGTTCGGTTGTCGGGGTGGACACGAGCGTCGCCATTCCGCTATTGGTGCAGACTCACCGCGCGCACAGCACCGTCGTCGATTGGTGGGGCGGACGCAGCGTTGCGCTCAGTGGCCACGCGTTGGTCGAAACATTCTCCGTCCTTACCCGGCTGCCCGGCGACATCCGGTTGACCCCGGTCGATGCGGCGCAACTGTTGTCGACACGCTTCGCCGCTCCGCTGCTTTTGGATTCCGACGATGCCGCTCAGCTGCCGGGCCTGCTCGCGGATTTCGGTGTCGCGGGCGGCGCAGTTCATGACGCCATCGTCGGCCTCGCCGCGGCACGGAATCATTGCTTGCTTGCCACCCGCGATGCGCGGGCCCAAGTCACCTATGCCGCTGTCGGCGTAGACATCGAACTCGTGGTCTGACTCCGTCCCCGGCCGGAAACGGATCGCACTCGCGCAACGGATCGGCTGAGGGCGGCCGCTTGCCCGGGGTCAGGGGCCGATGTAGGCGGCCAGGTGTTGGCCGGTGAGGGTGGAACGTGCCGCGACGAGATCGGCCGGGGTGCCTTCGAAGACGATGCGGCCGCCGTCGTGGCCGGCGTTGGGGCCGAGGTCGATGATCCAGTCGGCGTGGGCCATCACCGCTTGATGGTGCTCGATCACGACGACCGACTTGCCCGAGTCGACAATGCGGTCGAGCAGGCTCAGCAGGTTCTCGATGTCGGCGAGATGCAGGCCTGAAGTCGGTTCGTCGAGGATCAGGACGCCGCCCTTCTCCCCCAGGTGGGTAGCCAACTTCAGCCGCTGTCGCTCGCCGCCGGACAGCGTGGTAAGCGGCTGACCGAGGCTCAGATAGCCCAGCCCCACGTCGGCGAGACGGCGGAGGACGGCCAGCGCCGCGGGTGTTTCCGCCTCGCCGGCAGCGAAGAACTCCGCGGCCTCGACGACCGACATGGCCAGCACCTCGCTGATGTCCCGCCCGGCAAGGTGGTGCTCCAACACCGACGCTTGAAACCTTTTGCCGTCGCATTCCTCGCAGGTGGTGGCGACGCCGGCCATCATGGCCAGGTCGGTGTAGATCACGCCGGCGCCGTTGCAGTTTGGACACGCGCCCGCAGAGTTTGCGCTGAACAGCGCGGGCTTGACGCCGTTGGCCTTGGCGAATGCCTTGCGGATCGGGTCGAGCAGCCCGGTGTACGTCGCCGGGTTGCTGCGCCGCGAGCCTTTGATGGCGGCGGCTCCGATCGTCACCACCCCGTCCCGTCCGGACACTGACCCGTCGATGAGCGAGCTCTTGCCAGAGCCGGCCACGCCGGTGACGACCACCAGCACCCCGAGCGGTATGTCGACGTCGACGTCGCGCAGATTGTGGGTGGACGCACCGCGGACCTCCAACGCACCCGTTGGCGCACGGACTTTCGCCTTGAGTAGAGCCCGATCCGTGAGATGGCGGCCGGTCAGAGTGCCGCTGGCGCGCAACCCGGCCAGAGTGCCCGTGAAGCAGATGGCACCACCGGCCGCGCCTGCGCCGGGACCCAGATCGACGATGTGGTCGGCAATGGCGATGGTCTGCGGCTTGTGTTCGACCACGAGCACGGTGTTGCCCTTGTCGCGCAGTCGCAGCAACAACTCGTTCATCCGCGCGATGTCGTGTGGATGCAGCCCGACCGTCGGCTCGTCGAAAACGTAGGTCACGTCCGTCAAGGACGACCCGAGGTGGCCGACCATCTTGACCCGCTGGGCCTCGCCGCCCGACAACGTCCCGGACGGCCGATCGAGCGAGAGATAGCCGAGACCGATCTCGACGAACGATTCGAGGGTCAGGGCCAACGCGTCGAGCAGCGGCGCGACCGACGGCTCGTCGAGATCGCGGACCCAGCCGGCCAGGTCGCTGATCTGCATGGCGCACGCGTCGGCGATGCTGATGCCGTTGATCTTCACCGACCGGGCCGCCTCGGACAGACGGGTGCCGCCGCAGTCGGGACACCCGGCGAAGGTGACGGCGCGCTCGACGAACGCGCGAACGTGCGGCTGCAGTGCGTCGACGTCCTTGGTCAGCATGGTCTTGCGCAGTTTCGGGATCAGCCCCTCGTAGGTCAGGTTGATGCCGTCGACCTTGATCTTGGTCGGCGGTTTGTGCAGCAGATCGCTCAGCTCGCGCTTGGTGAAGCGGCGGATCGGCTTGTCCGGGTCGAAGAAGCCGCAGCCGCCGAAGATCCGGCCGAACCAGCCGTCCATGCTGTAGCCGGGGACGGTGAGCGCACCCTCGTTCAGGGACTTGCTGTCGTCGTACAGCGCAGTCAGGTCGATGTCGGTGACCGCGCCGCGGCCCTCGCAGCGTGGGCACATCCCGCCGGTGATGCTGAAGCTGCGACGCTCCTTGACCGTCTGTCCACCGCGTTCGACCGAGACCGCGCCCGCCCCGCTGATCGAGGCCACGTTGAAGGAGAACGCTTGTGGCGAGCCGATGTGTGGCTTCCCGCGGCGGCTGAAGACGATGCGCAGCATCGCGTTGGCGTCGGTGGCCGTGCCGACCGTGGAGCGGGTGTCGGCACCCATCCGCTGCTGGTCGACGACGATCGCGGTCGTGAGCCCCTCGAGAAGATCGACGTCGGGCCGCGCCAACGTGGGCAGGAAGCCCTGCACGAACGCGCTGTACGTCTCGTTGATCAGCCGCTGCGCGTCCGCGGCGATCGTGCCGAACACGAGCGAGCTCTTGCCCGAGCCGGAGACGCCGGTGAACACCGTCAAGCGGCGCTTCGGGATCTCGACGCTGACGTTCTTCAGGTTGTTCACCCGCGCTCCGTGCACGCGGATCAGGTCATGACGGTCGGCGATGTGCCCGGGCTCGGTCACGGGGCCGCCGGCGCCGGTGACCCCGAGCGGCTCAGTGCAGCTCCTGGATGCGGATGAGGGTGCCGGCGGGATCCCGGAACGCACAGTCGCGGACGCCGTAGGGCTGATCGGTCGGTTCCTGGACCACTTCGGCGTCGCCGGCCTGCAGTCGCTCGAACGCGCCGTCCAGGTCGCTGGTGGCCAGGTTGATGCTGGCGAACGAGCCCTTGGCCATCATCTCGGCGATGGTGCGGCGCTCGTCGTCGGTGACGCCGGGCGCGCCGGCCAGCGGGTACAGCACGATGGAGGTGCCGGGCTGGTCGGGCGGGCCGAGCGTGAGCCAGTGCATCCCGGCGTATTCCACGTCGTTGCGGACCTCGAAGCCGAGGGTGTCGCGGTAGAACGCCAGCGAGGCCTCGGCGTCGTCGTGCGGGAGAAGGGCCTGGTGAATGGTGATGTCCATGACGGTCAGGCTAGTTGCGGCTTTTTGGCGCGTGCTTCTCGATTCCTGACCGGTCTGGTCACCTGTTTCGCGACGCACGAGGGCATGCCGACCGTGGCGTCGGCCGCGTCGCGCCGGTAGACGCTGGGCGGTGTGCCGACGAGTTCGGTGAAGCGGGTGCTGAACGTGCCCAGCGAGGCGCAACCAACCGCGAAACAGACCTCGGTGACGCTGAGGTCACTGCCCCGCAGCAGCGCCATGGCCCGCTCGATGCGCCGCGTCATCAGGTAGGAGTACGGCGACTCACCGTAGGCGAGCCGGAATTGCCGGCTGAGGTGTCCAGCCGACATGTTCACACCGCGAGCCAGCGCTTCGACGTCCAGGGGGTGGGCGTACTCCCGGTCGATCCGGTCGCGGACGCGGCGCAGCAGGGCGAGGTCGCGCAGGTGCTGCGCCGCGGCTGGTCTGGTCACCTGCGCGATCGTGCCACGTCCTTCCTAGGTTGCCTACTGGTCGCCGACCCATCCGATCGCAACCGCCGCTCGGCTGAGGGCGAACGGCGAACGTTTCTGTCATGGGGCCGCATTAGGGTCGGCGCAGCGTTCCGGTTGTCCACGTGTTCGAGTTGTCCAAGACGTTCAAGGAGTGATGCATGTCGATGCATGTCGGCGGCGGTCGGCCGGGTGGAGGGGGTCCCGGCGGCGCCAGCCTGGCCGACGCCAGGCAGAGCCTGGAGACCACGCTTTCCGATCGTCCGCTGCTGCGCCGGATCGCGGGGCTGTTCCGGCCCTACCGTGGCCAGCTCGCCGTCATCGGCGTGCTGATCGTGGTGACGAGCGGTCTCGGGGTCGTCGCTCCCCTGCTGGTCAAGATCGTGTTCGACAAGGCCCTGTTCGTGGCCGGTGGCCCCAACCTGCACCTGCTGTACGTGCTGCTGTCGTTGATGATCGCCGCACCGGTGCTGAGTGCGGTGATCGGGGTGTGGCAGAGCTACCTCACCAACGCCGTCGGGCAACGCGTCCTGCGCGATCTGCGTACCGCGCTGTACACCCACCTGCAGACCTTGTCGCTGCGCTTCTTCACCGCGACCCGGACCGGCGACATCCAGAGCCGCCTGGCCAACGACGTGGGCGGGCTGCAATCGGTGATCACTGACACCGCGAGCACGATCCTGTCCAACACCGTGACGCTGATCAGCACGTTGATCGCGCTGTTGGTGCTGTCGTGGCAGCTCACCATTCTGTCGTTGTGCCTCACTCCCCTGTTCGTCTGGCTGACCGGACGGGTCGGTAAGACGCGTCGGCGATTGTCCAGCGAGACGCAGGGCGCGCTGTCCGACATGACGGCCCTGACCGAGGAAACCCTTTCCGTATCGGGTGCTCTGCTGTCCAAGGTGTTCGGGGGGCAGGAGCGCTCGACCGCGCGGTACGTGGCCGAGAACGAGCGGCTGGCCGCCCTGGCCATCCGCCAGCAGCTGGTCAGCCGCGGGTTCTTCGCCGTCGTGTCGACGTTCTTCTCGATCACGCCGGTGTTCGTGTACCTGCTGGCCGGGTGGGAACTGTCCCACGGCACGAACGGGCTCACCGCGGGCACGATCATCGCCGTTACGACGTTGCAGGCCCGGTTGTTCCTACCGATCGCCCAGACGCTGACCACCGCCACCGAAGTGTCGGGTTCGGTGGCCCTGTTCCATCGGGTCTTCGACTACCTCGACCTGGTCCCGGACATCAAAGACCGGCCGGACGCGCGCGAGCTGCCGCTCGAGCAGGTGCGCGGCGAGATCGAGCTGCGCGACGTCTGGTTCACCTACGAAACCGAACGGGCCGACGACCCGGAGGTGCCGTGGGCGCTGCGCGGGGTGAACCTGTCAGTGCGGCAAGGTCAGCTGGCCGCGGTGGTCGGGGCGAGTGGTGCCGGTAAGACGACGATCAGCTACCTGGTGCCGCGCCTGTACGACCCGACCCGGGGCTCGGTGCGCCTGGACGGCACCGACCTGCGGGAATTAACCCAGGCCAGCGTCGCCGCGGCGGTCGGGATGGTCACCCAGGAGAGCTACCTGTTCCACGCCACGATCCGCGACAACATCGCCTACGCCCGCCCGGACGCCCCCCAGGCCGAGATCGAGGCGGCGGCGCGGGCCGCCAACATCCACGACCGCATCATGAGCTTCGAGGACGGCTACGACACCGTGGTCGGCGAGCGCGGCTATCGCCTGTCCGGCGGGGAGAAGCAGCGGCTGGCCATCGCGCGGGTACTGCTGAAGGACCCGCGGGTGCTCATCCTCGACGAGGCGACCTCGGCCCTGGACACGGTGAGCGAGCGGCTCGTGCAGGCCGCGCTGGAGCCGTTGATGGCGGGACGCACGACCATCGCCATCGCCCACCGCCTGTCCACCATCCGCGCCGCCGACGTCATCTTCGCCATGAACAACGGCGTGGTCGTGGAATCCGGCACCCACGACGAACTGCTGCGCCACGACGGTGTGTACGCCCGGCTCTACAACGAGCAGTTCGCCGGCGGAACCGTGGAGGCGAAATGTGCCGACGGGGTTCGGCTGGCCGACGGCCACGTCGTCACCCTGGAACCGGCCTAGCCATCAGAACCGGCCTGGCCATCAGAACTGGCCTAGCCATTAGAACTGGCCTAGCCATTAGAACTGGCCTAGCCATCACCCGGGGCAGGCAGACCGATGGCCCGGTCGGCTCGGGCGGTTTCCTATCGTGAACCGGTGAACGGCGCCCTTGCGGAGACGGTGTCCATCGCGTTGTTGGCGGTGGCTCTTGTGGCCGCGATCTTCCGCCCGTTCCGGATACCCGAAGCAGCAGTGGCCGTTCCCGCTGCCCTCCTCACGATCCTGGTCGGCATCGAGCCCTGGTCCGGAGCCACCGCGTCGGTGCACCGGCTGGGCGCCACCGTGGCCTTCCTCGTGGCGATCCTGGTGTTCGGCCGGCTCTGCGCCGCCTTTGGCGTCTTCACCTACCTCGGTGCCCAGGCGCAGCGGGCCTCCCGGGGACGGGCGACGCGACTGCTGCCTCTGGTGGTGGCCTTGGCCGCCTTGGTGACCGCCGTGCTCACCCTGGACGCGACCGTGGTGCTGCTGACTCCGGTTGTGCTGGCGACCACGGCCAGGATGCGGGTGCGGTCGCGACCGCACGTGTTCGCCTGCCTGCACCTGGCCAATTCCGGGTCGCTGCTGCTGCCGGTGTCCAACCTGACCAACCTGCTGGCTTACGCCGCGTCCGGCCTGACGTTCGCGCGGTTCACCGTGCTGATGGCGGCCCCGTGGGCGGTCGCCTGCGGCCTCGAGTACCTGGCGCTACGGGTTGCTTTCGCAAGCGATCTCCACCCCGACCACGGCACCAACGACCCGGCCGTAGCTGACGACGGCGCTCCTGCCCACACCGCGGACGACGACACCGGTGCGGCCGAGGAACGGCCGCCGGCGCCGATCTACGCCCTGGTCGTACTGGGCGTCACCGTGGTCGGGTTCGTGGCCGTCTCCGCGCTGGGTTGGTCGCCGGCATGGGCGGCCCTCGCCGGCGTGCTCGCCCTCGGGGTGCCGGCGTTACGCGACCGCCGCACCGCCTTGGGCGGCTCGGCGCGCACCGCGTTCGCCGCGGCCAACCTCGGCTTCGCCGCCTTCGTGTTCGCCCTGGGCGTGTTGGTCGACGCGGTGACCCGGCACGGCCTGGGTCGGGCGTTGGCCGACCTCACCCCGCGGGGCGACGGTCTGCTCACCATGTTGACCGTGGCGTTCCTGGCCGCCGGGTTGTCCAACGTCGTCAACAACCTGCCGGCCACCCTGGCGCTGATCCCGGTGGTCACCGGCCAACCCGCGTTGGTGCTGGCCATGTTGGTCGGCGTGAACGTCGGACCCAACCTCACCTACCCCGGCTCGCTGGCCAACCTGCTGTGGGACCGGCTGCTGCCGCCGGCGCAACGGCCCAGCCGGACCAGCTTCCACCTCCTGGGGCTGGCCACCGTGCCGGTACTGGTGGCCGCGACTACGGCGACGCTGTGGCTGGCGGTGTCGGTGTGAGGTCACGGTTCCTCGACCTGGCCCCGCCGATCGGGTTCGCGCACCGCGGCTACTCCCCTACCGGTGCCGAGAACACGATGGCGGCGTTCGCGGCTGCCGTCGCGCTGGGCTACCGGTACGTGGAGACCGATGCCCGGGTGACCGCGGACGCCGTGGCGGTGGCGTTCCACGACGACCGTCTCGACCGCGTCACCGACCTCTCCGGCCGGCTGGATCGCCTCCCCTGGGCGCGGGTGGCCGAGGCCCGGATCCGTGGCACCGAAGCCGTCCCTCGCCTGGACGAACTGCTGGGCGAATGGCCTGCGCTGCGGGTGAACATCGACATCAAGTCGGGCGCGGCCTTGACGGCGACGGTGGACGCGATCCGGCGCACCCGCGCGCGGGACCGGGTATGCCTGGGCGCGTTCTCCGACCCTCGCATGCGCCGGATCCGCAGCCTGGTCGGCCCGGACGTCTGCACCGCCCTCGGCCCCGGCGAGGTTGCCCTGCTGCTGGCGGCGTCGCGCTCAGGTCGCCGGGCCGGGCCGGCATTGGCGCGCCTACTACGCGGGCGGGCCGCGCAACTGCCGCCACAGCTCGCCCGCCTGTCGCTGGCCACTTCAGCACTGCTGGACACCGCCCACCAGGCCGGGCTGGCCGTGCACGTCTGGACCGTCAACGACCCGACGCAGATGCGCGACCTGCTCGACCTGGGCGTCGACGGCATCATCACCGATGAGGCCGAGACGCTGCGCGCCGTGCTGGCCAGCCGGGACGCCTGGCCCTCCGGCGGCCTGGCGACCGGCCGGTGACCGACCCATGACGGGGTGGTGACGGGCTGGTGACTGACGGTGACCGTGTCAACAGGCCTGCCGCACCCGATTCCGGTAGACTGGGCAAGCTGAGGCGGGCCGGTCGGACCGATCCGGTCGCCCGTCGTGCACTGTTCGCATACCTAACCGAGCCCAGCGCACGCCTGATCAGTACCGCGCTCGTTCGGCCAGCAGCGGGAATCTTCGTTCCCGACGGGTCGTTGAACAAGCAACTAGTGCCGCGCCCCGTCATCGGCGGTGGCGTGCAGGTTCACGGATTGACCGTTGGAGGTTCATCACCATGGCAGATCGCACACTTCGAGGCAGTCGACTCGGCTCAGTCAGTTACGAAACCGATTACGGAGTCGAGGTGGCCGCGCGCGCGTTCACCGCGTATGCCTGCCCCAACGGTCACACCTTCACCATGCCGTTCGCTCAGGACGCCGAGATCCCGTCGACGTGGGAGTGCCGGATCGACGGTGCGATGGCCGAGATCGTCGACGGCCCCGCCCCGGTGATCAAGAAGGTCAAGCCCGCACGCACGCACTGGGACATGCTCATCGAGCGCCGGTCCATCGACGACCTCGAGCAGGTGCTGGCCGAGCGTCTCGAGTTCCTGCGCGCGCGTCGCGGCACCAAGTCCGCCTGACGTTCACCCGCGTGATCAGGTTCGCCTGAGCACCGGAACTACCGGTTCGAACCACGGCGCCGGGTCAGCCCGACCAGCTGGCTCCGGCGCCGTTGTGCACCCCAGACGGCCACCTTGGTCAGCGCTTCGGTGATGATCCCGCCGGTCATCTTGCTGGTACCCAGTTCTCGCTCGGCAAAGGTGATGGGTACCTCGGTCACCCGGAATCCGGCCGACACCGTGCGCATGGCCAGGTCGATCTGGAAGCAGTAGCCCTGCGATGCGACGTCGTCCAGGTCGAGGGTCTCTAGCACACGGCGCCGGTAAGCCCGAAAACCGGCCGTGGAGTCGTGCAGACCGATACCCAACGCCACCCGCGCGTAGATGTTGGCGCCGCGCGATAGCAATTCGCGCGATTTGGGCCAGTTCTCGACCCGGCCGCCCTTGACCCAGCGAGCCCCGAGGACCAGGTCGGCGTCGCTCAGCGCGCTCAGCAGCCGGGGCAGCTGTTCCGGGGCGTGCGATCCGTCCGCGTCCATCTCGACGATGGCGTCGTAGTCGCGTTCCAGTCCCCAGCGGAACCCGGCGATGTAGGCCGCACCCAGGCCGACCTTGTCCGTGCGGTGCAGCACCTGGACCCGATCGTCGCGTTCGGCGATCTCGTCGCCCAGTTTGCCGGTGCCGTCGGGGCTGGCGTCATCGACGATCAGGGCGTGCACGCTGGGATTGGCCCGCAGCAGTCGCTCGATGATCGGGCCGACGTTCTCGGCCTCGTTGTACGTGGGGATGACGACGAGGACGCGGCTCGGGGCGGTCACGCCTGAGCCTGGCGGTGACGAGCCGGGCGGTGTCGAGCCGGGCGGTGACGAGCAACCGGCCGACGCACCGACACTGCGCCAATCAGCGCGGATCGGGCCGGGTTCATGCGTCGACCATCTCCTCGGTTTCGACTCTTGGTTCGGGCGGGGCCCGACCGGGACGCGGGGTCAGGAATGTGACGAGGAAAGCCAGCACGGCCAGGGCGCTCAGCGCGAGCTCCGGCCACAGGCTCAGCCGGGTGGCCAGGGTATCGGACGTCTCCAGCCCCACCTGCGCGACGATCCGATCGGCGGTGAACAACGCACCGGAACGGGCGACGACGTGCCCGTTCGGGTCGATGATGGCGCTCAACCCGCTGGTCGACACCTGCACCACGGTGCGGCCGAACTCGACCGCCCGCAGTCGGGCCATGGCCAGCTGCTGGTAGGTCTCCGCGCTGTGGCCGAAGGTGGCGTTGTTGGTCTGCACGACGAGCAGCTGGGCCCCGGCCTGCACCGACGAGCGCACCAGAGCGTCGTAGGCGACCTCGAAACAGATCACGTCGCCGATCGGATACGGCCCGCCGGTGACCAGCCCGTTCCCCTTGCCGGCCACCATGTCCTGGACCAGGTTGGCCTTGCTGGTCAGGGCGGTGGCCAGCTTGCGGAACGGCATGTACTCCCCGAACGGCACCGGGTGCCGTTTCACGTACTGGGCCCCCGGCCCCGTCGTCGGTGACCACAGGATGCCGATGTTGCGGTCCTGGTTCGGGCCCGGGCCGTCGCGGATGATGCCGACCAGGATCGGGCGATCGATGGCGTGCACGGCCCGCTCGATCTGGGCGTAGGCGTCGGGGTTGTCGAACGGGTCGATGTCCGAGGCGTTCTCCGGCCACACCACCAGTTCCGGGGCCGCGACCCGGCCGGCCTTGACGTCAGCGGCCAGCTGCAACGTCTGGGAGACGTGGTTGTCCAGCACCTGGCGGCGGCGCGCGTTGAACTCCAGGCCGCGGTCGGGGACGTCACCCTGGATCAACGCGATCGTGGTGACGTGCCGGGACCGGCCGTGGTGCAACGGCACCGAGATGGCCACCGCCAGCAGCGGCACGGCGACGGCGACGGCCAGCCCCCCGGCCACGGCGCCGATCACGGTGCGACGGGTGACCACGTCCGGCCGCTGGTCTGCGGCCTGTCCGGATGCGTTCCCGCGCGTGCGGAAGGCCAGCAGGGCCGTGGCCAGGCCAGAGCCGATCAGGGCCACCGCGAACGTCAGGAACGGCGCTCCACCCACCGCGGCGAACCACCGCAACGGTGACGCGGACTGGCTGAACGCCCAGCGCCCCCACGGGAACCCGCCGAACGGAGCGCGGTCGCGCAGCGCCTCCTCGGCCACCCACGCGCACGCCATCCATGCGGGTGCGCCGCTCAGGCGGACGAGCCGGGCCAGCACCACGCCCAGGACGGCACAGAACGCCGCTTCGGCGAACGGCAGCAGCAGCCACACGGGCCCGACGTAGATTCCCGTCCAGGCCAGCAGCGGGCCGAAGAACGCCCAGCCGTAGAGGTAGCCCAGACCGAGCCCGCCGCGGACGCCACGACCGTGCACCGCCACGGTGAGGCCCGCGATGCTGAGGATCGCCATCGGCCACCAGCCGAACCGGGGGAAGGCGGTGACACCGGCCAGCCCCGAGCCGGCGGCCAGGACAGCCGCCACCCACACGTTCCGCACCGCCGGGTGGGGTGTCGGGCGCGGTCTCATCCGGCCAGTATCCCTGCTCGCCGGGCCGCTCCGGCTGGGTTGAACCGGGTCGCTTACTTCAGCTGAACCGGGATGATGTCTGCTCGGCGTCGTACACGACCCGCCCGCGCACGACGGTGCGCAGACATCGCGGCAACGGGCGACCCGGGGCCACGTCGGGCAGCCCGGCCACCCCCGCCCGCGGGTCGGTGGACCACCGGGAGAGGCGCTCGTCTGGAACGTCGATGACCAGGTCGACGTCCTCCCAGACCGCGTACGTGGCGGGATGTCCCACGGCGAGCACCCCGGACCCGTCCCCGTCGCGCCGGGCCGCGCGCCAGCCGCCCCGGGTGTGGGCGGTGAAGGCCGCGCGCACACTCAGCGACGATGTTGCGGTGCGGTGATAGGACGCCGCCCGCACCGTGCCCCACGGGTCCAGCGGTGTCACCGGCGAGTCCGAACCGAACGCCAGGGCCACGCCGGCCGAACTCAGCGCGGCAAAATCGTTCAGGCCGGAGGCCCGCTCCCCCAGGCGTTGCGCGTACATCCCGTCCGGCCCGCCCCAGGCCGCGTCGAAGGCCGGCTGGACGGACGCGATCAGCCCGCTGGCCGCGAACCGGCGCGGGTCGGCCACCATCTCCGCGTGTTCCAGGCGGTGCCCGGCACCGCGCACGGCTGCGGGGCCGAGTTCGGCCGCGGCCGCGTCCATCCCGGCCAGGACGGTGTCGACCGCGGCGTCACCGATGGCATGGAAACCGGCTTGCAGCCCGGCCCGGGTGCAGGCGACGACGTGGCGGCTGATCTCGGCCACGGTGAAGCGGGGGTCCGGTCGCTGGTCGGGGCGGTCGGTGTAGGGCGTGCTGAGTGACGCGGTGTGCGAGCCGATCGCGCCATCGCAGAACAGATCCCCCGCCGCCCCGGCCGCACCCAGTTCCAGTGCGGCCGTGATGCCTGGGAACTCGCCGCCGCCCAGTTCGCCCCAGTAGCCGATCACTTCGACGCCGCCGGCCGGGTTGCCCGGGTCGTCCTCGGACACCCCGGCCAGCAGCAGGGCCAGGTCATCGGCACCGGAGATGGACGGGCCGGCCATCTCGTGCACCGAGCCGATCCCCAGGGCCGCGGCGCGGTCGAGGCAGGCCCGCTGGGCGGCCCGTCGATCGGCCGGTGACAGCCGGGCCAGAGCGGCGGTGCGCACCGCATCGTGGGCGTCGCCGCGCAACCAGCCCGAATCGTCGTACCCGCCGCCGACTGAACGCGCCCCGGCAAGTGCGGCGGTCAGCAGGTCGGTGGAAACCAGCGCGGAATGGGCGTCCACGCGGGCCAGGTAGACCGCACGACCGCCCGCGGCCCGGCTCAGTTCCTGCGCCGACGGTGGGGTGGGGTCGTCCCAGTCGCTCTCGTCCCAGCCCGAGCCGAGTACGACGCCGGACCGCCGGGCCCCGCCCGCCCCGCCGGAACCCCCAGCGCGCCCGGACGCGAATGCAGCCAGCCGGTCCAGGACCTGCCCCGCCGTCTGGGTTCCGCGCAGATCCAGGCCGGTCAGGGCCAGCCCGGTGGCCGTGGCGTGCACACGAGCGTCGACGAACGCCGGTGTGACCAGGGCACCGCCGAGGTCGACGACGGTGTCACCCGGGCCCAGGTGCGCCGCGACTGCGTCGTCGGTGCCCAGCCAGGTCACGGTGGCCCCGTCCACCACCATGGCCGTCACCGCCGGCCCGGCCGGGGTGTAGATCCGGCCGCGGTGCAGGACGGTAGCCACCCGTGCGAGTGTGCCAGTAGGTCGCAGGCCGGCTTCGGCAGCGTTTTCGGATTATCTTCCAACCTGGGGGCAGGGATGCGATGATGGTCTCCTATGGCCGGTTCGCGTGAGGAGGCGACCACGACCTCATCGACACCCCACGACTCGTCAGGCCAAATTCCGTCAGGCCAAATTCCGCCGGATCACGATCCGTCCGACCAAACTGTGTCCGCCCAGACGCCTTCAGCCCCGACGCCTTCAGGCCAGACGTCTTCAGCCAGCATCGAGGACGTGGCCCGGCGCGCCGGCGTCTCGATCGCCACCGTGTCCCGGTCCCTGCGCGGTCTGCCCGAGGTCGCCCCCGGCACGCGGGACCGGGTGCTGATCGCGGCCCGCGAACTGGACTACGTGGCGTCGCCGTTTGCGGCCCGGCTGGCCAGCGGCCGCACGTTCACCGTGGGCGTGGTCGTGCCCTTCGTCGATCGCTGGTTCTTCTCCACCGTGCTCGGCGCGGTGGAGGCCGAGCTGGGAGGCGCCGGGTTCGACCTGCTGCTCTACAACCTGAGTGATTCCGCCGGACGGGAGCGCTTCTTCACGGCCCTGCCGGTACGCAAGCGGGTCGACGCCGTCATGGTCGTCAGCCTGGCCTTGAGCCCGGTGGAGACCGACGCCCTGCGTGGGCTCGGCGTGCCGGTGGGGATCGTCGGTGGCGAGGTGCCTGGGTTCTTCAACACGGGCATCGACGATGTGGCCGGGGCCAGGACGGCGGTGGAGCACCTCATCGGGCACGGTCACCGGCGGATCGGGCTCATCGGCGGGGACACCGACGATCCGATGCGGTTCACTCCCCCGCTCTACCGCCGCGACGGGTACCTGGCCGCGCTGGGCGGTGCCGGCATCCCGGTGGACTCGGCGCTGGAGGTGCTGGGTTACTTCACCCCCCTCGGCGGCGAGGCGGCCATGCGGGCCTTGCTCGACATCGACGACCCACCCACCGCTGTCTTCGCCGAGTCCGACGAGATGGCGTTCGGCGCGATGCGCGCCGTGCGGCGCAGCGGCCGCCGCGTTCCCGAGGACATTGCCGTGATCGGCTTCGACGATCACGCCGCGGCAGAGTTCATGGACCTGTCGACGGTGCGACAGCCCGTCGCCGCTCAGGGCGCCGCAGTGGCACAAGCCATCCTGGCTGCCGTGGCCGGTACCGGTACCGCGTCGATTTCCACCAGTTCCACGCCGGCGGTGTCGATTCCCACCGTGATGGCCACCGAGCTCGTGGTGCGGGGTTCCACCGATCCCGCCGCCACCATCTACGCCCCCGATCCAGCCTGACCCACCGGGCCAGTTGTTAAGTGCCCGGGTCGGATGAGGGGGCGCGGCGGAACAAGGCTGCGTCGCGTTCGGCTGCGGTGGGCGGGTCTCCTCCATGCCGTTCGCAGGTCAACGCCGCGATCAGGGTGGCGTCGTCCAGGGTGCGGGCCACCTCGTCCGCGGTGATGGCACCCACGGCTTTGGGGGTGGCCAGGCCGTTCTCGTACAGGCTGCTCAGGATGCCGGCCGTGAACGCGTCGCCGGCGCCGATGGTGTCGGCCATCGTGACCTTGATCGGGGGTCGGACGACCCGGTGCCCGCGGCTGGTGCCCGCTCGCGAGCCGTTCCCGCCGTGCGTGACCACGACCAGGGACGGCCCGAGTTGCAGCCAGTTTTCGATGACCTCGTCCGGGCTCAGCTCGGGGTACAGGTAGGACAGGTCCTCGTCGCTGGCCTTGACCACGTGGGCCAGCGCCACGTTGCGTTCGATCAGGGTGCGACCACGCCCGGGCGAACCGAGCAGGCGCGGCCGGACGTTGGGGTCGTAGCTCAGCAACACCGTGCCGCGGGCCCGTTCCCGGGTCAGCATCGCGGTGACCCGGTCCGCGCCGGGTGGCGTCCAGGACGCCAGCGAGCCGGTGTGCAGGACGGTCGTGTCGGCCGGCAGCTTGGCCAGCTCCTCGTCGGTCCACTGCCAGTCGGCGGTGCCCTCGATGTAGAAGTCGTACTCGGCCCGGCCCTGCTCGTCGAGGGAGACGACGGCGAGCGTGGTGGGCTGACGGGCGTGAATGCAGTTCGAGGTGCCGGCGTGGTTGTCCTCGGCGTGGGCGCGCAGGCGGCGGCCGAACGCGTCATCGGCTAGCCGGGCCAGCAGCTCGGTCGGCAGATCGAGCCGGGCGAGGCCGATGGCCACGTTGAGCGGGCTGCCTCCCGGTCGAGCCGCATACAAACCGGTTTCGTCCGCCACGAGGTCGATGAGCGCTTCACCCAGCACGGTCAGCATGGCGCACAGGCTAACCTCCTGCCCAACGCACTCACACCGGAGGTGCGTAGCTGGACGATCTTCACCGAGGGGACCGCCGATGAGCCTGTCTGCCGCGGGCCGCTCATGACCCTCATGCTGGTCGACGCGGCCGGGCTCTACTTCCGGGCTTTCCACGGCGTTCCGACCAGCATCACTGCCCCGGACGGCCGCCCGGTGAACGCGATCCGCGGCTTCCTCGACATGACCGCGACGCTGATCACCCGACGCCGTCCGGCCCGGTACGTCGCCTGCCAGGACCTGTCGTGGCGGCCGGCTTTCCGGGTCGCGCTGTTGCCGTCGTACAAGGCGCACCGGGCCCTGGCCGACGGGGCCGAGACCGTGCCAGACGAGCTCAGCCCGCAGGTGCCGGTGCTGTGGGAGGTGCTGGACGCGATCGGCCTGGCCCGCGCGGGCGCGGACGGGTTCGAGGCCGACGACGTGATGGCCACCCTGGCCGAGCGTGAGCCCGGCCCGGTCGAGATCGTCAGTGGCGATCGGGATCTGTTCGGGTGTGTCAGCGAACGCGTGCGCGTGCTCTACGTGGGGCGCGGGGTGTCGAAACTGCAGGATCTCGGCCCGAGCGAGGTGGCCGAGAAGTACGGCATCCCGGGTGAGCGGTACGCCGACTTCGCCGCGTTACGGGGTGACCCCAGCGACGGCTTGCCCGGCGTCAACGGGGTGGGCGAGCGCACCGCGACCGCGCTGGTGAACCGGTTCGGTACGGTCGAGGACATCGTGGCCGCAGCCCATGCCGACGCGGAGGGTTTCCCGGCCGGCACGCGGGCGAAGATCCTGGCCGCGGCGGATTACCTGGCCGTGGCTCCGGACGTGGTCCGGGTGCGCGTCGACGCCGACGTACCCGTCGTCGACGACGCCCTTCCGGTACACGTGGCCGACCCGGAGCGACTCCTCGAGCTGGCCGATCAGTACGGCCTGGAGAGCCCGGTGAACCGGGTGCTGACCGCGATCGGTGTGCTGCTGAGCTGACCGGGTTCGTCAGTTGACGGCCCAGACCCAGTCCGGGTCACGTGCTCCCGACTTGATCACTACGGTGATGCGCACGTTGCCGGCGGCGGTGCAGGTGAAGGAGGCGTCCTTCTTCACGGTGATGTCCTTGCCGTCGTTGCAGTTGACGTCGGTGATGGTCCGAAAGCTCTTCGACGTGTCCGTCGACTGGGTCTCGATGGTCTTCTCGACCGCGCTGTGCGACAGCTTGTGTGAGCCGAGCTGGGTCACGGCGGTGACGATCCCGCCGACGATCACCAGCACCGCGACCACGGCGGCCCCGATCGCGATCATCTTCTTGTTGGCCTTGCGCCGGGGTGTCGGGCTGGGCTGGTACATCCCGTACGGCGGGCTGCCCTGGCCGTATTGCGGTGCGCCATATTGCGGTGAGCCGTACTGCTGGGTCTGCTGTGGTGGTGAGCCGTACTGCTGGGTGCCGTACTGCGGTGCGCCATATTGCGGTGAGCCGTACTGCTGGGTGCCGTACTGCTGGGTGCCGTACTGCTGGGTGCCGTACTGCTGGGTGCCGTAAAGCGGTGAGCTGTTGGGAGGTTGCCCGTAGGGCGGCTGTCCGTACTGCGGTGACGGCTGGCCGTACTGCGGTGCCGATGGCGGGCCGTATTGCGACGGCGGCGCGAACATCGACGGCGGCTGGCCCGGATGTGCGCCGGGCGCCGGCTGGTCCGGCGGCGGGTCCACTGGCTCGGCGTCCCGTTGCGGGGGCTCAGGTCGCTGCCACGGGTTCTGGTCGCCGTCTCGGGGATGCATGCTTCATACCTTCCGCCGGTTTCCGCCCGTGGTCGGGTTCGGCCCGGATACGAGAACGTGACCTGGGCCGACACCGTGCTGGCCTGCTTCAGGATAAGGGCGGCGGGAACGATCGTGTGGGCGGCCGCATCGTCGGTGACGAGATTTCCGTCCTGCGTCACGAGCGGCAACACTCAGCGGGCAACCTGGGTCGGCAGCGTGGCCGGCGTCGCGGAGACGGTGTCAGCGTGTTGCGGCGGGCGCGGGAGGACAGTTTGTGCCGCCGCGCAACGCCAGATGGTGCCTTGAATATCGCCGTGGGCGTCGAGGCTGGCCCCGACCGCGTTGCCGTGCGTGTCGAGCGCGCGGGCGACGGCGAAGTCGCGGTACAGCTTGTGGGACAGGGGCTGGAGCATCCGTAGCGATCCGTGCCCGAGCCACATGATGGCGTGGGTGGTGTCCGGATTCTGCGCTAAGTTGCCGCCGCCGACGGCGTGGCCGGCATTGTCGATGTCGACCAGGCTGGCGAAGTTCCCACCGGGCAACAGGTTCAGGTCCTCACCGCGGGTGCTGCAGCTGGCCCAATACGTGGCGTGCTGGTCTCCGTTGGAAAGAAACGAGATGCCGATGATCTGTCCACTGTCGTTGATGTCCTCGGCGGAACCATAGGGCGTCTTCGACGTGGACAGCAGCGTCAGACCTCCACGCGCGAAGACCGCCGGTCGCTCGTTGTTCGCGCTGTCGTCGCTATCGCCCGCCGCGGTGTTCCACTTGTTGATGCCGGACGCGAAGCTGGCCACGTCGCCGGTAGCGATGCCCAGGTCGTGGATGGTGCGTCCGTGATCGGTCCAGGTGACGGCGTGCGGGTTGCCGGCCGTATCGCTGGCGGTCCCGACGATGACGTCGTGGTTGTTGATCCTCGACGCATAGCCGAAGTCGCCCCCCAGGCCGGGCAGCTGCCGCATCCGACCGTGCGAATAGATGAACGGCGCCACCTGGGTCTTCTTGTAGTCGAGTTCCCCGACGACGGTGTCGTCGTCACTCACTCCGTGCGCGAACGATTCGTCGTACTTGCCGAGCACGCCCAGGTTGACCGCGTGGCCGGCCTTCCACATCACCGCCCGGGCGTGACTATCGGGTAGATACGCACTCCCCACGATGGTGCCGTTGGCGTTGACGGCGTCGGCGTAACTGAAACCGCCCTGCAGAGGATCGCCGAGATCGACGATCGCCGGCTGGCAGCCGGCCGAGACCGCTGCGGACGCCGTGCTCGCACCGCCGACGACGATCGCGCTCGACATCGTCGCGACCAGCGCAACGCGGGCACACCGAAAAGCAAGAAACCGGAACATAAGACTCCCCCGAGTGCGCGGTCCGGGTCAGCATGCACCCCAGCCCTGGCCTTGTCGAGAGAGACCGATCCCTGAGTCAGGCTGTGACGGATCCGTACCGTCACGAGGTGACGACGCCCCGGCGCAGCGCGTCGACGGCGCGCCGCGCGGTGGCGGTCAGCTCGGCGTCGTCGGTCACCCGGGCGATCTGCTCCAGCAGGTCGATCACCTGGCGGCACCAGCGCACGAAGTCGCCGGCCGTGCGCGATTCGCTGTCCGAGGTCACGGAAACCTCCAAGGCTCGGGTCAACGTGTTGCCCGAGGCCCAGCGATGGGCGGCCAGCGCGAACCCGGCGTGCGGCTCGCGGGTCAGGTTCACCCCGTGCTCGCCTTCGGTCTGCACCACCTCGGTCCAGGTCCGGATCATCGCGGCCACGGCGGTTTTCAGGGCCGCGGACGGCAGCACGCCCGCGGGCTCGTCGTCGCGGCGTGCCTCGTAGACCAGACACGACACCGCCGCGGCCAGGTCGGCGACGCCGAGCCCGGCCCAGACCCGGCCGCGGATGCACTCCACGGTGAGCAGATCGCTTTCGCCCCAGATGCCGGCCAGCAGCTTTCCGGGTGGGGTGACCCGCGCGGGTCGGCCGTCCGGACCGGCGGCGAGCAGGCCGCGGTCGGTCAAGACGGCACAGATGCGGTCGAACGCCCGGGCCAGCGTGTTGGTGCGGCCCTGCATCCGGTGGCGGGTCGTCTCGAGTTCGCGTTCCAGGCGCGCGATCCGTTCCGCCGCGCGGGCGTGGGTGTTCTGGTCGGGGCAGGAGTGGCACGGGTGGGCCCGGATCGCCGCCCGGACACGGGCAATGTCGTCCGCACCGAGGCGGGCGATGTCGTCCGCGGCGGCCGGGTCGGTCCGGGACGCGGACCGGGGGGCTCCGCGTGGCGCCAGGTCGAGGCCCCGCAACGCTGACGCCAGATCGCGCCGGGCCTGGGGCGAGCGGTGGTCGAAATGCTTCGGCACCCGCAGTTGCGCGGCCACCTCGGCCGGGGCCGGGAAGTCGAGCACGGACAGCCGCCCGGCCCACCGCTCGGCCGTCAGCACCAACGGCCGGGGGTCGCCGGTCGGCGTGACCGGGTTGTCGAGCACGACCGCCCACCCGGCCCGCCGCCCCGCCGGCACATCGATGACATCGCCGCGTTTGAGCGATTCCAGCGCCTGCGCCGTGGCCGCTCTCGCCTGCGCCCGTCCGCTGCGTGCGGTCTGGTTCTGCAGCGCTTTGAGCTCCCGCCGCATCCGGGCGTACTCGGCGAAATCGCCGCGGGAGCAGGTCATCCCGTCGGCCTCTGCCGCTATTGCCGCTTCCAGCGAGCGGGCCGCCCGAGCCACGCCCACCACGGACCGATCGGCCTGGAACTGGGCGAACGAGGACTCCAGCACCTCGTGGGCGCGGTCGTAGTCGGTGGCCGCAATGAGGTTCACGGCCATGTTGTAGGACGGGCGGAATGACGAGCGCAGCGGATAGGTGCGGGTCGAGGCCAGCCCGGCGACGTGGCCCGGGTCGGTCTGCGGGCCCCACAGCACGACCGCGTGGCCCTCGATGTCGATCCCGCGGCGCCCCGCCCGTCCGGTGAGCTGGGTGTATTCCCCCGCGGTGACGTCGACGTGGGTCTCCCCGTTGAACTTGCGCAACCGGTCGATGACGACGGTCCGGGCGGGCATGTTGATGCCCAGGGCCAGGGTTTCGGTGGCGAAGACGGCCCGGATGAGCCCGGCCGTGAACAGCTCCTCGACCGTCTCCTTGAACACGGGGATGAGCCCGGCGTGGTGCGCGGCAACTCCCCGCTGCAGGCCGTCGAGCCAGTCCCAGTAACCCAGGGCGGTCAGGTCGTCGGCGGCCAGGTCGGCGGTGCGGGTCTCGGCGGTGCGGCGGATGGTGTCGCGCTCGTCCTCGTCGGTGAGCCACATGCCGGCGGACACGCACTGGCGCACCGCCGCGTCACAACCGGCCCGGCTGAAGATGAAGATGATGGCCGGCAGCAGACCGTCACGGTCGAGGCGATCGATGACGTCCGGGTGCGGCGTGGGCCGCCAGGTGCGCGCCGCCGGGCCGGCGGGGCGTCCGGCGTCGCGTCGACCGCCGTCGCGCCGACTGCGCGCCCCGCCCCGGCCGAAGGAACCCGCGTAGGAGCGGTTCATCCGTTCGTTGACGTGCCGGGCCAATTGCGGGTCGATGGTCGAGGTCGACGTTTCGGCGAACAGGTCGAACAACCGGGTGCCGACGAGCATGTGCTGCCACAGCGGCACCGGACGATGCTCGTGCACGATCACGTCGGTGTCGCCGCGCACCGTGCCCAGCCACTCGCCGAACTCCTCGGCGTTGGACACCGTCGCCGACAGCGCGGCCACCTGCACCGACGCCGGCAGGTGGATGATCACTTCCTCCCACACCGCGCCGCGGAACCGGTCGCCCAGATAGTGCACCTCGTCCATGACGACGTACCCGAGATCGGTCAGCGCGCTGCTGCCGACGTAGAGCATGTTGCGCAGGACCTCGGTGGTCATGACCACGACGGGGGCGTCCGCGTTCAGCACCGTGTCACCGGTGAGCAGGCCGACGTTCTCGACGCCGAAGTGCTCGCCCAGGTCGCGGAACTTCTGGTTGGACAGGGCCTTGATCGGAGCGGTGTAGAAACATCGCCGGCCTTGGCTCAGCGCCAGGTGGACGGCGAACGCGCCGACGACGGTCTTGCCCGATCCGGTCGGGGCGCACACGAGGACACTGGCGCCGCGCTCGAGGCTGCGCGCGCCTTCGATCTGGAAGTCGTCGAGCTCGAAGGAAAAGCCGGCCCGGAACTCGGTCAACCTCGGAAACGCGCCCCGGTCGCGCGCCGCGGCGTACCGCTGTGCCGGGGAAGCCATGCTGGCGACAGTAATCGGCGGCCCTGTGCCGATCTGCGGAGCTCACGGCTGAGCCCGCCAGATCCGCCCGCACCGGCCGAACCCGTAAAATTCACCTCGGGCCGACGTCGAGCCGACGGCAACCGGAAGGGATCGCAGCATGAGTGGGCCTACCGGCGGTGGATGGGCCCCTCCACCCGACCCCTATGAGCCGCCGCCACCCACGACCAGCCCGGGGTCGTCGTCTCCTCCCGAACCGCCGACCGCCCAGCCGCCGCCGGCCTCCCCTCCTCCCCCGGCATCGGCACCCGTCCCGCCCTACCAATCGGCCCAGAGCCAGCCGCCTTACTACCGGTCGCCCGGGAACCAGGCGCCCTACCAGCAGTCCCCGAATCAACCGCCGTACGGTCCGGCCAACTACGGCGGGGGCTCGGCCAGCTACGGCGAGGGCTCGGCCAGCTACGGCGAGGGCTCGGCCAGCTACGGCGAGGGCCACGGCCCCCCGCCGGGATACGGTCCGCCGGGCTACAACCCCTACGGCGCAGGCGGTCCGCCGCGTTCCGGTGGGGGCAACCGGACCGTCCTGGCCGTGGTCGGCGTCATCGTGGTCGCCCTCGTGGTGTCCGGTCTCGTGGTCGTGCTCACGCGCAAGTCCGGCTCGGGTACGCCTTCGCTGACCGCAGCGGTGACCACTTCGGCAACGACCGCGGCATCGCCGACCGGGAGCATCCCGACCGGGAGCATGCCGACCGGGAGCATCACGTCTACCGCTACCACCGGGAGCGCGGCGACGTCCGGGTCGCCGACCGCGCCGTCGCCGACGTCGACCTCCGACAACCAAAACCTGTGTGTCGCCCCCGATGCCTCCACCGATCTCATCCGGCTGACCGTGACCCTGAGCTACGTCAAGTCCTACGACGCGGCCGACAAGTTCAACCGTGACGTCCTCGACAGCTGCCTCACCCCGGCGGCGCTCAAGGAGATCGGCCCCTACTACGGAAAGACCTTCGGCCTGCCCGGGGGTGACCTGACCGGCTCGAACGGCAACGGCGCCACGGCGAGGTACTCCGTCCAGCTCACCAATACCACCGATTACGTCACGTTCACCCTGAACCGCAAGGTGGGCACGGTCGGCTACCAGATAGTCTCGCTGACCGCGAGCTAACTCGGAATTGTCAGCTCGAGACCACGACCTCAGGCCGGCGATCCGATCGCCGGCCGGGTCCGACGATTCGCATTGCGCCCGGATCAACGGAAAGATCAGAACAGGTGGGGTTTAAGTTGCGCGCCCTCGGGGAACGCAGAGCACGAACCCACCGGTGACGGCCAGCGACGGGTACGCCCGGTAGCCCGGGGTGACCGGCCGCGAGGGCCCGTCGTGCTACCACTGACACCACCAATGACGAGGAGAACGCGATGAGCACCCCGAGCGACAGCTGGGACCCGAACCAGCACCAGGGCCAGGGGTCGCAAAACCCGCCGCCTGAGCCTTCCGGCGATCAGTCGGGTCAGCAGTACGGCCAGCAGCCCGGCCAGTGGGGTCAGCCGGCCGACCCGTCGGCCCAGCCGTACGGCGGCCAGCCGTACGGCGGCCAGCAGTACGGCCAGCAGTACGGCCAGCCGTACGGACAGCAGCCTGGTCAGCCGGGTCAGCAGCCCGGTCAGTGGGGCCAGCCCGCTGACCCGTCCGCGCAGCAGTACGGCGGCCAGCAGCAATGGGGTCAGCCCGCACAGCCGTACGGCCAGCAGCCCGGTCAGCAGTACGGCGGCGGTGGCGGCCAACCGCCGTACGGCTACGCCCCCGGCGGCGGCGGAACGCAGGGCCCTAAGAGCAACCGCAACCTCATTTACGGCATCATCGGCGCGGTCGTCGCGGTCGCGGTAATTGTCGGGGGCATCTTCGCCTTCACCGGCGACAAGAAGAAGAACACCGCCGGGGGCACCTCGACCTCGTTACCGAGTGTCGTCACCCTGACCACAAGCGCTTCGGCTTCTGATTCCAGTTCGAGCAGCAGCGAAAGCACGGACACCGGGGGCGGGGCCACCGCAGTCCCGACCACGACCCCGAGCGCGTCCAGCTCGAGTACTTCGAGCAGCTTGAGCAAGCCTCAGTGCACCACGGGCAGCGCCAGTTCGGCCCTGATCAGCATCACCATCGGGGTGTCGTTCATGAAGGATTACGCCTCGTCGAGTTCGTACTTCAAGAGCATCGTCGACAACTGTGTTGCGCCCAGCGCCAAGACCGCGATCGCCAAGTACTACGGCAAGTCCTTCAGTTTGTTCCCGCTCACCGACAGCACCGGCGGCGACGGTCTCGGCAACACGGCCAAGTACACGGTGACGCTGACGAACACCACGACCAAGGTCACCTTCACCCTCACCCGCCGGGCCACCGGCGGCTACCAGGTCACCAGCATCGTCTGACCACCGACCGGACCGTTCGGTCCGATCTGAACTACCGTCCCGGCGGCGCGAGCACGTTCAGCGCCGCCGGGACGCATTCTGTCTCGACGGGCAGCACGCCGATCCGTTCCCCGTCGGCGTAGGCCAGCCGGTCGGCCTCGACCCGCACCCGGCGGGCCTGGTGGAACGTCACCGCGGGGTGCCCGACGTGCCCGCCGCGGTCGAGCTTCGGCGCCAGCCGGGCCAGCGTCCGGCGTGACACCGGCGCGATGACGCACACCTCGAACACCCCGTCGTCCAGCTGCGCATCGGGCGCGATCAGCTTTCCCCCGCCGTAACGGGGCGTGTTGCACACCGTCACGATCGTGGCGTCCAGGGCGTGCTCGGCGCCGTCGAGGGTGAGGGTGTAGCGGCGCGGGCCGAGCCGGATCGCCTCGATGGCGATGGCCAAGTCGTAGCGTCGGGGCCCGCGTGGCCAGGACATGGCGTTGGCCCGTTCGTTCACCGCCGAGTCGAACCCGGCGCACAGCACGGTCAGCCACCATCGCGGTCCCGTCGTGGTCTCGGCTCGACCCAGATCGACCGACCGGACGCGTCCGTCGCCCAGGGCCGCCACGATCACGTCCGCCGCGGGCAACGGATTGCTGGGCAGGCCGAGGCTGACCGCGCCGTCGTTGCCGGTTCCGGCCGGGACGATCCCCAGTGGCAGGCCCGTCTGGGCCAGCGCCGGGAGCACGTGGTGCACGGTGCCGTCGCCGCCGAGGACGACGAGCGCATCAGCGTCGGCCACCGCCTGGCGCGCGAGACGCGCCGTTCCCGCCGCCGATTCGGCCATGACCACCCGCACCGTTGCGGCCCGGGCCAGACGCCCGGCCACGGCCGCACTCAGCCCCCCGGCCCGACCGGTGTTCGCCGCCGGGTTGACCAGCAGCGTCACCCGCAGCCGGCTCATCGCCGGTGTTCGGTCCGGCTCACGGGCGCATCACGGCCGACAACGGCGGCTCACGGCAGCGCCGACCAGCCCGTCGGCGGATCGGGATCGAGCCGGTCGGGCAGCGGGTTGATCGACGAGGCCTGGTCGTCGGGCAGCTCGGCCCCCCCGTCCTCAGCCTTTCGCTTGGCCAGGCGTTTGTCGTGGACGTAGGCGAAGTACACCGCGCCTTCGAACAGCAGCACCATGGGCAACGCCATCGCGCACATCGTGAACGGATCCGGCGTCGGGGTGGCGACACCGGCGAAGACGAAGATGAGAAAGATCGACAGCCGTTGCCAGCGGCGAAGCAACCGGTACGGAAGCACCCGGGCCAGGTTGAGCATCACGATCAGCAGCGGCAGCTCGAACGCCGAGCCGAACACCAGCAGCAGCAGGGTCAGGAAGCTCAGGTAGGAGTCGATGGTGAGCGTCGGGAACGCGTCTCCCGCCTGATCGACCAGCACCTTCAGACCGGGGAACATGATGATGTAGGCCAGGGTCATGCCCAGGGCGAAGAGCACCGATGCGCTCGCGACGAAGGAGATCGTGTACTTGCGTTCCTTGGCCTTGAGCCCGGGGGTGACGAACGCCCAGAGCTGGTAGAGCCAGAACGGCGCGGTGCCGATGACGCCGACCAGAGCGCAGATCTTCAGGCGCACGATGAGACCAGTGGTGACGCCGAAGTAGGTCAGCTCGCAGTCGCTGCCGCGCTCGGCGCCCCGCTTCTCCGCTGGCACGTGGCAGTAGGGCGCCTCGAGGAAGTGCAGGATCGGGTTGTAGAAGAAGTAGGCCACCGCGGCCCCGATGCTGATGACGACCAGCGACAGGATGACCCGGCGCCGCAGCTCGCGCAGGTGGTCGACAACCGACATCCGTCCTTCCGGGTCGGACGGCGGACGACGGCGGATGCTGGTGGTCACGGGTCAGCGGCCGGCGGCGGGCGCGAGGAATTCATCGAGGAGGACCGTTCGACGACGAGCTGCAACCGGCGCTGTACCGCGGCCACGTCGGGAGCCAGTTCGCTCAGCGCGGCCAGGTCGCGGCGCAGCCGGCGCGCCCGCCACAGCACCTCGTAGGTGCAGAAACCGAGTACGAGCAGGGCGATCACCACGGCCGCTGCGGCCACCCACCACCCGATCACCTCGGGAACTCTACTGTCAGGGCTCAGCCGCCGCCCTTCGCAGCGGCGGTGCGTCTGCGGTGCGAGCCGGACCGTTGGCGACTGCTGCGTCAGACGGCGTACGCGGCCAGCGCCGTCCGCGCCGACGCCCGGATGTCCTCGGCCAGCCAGGGCGGGGAGAGCACGGTGACGTCGCCGGAGGAGCTGAGGACCAGCGCGCGCACCCAGGCCGGGTCCGACACCCGCAGGCTGATCTGGTGCCCGGCGGGCGACGTGCTCTCGTCCTCGATGACGTAGTGCTCGGCCACCCACTCGTACGCCGGCGTCAGCAACAGGTCGACCAGCAGGTGCTCGGGCGCCGGGTCGTAGACGCCCTCGCTGAGTTCCCGGGGTTGCACGTGTGGGGGCACGCTGGCCGGTTCGTCGAGCATGGCCGCCGCTTCGATCCGGTCGAGCCGGAACACCCGCAGCCCCTCGGCCCGCCGGCACCACGCCTCGAGGTAGGCGCGTCCCTCCGAGGTGAACATCCGGATCGGGTCGACGACGCGCTCGGTGGTCTCGTCGCGCCCGGCGGTGAAGTAACGCAGCTCGAGTGCGCGGAACTCGTCCAGGGCCAGTTGGACCACCGGCCGGGCCCGGGCCTCGGCGTCGAGGGCGACCTGGACGGCGTCGGCGGCGTCGACGTGACCGCCGGCCGCCGACTCCACCTTGGCCAGCGCGCGCTCGACCACGCCGCGGTCGACGATGCCCGGTGTCTCGGCCAGGGTGCGCAGGGCGACGATCAGGGCCAGCGCCTCCTCGGCGCTCAGGCGTAGTGGGCGCGACATCCCGGCGTCGAAGATGACGCTGATCGTGTCGCCGTCGAAGGCCAGGTCGATCAGGTCGCCGGGGCCCTGGCCGGGCAGCCCGCACATCCACAGCAGGTTGAGATCGCGCCGCAGCTGCGCCTCGGTCACCCCGAAATCGGCCGCGGCCTGCGCCACGGCAATCCCAGGGCGAGCCAACAGGTACGGGACCAGAGCCAGCAGCCGCGGCATCCGGTCCGCCGCCCCACTCATGATCGGCCCGCCGGGGTGGTTTGCGCGGCGACCTGGAGCAGGGCGGTCACCTGACGGACCAGCTCGGGTGGCTCCAGCGCAACCACGCTAGGACCGGCCGCGGCGACGATGCGGGCCAGCCAGTCGACGTCGGTGTAGTCGATCTTCAACTCCTGGCCGGTCCCGTTGCCGGACTCGGCTCGGGTCGCGGACGGGCCGGACAGCCCCTCGACCCCCATGGCCAGGCGCCGCAACCGGGCCGCACCAGGACCAACAACGCGGACGCGGGCGATCCGGGCGTGATCGGGTATGCCGCCGCGGACGAGCGGCAGCAGATCGATCCCGTCGGGGCGTTGCACGACCCCGCGGTCACCGACCCCGCGCACCGCGCCGCTGAGGCGGGAGAGCCGGAAGCTGCGGGCGGCGTTGCGCCCCCGGTCGTGGCCGACGAGGTACCACCGTCCGCGCCAGGACAGCACGCCCCACGGCTCGACCACGCGGCTCTCCACCGTCTCGGCGCCGGACTTGCGGTAGTCGAAACCCACCGCCCGACGCTCGCGGACCGCGTCGAGCAACGGCCCGAGCGCCGGCTCGGCCGCGTCGAGGGGACCGAACGTGCCCGGACCGGACTGGTCGTCCACCTCGACGCCGGCCGCCCGCAGCTTGAGCAGCGCGGTGCGAGCCGCGCTGCTGAGCGTGGCCGATTGCCACAGCCGCGACGCCAGGCCGACCGCGGTGGCCTCGGCCGGGTCGAACTCGATCTCGGGCAGTTCGTAGTCGCGGCGGGCGATGCGGTAACCGTCGTCGACGTCGAAAACGCTGGTGCGACCGGTCTCCAACGGGATTCCGAGGTCGCGCAGCTCGGCCTTGTCGCGCTCGAACATGCGCTTGAACGCCTCGTCGGCGCGCTCGGAGTTGTCGTCGGGTTCGTAGCCCGGCACGGCCCGCCGGATCTGCTCCGCGGTCAGGAACGCGCGGGTCGACAGCAGGCACAGGACGAGGTTCACCATCCGTTCCGCGCGCCGGGCCGCCATGTCCTCGAACGTAATGCCTGTCCGGCGGCGCGTGTCGGCGGCGCGCTTGCTCGAACCCGCCCACACCGCCACTGCCAGATCATCGCGCATCAGGCACGGTCGTCCTAGTCCGTTACCGATAGCGTGACGTGGGTGATCCGATGGCGGCGCGGGACGGTGACCGCGCTCGGTGACCGGTGGCCGGGCGTCGTCGGGGTCACGGTCGACCTGCACACCGAGGCCGGCACCGACGCCGGCACCGAGGGCAGCGTGCCTGCGCTGGCCTACCCGGCGCTGGTGGGCCAGCCGCGGGTCGGCGACGACGTCCTGCTCAACACCACCGCGCTGGCCCAGGGGCTCGGCACCGGTGGGCACGCGCTGGTGGTCGCCATCCCGGATCGGCTGCCGCCGGATCCCACCGGGCCCGGCCACCTGGTCAAGGCCCGCTACACCCCGATGCAGGCGTCAGTCTTCGGAGCCGACGAGCCGGATTCCCCCCACCACGGCGTCCTGGCCGCAGCCGACTCGATAGACGCCATGCCCGTGGTCGTCGCGGACCTGCACTCGGCGCTGCCCGCCGTCGTGGCCGGCATCCGGGCCGATGCGCCACACGTCCGGATCGCCTACGTGCTCACCGACGGCGGTGCGCTGCCGGCCTGGTACTCCCGCACGCTGGTGGCACTGGCCGACGAGCTGTGCGGCACGGTCAGTACCGGGCAGGCCTTCGGTGGTGACGTGGAAACCGTCACCGTCCACTCGGGGCTGCTCGCCGCCCGGCACGTGCTGGGCGCCGACATCGCCGTCGTCAGCCAGGGCCCGGGCAACCTGGGCACGGGCACGCCGTGGGGCTTTTCGGGGGTGGCCGCGGGCGAGGTCGTCAACGCGGTCGGCGTGCTCGGCGGCCGGGCCGTAGGTGCCCTGCGGATCTCCGGAGCCGACCCGCGGGAACGGCACCGGGGCGTCTCGCACCACGCGCTCACGTCGTTCGGCCGGGTGGCGCTGAGCCCGGTCGACCTGGTCGTACCCGACGACCTCGAGCCCGAACTGGCCGCCGCGGTCGCTGCCGACCTGGCGGGGCTGAGCGGACCGCAGCGGGTGGTCACGGTGTCCGGGCGCGGCCTCGACGCGGCGCTGCGGGCGAGCCCGGTGCGGCTGTCCACCATGGGCCGCGGCCTGGACCAGGACCACGCCTACTTCGTCACCAACGCCGCCGCCGGCCGGCACGCCGCCGCCCTCTGGTCGATGGCTTCGGCAGACGGCGCATGACTGTGCTCCCCGCAGTCCGCCGTCGCTCCGGTCCTCGCTCGTTCCTCGCT
>CAXULW010000015.1:0-77127 GCA_964252015.1 uncultured Jatrophihabitantaceae bacterium | reverse complement strand
AGAACTCCATCTCCATCTGCTCGAACTCGCGGGTCCGGAAGATGAAGTTGCCGGGCGTGATCTCGTTGCGGAAGCTCTTGCCGGTCTGGGCGATGCCGAACGGTGGCTTCTTGCGGGAGGTCAACATCACGGTGGCGAAGTCGAGGAAGATGCCCTGCGCGGTCTCCGGACGCAGGTAGTGCAGGCCGGTCTCGTCCTCGACCGGGCCCAGGTAGGTCTTGAGCAGGCCGCTGAACTGGCGCGGCTCGGTCCACTGGCCGCGGGTGCCGCAGTTGGGGCAGGTGACGTCGGACAAGCCGTTCGCGGGCCGGCCCTTCTTGGCCTCGTAGTCCTCCTCCAGGTGGTCCGCGCGGTACCGCTTGTGGCAGTGCTGGCACTCGGTCAGCGGGTCGGTGAACGTGGCCACGTGCCCGGACGCCTCCCACACCTTCGGCGGCAGCACGACGGCCGAATCCAGACCGACGATGTCGTCACGGCTGGTGACCATGGCCTTCCACCATTGCCGGCGGACGTTCTCCTTGAGCTCGACGCCGAGCGGACCGTAGTCCCAGGCCGACCGGGATCCGCCGTAGATCTCGGCCGCCGGGAAGACGATCCCCCGGCGCTTGCAGAGATTGATCAGGGCGTCGTTGCGGTCGGCGGGCACGCGGGGTCTCTTTCAGCAGGGTGGTGGCGGTGGTTCGGCGGAACCCCCAGCCTATCCGCGCGCCGAAGCCAGAACCGGATCCTGACCCGGCGGAGCGACCCCGATACCGCGCCGGCGTTCCCACCGTCCCACCACGATCGTCAGGACGATGGTGACCAGCCAGCCGAGCAGGATGTCGAACACGTAGTGCTCGGCCGAGTAGACCAGGCTGAACGCCATCACCAGCGGGTAGGCGATCAGCAGCGGTCGCCAGCGGCGACGCACCAGCGGCCACAGGAACACGACGATGAACAGCGACGTGGCCGCGTGCAGCGACGGGATGGCCGCGACCTGGTTCGCGTCGGCGTGGCCTTCGCTGATGGCCCGGGCGGCGATCGGCAGGCCGTGGCGCAGGAACCCGCGCAGGGCCAACTGTTCGACGTACGGGCTGGCCGACGGGTGGCTCAGGTGCAGATAGCCGCCGAGCAGGGCGTTGTCCGGCGGGCGGACCTTGGTGTAAAGGCAGGCCGGGTTGTCCGGGTGGTCGGCGACCTGGACGGCCGTGCATCGGGCCGCGGCCCATGGCGGCGCGGCCGGGAACAGCACGAACCCGCTGATGCCGATGAACGACAGCAGCACGTAGCGCACCACGAACCGCCGCCAGGTATGACGATTGCGCAGCCACAGCACGCCGGCGACCACGTACGGCAGCAGGAAGTACGACACGTAGGTCGAGCTGACCAGGAACTCCCACCACGGCACGTGCGCCGACTTCAGGTGGGCCTGCAGCCACACCGTCGGGATGTTGCCGCCACCGAGCCAGCGGTCGACGTCGATCTGGGGCGTCCACATGGTCGGTCGCCCGAGCAGGTGCGCCGCGCCCCGGCTGAAGTCGTACGCCATCAGCAGGGCCGCGAACGGCAGCCAGTCCGCGACCACGCTCAGCAGCGACCGCCGTCCGATGCTGAACGCGACCACCGCGCTGACCGTCCACAGGATCAGGTCGGGCCGGTCGACGGTGAGCCCGCGCCAGGCCAGGTTGGCCGCGTAGGCCATGACCCACAGGGCGATGGCGACGATGCGCACCCGGGCCAGCAGGTGTTGCCGGGCCGGGTCGGCCCGGGAGCCGTCCGGGCCGCGATGAGGGCCGTCGAACGGGCTGTCGTCCGGACCGTCGATGCGATCCAGTCCGTGCGGACCGCCGGGCTCGTCTCGCTCGGCGGATTCTGCGTCTGCCTTGGCGGTGGCTGCAGGATCGGGCGGCTCGTGCGGGGGTTTGAGCGTCGTCACCCGATCACCGGGTCCTCAGCGCGGTCACTCGTGTGCCGCGTGAGGACTCCGGACGGGTCGACATCGAGCAGCTCCTCGAACGCGCTCGGACGATCGAGCGCCTGGGCCAGCAAGGGGGTGGCGTGCAGCTTCACATCGTAATTGCCGAGCGCGCGCCGGTAGTCACCGACGCTGGCCCAGTGGGTGACCATGATCCAGGCGTTCGGGTCGTCCGTGCTGCGCCCGCCCTGCCCGCCGAGGTAGCCGGGCCGGCCGGCCAATGTCGTCAACGCCAGCTCCAGAGCCGTTACAAACTCGGCCTCATCAGACGGCGTGAACTGCATCGCGACTATCACTGCACGGCCTCCGAGCTCACCGGGACCAGAGGTTCGGCCCCGCCGTAACGACGGTCGCGGGCGGCATACAACTCACAGGCCCGCCACAGGCCCACGCGGTCGAAATCGGGCCACAGCGTGTCCAAGAAGACCAGCTCCGCGTAGGCCGACTGCCAGAGCAGGAAGTTCGACGTGCGCTGTTCCCCTGACGAGCGGACGAACAGGTCCACGTCGGGCAGGTCGGGGTGGTAGAGGTAGCGGGCCAGCGTCTTCTCATCCACCCGGTCGGCGTTCAACCGGCCGGCGGCCACGTCCTGGGCCAGGGCGCGGGCGGCGTCGGCCAGTTCGGCCCGACCGCCGTAGTTGACGCAGAACTGCAGGGTCAACCGGTCGTTGTCGCGGGTGTACTCCTCGGCGTCGACGAGCTGATCGATCACGGTACGCCACAGTCGCGGCCGCCGTCCGGCCCACCGGATGCGCACGCCGAGCTCGTTCAGCTCGTCGCGCCGGCGGCGGATGACGTCCTTGTTGAAGCCCATCAGGAACCGCACCTCCTCGGGCGAGCGGGTCCAGTTCTCGGTCGAGAACGCGTAGGCGGAGATCGTGCCGATGCCGAGCTGGATCGCGCCGTAGAGGACGTCCATCAGCGCGGCTTCGCCGGCCCGGTGGCCCTCCGTGCGGGGCAGGCCGCGCTGGGTGGCCCACCGCCCGTTGCCGTCCATAACCAGGGCGACGTGGTTGGGGACGAACTCGGCCGGGATCGCCGGGGGCTGCGTTCCGGACGGGTGCGGTGGCACCACGGGCCAGCCGGCCGCGGGGCGCGCCGACGCCGCCGTGGTCCGCCGCCGCCAGCTCCGCCGCGCCGGAACCGTTGCTGGTCCGGTTGCCGCTGATTCCGATGCCGCTGCTGGTTCGGCTGTCGCTGGTGGTTCGGCTGCCGCTGGTCCGGTTGCCGCTGATTCCGGTGCCGCTGGTCCGGGTGCCGCTGCTGCTTCGGGTGCCGCTGCTGGTTCAGCTGTCGCTGGTGGTTCAGCTGTCGCTGCTGGTTCAGCTGTCGCTGGTGGTTCGGCTGTCGCTGGTGGTTCGGCTGTCGCTGGTCCGGACGACGTCACTCCGCCACCGTATCGGCCGAATCACCTTGACCCGCCCGACCGTATAGCGTTTTCGGCGCTATGGCGCCCAAAACGCTATCCACCCTCCAAGGTCAGATGCGGTCTCCCGGGTCGGGTCGGGTGCATCATAGCGTTTTGTGCGCCATAGCGCCCAAAACGCTATCCACCCTCCAAGGTCAGATGCGGTCGCGTCGGGTCGCGTGCTCAGGTGGGGATGCGGTTGGCCGGGTTCTCGTCCCGGTCGACGAACGGCAACGAGCGCAGACCGCGCTCCAGGTGCCATTGCAGGTGAGCCGCGACCAGGCCGCTGGCCGCCCGTCGTGGGTCGGACGCGCTGGTGTCCGCCCGGCCCCAGTCCCCGTCGAGCAGGGCGGCCATCAGCGCGATCGTGCCCTCGGGCGGGCGCACCGACCCGGCCGGGCGGCAGTTGGGGCAGACCGCTCCCCCGGCCGCGACGTGATACGTGCTCAGGCCGTCGCGGCGACCGCACATGGCGCACTCGGTCAGGGCCGGCTGCCAGCCCGCGCCGGCCATGGCCCGCAGGAAGAACGCGTCCAGCACCAGGCCCGGCGTGTGCTCGCGCCCAGCCAGCGACCGCAGCGCGCCGACCACGAGCAGGTACAGCCGCAGCGACGGTTCGCCTTCCTCGGGCGTCAACCGTTCGGCCGTCTCACAGATCGCCGACGCTGCGGTCCAGCGCGGGTAGTCCGCGGCCATCTGGGCCCCGTAGGCGGCGATGGACTCGCTCTGCGTCACCGTGTCCAGGCGGCGGGTGGCGTTGGCGTCCTGGCCGAAGTTGTTGAACGTCAGCACCTGCACGTCGACGTGGCTGCCCGGTTCCAGCCGGGCGCCGAACTTGGACGTGGTGCGCCGCACGCCCTTGCCCACCGCCCGCACCCGGCCGTGGCGGCGGGTCAGCAGGGTGACGATGCGGTCGGCCTCACCGAGCTTGTGCACCCGGAGCACGACGGCGTCGTCGCGGTACAGGGGCATCCGCCCAGTGTCGCACTCAGCCGACCGCTGACTCGGGAGCAACCACGATGGCGACCGCGGGCCGGTCCGCGATCCGCCGGCGCAACGCCACCGCCGCGACGACGAGCAGCACCCCGGCCGCGATCGGCGTGAAGAACCCGATGTGGGCGCCGTGGCGGTCGGCCACCACCCCGGCCACCGCCGCGCCCACGCCGTAGCCGAAGTTCAGCCCGGTACCGACCCAGCTCAGGCCCTCGGTGAGCACCCGGGCCGGCACCAGCTTGTCCACCAGGCCGAAGCCGGTGATGAGGGTGGGCGCGATCCCGAACCCGACCACCCCGACCAGGATGGCGACCGTCAGCACGTTGCCGGCCAGCAGCATGATCGGCAGCAGCAGCATGAACACCACCGACGAGACCAGCAGGCGCAGCGACAACGGGGAGCGCCACTGCCGGGTCCCGTAGGCCAGCCCGGCCAGCCCGCTGCCGATCGCGAACGCGGCCAGCACGATCCCGGTCTGGGCCCGTGCGTCGTGCTGGCTGGCGAACGCGGCCACGGTGACCTCCATGGTGCCGAACGCGCCGCCCATACCGATCATGGCGACGGTCAGCAGCACCATGCCCGGATGGCGCAGCGCCGACCGGCGGACCTCGTCGGTATGGGTGGTAACGGGAGGATCGGTGCCCGGCTGGGCCCGCAGCCACATCGATCCCGCCGCGACCAGGACGGCGCCGAGCACGATGCCGGCCAACGGGTTCACCAGCGTGGTGAGCACCGCGGCCACGATCGGTCCGATGGTGAAGATGAGCTCGTCCAGCGTTGACTCGATCGAGTAGGCGGTGCCGAGCTCGGGGCGTCCGGCCAGGACGTAGGACCAGCGCGAGCGCACCAGGGAACCGATGGGAAGGTAGGAGAACCCGAGCCCGACCACCGGGATGGCGATGACCCCGTCGGGTACGTGCAGTTGATACAGCACGACCAGGGCCAGCGCGGACGCGGCGTTGGCCAGCGCGGCCGGCAGCAGCAACCGGGTCTGGCCGAAGCGGTCGATCAGCAACGACACCAGCGGGTTCCCCACACCGCCGGCGACGATGTAGGACCCTTCGAGCAGCCCGGCGACGCCGAACTGCCCGCCGTCGCTGGCCCCGCCGCGCGCCTTCGAGAACAGCAGGATGAGGCCGAGCGGGTAGATGGCGATCGGCATGCGGGCCACGAACGAGGCCGCGCAGAACGCGAGGGAGCCCGGCGCGCGCAACGCCACGCGGTACTGAGCGAACACGACGATGGGTCCGATCCGGGTCGAGCGGTTGATACCTGCGGTTGCTGAACGGGGTGGAGCACAAGATCAGAAGCCGAGGCGGTCCAGCTTCTTGGGGTCGCGCTGCCAGTCGGCCATGACCGAGACGTGGATGTCGAGGTACACGCGGCGGCCGAGCAGCTTCTCGATCTGGGCGCGGGAGGCCACCCCCACCGCCCGCAACCGGGAACCACCGGGGCCGATCACGATGCCCTTCTGGCTGTCCCGTTCGACGTGGATGGTGGCGAACACGTCGGTGAGGTCGGCCTTGCCCTCGCGCGGTCCGAACTCGGCGATGGTCACCGCGATCGAGTGCGGCAGCTCGTCGCGGACGCCCTCCAGCGCCGCTTCCCGGATGAACTCGGCGATCATCATTTCGACCGGCTCGTCGGAGCTGACGTCGTGCGGGTAGAGCGCCGGTCCGGGCGGCAGTTGTGCGACGAGCAGATCGGTGAGCAGCTCCACCTGGTCACCGGCCGTGGCCGAGACGGGCACGATCTCGGCGAAGTCGAGCAGATCGCCGGCCTTGGCCAGTTGGGCCACGATCTGGTTCGGCGAGGCCACGTCGGTCTTGGTGATGATCGCGATCTTCGGAGTGTTGATCTGGGCCAGCTGGGCGGCGATGTAGCGGTCGCCGGGTCCGATCGGTTCGTTGGCCGGCAGGCAGAAACCGATCACATCCACATCGGCCAGGGTGGCCTCGACCACATCGTTGAGCCGCTGGCCGAGCAGGGTGCGCGGACGGTGCAGGCCGGGGGTGTCGACGAGGATCAGCTGGGCGTCGGGGCGGTGCACGATGCCGCGCATGGCGTGCCGGGTCGTTTGTGGCTTGGGGCTCGTGATGGCCACCTTCTCGCCCACCAGCGCATTGGTCAGGGTGGACTTGCCGGCGTTCGGACGTCCGACGAAACAGCAGAACCCGCTGCGGAACGCGGTGGCGGGCTCGAGGTCGGGCATCCGATCATTCTCGCACTCTCGTTCACCGGCGGGATCCGGGTGCACACGTGGACACCCACGGGTCCACCCGTGCACCCGGATCGAGATAATCGGACGGTGACGCGCTACGTGGCCTTCCTGCGCGCGGTGAACCTCGGCAAGCGGCGGGTGCCGATGGCCCTCGCGCGCGACGCGCTGACGCGGGTCGGTTACGACGATGTCGGCAGCTTTGTCAACAGTGGCAACCTGCTGTTCACCAGTGCTGACAAGGCTTCTGCGTGCGAGCAAGCAATCCGGGCCGAGCTCGAAGACGTGTTCGGCTTCGAGGTGACCACGTTCGTCCGCTCCGCGACTCAGGTCCGGGCCCTGGCGCAGGACCAGCCGTTCGGACCCATCGCGGCCGGGCACACCCACTTCGTCCTGTTAACGCAGAAACGCATGTCGGCCGCGGACAAGAAGAACGTCGAAGCGATGTCCAACGATCATGACAAGTGCGTGGTCGTCGGCCGTGACGTGCACTGGTTGATCCGGTCCAAGTCGACCGAGACCACGCTCGGGCCGAGGCGGTGGCTCCAGGCGCTGCCGGACAACCCGACGACGGCGCGCAACACGACGATGATGGCCAAGCTGGTCGACAAGCTTTAACGTTTCAAATAGTCCTCGGCCAGCGCGGGCGGCGCGCACGCCAGCCAACCATCGACCAACGCCTCCCGCAGCGCCTTCTTCGTGACCCGGTCCAGCTGAATCAGAAACGCCGGGTAGTTGTCGAAGTGG
The DNA here is from genome assembly GCA_964252015.1 of uncultured Jatrophihabitantaceae bacterium. GTDB lineage: Bacteria > Actinomycetota > Actinomycetes > Mycobacteriales > Jatrophihabitantaceae > CAXSBR01. The sequence goes on along the minus strand of CAXULW010000015.1, from coordinate 69,807 downwards.
CTGATGGTGAAGAAACCCTTGGTGCCGGTGGCCAGGATCGCTTCCTTCTCGCCCAGGTCGGCCAGGCGAACCGCGACGATGGGTCCGGTCGGCGGCGCCTGGTCGCCGAAGCGCTTGATGTCCGCCTTGGAGAACGGGCGTTCCCAGGCGAACGTCTTGCCGCGCACCGACCAGGCCCGGTGGCCGTAGCTCGCCCCTTCGGTCACCTCTGGCAACGCGGAAACCAGTGCCGTCACATCGTCCATCGTCACCACGGTCGAATCAACACCGTCACCACGTGTGCTGCGTGTACTGGGACGTGGACTGGAAGTCGGTGCCCGGATCGTCCTCGGACTCGTACGCCGATTCCAACCCGACCCGGCCCGGCCCCCACAACCGCAGCCACAGGTAGCGGTTGCCCCAACGGCGCCAGAACTGCACGCCCGCGTGCGGGTACTCGACGTGCAACTGCATGGCCACCGACGGGTCCTTGAACAGCATCGCCGGCGGCTTGACCAGGATCGTCTCCCCCTCGGCCAGATCACGTACGAACGCGCTGCCCCCGACGCCGAGCATGACCAGCCCCGGCTGCGCGCCGGCGGTGAAGCGGTCGAGGTAGCGCCCCATCGGGTAATGCCACTCCGTCTCGTTGCGGTCGTTGTCGCCGTCCATACCGGCCATGTCGAGCCCGAACTTGAGCAACCCGACCCCGGCCCCCGCACCGCCGGAATCTCGCCCCGAGGTCGAGTACCAGATGTTGGCTTCGTTCCAGTCGAACCCGACTCCGGCGGTGGCGACGACGAGCCGGTGCTCGGTCACGTCCACCGACCCGCCCGCCGGTAGCGGGACGGCGATGAGCTCGCCGGCGGCGTCGTGGGAGAACGCGACGTGCCCGGGCCCGGTGGCCTGGGCCATCACCATCGGCAGCCCGGCCCGCATCCGGGTGAACGGTTTGCTCATCGGCATGGCGCTCAGGGTCACCGCGGCGTCCTGCCACAACAGCTTGTGGTGCGGGAAGTAGACGGTGTCGCCCGGGCCCAGGTTCCAGTCCGCGACCGGGGCCACCTCACCTTCGATCTCGACCGATGAATGACCGGCCTGGATCCGGGTCATGTCGGCGATCCCGGGCAGTTCCAGCCACCCGCCCGACGTGGTCCGCCGGGCGATGTCCACCGGTGCACCGCAGACCGGGCAACTCTCGGCGCCGCCGTCGGAGGGTTGGCGGCAGTAGGGACACGTGTAGGTGGTGGTCGTCATCGGCCCAGTCCGTCAGTGGTCATCGGGTCAGTCCGTTCGCCGGTGCCGGTACATGGACTGCATTCCGATCCGGCCCGGCCCGGTCAGGCGCATGAGGCTGACCTTCGAGTTGGACGAGAAGACGTTGGCCAGCCCCGATCCGCCCCCGGTGAGCAGCTGCCCGGCCGCACCGGCCACCCCGCCGGACATCAGCTCGCGGGCGGCTTTGAAGCCCCGCAGACCGCGACCGGCGAACTGCTGGGCGCTGGCCACCGCCTGCCCGCCACCTGAGCCGGAACCGTCGGCGGGAGGGGCGACGTCGACGGTGACCACCTCCATGCCGACGGCGCTGTCCTTGTACAGAAAGGCTCCTGGCTCGAGCTGGATGGATTCGCCCGCGGCCAGCGTCCGCTCGAAAACGGTGCCGTAGCCGTGCAGGACGAGCAGCCCGGGATCGGCCGTCGTGGCCGTGAACTGGTCCAGGTACATACCGGTGCCGGCCATCAGCATGGTGCGCAATCCCGGCACCTTGACGAACGTGTAGGTCAGGCTGCCGGTGGCCAGCAGCAGCGCGTGACCGCGCACGTCGATCCGTATCCCGGGATCCACGGGCAGCACCACCACGGCGCCGCCCGCGTCACGGGAGAACGCCAGCCGCCCGGGTCCGTGGGCCACGCTGAGCACGAACGGCAGGTCACCGAGCAGGCGCCGCGCCCCGCCCGGCGCGGTCATCACCGACATGGGCACGCTGTCGTGCTTCCAGAACATGACGTGGTGCTCGAAGAACACGGTGTCGGGCTGGTTCAGCGTCACCTCGACCACGGGCACGACCCGGCCGTCCACCTCGACGCTGCTGTTCACCCCGAACGGGATCTTGGTCGCGTCCCTCAGTCGTGGGGCCTGCCGCCAGCCCGAGTCGCTGACCGCGTTGCGCACGTCCAACGGCGCGCCGCACCGATCGCAGCTGGTCGCGGTGGTCGGGCTCTGGGCGTGACACCACTGGCACTCGATGCGGGTGGCATCGTCGACAAGGCCAGTCACAGGCGGCAGCCTGCCATACGCAGCGGCGCCGGACCAGGGCGGAGGTGGCGGCCGCCGTCAGTCCTCGCCCAGCTCGGCCAGGAAGGCGCGGACCGGCTCGAGCAGGCGTTCCGGGTGGGTGACGAAACCCCAGTGGCCGCCCTCGATCTGGGACACCCGCAGGTCGCGCACAAAGGGCTGCGGCGCCTGGGTGACGAAGGCGTGGGTGAGGTACTCGTCGTGACGCGGGGCCAGCACCTGGACCGGGATGAGGCACGGGCGCGGGGTGCCTTGCGACCGCGGGCCGAAGTTGGCCCGGTACAGGCTGAGCCCGTGCACGGCGTCGGGGATCGAACGCGCCGGCGCCGACTTCGGCAGCAGCCGCCGGCCGAGGCCACTGCTCCAGAGCAGGTTGGGCACGACCGGCAGGAGGAACATCCCGACGTACCAGGACGACGCGGCCTGCTTGAGCATGGCGCCGCGGTTGGTGCGCCAGGCCGTGCTCAGCCAGGCGGCGGCGTAGGCCTGATCAGGGCCGGAGACCGAGGTGAGGGAGGCGTATCTGGTGGGCGCGTCGTCGTCCGTGGCCGCGCGCCAGGCCTGGATGGAACCCCAGTCGTGGGCGAGCAGGTGCACCGGCGCGTCGCCGGTGGTGGCGGCGACCCTGCTGAGATCGTCGGCCAGCTGCTCGGTCCGGTAGGCGTTGCGCGCCGGGGGAACGTCGGATGCACCGGCGCCGCGCACGTCGTAGGCGACCACGCGGAAATCGTGGGCCAGCTCGGCCGCGACCGGGTTCCACACGCTGTGGTCGTCGGGGTAGCCGTGCACCACCACGATCGCCGGGGCGTCGTCGGGCCCGGCCGTGTACACCGCCAGCTGGACCCCGTCCGAAGCGGTGAGCCAGCTCTGGGTCCAGATGGGCGCCGGTGTCATGGCCGAATCATGCCCGAACCACCGCCCCCGCTCACGGTTTGTGGTGGCAACTGACCCACTTGGGTGGGTCAGTTGCCACCACAAACCGGGGGTGGAGCGGGTCAGCGAGCGGAGCGGAACCCGCCGAAGAAACGCCGGAAGACGCCGCCTTCGACCGGCAGGGGCGCCGACGGCGGCGGGGCGGTCGGGCGGGAGCGGGCGATCGGCTGGTCGTAGTCGGTGCGCAGGATCGCGTCCAGGACGGCGGCGTCGTCGAAGTCCTCGGAACCCTCGATGGACGGCACGAAGCCGACGAGCATGCCGTCGCGCATCACCTGCGCCTCCAGCCCGGCGGTGCCGTCGGTGTCCCAGATGGCCTGCCGCCCGCCCGGCAGCGGCACCCGGACCCCGAATTGGTACACCCCGGCCCGCTCGGTGTGCGCGTCGATGCCCCGCTCGCGCATCGAGTCGACGACGTATTGGGCCCGGTGCTCGTCCATACCGCCCCAAAGTACCGACTAAAGGTAGGCAGCGCCTCAGCAGGCGCCGCGGCCGCCGCTCCGGTTGGCGTACGTCATGCCGAGCGCGTCGTGCACGGCGGTGAGGGTGGGCTCGGCCAACTGACGGGCTCGGTCGTTGCCTGCGTCCAGCACGGCGTCGAGGTAGGCATGGTCGTCGGCGATGCCGGCCCGGCGCCGGCGCAAGGGGCGCAGGAGCTCGTTGACCGCTTCGGTGAGTGCCTGTTTCAGACCTCCCGCGCCACGGTCGCCGATCTCGTCGGCGAGCTCGCGCGGGTCCTGGTCGGTGGCGGCGGCCAGCAGGTCGAGCAGGCTGGCCACGGCCGGTCGTGCGGACGGGTCGTAGGTGATGCGGCGTTCGCTGTCGGTGGGGGCGCGGCGGATCAGGGCCGCGGTCTGATCCTCGGTGGCCCGCAGCGCGATGCCGTTGCCATGGGTCTTGCTCATCTTCTTGCCGTCCAGTCCGGGCAGCATCGGGGTATCGGTGAGCAGGGCGTCCGGCTCGGGAAACAGCCGGCCGTAGCGCTCGTTGAACCGACGCGCGACGAGCCGGGTGGTCTCCAGGTGCGGGAGCTGGTCGAGCCCGACGGGAACGAGGTTGGCCTGGCAGAACAGGATGTCGGCGGCCTGGTGGACGGGGTAGGTCAGCATGAGCCCGGTCGGCGGTTTGCCGGTCGCCTCGGTCTCCGCCTTGACCGTGGGATTGCGGTGCAGTTCGGCGTCGCTGATCAGGCTCAGGAACGGCAGGACCAGCTCGTTGAGCGCGGGTACGGCGCTGTGGGTGAAGATCGTGGCCCGGTCCGGATCGATGCCGGCGGCGAGGTAGTCGGCGACCAGACCGCGGACCGTGGCCGCCAGCTGCTGCCCGGCCGCGCGGTCGGTCATGACCTGGTAGTCGGCGATCAGGACGATCATCTCGACGCCGAGGTTCTGCAGCCGGACCCGGTTGGCCAGGGTGCCGAAGTAGTGCCCGATGTGCAGCGGGCCGGTCGGACGATCACCGGTCAGCACCCGGAACCGGTGCGGGTCGGCGCTGATCCGGTGCTCCAGCGCGGTACTGCGCTCGAGGGTGGCTAGTTGTGATGCGGTGGTATCGGACATGGCAGGTCTCCCTGGGTGCGGAGGCCGACCGGTCGAGGTGGCTTGGCGGGGCAATCGTCCCGGGTGGCTGCCGCGACAGGGCAGCCCAGGACGTCAGTGGTCAGGGTCGCCGAACGGGCGAGCGCCACCAGCTGACACGGACGCGGGACATGGACCTGATCGTCGCCAAACCCGGCGCCGACCGCAAGCGACTTCCACCCTCAACTTTGGTCACCGACACTCGTATCCGGTGGTGGGTGACCAAAAGCGGTTAGCGCGGGCTGGCGCGCAGGACCGGCGCGTTCGGAGCCAGGTCGGCCACCGCGGCGGCGCCGGCGTCGTCGGAGGTGTCGTCACCGACGATCACGGCCGCCTCCAGGCCGGGCGCGCCCGAGGACACGGCCATGGCCACGGCCACCTGCAGGGCCGACAGCGACAACGACGCCAGCGACACCGTGGTGGCCGAGTAGGTCCGCCCGTCCGTGTCGCGCACGGCGGCGCCTTGGCGGGCCGCCTGCCGGGCCCGGGCCGCACGCGCCAGCGTGACCAGCTTGGCGTCCTCCGGTGGCAAAGGTCCAGGATCCAGCGCTGGGTCCGTGCCGCTCACGACACGATCTCGTGGATCTCGGTGCGCTCGGCCCGGACGTCGTCGTCTTCGCGCAGGTCGTCGCCGTCCGAGCCCGGTTCACGCAGGCGCCGGACCAGCACGGTGTCGATGTGGTTGCGCCGTCCCCCGGAGCTCTCGGCCAGCAGTTCCAGGCCGTGCACCTCGGCGCTGGCGCCCGGCAGTGGCACCCGCCCGAGCGCTTGGGCCAGCAGGCCGCCGATCGTCTCCACGTCGTCACCGCTGTGGACTTCGACGCCGAACAGCTCCCGCAGATCCTCCACCGGTGACCGGGCGGTCAGCCGCACCGTGTCCGCGTCGATGCGCTCGATGGGTGCGGTTTCGGTGTCGTACTCGTCAGTGATCTCGCCAACGATCTCCTCGACGATGTCCTCCATCGAGACCACGCCCGCGGTGCCGCCGTACTCGTCGATGATGACGACCAGGTGGGCCCGCTGGGCCTGCATCTCGCGCAGCAGGGCGTCGATCGGCTTGGACTCCGGGACGAACGTGGGCGGGCGCATGACGTCGTCCACCTTGGTCAGCCGCGCGTTCTCCGGATCCTGCGCGCGCCGGGCCAGGTCCTTGAGGTTGACGATGCCGACGATGTCGTCGACGTTCTCCCCGATCACGGGGATGCGGGAGAACCCGCTGCGCAGCGCCAGCGCCAGGGCCTGCGGGACGGTCTTGCCCCGCTCGACCCACACCACGTCGGTGCGCGGCACCATGACCTCGCGGGCGATCGTGTCGCTCAGCTCGAACACCGACTGGATCATGTCGCGCTCGTCGTGCTCGATGACCGACCGCGCTTCGGCCATGTCGACCAGTTCGCGCAGCTCGACCTCGGAGGAGAACGGTCCTTCGCGCAGGCCCCGACCGGGCGTCACCGCGTTGCCGACCAGGATGAGCAGCTTGGGCAGCGGGCCGAACATCCGCCCGAGCATCCGCACCAGCCCGGCGCTGCCCAGGGCCACCGGGTACGGATGCTGTCGCCCGGTCGTGCGCGGCCCGACCCCGATCAGGACGTAGGACACGACGACCATGACCGCGACCGTGCCCAGCACGACCAGGAAGCCGGTGCCGAACGCGGCCCGGGCGACGATGACGACCAGGACGGTCGCGGTGACCTCGGCGAACATTCGCAGCAACAACAGCAGGTTGGTGTAACGGGCGCGGTCGGCCACCACGATCCGCAGCGACCGCGCGCCCCGCCGGCCGGTGCGGACCAGCTCCTCCACCTGGGCCACCGAGATCCGGGTGAGCGCCGAGTCGATGCACGCCAAGGCGCCCCCGATCGGCACCAGGCAGACGGCCAGGATCAGCCAGACCAGGTCGGTTCCGCTCACCACCGGGGAACCCCCCATACGACTCCGCGCCCGCCAGGGACGCGAATCGGGCCCGCCACGCGACTCTGGCGGGCGCGGAGTGCGGGTGTTCGCGAGCTCACGAGCGCTTCTCGCCGGCGGTGCCGGGTAGCGGCGCCCGCACGGTCTCGTGGCCGCTGGCGGCCGTCCACTCGTTGACCAGCCGGGCCTGCAACTCGAACATCTCGGTCTCTTCCTCGGGCGTGCCGTGGTCATAGCCGAGCAGGTGCAGGACGCCGTGGGTGGTGAGCAGGAACAGCTCCGACTCGGCCGAGTGACCGGCTGCTGCGGCCTGGGTCGCGGCCACTTCAGGGCACAGGATGATGTCTCCGAGCAGCGCCGGACCGGCTTCCGGCGGCGCTCCGGGGCCCTGGCCGGGTGAGGAGTCGGCGCCGCTGGGCAGCATGTCCATCGGGAAGGCCATCACGTCGGTCGGCCCGGGCAGGTCCATCCATTGCTCGTGCAGGGTGGCCATGGCGGTCGCGTCGGCGATCAGGATCGACAGCTCGGCCAGCGGGGTGACGCCCAGCCGGTCGAGCACGGAACGGGCCAGCTCGGACAGGGCGACCTCGTCCACGACCGCGCCCGATTCGTTGTTGACGTCGATGCTCATCAGAAGATCATTGTCGCGTACGTGAGGGCGGGGACGGTGCGGCGCTCAGGAGCGCTGGCCGCGCGCCGAACGCGGGCCCTGCTGGCGGGTCGACTGCGGGTGGGCCGACTGCGGGCCGCTCTGCGCGGTGCGCTCGTCCCACCGGGCGTAGGCATCGACGATCTCGGCCACCAGCCGATGCCGGACCACGTCGGCCGACGTCAGCTGCTCGAAGTGCACGTCGTCGATGTCGCCGAGGATGTCGCGCACGACCCGCAGGCCGCTCTGCGTCCCCCCGGGCAGGTCGACCTGGGTGACGTCGCCGGTGACGACAACCCTGGACCCGAACCCCAACCGGGTCAGGAACATCTTCATCTGCTCCAACGTGGTGTTCTGCGCCTCGTCCAAAATGATGAACGCGTCGTTCAGCGTGTTGTGGGTGACGAGGAAGTCGTCGGTGACGTAGAGCGAATCCACCGCGGCCACCTGGATGCACATGGTGTCGTGCATGCCCACCGATTCGATGCTGTCGATGAACCGCATCGGTGTTCCGCCCCCGGACTCGCGGTAGGCGTCCCGTTTGCGACGAAGTCGGAACGGCTCGACCTCGGCGGGCAACCGAATCTCGAGAACGTAAGAGTCATGACGGTGCTCAACGGCCCGGTCCAGACGCCAGGAAGCAACGCCGCCGAGTGAGCGAACGATCCAGACCACATCGTCGCGCAGCCGCTCGGAGGTCGTTGTGTACTCGATACCGCCGCCCCCGGTCACCACGCCGCCATCGTGGTCCAGCAAACCTTGCAGGACCGCGACCCGGACTGCGGCGGAGTTGGACAGATACGCACTCGGGACGAATGTGGTGGCCGACTGCAAATCAGCAAGCCCGAGATCGGCGACGACCTCGGTGACCGGGTCGGCGACCATCGTGCCGCCACGCGATGCTGCCCCAGCCGTCGGGAGGGACGGTGCGGTCTGGGTGGTGAGGCAGCCGTCACCGAGGAGCAACCCGAGGGCGTAGGCGTCCATCGGCGTCTCGCGCGGCTCGAACTCGACCGGTCGCACCAGCGGCAGTTCGTAGCGCCGTACCCGTCCGCGCTTGAGGTGGCCGATCATCTCGCGGGTCTCCAGCACGCGCGACGGACGGCCGTGCGAGCGATCGTCCACGGTGCGCACCGACCACAGGTGCTCCCCGCAGCACAGGGTCGAGGCGCCGTCCTGGGTCTGCACCCGGAAGACTTCCTTCTCCCCTTGCGGGTAGATGCCAAGCACGGGCGTCGGCGTGCCGTCGGAGCCGATCACGAGATCGCCGACCTCGAGCGTGCCCAGCGACCGGAATCCCGATGGGGTGGCCACCTGGGTCGAGTACGGCTGCGCGCGGCCGCGCATGTAGGCCAGGGGGGCGATTTCGATCGTGCCGGCGGCCATGAGGCGCGGGATCGACTCGGGGTCGACCATGTCGTGCAGGGCGTCGAGCAGCGGGCGCAGGTACGGGTCGATCTTGTCGAACAGGGTGCCGGGCAGGAAGCCCAGCCGCTCACCGGCCTCGACCGCGGGACGGGTCAGGATTATGCGGTTGACCTGCTTGGCCTGCAGCGCCTGCACGGCCTTGGCCACGGCCAGGTAGGTCTTGCCGGTGCCGGCCGGGCCGATGCCGAACACGACCGTGTGGTGGTCGATCGCGTCGACGTAGCGCTTCTGGTTCAACGTCTTCGGCCGGATGTTCTTGCCCCGACGGGACAGGATGTTGAGGCTCAAAACATCCGCCGGGCGCTCGCCGGAGTCGCTGGTGAGGATGCCCATCGTCCGGCTGACCGCGTCCTGACTGAGCACGGTGCCGCCGCGGATCAGGTCGAGCAGCTCCTCGAACAGCCGCACGGCTACCGCGTTGTCGGAGGCCTTGCCGGTGATGGTGATCTCGTTGCCGCGCACGTGCACGTCGCTGACCACAGACCGCTCGATCACCCGCAGCAGCTCGTCTCCCGAGCCGAGCAGGGCAACCATCGATTGGTCACCCGGGACGATGAGGGTGGTCGAGACGGGTTCGTTCACGGGCGTCTCTGACACGTCACTCAAGTGGCTTCTGCACCTCGAAGGTCGTCCGGCTGGTGCTGACGATCCTACCCGCGGGCTCCGGACCGTCGCGTCGACAATCTCACGCAGGTCCGGCCGGCGCCGGGTCGACGTCGACATCCACAGCGGGGCCCAGGTGAGCTCGGACCAGCTCGACCAGCTCCGCCACGCCCGGGTGGGCGCCGACCCGGGGCCACACCAGGTACACCGGGACCGGCGGCACCGAGCGCACCGGCACGAAGACGACGCCGGCGTGCGCGTGCTGGTACGGCGTCGATTCCGGGGTCACCCCGACGGCGGCGCCGGACGCGATCACCGTCAGCCACTCGTCGATGTTGTCGAGCTCGAGCACCGCCCGCGGCTGCGCGTCGGGTGGCCAGAGATCGAGCGTGGTCGTCCCGATCGCGGAGTTCCGGGCGATCGGGTCGTCGGTCAGCTCGTCGATCCCGACGGCCGCCCGGTTGGCCAGGGGATGCCCGATGGGCAGCACGGCCACCCGGCCTTCGCGGGTGAGCAGCTCGGCGTGCAGGTACTCCTCGTGCAGATGATCGGGATCGACCTCGCCGCGGATCACCGCGATGTCGGTCCGGCCGCGGGCCAGGCCCGCCGTGCGTTCCTCGACCCGGTGCACCTCCAGCGGCAGGTCGGGGTGACGGGCCCGCCAGTCGCGCAGGATCGGGCTGGTGTGCCGGCCGAGAGCGGCCCACGCGTAGCCGAGACGCAGCGCCCGGGTCTCGCCCCGTACACCGGCGACGGCATCGTCGAGCTGGCGCAGCACGCCGGAAACCTGCCGGTAGAACGACGTCCCGGCCGCGGTGAGCGCCACCGAGCGCGTCGTACGTTCCACCAGCCGGACGCCCACTGCGGCCTCCAGCCGGGCGATGCTGCGGCTGAGCCCGGACTGACTGGTGCCCACCCGGATCGCGGCGTCGGGGAAGGTGCCCTCCTCGGCCAGGGCGAGGAAGGCCCGGAGCTGGCGCAGCTCCAGCTGATCGGTATTCATGCACCTCGAGCATAAATGCTTCGCCGGCCGGCATTTCCGTTCGACGGCGGGCGACCATAACGTCACGGTCATGTCCGTGCCCGCCACCACCCGCGCGTACGAGATGACGTCGCGGACCGTGCCCGAGGGCATCGGGCTGGCCACGGCCAGCGTCGGATCGGTGCAGTTCGGCGCCGCGCTCGCGGCCGAGCTGTTCCCCCGGGTCGGCCCGCTCGGCACGGTCAGCCTGCGCCTGCTCGGCGCGACGCTGGTGCTGGTGGCGCTGGCCCGGCCGTGGCGCGTGCACTGGCGGCGTGCCGACCTGGGCGCGTCGCTGGTCTTCGGGCTGGTCTTCGTGGTGATGAACTCGTCGCTCTATCTCGCCCTCGACCGACTGCCGCTGGCCACCGTGATCACCCTGGAGTTCCTCGGGCCGCTGGGCGTGTCGATCGTTACCGCGTCGTCGTGGCGGGAACGGGTGTGGGCGCTGCCGGCCGCGGCCGGGGTGGCGGCGATCGGGGGCACGCTGGCCGGGAACGACCTGGCCGGCATCGCGTTCGCGCTCACCGCGGCGCTGTGCTGGGCGGCGTACATCCTGATCAGCGGCCGGGTCGGGCGCACCGGCACCGGTCTGGCCGGGCTGAGCCTGGCCACCGCGGTGGCCGCCGTGCTCGTGCTCCCGGCCGGGCTGGCCGTGGCCGGGACCGCGCTGTGGCGTCCGTCCACGCTGGCCCTCGGGCTGACCGTCGGCGTGCTGTCCTCGGCCATCCCGTACAGCTTCGACCTGCTCGCCCTGCGCCGGTTGCCGACCGCGGTGTTCGGGGTGCTCACCAGCCTCAACCCGGCCGTGGCCGCGCTGGCCGGTCTGCTCGTGCTGGACCAGACGCTGCCGCTGCGGCAGGTGCTCGGCATCGTCCTGGTCATGACGGCGAGCGCGGGCATCAGCGTCACCGCCGCCCGCCGCAGCCGATCCCGGATGCGTGAGTCGGCCGAGCCGAGCGGGTCCGCCGAGGCGCACGGGTCCACCGAGGTGCGCGGGTCCGCTGGGGCGTGCGGGTCCGCTGAGGCGCGCGAGTCGGCCGAGGCGTCAGCCCGGGGGCCAGCCGAAGGGGCGCCCGGCCAGGACGTGGGCGTGCACGTGGAAGACGCTCTGGCCGACCTCGGCGCCGGTGTTGAAGACGGTGCGGAACTGCTCGACGCCGAGCGCCGCGACGGTGGCCCGGATCCCGGCCAGCACCTGCGCGGACAGATCGGCGTCAGCGGCTAGCTCAACCAGGTCCCGGACGTGCGTGCGGGGCACGACCAGCACGTGCGTAGGCGCCTGCGGGTTGATGTCAGGGAATGCGATAACCGCGTCGTCGGAGTAGACGGTTTCGACCGGGATGTCGCCGGCCACCATCGAGCAGAACAAGCAGTCTTGGGCCACGCCGGGACCATAGCGCGCACCGCCGGCAACCCGCGTCGGCCACTCGCCTCGGCCGGGGCGGATCATGGACCGGTGGCCGTCACCTCCCCCGTCGATCCGCGGGACGGCCGTTCCCGCGACGGCAGCGGTCCGCCGGCCCAGCGCGGGCTGACCGACGACGCGCTGACGGTCCAGCCGCCGGCCGCGTCCGTGCGGGCCTACCTGCGCGAGGCCGTCGACCGGCTGGCCGGCGCCGATCCCGGCCTGACCCAGCTGCGCACGGCGCTGCAGGCCGTGCTCGGCATCGCCGTCGCGGTGGCGGCGGTGGATGCGTTCGTCAACCTGACCGGGGCATTGCAGCTGCCGGCGTCCGCGGGTCCGGCCCCGGTGATCACGGCCGAGAACCACGCGCTGCTGATCGTGTCGATGCTGCTGGCCGGCATGGTGGCGATGATGGCCGGGTTCACCGTCCACGACGCCACCCCGCGCGGCCAGCTGCTGTCGACCGCGGTGCTGCCGGTGCCGATGATCGCCGCGATGGCGCTCGGGTTGGCGCTGGGGTCCCACCGGGTCGTCTCGCTGATCTATCTGGTCGTCTTGCTGGCCGGCGGAGTGTACGTGCGCCGGTGGGGACCGCGGGGTTTCGCCGCCGGCCTGGTCGCCTTCAACGGCGGGTTTCTCGGCTTCTTCCTGCACAAGGAGCTCGGCCTGCACGACGTCGGCTGGCTGGCCGCCGATCTGCTCATCGGCCTGGTGGCGTCGTTGCTCGTGCGGTTCGTGATCTTTCGACCCGATCCGGTGCGGACCCTGGTGCGGATGCGGCGGTCGTGGGACGCCCGGGCGCGCCGGCTGCTCCTGCTCAGCGCCGAGATCGTCGGCGCCGACATCCGCAGCGGTGCGGGCTCGCCCGACCCGCGGGCCGTGGAGGCGACGACGGAGCGGCTGCGGCGTCAGGTCGTGCGCCTGAACGAATCGACGCTGATGATCGACGCCCAGCTGACACTGGCGGTGCCGGACACGGCCGCGGCCCGGGCCCAACGGCTGTTCGAGGCCGAACTGGCCCTGGCCAACCTGGCCCGCTTCGCCGCGGCGCTGGTTTCCGTCGGCGCCCCGGCCCCGGTGCGCGCCCTGGGCCAGGCCGGTCTGACCGCGTTGTTGGCCGAGGACTGGGACACCGCCCGGGCCGCGGCCGACCGGCTGCGGGCCTACGCCGACGACGACGCCCGCTTGATGATGTTGGCCCACCGCCTCGGCGGGACGATCGACATCTACGCCACCGCACGCGTCGAACTGGAGACGGCGCCGGAACCCACGACCGACGGATCAGACCCCGAACCGTTCACGCCGGCGATCGGGCTGAACTCGGGTTTCCTGCCCGGCTCGGTCACGGCCAGTACGGCGGCGTCGACCACACCGGGGCGCGGCGGGCGGCTCGACCGGGCGGCCATGCCGACCTACGTCCGCGCGTCCATCCAGGCCGGCGTCGCGGGGACGATCGCCGTCGTGGTCGGCGACCTGCTCTCCGGGCCGCGCCTGTACTGGGCCGTGCTGTCGACGTTCCTCGCGTTCATGGCCACCACCAACTCCGGCGAGCAGGTGCGCAAGGCGCTGTTCCGGGTGGGCGGGACGGTGGTCGGCATCGTCGTCGGCGACCTGCTCGTGCGGGTCACCGGCGGCCAGGTCTGGCTGTCGCTGGGCATCGTGCTGGTCGCGTTGTTCTTCGGCATCTACCTGATCCGGGTGAACTACACGTTCATGGTCATCGGGGTCACCGTCACCATGTCCCAGCTCTACAAGCAGCTGGGCGAGTTCAGCTGGCACCTGCTGGTGCTGCGGCTGGGCGAGACGGCGATCGGGGTCGGCGCGGTCGTCATCACCGTGCTGTTCATCGTCCCGCTGCGCCCGCAACGGGTGCTCTCGGCCGGTGTGCTGTTGTGGTTCCGCGCGCTGACCTCGGTGGTGGACGATTCCCTCGACCGGCTGACCTGCGCACCCGATGCGCCCACCGGCTCGCTCCGGCCGGCCGTGCGTTCGCTGGACGCTGCCTACGCCGGGCTGGAGGCCACGGCGGCACCGCTGCGCCGGGCCACGTTCGGGCGCAACTCCGACCAGCTCGGGGAGATCCGCACCGTCAGCGCGGCCGCGCGCGGCTACGCCCGGTCGCTCGCCGCGGCAGTGGAGTCGGTGGACGCCTGCGACCTGCCGGGCCTGCCCGCGGCGGCCGAGCAGCTGCGCGCGTCGGCCGTAGCCATCGACAACCGGATCGCCACCGGCGAGCACGGGACGTACGTGCGGTCGGCCGCGCTGGTCGAGATCGCCGCCCGGGCCCTGCCCGCGGGTGACAGCCCGCTGCGGCTGGCGCTGCGCGACCTCACCCTGCTTGACGGCGCGCTGGCCCGGCTGGCCGCGGCCCTGGCCATGACCGTCGCCGACCACGACACCGCCCAGCCGTGACCGCGGTTTTGGTCAGTTGACCCGCGTATGCGGGGTCAACTGACCAAAACCGGTGGTCAGGACCAGCGGCCGAGGCGGGCACAGAGAACGGCCAGGGCGGCGCCGCCCGCGGTGGACGTGCGCAGCACCGGCTCGCCCATCCGCACCGCAGTGGCGCCGGCGGCGGTCAGCGCATCGAGCTCGCCCGGGCTGATGCCGCCTTCGGGTCCGACCACGATCACCACCTCACCGGTTGCCGGCAGGGGCAGGTCCGGCAGCGCCTGGGTGGCGTCGGAGTGCAGGATCAGGCCGGCCGCGGCGGACCCGATACGTCGGGTCAGACCGGCCAGGTCGACCGGGTCGGAGACGACCGGGAACCGCACCCGACGACTCTGCTTGCCTGCCTCGACCACGGTGCGGCGCCAGCGGCCGAGGCTCTTGCTCTCCCGCTGCCCGCGCCACTGAACCACCGACCGCTGCGCCGCCCACGGCACGATCTCGTCGGCGCCGAGCTCGGTAACCAGTTCCAGCGCCAGTTCGGCCCGGTCGCCCTTGGGCAGGGCCTGGACCACGACCAGGCGCGGATCGGGCTCGGGGACGACCTCGATCGGCCCGCAGTCGACGTCGAGCTGGTCGCGTCCCACCCAGCTCACCCGCCCGACCCGGCGGGCGCCATGCCCGTCGGCCAGCACCAGCTGCTCGTCCACCCGCAGCCGGCGCACCGTGGCCGCGTGGTGACCCTCCGGGCCGTCGAGGCGCACCGTGGGCCCCGTTGGCAGCGGGTCGAGCTGAAAGACGGGCCGGCTCACGGCCGCGTCCCGAGGCGATGGCCGGACGGGCCGGTGGTCATCCCGCGGCGGTCAACGGCCGCCGTTGAGCACGTCGCGGAACTTGCCGAGGAATCCACCGCGCGGGCTGGCCACCGAGACGTGTTCATCGCGCAGGGCCGCGAAGTCCCGCAGCAGCTTCTCCTGCTCGGGGTCGAGGCGGGTGGGCGTGCGCACGTCGACGTGGACGTAGAGGTCGCCCCGGCGGACGTCGCGCAGGTGGACGACGCCGAGGCCGCGCAGGGTGACGACGGCGCCGGCCTGCGTCCCCGGGCGAACCTCGACCAGCGTCTGCTTGCCGTCGAGGCCGGTGACCGGCACCTCGGTGCCGAGCGCGGCCGCCGTCATGGGCACCGAGACCGTGCAGTGCAGGTCGGCGCCCTCGCGGGTGAACACGTCGTCGGCCAGCTCGTGGATCTCCACGTACAGGTCACCGGCCGGGCCACCGCCGGGGCCGACCTCGCCTTGGCCGGTGAGCCGGATGCGCATGCCGTCCTCGACGCCGGCGGGGACATCGACCGAGATGGTGCGCGAGGCGCGGACGCGGCCGTCGCCGCCGCAGCTGGGGCACGGGCTCGGGATCTGCTCACCGGTGCCGGCGCAGGCCGGGCAGGGGCGGCTGGTCATGACCTGCCCGAGCAGGGAGCGTTGCACCGACTGGACCTCGCCGGCGCCGTGGCAGATGTCGCAGGTGCGGGGTTTGGTGCCCGGCGCGCAGCCGTCGCCCTGGCAGGTGGCGCAGACGACGGCGGTGTCGACCGCGATGTCGCGATGCACGCCCAGCGCGGTCTCGGCCATGTTCAGGTCGAGGCGCAGCAGGGCGTCGGCACCGGCCCTGACGCGGCTGCGCGGGCCTCGACCGCCGGGGTTGGCGCCCCCGCCGAAGAACATGTCGAAGACGTCGCCCAGGCCACCGCCGAAGCCGCCGAACGGGCTGCCGGCACCGTTCGGGCCGCCGCCCTGGCCGCCGAGCGGGTCGCCGCCGAGGTCGACGACGCGCCGCTTCTCGGGGTCGGACAGCACCTCGTAGGCGGCGGTGACCTCTTTGAAGCGGTTCTGGTCAGCGGGATCGGGGTTGACGTCCGGGTGGAGTTCCCGGGCCAATTTGCGGTAGGCCCGCTTGATCTCTTCACCGGTGGCGTCGCGGGACACGCCGAGCAGGCCGTAATAGTCGCGGACGGA
The DNA here is from genome assembly GCA_964252015.1 of uncultured Jatrophihabitantaceae bacterium. Classification (GTDB taxonomy): domain Bacteria; phylum Actinomycetota; class Actinomycetes; order Mycobacteriales; family Jatrophihabitantaceae; genus CAXSBR01. The sequence goes on along the minus strand of CAXULW010000015.1, from coordinate 53,603 downwards.
TTCGGGCACCGAACTCATTTCTCGCACAGTCTCTTCGGCCCAGCAGACGTGCCGACCGCACCGTCAAGTGTACGTAATCACCGTTGGTGGTGAGTGCTGGCCGGTCGGCGCCGGCACCGGCTGGGTTCTCCCCCGGCCGCTGCGACTACGCGCTCACGGCCGACCTGGTCGTCCCGGTCGCAGCAACATCTTCGCGCGTTGGCAATCGCAGGCCGGGCAGGTCAGCCGATCAGGTCGCTCACGTAGCGGGCGACCGCAGCGACCCGGGCCATGGTCAGCGCGTAGTCCATCCGGCGCGGGCCGAGCACGCCGACGCCGGCCACCGCGGTGCCGGTCGGGCCGTAGCCGATCGAGACCAGCGACGTCGTCCCGAACGCCTCGTGCCCGGTCTCGTTGCCGATGCGCACGACGATCGCGCTCGACGCCGCGGCCTGATCGAGCAGGCGCAGCATGACGACTTGCTCCTCCAAGGCTTCGAGCACGGGACGGATCGCGGGGAAGTCGAAGGAGTTCTCGGTCAGGTGCGCGGTGCCGCCGAGCAGCATCCGTTCGCTGTGCTGCTCGACCAGGGCTTCGAGCAGGACGGTGGTGAGCGTGGTGACGAGACCGCGCACGTGGGAGGGCACCGTGATCGGCAGTTCGGCCACGATCTGCGGGGCTTCGGACAGGGGCCGGTCGCGCAGCCGGTTGTTCAGCGTCGAGCGCAGCTCGAAGACAGCCTCGTCGGTGACCGGCGCGGGCAGTTCGACCACCCGCTGGTCGACCCGGCCGGTGTCGGTGATGAGCACGAGCATCAACCGCGACGAGGTCAGCGCGACCAGTTCCAAGTGCCGCACCCGGCTGCGTGACAGCGAGGGGTACTGCACCACGGCCACGTTGCGGGTGAGCTGGGCCAGCGCGCGCACGGCCCGGTGCAGCACGTCGTCCAGGTCGACCGCGTCGGTCATGAACGTCTCGATGGCGCGACGCTCGGACGACGTCAGCGGCTTGAGCGCGGTGATCCGATCGACGAACACCCGGTAGCCGGCGTCCGTCGGCACGCGTCCGGCGCTCGTGTGCGGCTGGGCGATCAGGCCCTCTTCCTCGAGCGCGGCCATGTCGTTGCGGATCGTGGCCGGCGAGACGCCCAGGTGATGCCGGTCGACCAGGGCCTTGCTGCCGACGGGTTCACGGGTGGCGATGAAGTCCTCGACGATCGCGCGCAACACCTCCAGCTTGCGATCCTCGATAGCCATGTCGGTCAGCCTAATTGGGCCACTCCACCACGCCGAGGAACCGACGCCGGCCCGGGCTGCACTACCCTCGGGTTTCGCCTTCGCCCCCGTCCGACCTCAGGAGCCGCATTGATTTTCAAGGCCGTGCGCGAGGGGCGTCCGTACCCCGACCACGGTTTCTCGGCCCGGGACTGGGCCGGGGTGGCACCTCGAACCGTGCGCCTCGACGAGCTCATCACCACCAAACGCGAGCTGGCCCTGGACACCCTGCTCGATGACAAGTCGACGTTCTACGGCGACCTCTTCCCGCACGCGGTGCAGTGGGAGGGCGAGATCTACCTCGAGGACGGCATGCACCGGGCCCTGCGCGCGGCCCTGCAACAGCGGCACACCCTGCACGTGCGGGTGCTCGACCTCGACGAGTTCAAACCGAGCCGGGGGGCCGGCAACCGGCGCTAGCCGCTGGCTTGCCAGCCACGATCAACCGCCGACGTCGTACAGATGGTGCACCACGTCGTGAACGAAGTAGCGCCCGAGCGAATCGACGGTGAACGCCGACCCGTTCGAGCGCCGGCCCGGCCGCGTCCACTCCTGCGCGGTGATGACGTCGAACGTCTGCGCCGCCCGCTCGCCGGCGGCAGCCAGTTCCGGGGCGATCTGGTCGGGTAGCCGCTCCCAGTAGCGCTGCTCGATCGCGGTCCGGTCCTGGTCCCAGTTGGCGAACACCGGGTCGTCCTCGCCGAGCATCTGCCGCGTGCGCCCGTCGAACAGCTGGAACACGTCGGTGACGTGGCAGGCGTACTCCGCCGCCGACCACACCTGCGGTGCCGGGCGTCGGGTCGCGTCAGGGCGTTCGAGCACCGCGAGCCAGCGCGGCACCGTGGCTCGCACGGTGGTCGCCACGTCGCGTCCGGTGATCGCGGACGGGTCGAAGGCACACTGCGGGCAGGGCCGATCGAGCACCCACGTCCAGTCCTTGTCGTCGGGGACGGGCAGGCTCGGCGCAGCGGTCACGACGAGGACGGTAGATCGCTCCCGGCCAGCAACGCGAGCCCATTTCCGGTCCAGCCGACCGGTTCGGGATCGCCGATCAGGCCGACGAAATCGGTGTCCGGGCCGGCGTAACGAAAGCTCATCAGCACCCAGCGCCCGTCGCGATCCTGGATCAACCGGCCGCTGTAGCGGGTGTGGCCGGACAGGGCCACCGCGGCCGAAGTGTCGAACGGGCCGGTGATCGCGTCGGAGGCGACGGTCCAGACGCCGCCGGTGCTCGCCGTGACGCCGGGACGCGCGCGGTGGGCGTCGGACAACTCCGCGCTCAAGCAGCTGAACACGAGCACGGGCCGTCCGTCCACGACGGCGACCTGCGGCACCTCGAGCTGGCCGAAGCCCTGTCCCGGCTGGGTGAGCGGCGGCCGGACGGTCCAGTCGCGCAGGTCGGGCGAGCGGGCGTGGCCGATGACGCCGCGCTCGTCGACCGGACCGGTGTTGGCCCGCGCGGTGATGAGCATGTGCCAGCCGTCGCCGTCCGGGTCGGCGAACACCCAGGGATCGCGCCAGGCCACGCCGTCCCAGGTGCGGTCCGCGGCCGTCTCGTACCACCGCGGGTCGGCTTCGACCAGCGGCGCGGCCGGCTGCGCCCAGGTGATCAGGTCGGTGGACGTGGCCACCCCGATGCGCTGCACGGTGCCGCCCTCGTGGCGGTCGATGCCGGTGTAGAACAGGTGCCAGGTGCCGTCCGGGCCCTGGATGGTCGAGCCGGTCCAGGTGGCCTGGCTGTCGAAGGCGGGCTCGTCGGCGTGGACGAGCGCGTCGGGCAGCAGCGTCCAGTTCCGCAGATCGGTGGAGACGGCGTGGCCGATGGTCGCGCGGCGGTGCCGGCGGACCTCCACCTGCAGGGCCCGCGACGCCTTGAGGAAGAACATGTGGAACTCGTCGCCGGTGTCGACCAGCCACAGATCCCACACCCACTGATCGCCGAGTTCGAGCATTGGTACTTCCTACTGCATCGCCGTCGGTCCGGGCCGTGATTGGCTGTGGCCGTGACCGAAGTCGACCTGCGGCAGGCCGCCTAGGCCGACCTGGGCGAGCTGGCGCAATCGCTCGACGAGCCCGCGTCGTGGGCGCCGACCGGGTGCGCCGGCTGGGCAGTGCGGGATGACCCCGACTCGCGCGGGCTGCGGGCGACCGGACGACGGCTCGGACGGCCCAGGGCCCGGCTGGCCACCGGCCGAGTTGAGCTGGACGCGGACGCGGGGGCGTGGCTGGGTGAGGACGTTGCTCGGCTGCCGTTGATCCACTGAACGTCACCGCACGGATCGGTCAGCGGCTGAGATGCCGGGCCAGAAACGCGAAGGCGGCCAGCGTGTGGTCGTTCCAGTAGAACCGGGTGTGCGCCCCCGCGGTGAAGGAGGCGATCTCCGGTGCGTGCGGCAGTGCCGTCACCAGGCTCCGGACCGCCGGGTAGAAGCCGTCCTGCCGACCGCACCACACCGCCAAGGGCACATCGGCCAGGCGGGCGGCATCGGCGAACACGGCGTCGCCGGCCGCGACCGCCGGGCTGAACACCGCGACCGAGCGGGCCCACGTCGGGTAACGCTCGGCGAACCGGAGGCTGCCGTACCCGCCCAACGACCACCCCCACAAGGCCCGCCGATCAGCGTCGAATCCGCGACTGGCCAGCCATTGCGGTATCTCGTCGTGAACCATGGCTTGCGGGTCGTCGGCACTGTTGGGGTCCTTCTCCCAGCGCAGCACGCCGCCGTCGGCACCGGCCAGCACGAACGGCGCCGCACCGTCGCGCACGGCCTGGGTCAGGAAATGGCCGAAGCCGAAGCCCCGGAACCGGGCCGCCGTTGCGCTGGCCCCGTGCAGGATCACGACCACCGGCAGGCCGGCCCCGGCACCGAAGCCCGCGGGCACGGCGGTGAAGAACCCGACATCGCGACCGCGGGCCTTCGAATGAACCGTCTCCAGACGGACTTGACCCTCGGGCGCCGCCGGGATGAACGGGTCGGCACCGAGGCCGACGCGGGCCTTCAACTTCTGCGGGGCCAGGGCGTACCCGACGCCACCGGTCGCCGCGACGCCGGCCAGGCCCAGCCCGGCGCCCAACAACCGGCGGCGGGTGATCTGGGGCGGATCGGCGTCGGGCACAGCTCATCCTGGCATCAGTTCGTCCTCGGCCGGTCCTGCTCCAGACGCCGCTCCTGACCAGGTCCCCTGGCCGCAGGGTCCTACCTCGGAAGCGGCGCTACTGCATCAGATCGCGGACGACGGCATCGGCCAGCAGCCGGCCGCGCTGGGTGAGCACGACCCGGCCCGCGCGCCAGGCGTCGCCGTCGAGCAGGCCCCAGGTGACCTGGGCGGCGATCTTGACGTCGGCGTCCGGCGGCAACTGGCGGGCGGGCAGGCCGTCGCGCATGCGTATCCCCAACATCAGCGCCTCGGTCTCGCGCGACTGCGCGGTGAGGGTCTCGCGACCGGCGGCCGGGCTGCCGCCGCGGGCGAGCAGGTCGGCGTAACGGGCCGGGTGCTTGACGTTCCACCAGCGCACGCCGCCGAAATGACTGTGCGCGCCGGGGCCGATCCCCCACCAGTTGGCGCCCTCCCAGTACAGCTCGTTGTGCCGGCACCGATCGGCCGGGGTGCGGGCCCAGTTGGACACCTCGTACCACTCGAACCCGGCCGCGCGCAGCGTCTCGTCGGCCATCACGTACCGGTCGGCCAGCGCGTCGTCGTCGGGCGCGGGGACGATCCCGCGGGCCACCTGCCGCGCCAGCGCCGTCCCGTCCTCGACCACCAAGGCGTACGCGCTGATGTGATCGGCGCCCGAGCCGATGGCCGCGTCCAGCGACGCCTGCCAGTCCGCGTCGGTCTCGTACGGCGCGCCGTAGATCAGGTCCAGGCTGACGTGCTCGAAGCCGGCCGCGCGGGCCTCGGCCACGACCTGCTCGGGGCGCCCGGGACGGTGCCGGCGGTCGAGCACCTCGAGCACCCGCGGCACCGCCGACTGCATGCCGACCGAGATCCGGGTGAAGCCCTGCGCGCGCAGGCTCTCCAGATAGGCCGGGGCCACCGACTCCGGGTTGGCCTCGGTGGTGATCTCGGGATCGGCGGCGACCCCGAACGTCTCGACGATCTCGCGCAGGACGAGGCCGAGATGCTCGGCCGGCAGCAACGTCGGCGTCCCGCCACCGAAGAAGACGGTCGAGACCGGCGCGATGTCCGGTCCGAGCACGTCGCGGGCCAGCCTGACCTCGCCGAGCAACGTGTCGGCCCAGGTACCGCGGGTGACCGTGCCGCCGTCGACCCCGGTGCCCAGTTCCTCGGCCGTGTAGGTGTTGAAGTCGCAATAGCCACACCGGGTGGTGCAGAACGGGATGTGGACGTACACGCCGAACGGGGTCTGCGCCGCCCCGGCCAGCGCCGACCCGGGCAGGCGCCCACTGCTCGGGGCGGGATCGCCTTCGGGCAGGGCGGACGGGGGCATGCCTGCAGTCTCCCAACCCGCGCGCCGCAGCCGGTACGACCCGCCGGACCCGCGCAGGCAGAGCCGTGCGGTGCGGACGTCTCGCCGCGATCCAGCGCCGGCGGGCGGGGCCGGGGTCGCGGTGCGGCGGCGGTCAGTGAAGCATGTCGGTGGCGTCGTACCACGTGCGCTCGTCACTGGGATCGGGTGACCATTCGAGGCCGGCGAGCACCGCCTGCAGGGCAGCGGGGGTGGCGCCGGGCCCGTCCAGTTCGATGTCGGTCAGCCGCGCGCCGATGGGGAAATAGGCCGCGCGTCCGGTGGAGTCGAGTACTCCGGTGCGGTTGTCCACGGTGGCGCGCCCGCCGGTTTGTGAGGTCGGGATCGCGTTGTGACGCCAGATCTGCAGGCTCAGGTCCGTGGTCTGTTGGACGGTTTCCAGTGAACCGCTGAGGGGGCCGTCGGTGACGTCGATCTGCAGACCGTCCGGTTGGGCCGGGTCCAGGTTCTCGCTGGCGCCCAATACCCGCAGGTTGACGGGCAGCCCCGTGAGGCGGAACGGCACGGCCATCGGCGTCGTCCGGGACGCCGACAGGACGGTCTTCGCGACGCGGACCAGTTCGTCCTTGCGCTGGGTTTGGGATGTCGCACCGGCGAGGGTGATCCATTCGTCCGTGGCCACATGGACGGCCAGGGTCGGGACGGTTCCGCTGGCGTAGGGAACCTCGTCGTCGAACAGCCCCGCTGGGGTCGCCCCGAACAGGCCGGCGTGAGCCCCGATCTGCACCGTCACCGGTGCGGCGACAGTGCTGGCGTGGAACGTGCCAGGGGTCCAGCGTCGTACGAGCACACCGGCCGGCCCGCCGCCATTTCCGATGGTGTTGCGCTGCGGGTCGTCCTTCTTGATCAGCTGTTCGCCCGAGAACTGTGCGGTCACGATGCGTTGGGTTTCGGTGTAGCCGGCGGGGATCGGCGTCGTCCACCACTCCAACCTGACCCCCGTTGCTCGCTTCGCTGTCGGTGGCGGCGTTGATGATCCGGGCACGTTGCTCGAGGACGTGGGCGGTGCGATCGGCGCATTCTTGTCCGTGTGCGATGGCGCCAGCGCGGCGGCGGCGGCGATCGCGGCGACTGCGGCCGCTGCTGCGAGCGGAGCCGCCCACCGGGCCGATCGGCGCCGCGGCGGTGACTGGTCCGATCCGACTGGTGCAGTAACTCGGCCAGCATTGTTGACCGTGCCCGCGACCTCGGTCAGGGTCGAGCGCAGGATCCGCTCGATGTCCCGTTGGTCCCGCAGGCCCGTCATCGCGTTCCCTCCAGCGGCGCAAACGCCGGGTCGGACCGCAACGCCGCGAGGCCACGGGCCGCCAGGCTGCGCACGGTGGCCTGGCGACATTGCAACGTCGACGCGATCTGGGCATCGCTGGAGTCGCAGTAGTAACGCATCACCAGCACGACCCGTTGGCGGTGCGAGAGCCGCGCCAGCGCCTGCCACATCGCTTGGCGCTCGGCACTGCCTTCGAGCGCGTCGCCCAGAACCGCGGTGTCCGGGACCGAGCCCACCACGGTCAGAGCAGTCATCCGGCGACGAGCCCGTGAGTTGTTCGCGTTGACGATCGAGCGTCGGGCGTAGGCCAGTGGTTCCGCCAGCGGGAGGTGATCACCGAACCGCCGGAAAAGGGACTGCAGCGTTTCTTGCACGAGATCCTCCGCGGTGCCGTGATCACCGGATACCAACAGTGCGAATCGGACCAGGCCGACACCGTGCTGTGCGGTGAACTCGCTCAAACCGATGCCGGACACCGGCGGCTCCGATCTGGTCACCACGTCCACATCCACACAACGCGACCACGACACCCGCCCGTTGCGTCCCGACCGGGCCAATTTTCGCGCTACCCAGACATTCAGTTGGGCGGTGGGCTGCTTGCCCTGCTGGCTAATGCGTTGCGGCTCGGATCGCGCCACCAGTCAGCGGGGCAAGGTCGGACCGGACCGCAACGGTCAGGGGGTGGCGGCGAGATAGACGGTCAGCGGCCGCGCCGTGCCTGCGGTGGCGGTGACCGCTTCGGCCAGGATCGCGCTGACCTCGGCCCGCACCGCGGCGGGCAGAGACGACGCCGGCGCCCAGACCAGACGGACCGGACCGGCGGGCAACCAGCCGAGGTCGCCCACGATGTCAGCCAGCGCGTCGTAGTTGGCGCCGGCGTAGGCGGGTGCGTCCAGCGCCCGGTAGATCGCCGCCAGTAGGGCGGGCTTGTTCGACGCCGGGCCGACAACCCGCACGTTGGGGTGCCGGGCGCGGATGTCGGCCGCGGAGCGCACGTGCCGCACGGACGACCTCACCGGCTCACGTCCACCCGGACGAAGCTGGCGTAGTGGTCGGCGGTGTAGAAGTACTCGCCGCCGATCCCGGCAATGACCCGGCGCGCGCCACGGTCGGATTCCCCCGGCGTCGGCACCGTGTACTCGTGGTAGTACCCCGACCGTTGTGCAGGCAGTTCGTGCTCGGCGTTGCGAAAGACGATGCCATCGCGCGCGTACGGGAACGGCCCGCCGGCGCGGATGAGGGCGACGGTGTGCTGGGCCTGGCTGGGCAACGACGAGAGCGCCACGGCGCGCACCGACGGGTCGAGCGAGGCCGGCGCCGTCGACACCGTCGAAGGGTCCGGGTGGTGGTCCGATGGCTGCGCGGCCCGGACGGCGTAGCCGACCACGAGCAGCAGCAGCAGCGCCAGCAACGCGACCTGGGGACGACGGGCCCGGCGGGCCAGTTGCCCAACGCGGCCGGCGGGCCGAGGGGCGGCACGGCGGCGAGCTGACACGCCACGACCTTAAGCCGCCCGGCGCTACCGTGATCCGATGCGCGCCCTCTTCGCCACCGCTCCGAACGCCGACGATCCGCTGTCCGCGGCCCAGCTCGGCGAGCGCCCCGACCCGCAGGCGCCGACGGGCTGGACCACCATCGAGGTCAAGGCGGCCGGGCTGAACCACCACGATCTGTGGACGCTGCGCGGCGTGGGCATCAAACCGGACGCGTTCCCGATGATCCTGGGCTGCGACGCGGCCGGGATCGATACCGCCACGGGCGCCGAGGTCGTCGTCCACTCCGTCATCGCCGCGCCCGGGTGGACCGGCGACGAGACCCTCGACCCCGGCCGCTCGCTGCTGTCCGAGCACTACCAGGGCACGCTGGCCGAACGGGTTGCCGTTCCGGCCGCCAACGTCGTACCGAAGCCGGCCGAGCTCAGCTTCGGCCAAGCCGCCTGCCTGCCCACCGCGTGGTTGACCGCGTACCGGATGCTGTTCGTCCAGTCCGGCTTGCGGCCCGGTCAGACCGTGCTCGTCCAGGGCGCCAGCGGCGGCGTGGCCACGGCGGCGATCGCGCTGGCCCGCGTCGGTGGTCTGCGGGTGTGGGCCACCGGGCGGACCGAGGCCAAGCGGGCCGCTGCGGTCGAACTCGGTGCCGACCAGGCGTTCGAGCCGGGCGCCCGGCTGCCGGAACGGGTCGACGCGGTCATCGAGACCGTGGGCGCGGCCACCTGGTCACACTCGATGAAGGCCTTGCGCCCGGGCGGGCGGATCGTGGTCGCCGGGGCCACCTCGGGGGCCACACCGTCGGCCGATCTGAACCGGTTGTTCTTCCTCCAGCTGTCCGTGGTCGGCTCGACCATGGGCACCCGCTCCGAGCTGACCGACCTGCTGGCGTTGCTGGTCAACACCGGCCTGCGGCCCCGCATCGACCGGGTGCTCGGCCTCGACGAAGCGGTCGACGGACTGCGAGCCATGGCCAACGGTGAGCAATTCGGCAAGATCGTCATCCGCCCCTGACCCGCGGGTCCAGCCTCACAGCCTCATCCCAGCTAGCTGCCTGAGAGTGAGCGAGTGCCGTGGCCGCGCCCGTACGTCGCGACCGCGCTGGTGGCCATGCTGCTGAGCGCGACCGCGTGCACCTCGGAGTCGGCCACGGGGTCCACCGCGAAGTCGTCGACGGCGTCCGCGCCCTCGCGGTCGCTGCCCACATCCTCCGCGACCCCGGCAACCCCGGCCTCAGCCACCGCGTCCGCCACCACCGTGTCCGCCACCACCGCGTCCGCCACCACCGTGTCCGCCACCACCGTGTCCGCGGCGAGCACCCCGACCGCGCACGCCGTCGGTCTCGAGCCTCAGGTCGGGCCGCTGTTTTCCAGCACAGACGCCCAGCCGCACACCTGCAGCGCCAGCGTCATCCACAGCCCCGGTCACGATCTGATCGTCACCGCCGCGCATTGCCTCAGTGGCACCGGAGCCGGCCAGCTGTTCGCCCCCGACTATCGCGACGGCACCGAGCCGTTCGGCACCTGGCGCGTGCTGCGGGCCTGGGTCAGTCCCGGGTGGATGACCAAGACCGATCCTGACCTGGACGTAGCCGTCCTCCAGGTGGGACCGCGGAGGGTGAACAACCACCTGGAGCAGATCGAGGACGTCGTCGGAGCCGAGACCCTGGGCACCACCCCGGCGCCGGGGACTCGGGTGACGGTCGTCGGCTACACGCACGGCATCGACGACCGCCAGATCACCTGCACCAACATCCTGGGCCGAACAAATCAGTTCCCGTCGTTCTCCTGCCACGGGTATGTGGGCGGCACGAGCGGATCGCCGTTCCTGACCGCCGCGCGGCCACGGGTCATCGTCGGGCTGGTCGGCGGGCTGAACCTGGGCGGCTGCACCGAGGCGGTGTCGTACTCGCCACCGTTCGGTGCGGCCGTGGCGGCGCTGCTCGCTCGGGCGGCGGCCGGCGACGCGGCGCAGTCCCTGCCCACCGCGACCAGCAACTGCTAGTGATCAGCGGGACGCATCCGGCGATTGCTGGGCCGGCGGGTGATAGGTGTCCCGGTCCTTCGAGGCACGGGCCGCGCGCGCGTCATGGCCGACCACGGCCGTGCGCACCGGGCCGCCGGTCGGGAACTCGACCCGCAACGCCGGCGCGGCGATCGACGACCAGACCCAGCGCAACGCCTGCGGGATCTGGTCGCGCCAGGCGTAGAAGTTGTGGTTCGCGCCAGGTTGGGCCACGAACGTGACGCCCTCGAAGCGTGAGAGCGCGGTGACGAAGGTCTTCGCGCTGTCGTAATCGTCCGTGCTCCCCGTGCCCGCAGACACCCAGAACTGGGGCATCGGCACCGTTCCCGTCCGTAACCCGTCGACGAGTCCGAGCGGATCGTTGTCCTGCTGGGCGACGGGGTTGCCGGCCAAGCGCTTGATCGCCGGGCCGTCCCCGGGCCAGTAGTAGCCGTCTATGGACGCCACGGCGCCGTAATCGCGGCGGTGGCGCAGGGCCAGGTTGGCCGCGCAGTAGCCGCCGGAGGAGTAGCCGACCGCCGCCCACTGGGACCGGTCGTGGGTGACCCGGAAACGGCGCTCCACGTCGGCGACAACGTCGTGGGAGACGTAGGTGTCGTCCCGCACCCCGGGGTAGTTCAAGCATTCTTGCTGCGAGCGCCCTTGGGTGATGTCGGGCATGACGAACACCATGGGCCCGATCGCCCGCTCGGCCAGCAGGGTGTCGATGATGCGCGCGATACCGAACTCGACCGTCCAACTACGCGGGCTGCCCGGGGTCCCGTGCATCAGCTCGACCACGGGAAACCGAACGGTCCGGTACTGCGGCAATCCGTACTGCGGCGGCAGGTACACCAGGCCCCGCCGGTCGATGCCGCTCTCGCTTCCGGGCAGGTCGATCGAAAAGACGCGCCCACTGCGCATCGGCGCCGGGGCAGCCTGGCGGGTGTCGATCGTGTCTTTGGTCGCGGTGGCGCCGCCGAAGGTGCCCGCATACGCCTCGGACCAGCTCGTGTAGTACCCGAAGTAGTCGTTCACGGCGACCACGCCGGTCGTCACGCCCAACGCGACCACACCAACCCCGGCGGCCACCTTCAGCACCGGGTACCGGGCCCGCGCCACCGCGAGAAGCAGCGCGGCGCAGGCCATCAGCAGTGCCACGATGACCGACGACGACGTCGGAGCGAACACGGAAACCTCCGGGTGACGCGGACGCGCCCGCGCTGGGACTGCGGTCGGGCCTTGCGCCGATCCTGACCCGGATCCGCGGCCATGCGCGCCGCCGTTACCAGCTTGAGTTCAGTTTCTGGACCGCCCCACAGGAACAGGTCAGCGGGGTACCAGGCTCAGCGCTTGGCCGGCTCGGCCACCTCGTCGGTGGACAGGGCGGCGATGAAGGCCTCCTGCGGTACCTCGACCCGGCCGACCATCTTCATGCGCTTCTTGCCTTCCTTCTGCTTTTCCAGCAGCTTGCGCTTGCGGGTGATGTCACCGCCGTAGCACTTGGCCAGCACATCCTTGCGGATGGCCCGGATGGATTCCCGGGCGATGATGCGCGACCCGATCGCGGCCTGGATCGGCACCTCGAACTGCTGGCGGGGAATCAGCTTGCGCAGCTTCGAGGTCATCGAAACCCCATACGCATACGCCTTGTCCTTGTGAACGATGGCCGAGAACGCGTCGACGGTGTCACCCTGGAGCAGGATGTCGACCTTGACCAGGTCAGCCACCTGCTCACCGGCGGCCTCGTAATCCAGCGAGGCATAACCGCGGGTACGCGACTTCAGCTGGTCGAAGAAGTCGAAGATGATCTCGCCCAGAGGCAGGGTGTAACGCAGTTCGACCCGCGTCTCGGACAGGTAGTCCATGCCCTGCAGCGATCCGCGCCGCGACTGGCACAACTCCATGATCGCGCCGATGTACTCGCTCGGCGCGATGATCATGGCCTTGACGATCGGCTCGTGCACGTCGGCAATCTTGCGTCCGGTGGGCCAGTCCGACGGGTTGGTCACCACCTGCTCGGCGCCGTCTTCGAGGACGACCCGGTTGACGACGTTGGGCGCCGTGGAGATCAGCTCGAGGTCGAACTCGCGCTCGAGCCGGTCCCGGGTGATCTCCAGGTGCAGCAGGCCCAGGAACCCGCAGCGGAAGCCGAACCCCAGCGCGGCCGACGTCTCCGGCTCGTACACCAGCGCCGCATCGTTCAGGCGCAGCCGGTCCAGGGCGTCGCGCAGCAACGGGTAGTCGGAGCCGTCCAGCGGGTACAGGCCGGAATAGACCATTGGCTGGGGATCCTCGTACGTGCCCAGCGGCTCGGCCGCGGGCCGGGCCAGCTCGGTGACGGTGTCGCCGACCCGGCTCTGCCGGACGTCCTTCACGCCGGTGATCAGGTAGCCGACCTCGCCGACGCCCAATCCCTTGGTCGGCAGGGGTTCCGGCGAGATCACGCCGATCTCGAGCAGCTCGTGGGTGGCGCCGGTGGACATCATCTTGATGCGTTCGCGCGGGCGGAAGAACCCGTCCACCACGCGGATGTAGGTGATGACGCCTCGGTAGATGTCGTAGACCGAGTCGAAGATCATGGCCCGGCCGGGGGCGTCCGCGTCACCGACCGGGGCGGGCACCTCGCGGCAGATCAGGTCGAGCAGCTTGTCGACGCCTTCACCGGTCTTGGCGCTGACCCGCAGGACGTCGTCGGGCTCGCAGCCGATGATGTGGGCGATCTCGGCCGCGTACAGATCGGGCTGGGCCGCGGGCAGGTCGATCTTGTTCAGCACCGGGATGATGTGCAGGTCGTTCTCCAGGGCCAGGTACAGGTTGGCCAGCGTCTGCGCTTCGATGCCCTGGGCCGCGTCCACCAGCAGGACCGCACCCTCGCACGCGGCCAGCGACCGGGACACCTCGTAGGTGAAGTCGACGTGGCCGGGCGTGTCGATCATGTGCAGGGTGTAACCGGTGTCGCGGCTGCGGGCGTCACCGTCGTCGGGGTAGCGCAGCGTCCACGGCATGCGGACGTTCTGCGCCTTGATCGTGATGCCCCGTTCGCGCTCGATGTCCATCCGGTCGAGGTACTGCGCGCGCATCTGGCGCGGGTCGACCACCCCGGTCAACTGCAGCATCCGGTCGGCCAGGGTCGACTTGCCGTGGTCGATGTGGGCGATGATGCAGAAATTGCGGATGAGCTCCGGCGGCGTGGTGCGCTCGCTGCGGGCCATCGATGACACGGGCATCCTCTGACTGGTCGGGGTTTGCCGGGCGGCACGGTAGACGGGCGTCACGGTTGACGGGGCGCACGGTTGACGGGCAGCCCGATCGCCGGGCAATCAGGGTGGACGCCCGGACTTACCTCATTCTCTCATCATGGCGGGTGGCCGGCCACGCCGCGCAATACCTCCCGCGGTCAACCGCACCCGGCTGCCCGAACTACGCGTGCAGATCGGCTCCAGCACCGCTGAGGCATTCGCCACACCGTCGCGACGGTGGGGTCGGTGCGCGACCCTGGCTCAGCGGGCCGCGGTCGCTGCTGCGGTCGCGCCGTGCCGCGGGCGGGCGTCGTCCAAACCGGGCTCCGACCCCGCAGCGCCCACCGGTGAGGGCTCCACCCGCAGCACCCGGGCCAGCCCGGTGGGCAGCCACCAGTTCCAGCGACCGAACAGGCTGACCAGGGCCGGCACCAGCAATGCGCGCACCAGGGTGGCGTCGATGAGGATGCCGACGCCCAGCGCGGTACCGAGCACCTTGATGTCCGTGCCGGGCGAGGAAGCCAGCGCGGCAAAGGCGAAGAACAGGATCAGTGCGGCCGAGGTGACCAGCCGCCCGGTGCGGCCGAGGCCGGTGACCACGGCCTGGGCGGTGGAGCCCGTGTCGTCGTACGCCTCGCGCATCCGAACCAGGATGAACACCTCGTAGTCCATCGAGAGCCCGAACAGGAACGCGAAGATGATGACCGGCAGCCAGAAGGTGATCGCGCCGGTGGGAGACACGCCGAAGACGGCGTTCGCCCCGTGACCGTGCTGCCAGAAGAAGACGATGGCGCCGAACACCGCACTGAGCGAGATCAGGTTCAGCACCACGGCCTTGATCGGCAACAGCAGCGAGCGGAACGTCCGCACCAACAGCAGGAACGTGATCAACGCGATGATCAGCAGGACGTAGGGGAAGTTGTGGTAGACGGCGCTGAAGTAGTCCTGCACCACGGCTCCCGGGCCGGCCACGCCGACGCTGCCGGACGTGGCCCCTTTGACCGCGCTGCGCACCGCGTCCACCACCCCGTTGCTGGTGCTGTCGACCGTCTCGTGGACCGGAATAACGTCGACGACGGTCTGTCCGCCCTTGCTGCCACCGGCCACAGCGGTACGCACGCCGGGCACCGCCTTGGCCGCCTTCACCGCGGCGGCGGCTTGTCCCTGGGGTACCAGAACCTCGATCGGGGTCAGCACGCCATTGCCCACGCCGCCGGCCTTCAACTGCTGGAGCACGTTGAACGACGGGCCGCTGCGCGCCAGCGAACTGGTGCCCGTCTGGCCGATCTTGAGCCCGGCCACGGGGGCGATGATGAACCCCAGGATCACGACCGCCACGCCGGCCGCGATCCAGCGCCGGCGCACGATCAGCCGGGCCCACGCCGACCAGCCGCGGGCGGCGACGTCGTCGTGCCGGATCCGGGGCCAGTCCACCCGAGGGCCGATCTTCGACAGCAGTGCCGGAAGCAACGTCAGCACGACGGCCACACTCACCAGCGGGATGAGCATCCCGCCCAGGCCCATGCTGCGCAGGAACGGCACCGGCACCACGATCAGGGCGAGCAGGCTGATGGCCACGGTGACGCCGGAAGCGAGGACGGCGTGCCCGGCTGTCTCCACCGCGCGCACGACCGCTTCGTCATTGCTGAGCCCGTGCGCCCGCTCTTCGCGCCACCGCGACACCAGCAGCAGGGAGTAGTCGATGGCCACGCCCAGGCCGACCAGGGCGATGAGGAACTGCACCACGAAGCTCACGTCGGTGATGTAGGTGAGCCCGAGCACGAGCAGGAACGTCGTCAGGATCGACACAGCCGCGATCACCAGCGGAACGAAGGCCAAGAACGACGCGAAGACGAATGCCAGCACGGCCAGTGCCCCGAGTGCGCCGAACAGGGTCTCCACCAGGACGCTCGGACCGTCGGAGTTGCCGCCCTGGGACAGCAGCACGTACGACGTCTCGCCGGCCTGCAGGTTCACCGATGTGGCCGCCGCCTGCAGCACCGGGGTAACCGAGGACTCGATGCCGGGGCCGAACCCGGTGGCCTGCGGACCCTGGATCAGGGCGAACGTGCTGCGGCCGTCGCTGGTGATGAACTGTTTGTCGCCGGTGGAGGAGTAGTCCACGACGCGCATCTGCGGCAGTTTCGCGCGCACCGTGCTCCACACCTTGGCCACGTCGGCGGCGTGCTGTTGCACTGTGCTGCCCGCGGGCACGGTCAGCACCGGGACCAGGGTGTCGTCGGTGCTGGTGCCGAACGCTGCCACCAGCTTCTGTTCGGTCTGGTAGCCCGGCTGACCGGGCAGGGAGAAGTCGAAATTGAGCCGACCCGCGGCGGGGCCGGCCGCGGCGCCGCCGGCGATCAGCAGCACCAGCCAGGTGATGGCGACCCAGAGGCGGTGTTTGAGGACCAGCCGAGCCAGACGTTCCATAGCCAGAGAGTAGCGGCGGGCACCGACACAAATTGAGCTACGACATTGCCGGACGACGTCCAAGTCCCGTCCCGTCTTCGGTCCGATGCATCGACGGGCGGGCGTTGACGATGCCGATGGCGCAGGCACGGCAACGACACCAGCGGCACAGGCACGGCGATCCGCGCGGCTCGGGCAAGATGGGGGCCATGACTGAACCGGCGTCCACCGATCCTCGTTCCGCGGTCGAGTACCGCATACCGGCCCGCACCCTGCGCGCGGGCGACGTCGTCAACACCGCGCCCGGCGGGGAGGACGACTGGCAGGAGGTACGCGCGGTCTACACCCAGGGTTCACTGGCCGCGGCGACCGAGCAGATCGCCGAGCTGATCGCCACCATCGGCGACCGCTACGTGCTGGTCGAGATGAGCGACATCGCGCCGGTCGACGCGAACGTGTACTTCACCGACCAGGGCGCCTACGTCTACGGCGAGGAAGGCGGCGCCGACCCGACCGTAACCGACGCCGTCGGTGACGGCGTGGGCGAACGTACCTACCTGTACACCGTGCACGAGCTGGTGACCGTTCGCGCCGCGGCCCGCTGACCCGAGCAGGCTGACGCGCCCGGGATCAACGTGGGCGGTGAGTCAGCGCAGGACGGTGACCGTGACGCTGACCTCGAGGTTGCTCCGACCCGAGCCGGCGACGATGCCCTTCAGCGGGGGCACGTCGCCGTAGTCGCGGCCGCGCCCGACGACCAGGTGCCGCGATGAGGCCGGGTGGTTGTTGGTCGGATCCCAGCCGTACCAGCCGCCGGTCCACCACTCGATCCAGGCGTGGCTCTCCCCCAGCACCGCCTCGCCGATCTCCGCGTCGACGCGGGGGGCGAAGTAACCCGACACGTACCGGGCCGGGATGCCGACGGTCCGCAACGCGCCCACGGCGAGGTGGGCGAAGTCCTGACACACCCCGCGCCGGGCCTGCCACGCCTCGCTGGCCAGGGTCAGCACGCCGGTGGACCCGGTGGCGTACTGCATCGACTCGGCGACCAGCGTGCAGACCTCCTGCGCGGCCAGGTGCGGGGGCCGGTCACCGATCCGGGCGGCGGCCAGCTCGGCCAGCTCGGCCGGGGTCGCACTGCGTCCGGTGGCGGTCAGCGACTCGGCGAACGTGTCCCGGGTGCGCTCGGACCGCAGCCGGTCCCAGTCGGTCTGCGGTGCCGCGCCGATCTCGCCCACGTCGGCCACGGTGGTGCCCGTGACGATGAGCTCTTGATGCGGGACGTGGGTCTCGAACGCGGTAACCGCCGTGCCCCAGTAGTCGTCGTAGTCGTGGCGCCAACCCTGCGGGCCGATGTCGAGCCGGCTCTCCAACACCTGCTGACGGGCCTCCGTCCGCGGTGACATGCGCGCCTCGTTGTACGACGCCGAGACCGTGCCGAAGTAGGAGTACCGAGTCTGGTGCTGTACCCGCAGCCGCCGGCTCGTCGTCCCCAACAAGCTCACGAGATCTCCCGGACCCAGGAGGTGGCGTTGCCGCGCGGGAAGTAGCGGCGGGAGACCGCGTCGCTGGCCGCCGAGCAGATGCGCTGGACGCGATCCATGTGGGCAGCGAGATCGGTGACGACCTCCTCCAGACGCCGGTACTCCAGATCGGTCCGGGCCCGACCGAGCATCCGGCGGGCGTCATCGCGGGCGATCAGCCGGGACACCCACTGGGTTTCGTCCGTGGACAACTTCTCCAGGCAGCTATCAGCGGTGAGCAGCGCGAACACCACCGAGCGCGGGAAGAGCCGGTCCATGAGCAGGAACTCGGCCGCGCGGTCCTCGCTGGCCGCGGCGCCGTACGTGCGCAGGTACGCCTCGTGCGCCCCGCACGAGCGCAACACCAACTGCCAGCCGAAGTTGCCCAGGCCACGGGCGTCCTGGCTGGCCAGCAGTCGCGCGGTCATGTCGGCCCGTTCGATCGAGCGGCCGAGCAACAGGAAGTTCCACACCTGGTCCCGGCTCATCGTCGCGTCGGCAATGCCGGTGACGGCGGCCACGCGTTCGCGAACCCAGGCGAAGTAACGGTGTGGGCTGCGGGTCTGCCACTTGCCGCGCACCAGGTCATTACGCGTCGTGTTCAGCGATTCCCAGAGCTCGGTCGAGACCGCCTCGCGGGCGCGCCGCGCGTTCTCCCGGGCCGCGTTGAGCGAGCCGTTGATCGAACCGGGACCCGCCGAGTAGGCAAAGCGCTGCAGCACCCGCTCCCGTCCGACGTCACCCTCGAAGTCGTCTTCCACCGGAGCGCCCATGACGTTGAGCAGCGAGCGGTTGGCCTCGTTCTCGTCGACCCACGGATCCTCGAGCAGCAGTTGCAGGTGCACGTCCAGGATGCGGGCGGTGCCGTCGGCGCGCTCCAGGTAGCGACCGATCCAAAACAGGCTTTCGGCCATCCGGCTCAGCATGAGCTGGCCGGCTTCGGTTGCTGGGCGCCGTGGCCCCGTTGCTGGTGCCCGGCGCCGTGGCCCTGTTGTTGCTGCTGTTGCCGGGCGCCGTGGGCCTGCTGTTGCTGCTGTTGCCCGCCACCGCGCTGGCTCTGGCTTTGGGACTGGCCGCTCTGCTGTTGCTGCTGGGCCTGCTCGCCGCCGCCGTCGTCCTCGGGGCTGACGTCCTGACCGGCCATGGCCGACTGCTCCGCGGCCGGGGTAGCCGGACGACGGGTCCGCTGCGGCGGCGCGTCCGGGTCGCCGAGCACCCAGGTGTCCTTCGAACCGCCGCCCTGGCTCGAGTTCACGACCAGTTCACCCTCGGGCAGGGCGACACGGGTGAGGCCGCCGGGCAACACCCACACCTCGTCACCGTTGTTGACCGCGAACGGGCGCAGGTCGACATGGCGGGGGGCGAGCCGGTCACCGATAACCGTCGGAACGGTGGACAGTGAGATGACGGGCTGGGCGATCCAGCCGCGCGGGTCGGCGATCAAGCGCTTGCGCAGCCGGGCCAGCTGGCCTTTCGACGCGGCTGGGCCGATGACGATGCCCTTGCCCCCCGAACCGTCCACGGGCTTGACCACGAGCTCGGCCAACCGATCCAGGACCTGCTCCCGCGCCTCGGGGTCCTCCAGCCGCCAGGTGTCGACGTTGGCCAGCACCGGCTCCTCGCCCAGGTAGTAGCGGACCAGATCGGGGACGTAGGTGTAGACGAGCTTGTCATCGGCCACGCCGTTGCCGACCGCGTTGGCCAGGGTGACGCGACCGGCGCGGGCCGCGGTGATCAACCCGGGACAGCCGAGCTGGGAGTCGGAACGAAACGTCACCGGGTCGAGGTAGTCGTCGTCGACGCGCCGGTAGACGACGTCGACCCGCTGCTCGCCGCGGGTCGTGCGCATGAAGAGCCGGCCGTCGTGGCAGATGAGGTCGCTGCCCTCGACGAGCTCGACCCCCATCGTGCGGGCCAGCAGCGCGTGCTCGAAGTAGGCCGAGTTGAAGATGCCTGGCGTCAGGACGACCACCGTCGGGTCGGTGATCCCGTCCGGAGCCGCGGCCCGCAGCGCGTTGAGCAGCCGCCACGGGTACTCCCCCACCGGGCGCACCGGCTGGGCCGAGAACGCCTCGGGCAGGATCTGGCTGACCGACTGACGGTTCTCCAGCACATAACTGACCCCGGACGGCACCCGGACGTTGTCCTCCAGCACGCGAAACTGCCCGTTGCTGTCGCGGATCAGGTCGATTCCGGCGACGTGGACGCGGACACCGTTGGCGGGGTTGATGCCGAACGCCGCCCGGTGGAAGTGGGCCGAGGACAGCAGCAGCCGCAGCGGAACGATGCCGTCCTTGACCACCTCGCGGGGGCCGTAGGCGTCGGCGAGGAAGGCTTCGAGCGCCCGCACCCGCTGCTTGACCCCGCGCTCGACCGTCTCCCATTCCTCGGACGCGATGACGCGGGGAACGACATCGAGCGGGAACGGGCTTTCCTCGCCGCCGACGTCGAAGGTGACCCCCTGGTCGAAGTAGGTCCGGGCCAGGGCGTCGCAGCGCGCCTTCAGTTCCTCCCCGGACAGGGCCTCCAACGCGGCGTGGATAGCGACGCAGGCCGGGCGCGGCACACCGGGCGACTCGTACATTTCGTCCCAGGGCGCATGGGTTAACCCGGCCGGGATGGGAGGTCGTGCGGCGGTTGCCGTCATGGGGCGCATCGTAGGCACTCGGGATTTCCTACCGGTCACCGCGGCCCGTTTTACCCCAGCCGCGCCGGACCACGGCGCCCCCGAGGCGGTGGGCTCGCGGTTGAGGCCGGGCCGGACGCGCTGGTAGTCTCGTGGGGTTGTCCAGCTGCGCTCTGTCGCGGCCGGACCAGCGGTCCCGGGCCTTGGGCCTGAGCGGCCGTGACGAACGTCTGGACCGGAGCCCGTTTCCATCCGACGGTCCGTGTCCATCATTACCGAGTCGAAGAGGCAACGTGGCAAACATCAAGTCCCAGATCAAGCGCATCGGCACGAACGAGAAGGCACGACTGCGCAACAAGAGCGTCAAGTCCTCGCTCAAGACCTCCGTGCGCCGCTTCCGTGCGGCGGCCGACGCCGGCGACAAGGACCAGGCTCTGGTGCTCTTGCGCGACGCGTCGAAGGCGCTCGACAAGGCCGCCAGCAAGGGCGTAATCCACCCCAATCAGGCCGCGAACAAGAAGTCGGCGCTGGCCCAGCGGGTCAACGCGCTCTAGTGCACAGCGCGATTCGCCCGCGCTGAATTGCTGTCAGCAGAACCCGGTCATCCCGAGGGTGACCGGGTTCGTTGCTGTGCGCGCTGCCGGGTGCCGCCGCACGATGCATGGCCTGAGCGGCCGATGGCCAATCAGCGCCGTCCGATCCGCGCTGTGCAATCAGCGCCCGCGGATGAGGCACCTGTCTGCCCCGCCAACCCACGTGATCCGGTCTTTAGCGCGCTAACTGGCGGGGCAAGGCCGCGAGCCCGCCCGTCGAGCGTGGTCCGAGCGTGGTCCGATCCGCGCTGGCTGGCGGGAAGGCCGCGACCCCGCGCGTCGAGCGTGGTCCGTTTCACCTGGCCCGATCAGCGCCGCACGGAACGGGCCGCGGCCAGCGTCCGGACCGCGCGTTCCAGCGCGTACTCAGGATCGACGGCCACGCCTTTGACGTCAGCGTTCAGGTCAGCGACCGCGGCCATGGCCTGGGTCAGACCGACGTCGGTCCAGCCGGTGGCCTGGCGTTGCACCCGCTGGATCTTCCACGGCGGCATGCCCAACCGCGAAGCCAGGGAGTTGGGCGACCCCCGGCCGGCGCCGCTGACCTTGGCGATGGAGCGCACGCCGTCGGCCAGGGCGTCGGCAATGAGCACCGGCGGTACACCGACCAACAGCGCCCAGCGCAGGTTCTCCATGGCTGCAGCCACATCTCCGGTGACCGCGTGGTCGGAGATGACGTAGCCCGTGACCTGGGCTCGACCGCGGTGGTACGCCGCGACCACGGTGGCGTCGATGCGCCCCCCGGAGTCGCTGGCCAGCTGAGCGCACACCCCGGCCAATTCGCGCAGGTCGGTGCCGACCGCGTCGATCAACCGCGCGATCGCGTCGCCGGTGATCGTGGCGCGGTGACGGCGCATCTCGGCCCGGACGAAGTCCTCGCGCTCGCTCGGCCGGGTCAGCTTGGCGCAGGTGAAGACGGCTCCGGCCGCTTGCCGCGCCGCCTCGAGCAGCGCCTTCCCTTTGGCGCCGCCGGCGTGCTGGATGACCAGTGTGATATCGGTTCCGGGGTCGCCGAAGAAGCCGGTGAGCGTCGGCACGGCCGCGGAAGGTACGTCCTGCGCCATGCGGATGACCACGGTCCGCCGTCCGCCGAACAGCGACGGGCTCAGCAGCTCGAACAGCTCCCCGGGGATGACCTCGGCGCCGATCCGCTCGACCAGTTCCGCGTCCGGGTCCGCGCGACGCCCGGCGGCGGCGACCTGCTCGATTGCCCGGTTGACCAGGAAGTCCTCGTCACCGAGGACCAGAACGACCCCGTCGTCGGGCGCGGTCTGGTTGGCGGCCATCCGATCAGCCGTGGCCCGGCTTGCTGAGTTGCTCGCCATCGGTCCATCGTGGCATGGCCCGCCGACGCTTCGACGGCCGCGACCACCCGGGTAGCAGCCGAACCGCCCGACCCGACTGGTCGAGGCCGACCGGGGGCGCCCGACGCGCTGAGTCGCGCGGAGGGAACGTGGCGCACCACCTGCAACTGCGAACCGCGGGCCAGGACCCCCACGTCACCGTCCAGGTCGGTGCGCCGGATCGGAACATGCAGGTCGGTCAACGCCCGCAGCAGGCTCGGGGCCGGGTGACCGTAGGTGTTGTGCCGCCCGACCGAGATCACCGCCAGCCTGGCGTGGACCGCGGCCAGGAACGTTGGGTCAAAGTAGGCGCTGCCGTGGTGCGGCACCTTGAGCACGTCCGCGGTGAAGTTCTGGCCACTGGCGATGAGCGCTTGCTGGGCCTCGGTCGAGGCATCTCCGGTGAGCAGGATCGTGTGGCCGGCGACCGTGGCGCGGATCATCAACGACGAATTGTTGGAGTCCGGCGCGCCGTCGACGTCGACGATGTGGGACTCGAGCACGTGCAGGTGCAGCGGACCCACGTCGATATCGGTGCCAGCCGGCACGATCTGCGACCTGAGGCCCAGCGGGGTGAGCGTGCGGGTGAGGATGCCGCGCCCCAGCGGCGGCTCCTGCAGCGGACCGGTGAGCACGCGGCCGAGGCGCCGGCCGTCGGCCACCCCGGCCACGCCACCGACGTGATCCAAGTCGAAATGCGACTGGATGTACAGCGGCACCGACGTCACGCCGAGGGAGTGCAGGCATCGGTCGATTGCGAGCGGCTCGGGACCTGAGTCCATGACCACCGCGGCGTGGTGACCCACGGGCAGCACGATCCCGTCTCCCTGGCCGACGTCGCAGGCGACCAGGATCGTGCTCCCCGGCGCCCACCCGCCGAACACGGCCCGCCCTGGAACCTCGATCACAACTGCGGTCAACAGGGCGGCTGCCAGCGGGCGGCGCGTCCCCGGGAACCGGAACAGCACGGCGGCAACGGCGACGACCAGGGCGAGTCCGAGGGCGCCCCAGGCGCCGCCCGGCCACGGCACGGTTGCCCCCGGAAGCGAGGAGAACCAGCGGGCGTCCGCCACCAGCCACCGGCACGGCACCCCGGCCGCCCGGGCGAACGCCGCGCCCAGGAATGGCGACCACGGTGCTGTCGCCGCCGCGAGCACGCCGAGGACGGTGGCCGGGGCGACCGCAAACTCGGCCAGGACGTTGGCGGGCAACGCGACCAGGCTGACCCGTCCGCTGAGCAGCACGATGATCGGCGCGGACACCACCGTTGCCGCCCCCGACACCGCCAGGCCTTCGGCCAGGATCGGCGGCACGCGCCGCCGGCGCAGGGCCTCGGCCCACCCCGGCGCGATCAGGAACAACGAACCCGTGGCGAGGGCCGACATCGCGAACCCCGCGTTGCCGGCCCACTCGGGATGCCAGATGAGCAGCACCAGAACGGCCAGGGCCAGGCTTGGTAATCCTTGGCGCGGCCGCCCGCTCGCCAACGCCACCAGTAGGACACCCGCCATCACGCCGGCCCGCACCACGCTAGGTGACACGCGCGCGACGGCGACGAACGCGACCAACACCACGCCCCCGATGACCGCACACGCCCAGGGCGGGGTTCGCAGCCGGCGTAGCACCAGCAGCACCGCACCGATGATCACGGCCAGATTCGTTCCGCTAACCGCCACCAGGTGGGTCAGGCCGGCGGTTTTGAACGCCTGGTTCAGCTGGGGGTCAAGCGTGGAGGTGTCGCCGTCGACCAGCCCCGGGAGTAGCCCGCGCTCGGCCGCCGGCAGCACCGCCGCCGCGGAGCGTAGGTCACGCCGGACCGTGGCCGCCGCTCGCTGCCACCAGGGCGGACGACCGACGGCGACGGGCGGCCCACGCGCCGAGATGTCCGCTCCGACGAACTGGCCCGGCTGCGGAGCACTCAAACGGCCATCGAGGCGCAGACGTTCCCCCGGGATCACCGCGGACCACGTATCGGACGGGGCGAGTATCACGACCGGAACCCTCGCCCGGTATCGCTGCGGTCCGCTGCGCACCCGGATCAGGGTGGCGTCCAGGGCCACTCGGTTGGCCCCAAAGGACTGGGTACTGACGATCGGCCGCGGGTCGCCGCTCACCGTCACCTCGAACACGCCGGCGGCGCTGCGCTGGACCAGGGCTCGGATCGGGCCGGACCGGATCTGGGCCAGCTGGGCGCCCAGGGACATCAGCGTGCCGAAACAACAGAAGCCGGCCAGCGCCACACCAGCCGCGCAGGAACGCCACCGTCGGCGTCGCCCCCGACCGACCAGCGCTGGGGCACCAGTGTCTTCGTGATCGCCGTCGGAACTGCGCACCAGCCGGTCGGCGGAGCGAATCAGCCGGTCGGCCGCCAGGGCTGCCACCGCTACCGTCCCGGCGACGACCGCCGCCGGCACCGCCACGGCGGGAGGCAGGTGCAGGCACACGAACGTGGCCAGCCACGCCACACCCGCGCCGACGGCCAAGCGGGCATCGAACTCGGCGGGCACGGCAGTACCGGCATCGTCGCGGTCACGTTCGCCCGCATCGTTGCTGGCCCTGTCGTCAGCATCGCTGGCGGCACGACCGGCCTCGTCGCCGGGGTCAGCACCGTCGCGGGCGACGTCACGGTCGCCACTGTCGCGGGCGACGTCATGGTGGCGACTGTCGCGGGCGACGTCACGGTCGCCGGGAGCGCCCGCTCGGCGTGCTTGCACCACGGCGTTCGCGCCCCGGCGGGCGCGATGGTTTCCTCGGGCGGCCACGTCAGACCGTGACCAGCGGACTCAGATCGGCGTACCGAGCGTCGCCGATGCCACTGACCTGCTGCAGCTGCGACACCGCCGTGAACGGACCGTGGTCGGTGCGGTAGGCGATGATTCGCTGGGCCATCACCGGTCCGACCCCGGGCAGCGCGTCGAGCTGATCGGCCGTGGCGGTATTCAGGTTCACCAGACCCGCGGGCGCGCCGGCGCCCGGCGCAGGGCCGCTGGTTCCAGGCGGCGCGGCCGCCCCGGTAACCCCCACCGCGATCTGTTCGCCGTCGACGCAGACGCGGGCCAGGTTGATCGAGCTCAGGTTGGTGCCGGTCAGTGCCCCGCCCGCGGCCCGGACCGCGTCAGCCACCCGGGCCCCGGCGGGCAAGGTGACCAAACCGGGCCGGTGCACCCGGCCCACCACGTCCACGATCACCTTCGCGGCCGCCGAGGACGAAGTTCTCCCGTCCGCCGTAGCCGTGGCACCGCCGCCGCTGATCGCGGCCGAGGCCCGGGTGCTGGCGACCAGGGCCACCGACGCGGAGTCGGAGACCGGTTCCGCTTGCGGCCGGCTGGCCAGTGCCTGCCACCCCACCGCCAAGGCGGCAACCAGGACTGCCGCCATCACCGCGATCGCCCCACGGCGCTCGGGGTCGATCCGCCAGCGTCCGACCTGGACCACTGCGGTCAGCCGGCGCAACCGTCCGTCCCGAGCCTTAGCGTCGTGGCGCCGCTCCTCGGGGTCGGTGCGCTTCGCCCTGGCCTCATCGGGTCGGGAATGCTCGATCGCGAACGGGTCCGGCTCGTCCGGGTAAGCGGATTCCAATTCCGCCGCCGCCTCCTTCCGCGTCGCCAACGCACCCGTCCCCCCGAATTCGACGTCCAGGTGCCGAGCAGCTCGCCGGTGAACCGAGCGGTCCGGGAACAGCTCGTCCAGGCGCAGCTCGACCGGACCGCGCCGGGAGGGGTGGTCCCGAAGCCCGGTCACGTCCGTCACCGCAATGACGCTAGGAGGGCACCCGACGCCGAACCCGCCGGCCATGACGACTGTGGACGAGCCCGGCGGCCTGTGGACAAGCCCCGATCTCGTCAGTGTCAACTGCTGTCGCGCGGTCACCGAGGGTCGGCCCCGCAGCGGTGCGACACTGAGCGGATGCCGTCCAACGCGCCGAAAGGGCCGCGCGGAGCAGCCACGACGACGCCAACCACAATGTCAACACCCACGACCACACCAACCCCAACCACACCAACCACAACCCCGACCACACCAACCACAACGGCGCCCGCGGCGACGCCATCTCCGGCCACACCGACCACACCGGGAGCAACCACGCCGGAGCGGACGGGCGCGGAAACGGGACTGGGGCGCCCAGGCTGGCTCGGTGCCATCGGCGCGGTTCTGATCGCGGCCAGCTCCTGGTGGGTCGGGTCGGTGCCCTACGCGTGGCAAACCCATCCGCCGGCGCAGCTGAGCTGGTTTGCCATCGGCAGCATCGAGCCGCGGATCGCCTTCTACGTCGGCCTCGCACTGATGACGGCGGCCTGGATCTCGCTGGGCCGCCGCGTCCTGCAGCCCACGGCGACCAGCACCCGTCGGCTGCAGCGCACGGCACTCGTCTGGGCCGCGCCCATGATGGCCGCGATTCCCCTGGCCAGCCGCGACCTGTGGGCCTACGCGACCCAGGGCCGGCTGATCCAGCGCGGTTTCGACCCTTACCGTTACGCGCCGTTCGACCTGCCGGGGGTGTTCACCCAGAACGTCAGCCCGGGCTGGGTGCAATCCCCCGCTCCCTACGGACCGTTCTGGCTCGGGCTGACCCACGCCGTCGCGGCCACGTACGGCGAGCACGTGCTGATCGCGGTCTTCCTGCTGCGCATACCCGTGCTGGCCGGCCTGGTCATGCTGCTCTGGGCCGTCCCCCAGCTGGCCCGGCGAACCGGGATCCGCGCCGACCGCGCGCTGTGGCTGACCGCGGCCAACCCGTTCACGATCGAGCTCGTCCTCGGCGCGGGCCACAACGACCTGCTCATGGCCGCGCTCATGACGGCGGGGGCGACCCTGGCGCTGCGAGCCGGCCCATCCGTTGCCGTCGCCGTGCCGGCCGCCGCAGTGATGGCCCTGGCCGCCGGCGTGAAGTCCCCGGCGGTCATCGGCGTGGCGTTCGTCGCCCCGCTGGTGCTGAGCCGTAGCGACGTCAAGCGCCCCGGGACCCTTCGCACCGTCACCACCGTGACCGCAGCCACCATCGTCAGCGGCGTGGTGACGTTCGCCGCGGTCAGTGTCGTCACCGGCTTCGGTCTGGGCTGGCTCCACCAGGTGGGATCGTCGGCGCGGCTGGTCAACTGGCTCTCCCTGCCCACCGACGTCGCCATCTTCGCCGACATCGTCACCGGCCACGTGGACGGCGCGAGCCACCTCGACGATCCGATGCGGCATTGGCGCACGGCCGGGCTGATCCTGTCCGCGGTCCTCATCGCGTCGATTTGGCTGGTCGCCGTGCTCATCGCGACCGGCCGGCGCCACGCCAGAAGGTCGAGCCGGGCGGCCACGGTGGTAACGATGTTGGGCGCGGCCATGCTCACGCTGACGCTGCTCGGCCCCGCGGTTCAGCTGTGGTACCTGCTGTGGTCCCTGCCGTTCCTGAGCCAGGCTACCGAGCACCGCCGGACCGTCATCGCCCTGGTCGCGATCCAGACGGCCATGGTGTTCACGGTCGACCCGCACGGCCTCTCGGTCACGATGAAGCCGACGGTCATCGGGATCATCGCGGTCAGCGTGGTCATCGCCTGGCTCACTCTGCGCGACGTCCAGATCAGCCCGTCACCGCCGGCAGACGACGACCCCCACCGTGCCCGGGCCGGTATGCACACCGACGGCGGCGGCCACCTCTGACGTGATCAGCTGACCCAGCCGGGGAAGCCGATCGCGCAGCGCGGCACTGACCTGCTCGGCCCGCTCCGGCGCGGCCAGGTGTTGCACGGCCACGTCGACCTCGTCGTCGCCGGCCGCCTGCGCGACGACATCGAGCAACCGGGCGATGGCTTTAGCCGCCGTACGCACCTTCTCCAACGGGACAACGCGGCCGTCGCGCATGTGGAGCAGGGGTTTCACTGAAAGCGCGGTGCCGACGAACGCCTGGGCCGCACCGATCCGCCCGCCCAGCCGCAGGTATTCCAGCGTGTCGACGTAGAAGAAGCACGACGTGCGATCGACCGTGCTCACTGCCGCGTCCTGCACCGCGCCGGCACCGGCACCCTCGGCGGCCGCCCGGGCCGCGGCGAGCACGGCGAAGCCCAACCCCATCGCCGTCGATCGGGAGTCGACGACGCGGACGGCGCCGTAGTCGAACTCCTGCGCGGCCAGCCGGGCCGAGTCCCAGGTACCCGACAGCTCGGCCGACATGTGCACCGACACGACCCGGTCGGCGCCCTCGGCGAAGGCGGCCCGGTACGCAGCCACGAACGCCGACGGGGTCGGGCGCGAGGTCGTCACCCGCTGGTGGGCCCGCAGGGCGGCGGCCACGTCATCGGCATCGACGTCCACACCGTCGAAGCCCGAACGCGACCCGATCCGCACCGGCAACGGCACAACGCGCAGGCCCTCCGGCCGCAGTTCTGCGGGCACGTCGGCGGTCGAGTCGGTGACCACCGCGACCCGTTCCGTCATCTGCTCTCCTTCCGCGATGGCCCGCACTCTGCCGTACCCAACGCCGATCAGACGACGAAGTTGACCAGACGGCCCGGCACGGTGATCACCCGCCGCACATCGGCATCGCCCAGCGCCGCCGCCACCTTGTCATCGGCGCGGGCCGTCGTCTCCAGGAACGCGCCGTCCGAGCCGGCGGGCACGAAGATGACCGAGCGCAGCTTGCCGTTGACCTGAACCGGGATCTGCACGGTGTCGTCCACCAGCAGCGCCGGGTCGGCCTCGGGAAAGCGGTGCCAGGCCAGGGATCCGGCGTGACCCAGCCGGCCCCACAGCTCCTCCGCCGCGTGCGGAGCCAACGGCGCCAGCATCAGCACCAGCTCCTCGACCACCGTCCGCGGCGCCCCACCGTTCGGGTAGGCCTGGGTCAACGCGTTGGTCAACTCGGTGATCCGGGCGATGGACGTGTTGAACCGCAACGTCTCCATACCCTCGCGCACGGCGTCAATCGTCTTGTGCAGCAAGCGATTCAGCTCGACAGACGGTTCCGCGTCGCTGACGTGCACGTCGCCGGTGGCCTCGTCCAGCACCACCCGCCAGATGCGTTGCAGCAGGCGGTAGGAGCCGACTACGGCCTTGGTGTCCCAGGGCCGCGACTGCTCCAACGGACCGGTGAACATCTCGAACAACCGCAACGTGTCGGCGCCGTAAGCCCGATACATGTCGTCGGGGGTGGTGACGTTGCGTTGGGACTTGCCCATCTTCCCGTACTCGCGCGTGACCGGCTCGTCGTGGTAGAACCAGCCGCCGTCACGCTCGACCACGTCGGCGGCGGGCACGTACGCGCCGCGGGCGTCGACGAAGGCGAACGCCTGCACGTAACCCTGGTTGATCAGACGATGGAACGGCTCCGCGCTGGAGACATAGCCCAGGTCGAACAGCACCTTGTGCCAGAACCGTGCGTACAACAGGTGCAGTACCGCGTGTTCCACCCCGCCGACGTACAGATGTACCCCGCCCAAAGGGCGATCGGCGGACGGGCCCAGCCAGTACCGCTCGATGTCGGGATCGACGACCTGGGCCGAATCGTTCGGGTCCAGGTAACGCAGCTGGTACCAGCACGACCCGGCCCAGTTCGGCATCGTGCTCGTCTCGCGGCGGTACGGCTTCGGTCCGTCACCCAGATCCAGCGTGACGTTCACCCAGTCCGGCAAGCGACCCAACGGAGGCTCCGGCTCGGATGCGGCGTCGTCGGGGGCATACGACGTCGGCGAGAAGTCGTCGGTGGGCGGCAGCTCCAGCGGCAGCATCGAATCGGGCAACGCCACCGGCATGTTGTTCTCGTCGAACACGATCGGGAACGGTTCGCCCCAGTACCGTTGCCGCGAGAACAGCCAGTCCCGCAAGCGATACGTGACCGCACGGCGGCCGGCGTCGCGCGCTTCCAACCACGCGCACACCGTCTCGATCGCCTCGGCCTTGTCGCTGATCCCATTCAGATCCAGGCCGTCGTCGTTGGCCGAGTTGATGCGCGCACCGTCGCCGCTGTAGGCCCCTTCGGTGAAGCCCACCGGCGGCGTCACCGTGCGCACCACCGGCAGCCCGAAGGTCTGCGCGAACGTGAAGTCACGCTCGTCCTCGGCCGGCACGGCCATGATCGCGCCGGTGCCGTAACCCATCAGCACGTAATCCGCTACGAAAACGGGTATCTGAACGCCACTGACCGGGTTCGTGGCGTACGTGCCGGTAAAGACGCCGGTCTTGTCGCGCGCCGCGCCGGACTGACGATCCAGGTCCGATCGGCCGGCGGCAACACGTCCGTACCGGGCCACCGCCTCGGCCGGCGTGCCCGCCCCGCCCGTCCACCGCGGGTCGGTCGCCTCGGGCCAGGCGGGCGCGGTCAACCCGTCGACCAAAGGGTGTTCCGGCGCCAACACCACGTACGTGGCCCCGAACAAGGTGTCGGGACGGGTGGTGAAGACCTCGATCGACGCCTCGTTGTCAGCGACCGCGAAGCGGACGTGTGCGCCGACCGACCGCCCGATCCAGTTCTGCTGCATCGTGCGGACGTTGTCGGGCCAGTCGATGTGCTCCAGGTCGTCCAGCAACCGGTCGGAGTAGGCGGTGATCCGCATCATCCACTGGGTCAACGACTTGCGGAACACCGGGAAGTTGCCGCGCTCGCTGCGACCTTCGCTGGTGACCTCTTCATTCGCCAGCACGGTGCCCAGCCCCGGGCACCAGTTCACGGTCGACTCGGCCCGGTAGACCAAGCGATGGTTGTCGATGACCTGACGCTGCTCGATCTCGGTCAGCTCCGACCACGGCTGCCCGGACGGGTTCGTCTCCGGCTCGGGGCGGCGGCGGCCGTCGGTGAACTCCGCGACCAGCTCGGCGATCGGCCGGGCGGACTTACGGGCCGGGTCGTACCAGGAGTCGAAGATCTTCAGGAAGATCCACTGCGTCCACCGGTAGAACGACGGGTCGCTCGTGGCCAGGGTGCGGCGCAGGTCGTGGCCCAGGCCCATGCGCCGCAGCTGGCGACGGAACGTGTCGATGTTGGCGTACGTGGTAACCGCGGGGTGCTGGCCGGTCTGCACGGCGTACTGCTCGGCCGGCAACCCGAACGCGTCGAAACCCATTGTGTGCAGGACATTCTCGCCCCGCATGCGCAGGTACCGCGCGTACACGTCCGTGCCGATGTAGCCCAGCGGGTGCCCGACGTGCAGACCGTCACCGGAGGGGTACGGGAACATATCCATGATGTAGGTGTGCGGGCGGATCGCCATCCGGTCGAAACCTTCGGACAGCGGCCCGCTCGGATTCGGGGCCGCGAACGTTCCTTCGCGTTCCCACCGGTCCTGCCAGGCCAGCTCGATCGCATCGGCCATCGCGGCGGTGTAACGGTGAGCCGGGGCGTCCTTGGCGTTGTCGGGCCCGCCGTCTGACGGCTTCGGCTGCGCCGCCCGCTCGGACGTGGTCATGGTGTCTCCTGTTCTGGGTACCGGCTCCGGACGCACGAAGAGCCCCTGCCGGAGGCAGAGGCTCGACCGCGGTGACGTATCGGACTACGTCAGCGCGGCTGGTCGAGAAGTCGGCGGGAGGTGCTCACCCCCAGAGACTACAACGCCTTCAAAATGCCGAAGCGCACGAAGATCATTAGAGTCCCGACGAGTGCACACTTTTCGCGTCGCCTCAGCAACCGCCGTGGTCGGGATCGGCGCGATTTTGTCCGGCTGCGGCAGCGGCCTGCCCTCGACGAATGCGCTGACGTCTTCGCCCGCTGCCACCACCGCGTCGACGGCCTCGACCTCCTCCGCGGCGAGACCCACCGTCAGCCCACTTGCCACCACGACGCCCAAGACCTCGGTTCCGACTCGAACGTCGGGTCAGACGTCCACGCTTTCCGCATTCGTGATCCGCGCGAGCGACCTGCCGAGCGGGTGGGCGCCACACGCAGTCGACCCGGGGGGCGGAACCGGTAGCGGTAGCGACTCCGACTGCGCTGGCCCCGACACGAGCCCGGACATGGTCGGCGACAAGAATTCCCCCGACTTCTGGCGCCGGGACGCCACGATCTCCTCGGAGGCGACGAAGTTCCGTTCCGAGAACGACGTCGACACCGACGTGGCCAGCCTGCTCGATCCGAAGAACCGGCACTGCGACGCGGCAGGCATCGGCCGCGACTTCTTGGCCGATGCCCCCAAGGGCTCGAAGCTGCTGTCGGCCACGTCCACCGTGACGCCCCGGTCCGCCGGACAACCGGTCAACCTGATCGCGACCGAGACGTCGGTCGTGCGCATCCAGTCACCCGGCGAACTCGACACGATCTACATCGACGATGCCTACATCCGCGGCCCGCGCCTCGAGGTGTTCCTGGATTTCGTCAACTTCGACGCGCCCGTCTCGCCGTCGCTCCGCGCAGCGGTCATCGCCAAGGTCGCGGCTCGCGCGGCCAAGGCCTGACCGGCCCGCCTGCGGGGCGGCTCGAACCGCTCAGGCGGGCAGCTCGAACCGTCAGGCTTCGGCGTCGACTCCGCCGGACTCGGACGCGTCCGGCTCGGGCATGGGTAGCGGGACGACCACGCCGGGGGCGCCGATGTTGTGTGCGCGCACGCGCCAGCCGGAATCGTCGCGGCGCATCTCGGTCCAGTGGCAGTTGGCCAGCGGACCGAGCACCGGGGTGTCCTGCGGTAGCCCGAGCAGCGCCGACGTCAGCGAGATCGCAGTGGCGCTGTGGGTGACCAGGACGGCCAGCGGGACCTCGTCGATCTCCTCGAACGCGGCCAGCGCCCGCGCGCCGACCTCCGTCCGGCTCTCGCCACCGCGCCGGCTGACATCCCGACCGGCCAGCCAATCGGTCATCTCATCGGGGTAACGCTGCGCCACCTCAACCCGGGTGAGCCCCTCCCAGTGGCCGAGCGAGCGTTCCCGTAGCCGCGAGTCGATCATCGGAACCAGCCCGGTCACCCGGGCCAGTGCCTCGGCCGTGCTCGCCGCCCGCTGCAGATCGGAGGTGACGATGACCTCGGGACGCAACGTCGCAATCATCGTTGCCGCCAAGGCGGCTTGGGCCACGCCGATCTCATCCAGCGGCGGGTTGGCCTGGCCCTGGTAGCGGCCAGCCGCGTTCCAACTGGTGCGACCGTGGCGCCAGATGAGTACCCGCACGGCTAACGGCCGCAGGCCGCAGGCTGCGCGCGAAGGACGCAGTCGCGCCCAGCAGGACCAGCCGAGCTTCGGGTCAGCAGCACGCCCACGGCGGCGTTCACGCCCACCCGCGCCGGCCCAGCTCGACTGCATCTGCGTTCGCGGCGTCTCCGTCGGCCAGCTCGCCGCCGTCAGCCGGGTCGTCGCCGGTCAGGTCGACGTCAGCCACAGCGTCGTCGTCGTCCAACTCGTCGTCGTCCAACTCGTCGTCGTCCAACCCGTCGTCGTCCAACCCGTCGTCGTCCAAGTCATCATCAGCCAACTCGTCATCTGCCAACTCGTCGTCGCCCTCAAGGTCGATCGCGTCTGCGTCAGTGAGACCGTCGAACTCGTCGTCTTCGAACTCGTCGTCTGCCTGTTCGAGCCGGGCTGAGACACCGCCGCCGGTGGCCGGGGCGAGGCTCACCTCGGCCGCGCCGGCCGCGGCCCGGTCGGCGGTCCGGGCGGCACTGGGCTGCACCCATTCCGTCGAACCGCCCCCGCGCGGGTCGATCGAGATCATCGCGCAGTCCTTCCACAGCCGCTCGAGGGCGTAGAACACGCGCTCCTCGGTGTGCTGGATGTGGATGACGATGTCTGCGTAGTCCAGCAGGACCCAGCGCCCGTCGCGGCGGCCTTCACGACGCAGCGGTTTACGATCCGCAGCCCGCAACTTCTCCTCGACGGCATCGACGATGGCCTCGACCTGACGTTCGTTGCTGCCGCTGGCGATGAGGAACACGTCGGTGATGGCCAGCCGCTCGCTGACGTCGATGAGGACGATGTCGGTCGCGAGCTTGTCGGACGCCGCAGCGGCCGCGAGCAGGGCCAAGTCGCGGGCTTCCTCGGTGGCAGTCACAGGGCCCGACTCTATTTGATGGCGGTGAACTCGCGGCGGGAACGCAGCCGACCCTGATCCGGGCTGGCCCACACGGCTGCTCACCCCAGCCCGTAGGACCAGGAGCGCTCAGGCGATCATCCGGGTGCCGGTGTTGCCGTCCGCCTGACCGTTCTGGGTCGTCCCACGCGGTTCGATCATCATGATGCGGGTGGCCTCCTCGGCGCGCGGGCGGTGGGCCACGCCCCGCGGAACCGTGTAGATGTCGAACGGGTCCAGGGTCACCGTTTCCCCGGGCAGGTCGAGGTGCAGACAGCCGGTGAGCACGATGAAGATCTCGTCGGTGTCGGCGTGGACGTGCTCGATAAACTCACCGGCGATGTTCGCCGCTTTGATGTCGTAGTCGTTCACCGCTCCGACGACCTGCGGCGACCACAGCGCGGGCACCGCGTCCATCACTGCGTTCAGATTCAGCTTCGCCACGGCGCAGATGCTAGACCTGGGTGGTCGCCGCAGATCCCGGCTCGACGAGGTAGAGCCGATGTTTGTTGATGTACTGCACGACCCCGTCGGGGACGAGGTACCACACCGGACGGCCGGCGGCGACCCGTTCGCGGCACGCGCTGGAGGAGATGGCCATGGCCGGGACGTCGACCAGGGTGACGCTGTCGGCCGGCAGATGCTCGTCACTTAGCTCGTAACCGGGGCGGGTGACGCCGACGAAGTGGGCCAGCGACAGCAGCTGATCGTGGTCCTTCCACGACAGGATCTGAGCGAGCGCGTCCGCTCCGGTGATGAAATACAGCTCATCCCCCGGGTGCTGCGCGGCGATGTCGCGGATGGTGTCGACGGTGTAGGTGGCGCCGCCGCGGTCGATGTCGACCCGGCTGACCCAGAACCGCGGGTTGGACGCCGTGGCGATGACCGCCATCAGGTAACGGTCCTCGGCCGCGCTGACCCGGCGCGTCGCCTTCTGCCAGGGCTCCCCCGTGGGCACGAAGATCACCTGGTCGAGCCCGAAGCGGTCGCCGACCTCGCTGGCCACGCTGAGGTGACCGTGATGGATCGGATCGAACGTGCCGCCCATGATGCCGAGTCGGCGGGGACGAGACGCCGTCATGGTGCGCTCGGCGTCACGGTGCGGCCGTCATGGTGCGCTCGGCGTCACGGTGCACATCTCATGGTGGGATCGTAGACAGCGCACAACGCTGGCCCGGGAACCAAACCCGTCCTACGCTCGTAATCACTGTTACACGCAGTCGCCGAGGAGTAGCCATGGCTAAAGATCCGCACCAGCGTTCCGCATCGCCAGGATGGTCCGGGTCGCCGGGCCCGACCGGAATCCGGATCGGCGACGCCGAGCGCGAGCAGGCGGTGCAATCGCTCGGGGAGCATCTGCGGGCCGGCCGGCTCACGGTGGTCGAGTACGACGAGCGGCTCGAGCAGGCGTTCGCGGCCCGGACCGAGGCGGAACTGACGCCGCTGTTCGCAGATCTGCCGGGCGGCTCGCCGCGATCCGGCCCCACCCCGCCGCCGGGTCGTTCCGACGGGTGGGCCCGCCGCACCATGCCGGTGCCGATTCGCCTCGTGGTGGTGGTGCTCATCGCCGCAGCCACTGTGGCCACCGTGGTGACCTTGTTCCCGTTTCTGCTAATGATCGCGGTGCTCGGATTGTTCATGCGCCATCGCTTCGGGCCGCACCGCGGTTACGGACCGCACCGCGGTTACGGACCGCACCGCGGTTACGGGCCGCACCGCCACTACGACGCGCGCCGCTACGACTACGCCGGGCCCCGCCGCTACTGAGTCGCCTGACGCAAGGCGTCAGCCGCGGATCTGGCCGTCGCCGGTGACGATCCACTTGGTGCTGGTCAGTTCGGGTAGTCCCATCGGACCGCGGGCGTGCAGCTTCTGGGTCGAGATGCCGATCTCGGCGCCGAACCCGAACTCGGCCCCGTCGGTGAACCGGGTGGACGCGTTGACCAAGACCGCGGCGCTGTCGACCCGGGCGACGAAGCGCTGGGAAGTGGGCAGGTCCCGGGTGACGATCGCCTCGGTATGCCCGGACGACCAGCGGCGGATGTGGGCGATGGCCTCGTCGACGTCGTCGACG
The DNA here is from genome assembly GCA_964252015.1 of uncultured Jatrophihabitantaceae bacterium. Classification (GTDB taxonomy): domain Bacteria; phylum Actinomycetota; class Actinomycetes; order Mycobacteriales; family Jatrophihabitantaceae; genus CAXSBR01. Next base: position 17,325 of record CAXULW010000015.1, on the reverse strand, counting down.
ACGCGGGCGCGGATGTCGAGGGAAAGGTGCTCCTGCGACCAGTCGTCCCCGGCGGCGACCACCCCGTCGAGTCCGACGACGGAATCGTCGCCGTGCACGGTGACGCCGTGGGCCTGCAGGGCCTGCACCAGTCGGGGCAGGAACGTCTCGGCCAGATCCTGGTGGACGAGCACCGTCTCGGCCGAGTTGCACACGCTGGGCCGCGAGATCTTGGCGTTGAGCACGATCCGTTCGGCCATGTCGAGGTCGGCGGAGGCGTCGATGTAGATGTGACAGTTGCCGACGCCGGTCTCGATCACCGGCACGGTCGAGTTCTCGACCACGTACGAGATCAACCCGGCACCACCGCGGGGGATGATCACGTCGACCAGCCCACGGGCCCGCAGCAGGTGTCCGACGCTGGAACGGTCGGTGCCGGGCACGAGCTGCACGCTGTCGTGGGGCAGGCCGGCCTTCTCGCCCGCGGCGTCGAGGATCTCCACCAGGACGGTGTTCGACTCGTAGGCGCTGGCCGATCCCCGCAGGAGAGCCGCGTTACCGCTCTTGACCGCCAGCCCGGCCGCGTCCACGGTGACGTTCGGACGGGCCTCGTAGACGATCGCGACCACGCCGAGTGGTACCCGGACCTGCTCGATGCGCAGCCCGTTGGGCACCGTGTACCCGCGCACGACGTCACCGACCGGATCGGGCAGCGCGGACACGTCGCGCAGCCCGTCCGCCATTGCCGCCACCCGGCCCGCGTCCAAGGCCAGCCGGTCGAGCATGGTGTCGGGCGTGCCGTCCGCGCGGGCCGTGGCCACGTCGCGCGCGTTCGCGGCCAGCACCTCGTCGGTGGCGGCGACGAGCGCGTCGGCCATGGCGTGCAGGGCCGCGTCCTTGGTGCGCCGCGGCATCGGGGCCAACTCGGCCGCCGCTGTGCGGGCGCGGGCCGCCACCGCGCGAACAGTCTCCGCGCCGACATCATCCGCACGAACAGTCTCCGCGCCTGCAGTGGGTTCGGCTGAGTACGTCACCCGGCTAGCGTAGGTCGGTAGCGTTTGCCGTATGAACGGCACCAGCGTCACCAGGGTCGACACCGGCCCGGACCAGGTCAGCTACCGCACCACCGTCGACCGGCCCGCGGCCGAGTTGTTCGCCTTGCTGGCCGACCCCTATCAGCATCACGTGATCGACGGGTCCGGCACCGTCAACGCCGCCACTTCCGGACCGCACCTGCTCGGTGACGGCGCGAAGTTCTCGGTCAAGATGAAGCAGTTCGGCGTGCCTTACCAGATCACCAGCCGGGTGACCCAATTCGTGCCCGGCCGCCTCATCGAGTGGCGGCACCCGATGGGCCATCGCTGGCGCTGGTCGTTCGAACCGGTCGGTGACGATCCCACCGACCCGCAACAGACCGTCGTGACCGAGACGTTCGACTTCAGTGGGCTGGGCCCGCGGACGACGCTGCTCAAGCTGACCGGTTACGACAAGAAGAACGGCCGCGGCATCCAGAAAACGCTGACCCGCCTGCACACCTTGCCCAGGACCTGAACTTCCCCTTTACCCGCTGCCTGGGGTCACAGCTGCAGGTGCAGGCGCAGGGCATCGTCCACCTGCCGCATCAACGCCAGCGGCAGCCGCCCGAGCATGGGTCCGATGCGTTCGGTCGAGATGGAACGAACCTGCTCCGCCCGGGCTTTCGAGTCGACTCGCAGCCCCGATTCGCCGCCAGGGAGCAGTACCTGAAACGGGTAGACGTGGATGACGTTGCTCGTGATGGGAACGATCGTTGACGATGCCGTGACCACGTCGGCTGGCGGTGGCATTGACGGCGTCGTTGCTGGCTATCACCACCGGCCCGCGCTCGTTCGCCTCGCTGCCCAACGCCGGATCGAACTCGGCCAATCGAACCTCAGCCCGCCGCATGAACGACGCCATCGCCGACGGTCGAAGCCCACACCGCTTCCTCACCGGTTGCTTGCCACTCATCCGAGGCGGCGGCGTAGTCGTCCTCGAGCAAGCCGATTACTACCGTGTCAGACGAGCAGGACGATGTCGTCGCGGTGGACGACCTCGTGGCGGAACTCGGCCGGCAGCTCGCCCGACGATTTGCCGAGCAGATCGGGCAGGTCGTCGACGTCGAAGGCGACCAGGCCACGGGCGACCACAGCGCCCTCGGGACCGACGATCTCCACCGCATCACCGGCGCCGAAGTCGCCGCTGACCCCGGTGACGCCCACCGGCAACAACGATGTGCGCCGCTCCACGACCGCACGTACCGCGCCGGCGTCGAGCACGATCCGCCCGCGCGGGGTGGCCGCGTGGCGCAGCCAGAACAGTCGCGACGCGGTACGCCGCCCGGTGCTGAGGAAGACGGTGCCGCTGCGACCGGCCAGGCCGTCGCCAACGTGCGCCGCGTCGGTGAGCAGCACCGGGATGCCGGCCCCCGTGGCGATCGCGGCCGCCTCGATCTTGGTCGCCATGCCGCCGGTGCCGACGTCGGTACCGGCGCGTCCGATGCGCACCTGGGTCAGGTCACCGACGGAGGCGATCTCTTCGATCACGCGGGCGCGCTCCTGGTCGGGATCAGCGCGGCGCGGATCGTCGGTGTACAGGCCGGCCACGTCGGACAGCAGCACGAGAGCATCGGCCTGGACCAGGTGGGCGACGAGCGCGGCCAACCGATCGTTGTCGCCGAAGCGGATCTCGTGCGTGGCCACGGTGTCGTTCTCGTTGACGATCGGGATGACGCCCAACGCCAACAACCGCTCCATCGTTCGCTGGGCGTTGCGGTAGTGCCCCCGCCGGTGCAGGTCGTCGGCGGTCAGCAGCACCTGGCCCACGGTGAGGCCGTACCGGGCGAACGAGGCCGCGTAGCGCTCGGCCAACAGCTGCTGACCCACGCTGGCCGCGGCCTGCTGGGTGGCCAGGTCGCGGGGCCGCCGGCGCAACCCGAGCGGGGCAATACCCGCGGCGATGGCTCCGGACGAGACCAGGACGACCTGCCCGCCGGCCGTGCGGCGGGCGGCCAGGGCGTCGACCAGGGCGTCGATCCGGTGCGGGCTGAGCCGACCCTGTTCGGTGAGCGACGACGAGCCGACCTTGACCACCGTTCGCGCCGCGGTGGCGATGGCGGCCCGGCTCATCGCGTGCTCACCGGGCTACTCGCTGCCCTCGGCGGAACCTGACGTGGTCGAGGCGGACGCGGTCGAGGCGGACGCGGTCGAGGCGGACGCGGCGGCGGCGATCGCGGCGCGGCCGGCGGTGACGGTGGCTTCCCAGTCCTCGCCGAGCTCGCCGCGCATGCCCGCGCGCCGGGCCCGCTTGGCCGCCAGCCGCTCGTCGGCGGCCGGACGGTCGCTCCGGTCCAGCCGGATGTCGGTACCGCGGCGGGTGGCGGTGTACTCGTCGTCGGCCATGCCCAGGGTCGGTTCGAAATCGAAGGTGACGTCACCGATGGTCACCGCGGCACCCACTTCGGCACCGGCTTCGGCCAGGGCCTTCTCGACGCCGAGCCGGGCCAACCGGTCGGCCAGGAAGCCCACGGCCTCGTCGTTGTCGAACGCGGTCTGGCGCACCCACCGCTCCGGCTTGGTGCCGCGCACGATGAAACCACCGTCCACGTCGTGGTCCACCTCGACGGTGAACCCGGACTCGTCCACCGCCTTGGGTCGCAGCACGATCCGCGGGGTCTCGGCGGGCTGCGCGGCCCGGTAGGCCTCGACCTCGGCGGCCAAGGCGAAGTTGAGCTCCCGCAGTCCGGCATGGCTCACCGCCGAGATGGGGAAAACCCGGTAGCCGCGGGCTTCCAGGTCGGGCGTGACCAGTTCGGCCAGGTCGGCCGCTTCCGGCACGTCCACCTTGTTCAGCGCGATCAGCCGGGGCCGCTCGAGCAGGTCGCCGAGCGTGCTGGCGTACTGGCCGAGCTCGGCTTCGATCGTGTCCAGGTCGCTGATCGGGTCCCGCCCGGGATCGAGGGTGGCGCAGTCGAGCACGTGCAGCAGCACCGCGCAGCGTTCGACGTGGCGCAGGAAGTCGAGGCCGAGACCTTTGCCCTGGGCCGCGCCCGGGATGAGGCCGGGCACGTCGGCGACGGTGAACACGGTGGCCCCGGCGCTGACCACGCCCAGGTTGGGCACCAGCGTGGTGAACGGGTAGTCGGCGATCTTGGGCCGGGCCGCGCTGATCGCGGCGATCAACGAGGACTTACCGGCCGACGGGTAACCGACCAGACCCACGTCGGCCACCGTCTTGAGCTCGAGGACGAGGTCGTGCTCCTCGCCCGGCTCGCCCTTCAGCGCGAAGCCGGGCGCCTTGCGATGACGCGAGGCCAGCGCGGCGTTGCCGAGGCCCCCGCGCCCGCCGGCGGCGGCGACGAAGCGGCTGCCCGCGCCGGTGAGGTCGGCGAGTTCGTTGCCGTGCTCGTCCAGCACGACCGTGCCGTTGGGCACGGCGAGGATCAGGTCGCCGCCCTCGGACCCGCTGCGGTTACTGCCCGCGCCGGGCTGGCCGTTGCCGGCTTTCTGGTGCGGACGGAAATGGAAATCGAGCAGGGTGTGGACGCTGGGATCGACGACCAGGGTCACATCGCCGCCGTTGCCGCCGTTCCCACCGTCCGGTCCACCGAGGGGTACGAACTTCTCGCGATGGATCGATGAGCAGCCGTGCCCGCCGTCACCGGCGCGCAGATGCAGCACGACCCGGTCGATGAAGGCGGCCATGGAAACGATGCTCCTCTAATTGCTACGTTCGCGGCGGCTTCGCTTCACCGGCGACCGCAGTGGTGCGTTGAAGTGGTGCTTTGAAACAGCGAAAGCGGGCGCCGGACGATGCCGGGCCCGCTGTCACCGTGGCGACTCGTGCCGCCGGAAATCTGGTGTGGTTCAGGCGCTCGCGGTCTCGACGGCGGCGCCCGTCGGCACCTCGTTGAGCACGGAGACGGTCTTGCGTCCGCGGGACCGGCCGAAGGTGACGGCGCCGGCGACGAGGGCGAACAGGGTGTCGTCCTTGCCGCGTCCCACTCCGGCGCCCGGGTGGAACTTGGTGCCGCGCTGGCGGATCAGGATCTCGCCGGCGTTGACCTCCTGGCCACCGAAACGCTTGACGCCAAGACGCTGGGCGTTCGAGTCGCGACCGTTGCGGGAGCTGGATGCACCCTTCTTGTGAGCCATTCCTAGTTCTCCTCGGACGTTTCGGTGGGGGCGCTGTCCGTGGGGGCGCTGTCGGTCGGTTCGACAGCCCCGGCCGGCGCGGTAGCCGCGGCGGAGACGCTGGTGATCTTGACCTCGGTCAGCTTCTGACGGTGACCCATCCGCTTGTGGTAGCCGGTCTTGTTCTTGAACTTGTGAATCTTGATCTTGGGGCCCTTGGTCTGGGCGACGACCTCGGCGGTGACGCTGGCTGCGGCCAGGCCATCGGCGTCGAGCGTGCGGCTGTCGCCGTCCACGACCAGAAGGGGCCTCAGCGAGACGGACTCGCCCGGCGCCAGCGCGAGCTTCTCGACCGTGATGACGTCACCCTCGGCGACCTTGTACTGCTTGCCGCCGGTCTTGACGATGGCGTACATCGATGATCTCCACTCTGCTGCTGGGATTGCCTTGCTGACTCAGATGCCCACACCGCGCGCGAAGTGATCCGGCGTCTTGCGTGGACTCGGACATGATTCCTGTTGAACATCATTCCTGTTGAACCGGTGGCCATCTACCGCAGGGCCGTCGTTCAGTCTACGACACCGCCGCCCGCGCGCACAAAGCGCGGGGTCCGCCAGCTCAGTGACCGAGTTGTGTCAGCAGAGCAGGATGCGTTCGCTAGATCCCGCCACCGCCGATGGACCCCGGGCCGCCGCCGAATCCGCCGCCACCCAATCCGCGCATCTGCTGCTGGGCGCGGTGTTCCTCCAGGGCTGCCGCGCCTTCCGGGTCGTACTGGCGCCGACGGTCCAACCAACCGGTGGCACTTGCGCCTCCCCAGACCGCGATGATGATCGCCGCGACCAGCAGGACGCCAATGAGTACCAACCAGACCATCCGGCCATGGTGCGCCCGGTGGGGATGGTCGTCAAACCAGGCCCGCGGGTGCTACCCGGCGTGGACGGGTGGGCCGGCGGGTCGCCGGGCACCCCGGCGACGGCGCGGTCGGCCGTTGCCGGTCGCGGTCGCAGCGTGGTCCGAGTATGCCGGCGGTTCGTCGCCCGGTTCGTTCTGCGGTTGGTCGCCCGGTTCGCGCTGAGGTTGGTCGCCCGGTTCGTGCTGCGGTTCGCGCTGGGGTTCGGCCTGCGCCGGCAACGGGTTCTCGTCGGTCGAATCGGCCGTCTCGCCGCCCTCCAAGGGCACGGGATCCTGCGCCGGTGCGTCGTCGCCCGCCTGTGGGTCGAGCGCAGCCGTCGGCTCGTCGAATTCGATCGACGTCTCGCCGATGACGCCGCTGTCCGGATCTCCGTCGAAGGTGTCCAGCGCCGCGTCGATGAGGTTCTCGGGCAGGGCGTCCAGCGCCGCCTCGATCTCGGCCCGGACCTGGGCGGGATCGACGGCGTCCGTGTCGTCGCCGTGGTGCTCGGCGCCGTGGTGCTCGGCGCCATGGTTCTCGGCGTCATGGTTCTCGGCGTCGTGGTTCTCGAAGTCGTGGTTCTCGGTGTCGTGGTTCTCGGCGAGGTCGACGGCGTCCGGGTCGAGCACGCCGCCCGGCATCAGGTCGATGTCGGCGTGGGTCGCGGCGTGAGCCTCCACCGAGAGCGTGTGGCGCGCGATGGCGTTCATCGCGGCGGCCGCGCGCGCCCGGCGCTCGGGATCGTCGTCATGCTCCTCGACGACCGCGACGTCGTCGCGCTGGCCACCGCGACCGCGGCGGTTACGGCGAGCGGACCCGTTACCTGAACCGCCCGAACCACCCGCGCCGTTGCCGTTGCCGGCGCCTGAGCCGTTGGCGGCGGGACCGCGGCCCGAACCGTTGCCCGACCCGCGCGACGGACCGTCGTCGATGTCGTGCTCGTGGGGCTGATCGATTGGCTCGCTGTGCACGATGACGCCGCGGCCGTGGCACTTGTCGCACGGCTCGCTGAACGCTTCGAGCAGTCCTTCGCCGACCCGCTTTCGCGTCATCTGGACCAGGCCGAGCGAGGTGACCTCGGCCACCTGGTGCTTGGTCCGGTCGCGGCCCAGGCACTCCGTGAGCCGACGCAGGACGAGCTCCCGGTTGCTCTCCAGCACCATGTCGATGAAGTCGATGACGATGATGCCGCCGACGTCACGCAGGCGCAGCTGGCGCACGATCTCCTCAGCCGCCTCGAGGTTGTTGCGGGTGACCGTCTGCTCGAGGTTGCCCCCGGAACCGGTGAACTTGCCGGTGTTGACGTCGATCACGACCATGGCCTCGGTGCGGTCGATCACCAGGGAACCGCCCGAGGGCAGCCACACCTTGCGGTCAAGCGCCTTGGCCAGCTGCTCGTCGACGCGCAGATCGTGGAACAGGTCGGTGTCCGGGGTGTGCCGGCTGGCCCGGGCCGCCAGCTCGGGCGCAACCGAACCGAGGTAGCCGCCGATCTCGTCCCAGGCTGAATCACCCTCCACAACCATGGACTGGAAGTCCTCGTTGAACACGTCGCGGACGACGCGGATGGCCAGGTCGGGTTCGCCGTGGACGAGCACGGGCGCGTCGCCGGGCTTGGCCGCATGGGCGCGGATCGCGTCCCACTGCGACTTCAGCCGGTCCATGTCGCTATTCAGGTCTTCCTCGGACGCGCCCTCGGCCGCCGTGCGCACGATGACGCCGGCGTCCTCGGGGACGATCTTCTTCAGGATGGCCTTGAGGCGATGCCGCTCGGTGTCGGGCAGCTTGCGGCTGATACCGGTCATGCCGCCGTTGGGCACGAGCACCAGGAAGCGGCCGGGCAGCGAGATCTGGCTGGTGAGCCGGGCGCCCTTGTGCCCGATCGGGTCCTTGGTCACCTGGACGAGCACGGCGTCGCCGGATTTCATGGCCGCCTCGATCGCGCGGGCCTTGCCTTCCAGACCGGCCGCGTCCCAGTTGACCTCGCCGGCGTAGAGCACACCGTTGCGCCCCTTGCCGATGTCGACGAACGCCGCCTCCATCGAGGGAAGGACGTTCTGCACGCGGCCCAGGTAGACGTTGCCGACGTAGGACGTGGCGCTGGCCCGGGTCACGTAGTGCTCGACCAGCACGCCGTCTTCGAGGATCGCGATCTGGGTGCGGTCACCGCGCTGGCGCACGGCCATGAGCCGGTCGACCGACTCACGGCGGGCCAGGAACTCGGACTCGGTCAGGATCGGCACCCGGCGACGGCCGTTGTCGCGGCCCTCCCGGCGGCGCTGGCGCTTGGCCTCCAGCCGGGACGAACCGCGGATGCCGCGGACCTCGTCGTCGCCGCTGGGCGTGGCGTTGGCGTTGCCGCCGTTTCCGTTGCCGCCGTTCCCATTGCCGCCCGCGTTGCTGCGGGCGCTGCGCTGTTCGCGTTGGGTGCGGACGTGGACGACCGTGTTCGGCGGGTCATCGGTGCGCTCGGCACTGTCGGCGGAACTCCCGCGACGCCGACGCCGGCGCCGGCGCGAGCCGGTGCCCTCAGCGCCCTCGTCGTCATCGGCCTCGCCGGTTGCGTCATTTACGGCGTCCGGGTCGGCGTCGGTGGACGCGGCCTCCTCGGCGTTCGACTCGGCGTGCTCGCCGGACTCGCCCTCGTCGGCTCGGGCGCCGCGGCCACGGCGACCGCGGCGGCGACGCCGGCGTCCGGCGTCGTCATCACCTGCGCCCGGCTCGTCGGGGTCAGTGTCGGTCGGCTCCAGCGCAACCTCAACGTCCTCGGTCGGGTCGAGCTCGGCGGTGTCGGTCGCGTCTGCTTCGGCGTCCGGTCCGGGCTCCCGGTCAGCCCCCGGGGCGGACACGGCCGAGGTGGCCCGCCGGCGACGACGGCCCGCGGGCGGCGCTTCCACCTCGACGGTCCCCGGCGCCACGAACAGCACGGGGACGGCCAGGCGTGGCGGCGCGGTTGCGTCACCTTCGGACGATGCGCTGGGCTCACCCCCCACCTCCGGCGTTCCCGACGACCCGAACGCGATCGGCGCCGGGGCCTTGCGGGAACCACGTTTGCGCGGGGTGCGGACCGGGGCGTCCGAAGCGTCGGCCTCCCCCGCGACGACGTCCGTCGTGGAGGCATCGGAGCCGGCATTGATGGTGGCGGCATCAGTCGTGGAGGCAGGCGTCGAGGCGTCGTTCGTGGCGAGGTTCTCGGTCGCGGCGTCATCGGTCGCGGCAGACCCCGAGGCGTCGGCCGCGGCGGCGGCACCGGCGCCGCGGCGGGCGCGTCGACGCGGGGCCGGGGTGACCGCGGTGGCGTCGGTCGAGGTGTCGGCTGCGGTGGCGTCGGTCGAGGTGTCGGCTGCGGTGGCGTCGGTCGAGGTGTCGGCTGCAGTGGTGCCGGTCCCAGCCGCGGGCCCGGCCGCCTTGGTCGAGCGACGCCGGGTCCGGGCGGGCGCGAACGTGTCGGCGGACGGGCTGTCGACGTCACCCGATTCGCCCGGGACGGACGGGGCCGCCATGGCGGCAGCGGCGGTCGCCAGTGGGAGGGACGGTTGCACCGGTGTCGCGGCGGCGATCGAATCCGCGTTCGGCTCGCCCGCGGGAGCCGTGGCCCGGCGACGGCGGGTGGCCTTGGCCGGCGCGGCCTGAGCCGCTTCCGATTCCCGAGCAGGGTCCGATTGCGAGGCTGGGCCCGATTGCGCGGCTGGGTCCGAGGCCGGCCCGGCGTCGGTGGTGCCGGCGTCGACCGCTGTTCCCGCCTTCTTGGCCGCCTTGCGGGGCGCGCGCTTGCGTGGTGCGGGGGCGGCGGTGTCGCCGACCGAGCTGCCGTTCGGGGGGGCGTCGTTCGGGGGGGTGTCGCTGTGGGTGTCTGTGGTTTCGGAATCGAGCATGGGCTCGGTCACTCCTTCTGCCTCCGGGCGCGGGGTGAGCCGCGGCCGCACGAAGGCCAAGTCAATTCGCGATCGGTGAACCCCTTCAGGTCAACCGTGTCGCGGCGGGGCAAATTCTGCCGACCGCCATAGCCGGGCGAGCACCTCGTGGTGATCGCGAAGTCTGTCTGCCGATGTCTTCGCCATGGTGGCGTTCAACACCGTCCATCCGGCCTCCCGACCAGACGGATTGGATGACGCGACAGCTCAGAGCAAGGCCCGGTCGGCGGCGAGCGGGTCGCCCACCGTTCCGTCCGGTTCGAGTGGTCCCTGCGCCAGCCGGAAGGCCCGGGCGGGCTCCGATGGCAACAGTGCACCCAGCGAAGCCAGGGCTGCCAGAACGTCATCCGGTCGAACGGAGGGGGTTGCCTGCCGGACGACCAATTCCAGTATCGCACGTTCGCCCTCGGCGACCGCTGATGTGGCACTGTCGCTCGCCGGCAGACCGCTCGATGTGGGGCAATCCGGAGCAAGGCTCACTACCAGGCTGATGACAGCGGCCCGGGCATCGACCTCGCGGCGCCCATCCTTGGTCAACCGCTCGACGAGGACCGTGCTCTGCGTCAGGAACGCCGCGACCGCGGTCACGATTCCCGGCGTCGGGGCGAGCTCGATCCGCCACGCCGACGCCTCGATCCGCTCGGCCAGGGATCCGGATCCGGCGGGGACGACCTCGACCACATCCAGGCCGTCGGGCAGGGCGGCGTCGAGCCGCGCCCGTAGCGTGTCGAGGTCCACCAGCTGAGCCAGCCCCAGCTCGAGGTACTCCGCCGCGCTGGAGACCCCGGTCGGCGCGGCGCCGATGTAGGAGATCTTGGGGTGGGGACTGAACCCGGCCGAGAACGCGATCGGCACCTCGGCGCGGCGCAGTGCCCGCTCCAGCGCCCGGGCGAAGTCGCGGTGTGACGTGAACCGCAGCCGGCCGCTCTTGGTGTATTTCACCCGCACCCGTTGGACGGTCGGCGGTGGTGGTGGCCCCTCGGGCACGCGACGAGCCATGCCGCCAGTATCCCGCCGCGGACGTTGACCCCGCCGCGCGCACTCAGTCGTCCTCGTTCGCCAGAGGCGGCGCGGTGACGCCGGGTCGAACGGCGGGTGAACTCCCGGCCCGGTTCCTCGACTAGGTCTGGGCGGCGGCGGGGGCGACGGCGTAGAACAAGCTGGACACAAACAAGCTGGACACAAAGCCGATCCGCGGAGGCCCGCATGCTCCACGTCACCCACCCCAGCCGTCGCGCCCTGACCGCCGCGGCCGCCGTCATCACCACAGTCGCAGCGGCGCTCGTACCGACGGCAGCCGGCGCCGCGCCCCAAGCCCGCTCCGCGGCCGCCAGCGCTGCGACCGGGCGCAGTTGCCCGCCGGACGGTCTGGCCCTGAGCTACAGCGACGCCCTCGACAAGTTCACCCTGGGCGGGGCCACGCTCGGCGGGTTGTCCGACATCGCCTACGACGCGCGCTCGCACGCCTACGTGTCAAGCGTCGACAACCACGGCACCGACCCGTCCCGGCTGTGGTTCTACCGCGACCTCAGCTCGCCGCACGTAGTCCGCGCCCCGCTGGTACTGCGCCAGGCCGACGGCACCGCCTACACCGGCGTGACCGCCGACAACGAGGGCCTGGCCGTCCTGCCCGACGGCGACTACCTGGTCAGCTCGGAGACCGAGCCGTCGATCCGCATCTTCGCCCGGAACGGGGTGCAGAAGTCGCAACTGCCCGTGCCGGCCCGGTTCCAGGTCGCCCCGGCCGGCCAGGCGACGTCCAACGCCACGCTGGAGGGCCTGACCATCAGCCCGGACGGGCAGCAGATCGTGGCCGCGATGGAGGGCACGCTCAGCGGCGACATCTCGGCGACCGGCGACGACACCTACCGTCGGTTCCTGATCTACCGCCGCGGTGCGAACGGGAGCTACCAGCTGGCCAAGCAGATCGGCTACCAGGTCGAGCCGGGCAACCGGATCTCCGAGGTGCAGGCCTACGACCGCGGCCGCCTGCTGGTCATGGAGGCGGCCTTCTCCCCCGACACCGGCAACAGCGTCGAGCTCTACGCGGTGACCACGGTGGCGTCCGCGCCCAACGTCGCCGGCGTGGCCAACCTGTCGCAGGCACCGGCGGACGTCGTCAGCAAGCAACTGGTCGTCGACGTCACTGCGTGCCCCAGCCTGGGCGCGCCGTCGAAGGAGACCCAGGTCAACCCGCTGATGGACAACTTCGAGGGCCTGACCGTGCGCGCCACCCGGCTGCCCGGCGACACCGGCTATCTGGCCCGGCTCAGCCTGATCAGTGACGACAACTTCAGCCCGACGCAGACCACCCGGATCGTCAACCTTGCTGCATGGCTGCCCTGAGCAACGAGTTGTGGCCGGCGTCGGCCACCATCGACGGGGACGACCTGCTCCTCGGCGGCTGCTCCCTGCGGGCGGTGGCCGCGGAGTACGGCACACCGGCGTACGTCATCGACGAACAGGCCCTGCGGCAACGGGCTCAGCTGTTCCGCACGACCTTCGCCGCGCTGCACGCGGACAGCCACGTCTACTTCGCGGCCAAGGCCTACCCGTCGGCGTCGGTGATCCGCGTCCTGGTCGAGGAGGGTCTGGGCAACGACGTGGTCGGAGCCGGCGCGCTCCGGATGGCTCAGGCTGCGGGCGCAGATCCGGCGACGATCCTTATGCACGGCAACGCCAAGACCGACGCGGACATCCGGGCCGCGCTGGACGCCGGCATCGGGCACGTCGTCGTCGACGGGTTCGACGACATCGACCGTCTCGCCCGGTGGGCCGACACGCCGACGCCGGTGCTGCTGCGGGTCAGCCCCGGCGTGGAGTCGAGGACGCACGCCGCGCTGGCCACCGGCGGCGTCGACTCCAAGTTCGGCGTCCCGCTTCATCAGGTGCCCGCGGCGATCGCCCGGATGCGCCGCGAACAGATGATCGATCTGCAGGGCCTGCACGCCCACATCGGTTCGCAGGTGTTCGACCTCGACCAGTTCGAGGCCGAGGTTGCCGCCTTGGCCGCGCTGGAACGATTCAAGGTTTACGACTTCGGCGGCGGGCTCGGAATCCCCTATGTCACAGGTGATCCCGATGTTCACGTCGAGGACTGGGCCGAGCGGTTGGTCACCGCGGCTCACCTTCATCTGGGTACCGACATCCGCATCATGGTCGAACCCGGGCGCTCGATGGTCGCCCGCAGCCAGGTGACGGTCTACCGCGTGGTGACGATCAAACGGGGTCGGCGCGTGCACGTGGCCGTGGACGGTGGCATGGGCGACAACCTCGAACCGTCCCTGTACGGGCAGCGGTACGAGCCGTTCGTGCTCGGTCCGTGGGACGCGCCGGTGACCACGGTGGACCTGGTCGGTCGGCACTGCGAGTCCGGCGACGTGCTCGTGCCCGGAGCCCAGCTGCGGGATCCGCACCTGGACGACCTGGTCGTGGTGCCGGTCACCGGCGCCTACTGCTTCACGATGGCGAACAACTACAACGGGGCGCTGCGGCCGCCGGTGGTGCTCTGCCGCAACGGGGCGTCCCGGCTGGCCGTCCGCCGCGAGCGTCCCGACGAGCTGCTGGCCCGCGAGGTCGGCCGCTGGCTGGCTCGGCCGCTGTGGACTTCGCGCCCGCCAGGGACGCGATTAGTAGCTCGATCGCGTCCCTGCCGGGCGCGAAGTCGTCGTTCAGTCGGCGGCTGCGACAATTGGGGGCATGACCGATGTGGCGCAGATGCAGTTCATTGACACCGTCGAGGAGTTGCGCGACCTGGTCGGCACGCCGTCGGCCCGGGTCGCGGGCAAGGTGCGCACGTCGCTGGACGAGGTCGACCGGCAGTGGCTGGCGGCATCGCCGTTCGCCCTGCTGGCCACCAGCGACGCCGATGGCCGCTGTGACGTCTCCCCCAAAGGCGATCCACCCGGCGCCACGCTCGTGCTCGACGACCGCCGGATCGTCCTGGCCGATCGTCCGGGCAACCGCCGGGTGGACGGGTTCCTCAACGTCCTGGTCAACCCGCACGTCGGACTGATCTTCCTGGTGCCCGGGCGCGGCGACACGCTGCGGATCAACGGCCGCGCGCGGCTGGTGCGCGAGGCGCCGTTCTTCGACGACCTCGTGGTGAAGGGCCACCGTCCCCAGCTGGCCATGCTCGTCGACGTCGAGGAAGTCTTCTTCCACTGCTCCAAGTCGTTCCTGCGCGCCAAGCTGTGGCAGCCGAAGTCGTGGGGCCAGGCGGCCGGCACACTGCCCAGCCGCGCCCGCATCGCCCAGAAGCTGGAACGGCCCGAGGACAGCATCGAGACCCTCAAGCAGTACTACGGCCCGACCTACGCCGACAAGCTCTACCGCTGACGGCCCGGCCCGCCCCGGGGTGGGCCGGGCCGACGGTCGAGCGTTGGCCCCGTAGCAGTCGCGACACGCGGGGCCGCGACTGCACCGGGGCCAACCCCCAGCGGTCCTGCGGCTGCGGCTGGGCCGGGTGGACGGCCGAGCGGTTGGCGGGCGGGGCGGGACCCGGGGGTCTAGACGCCGATGTCCTCGTTCCAGAGGGCCGGGTTGGCGGCGATGAACTCGGTCATCATGGCTACGCACTCAGCGTCGTCGACCAGCACGATCTCGACGCCGTGCTCGGCCAGCCAGTCGTGGCCGCCGTAGAACGTGCGCGCCTCCCCGATCACCACGCGGGAGATGCCGAACTGGCGCACCAGCCCGCTGCAGAACCAGCACGGCGACAGCGTGGTCACCATCGTCGTGCCGCGGTAGGTCGGTTGCCGACCGGCGTTGCGGAACGCCGACGTCTCACCGTGCATCGCCGGATCGCCGTCCTGTACGCGCCGGTTGTGCCCGCGTCCCAGCAGCGCCCCGTCCGCCCCGAACAGCGCCGCCCCGATCGGGATGCCCCCCTCGGCCAGCCCGGCCCGAGCCTCGGCCACGGCCACCGCGAGCCCGGCCTGCGGATCGATCGCGGTCATCGCAAGCGGGCGGGGGCGGCCTCGGTCTCGGCCGGACCGAGCGCCGGCTTGGTCGCCATGAACAGGACCAGGTACAGCGCCGCCGCGATCAGGAAGCCGACCTCGAACGTGAGGTCACCGACGGCGGGGTGGTGCTTGACGATCAGGCCCTGGTACTTGGTCTGGTTGGAGAACAGCCAGATCGAGACGACGCTGGCCACGAACATGGCGATCGGACCGGCCCAGTTCAGGTACTTGCGGTCCTCGATGATGGCGGTGATGCTGGTGCCGCGCCGCAGCACCCAGTCGACGAAGACCACGCCCAGCCACGGCCCGATCCAGTAGGAGATGACGAGTAGGAAGTTCTCGTAGTTGCTCCCGGCGTTGTTGATGCCGGGGAACGCCACGATCAGGCCGATCACGCCCAGGACGAGCGCGACGGCGGCGCGGGCACCGTTGGTCGGCAGCCGCAGGCCGAGGGTCATGAACGAGATCGACCCGGAGTACATGTTCAGCGCGTTGGCCGAGATGGCGCCGATGACCACGGCGAGCAGAGTCAGCTTGCCGATCCAGGTCGGCACCAGGTTGGTGAACAGCGAGGGATCGAACACGACCTTGTCGATCGGTGTGGCCGTCACCGCGGCGGCGCCGGCCGTCTCCAGCAGCACGCACGACGCGAAGACCCCGAGCCCCGCGTAGAAACCGACCAGACGACCCGGCGTCCTGGGCGCCAGATAGCGCGTGTAGTCGGCGGCGTAGGGGTTCCAGCCCGCGGCGTAGCCGAACGTCGCGCCGAGCATGACCAGGAAACCACCGGGAATGGTGTGGTGCGACTGCCCGGGGTGGGCCTTGGTCAAGACCCAGATGCTGACCACGACGAAGATGACGGTCAGTACCGGGAACGCAAACCGCTCGAACGCCTGGACGAGGTTGTGACCGAAGAACGCGACCAGCAGTTCGACCGCGACCACCAGGATCAGGCACAAGCCCTTGGGCAGGCTGCCGACCAGGGCGTGCAGCGCGAGCGCCCCGCTGATGCTGTTCACCGCGAACCAGCCGATGCCCGCAACCACCGCGTTCAGTCCGGCCGGCAGGATGTTGCCGAAGAAGCCGAAGGCGCTGCGGCTGATCACCATCTGCGGCACGCCGTGCTTGGGACCCCAGCTGGACAGCAGCCCCTGCGCGCCCGAGCCCAGCGCGGTGCCGAGCACGATGGCCAGGAACGACTCCCAGAACGACAGTCCGAACGCCAGCGGGCCGAGGATGCCGACGCCGACCGTGGCGAACTCCATGTTCGGCGAGGTCCACGTCCAGAGCAGCTGGATCGGCTGGCCGTGGCGCTCATCCAGCGGGATCGGTTCGACGCCACCCGGTTCGACCGCGGCGATCTTGGCCCCGTAGTTGCGGGTCGGGTCGGTTTCGGGAATGTCGATGATGCTGGTCATGTCGTCCTCCGGGCCAGGGTCACGTGCAGACTCTGTACGGCCCGGGTGCCATCAGCAATGGCCGCCGTGTTAACAGTGCGTTTCCCGCCCGGCAACCCACGAACCGGGTGCACAGATGGACGCCAGCTGTCCCTCTGTGCACCCGATTCGGGCCGGTTACGGAGTTTTGGTCGCCAGCGGGAGCAGCGAACGGCCCGTGGGCCCGACCTGGATGTCGGTGCCCATGGTCGTGCAGACGCCGCAGTCGAAGCAGGGCGTCCAGCGGCAGTCGTCCTGCTCGAAGCCGGTGAGCGCGTCCTGCCAGTCGTCCCAGAGCCACTGCTTGTCCAGGCCGGAGTCCAGGTGGTCCCAGGGCAGGATCTCGTCCTCGAACCGTTCGCGGGTCGTGTAGAACGCCACGTCGACGCCGTGCGGGCTCAGCTCCTGCTCGGCCGCGGACATCCAGCGCGCGAACGAGAAGTGCTCGCTCCACCCGTCGAAACGCCCGCCCTCGGCCCACACCCGCCGGATCACCGCGCCGACCCGGCGGTCGCCGCGCGAGAGCAGGCCCTCGACCAGCGAGGGCTCGCCGTCGTGATAGCGCATGCCGATGTTGCGGCCCAACGAACGGTCGGAGTTGATGGCGTCGCGCAGCTTGCGCAGCCGGGCGTCGACGGTCTCCGGCGGGCACTGGGCCGCCCATTGGAACGGGGTGTGCGGCTTGGGCACGAAGCCGCCGATGGACACGGTGCAGCGGATGTCGCGGGTGCCGGTCGCGCTGCGGCCGGCCCGGATGACGTCCTTGGCCATCTCCGCGATTTCGAGAACGTCCTCATCCGTCTCGGTGGGCAGGCCGCACATGAAGTAGAGCTTGACCTGGCGCCAGCCCTGCGCGTAAGCGGCCGTCACCGTCCCGATCAGGTCGTCCTTGGACACCATCTTGTTGATCACGCGGCGCAGCCGTTCCGAACCACCCTCCGGCGCGAACGTGAGCCCGGAGC
Organism: uncultured Jatrophihabitantaceae bacterium; assembly: GCA_964252015.1. Taxonomy (GTDB): domain Bacteria; phylum Actinomycetota; class Actinomycetes; order Mycobacteriales; family Jatrophihabitantaceae; genus CAXSBR01. The sequence goes on along the minus strand of CAXULW010000015.1, from coordinate 25 downwards.
GCCGGCCGTTGCGGCTGAACTCGTT